>JAUYAK010000047.1 GCA_030693515.1 Opitutaceae bacterium
GTCGCGATGAAACTGACGACCACCCTGACGGATCGGAATTGGGAGTTTCTGCTCGGGTTGCTGCCCGCCGACTGGAAGGAACTGGCGCGCACGACCGGAGCCATCACGCGCTTGCGGGGCTTCGCGGCGGAAGACCAGTTGTTGCGCGCCTTGCTTTTGCACGTGGCCCTCGGATGTTCGTTGCGGGACACCGTCGTGGTGGCAAAGGCGGCCGGGTGGCTCGCGCTGTCCGATGTCGCCCTGCTGAAAAAGCTGCGGCAGTCCGAGCGCTGGCTGCAGGCCCTATGCGTCGGTGTGCTGCGTGACAGCGAACTGGCGCTGCCCAGTGCGCCGGCCTTGCGCATGCGGCTCATCGACGGCACGCACGTCAAAGAGCCGGGCCAGACCGGCAGCCAGTGGCGGATGCACTTCAGCCTCCAGGTGCCGCAGTGGAGCTGCGATTATTTTCACGTGACCGGCAGCGACGGTGCAGGCACCGGCGAATCGCTGCGCCACTTTCCGGTGCGCCCCAAGGATTGCCTGATCGCCGATCGCGGTTACGCGCACGCCGCCGGGCTCGGACATGTGGAGCGCAAAGGCGGCTACTGCATCGTGCGGCACAATGCCCAAAATCTGCCGCTCGAAGACGAGGCGGGCACGCCCGTGGACGTGTTGCAGTGGTTGCGTGAGTTGACCCAACCCGGGGCGCTCGACAGTCGCACGGCCTATGTGCGGGTCGACGCCGGGCGGCGCGTGGCAGTGCGCCTGTGCGCGGTGCGCAAAAGTCCCGAGGCGGTCGTCGCGAGCGAACGCAAGGTGCGGCGGCGGGCCCAAAAAAACGGGGAAACACTGCGTCCCGAAACCGTGGAATACACCCAGTGGGTCATGGTGCTCACCACCGTGCCGCCCGCGCTGCTGACCGACGCGCAGGTTTTGGAGTGGTATCGAGTGCGCTGGCAAATCGAGCTGGCGTTCAAGCGGCTCAAATCGCTGGCCGGCTTCGGGCACCTGCCCAAATCCGATCCACGTTCCAGCCGGGCTTGGTTATATGGGAAACTGCTGGTCGCGCTGCTCACCGAAAAAATGCAGCGTTACGCGCTGGCCTTTTCCCCCTGGGGCGTGCGGTGGGGCGAACCAGAAACGGCCGCGTAGCTTGTGGCGCGAGACGAAATTCCTGCTGCGCTTGATCGAATCCGCACTGTGGCCAGCGTTGTCCATCGCAGCTTGCTTGGAAAACTGGGCAACCATTCAGCTCGATCTGGCCGAGCGCCGAAGAAACCGTCGGCCACGCATCGAAAACCTTTTAAGTTAGCGCTTATGGGGCAACGCCCTGGGAAATATTCCGGAGAGCGTCTGAGCCCTGAAGGGGCGCACCATCCCACCGATGAAACCAGCGATTCACACCACGTAAGCGCCCTGCACCGCCCGTCGTCACTCTGCCAGCCGCGTCCAAACCCGACGCGGCTTCGTCATTCCTGCTCACCGTGGCATTCTCTCGTTCTTGCTCTAGACTCTTCGCTCTCAGCTCGTAGCCTTCCACTCCCATGTCCCTCACGCCCGAACAAAAAGCCGCCGTTTCCACTTGGGTCGCCGCCGGCGACAACCTCTCCGCGGTGCAGAAAAAAATCATCGAACAGTTCAAAGTCTCGATGACCTACCGCGACGTCCGCTTCCTCGTCGACGATCTCAACCTCGAGCTCAAAGACCCGGCCCCGAAAGTGGACACCAGCGACGTCAGCAAGACCCCGCCCCCCGTCGCTAAACCCGCCGCTGAGAAACCCGCGGCGAAAAAGAGCCCCCTCGAAAAAGCCGAAAACCTCCCCGCCGCCGCTGCCGACGCCGAAGCAGAACTCGCCGACGATCCCGACGCCCTTCCCCCCGAAGACGAACTCGAAGAACTCCCCGTCGGCGACAGCACTGTCACCGTCACGGTCGACAAAGTGACCCTCATCCCCGGCGCCCTCGCCGCCGGCACCGTCACCTTCAGCGACGGCGTGACCGGCAAATGGGTCATCGACCAACAGTATCGCCCCGGCTTCACCGAGATCAGCCAGCCCGGCTATCGCCCCTCCCCCGCCGACGCCCAAGCCTTCATGCAGGAGCTCAGCGCCCAGCTCCAAAAACGCGGCTTCTGATCGAGTAGCGGCGGGCGTCCCTGCCCGCCGTTTTTATCTAACGGCACTCGCCCTCCGCAGCGCCAACGCCTGCCCGCCGTTCGTCCGCCTCAGCCCACCATCCGCAAAAACTCCGCCTCGTCGATCACCGGCACGCCCAGCGCCTGCGCCTTTTCCAACTTCGAGCCGGCCTCCGCCCCCGCGAGCACGAAGCTCGTCTTCTTGCTCACACTGCCGCTCACCTTGCCGCCCGCCGCGAGGATTTTTTGCTCCGCCTCCTCGCGCTTCAACGTCGGCAGCGTCCCCGTCAGCACAAACGTCTTTCCGGTGAACGCTCCTGCCGCCACGACCGTTCCCTGCGGATCGATCCCGAGCGCGCGCAGCTTCGCCAGCAACCGCTGACCCGGCGCACTCGCAAAAAATTCCAACGCGCTCGCCGCCACCGCCGGCCCGATGTCCGCCGGGACGCCCGCGAGCGGTCCCGCATCCAGCGCCGCAATCTCCGCGTCGAGTTGCGCGCACAATTCCTTCCGCCGCGCCTTGTCCTCCTCCGACTTCGGCGGGTTCTTCCGTGACGCCGGCGCCTCCAGTTCACGCCGCTCCAGCAGCTCCGCCTTCTTCAACACGTTTCGGAGCAGCGCCGAATCCGCCAGCTCCGCGAAACTCCGGTGCCGCCGTCCCAGCTCGCGCGCAGTGCTCTCGCCCACATCGGGCACGCTCAGCGCGTAGAGCCACTTCTCCAACGGCAACGCCTTCGCCGCCTCGCGCGCCGCCACGATCTTCGTCGCGTTCTTCTCGCCGAAAATCCGCGGCTCCTCCGTCGTCCCCAGATTCAGCGTCGCCAGCGTCTCCACCGGCACGTCGTAAACATCCGGCGGTTCCTTCACCAATTCCAACTCCACCAACTTCGCCGCCACGACTTCGCCCAATCCGTCGATCGCCAGCGCCCGCCGGCTGCAGAAAAATCCGAGCCGCCCCGCCCGCTGCGCGCGGCAGTCGTAGTTCTGACACTTCCACGCCACGCCCTGCGCCTCCTCGGCCGCCACCTCCAGCCGCGCGATTTTCCCGCCGCACACCGGACACTTCCCACCCACCGCCGCCGCGAGATCGAACTCTGGCGCGCCCACCACGCGTTCTTCGGGAAACGATTTCAACACCGCCGGGATCACCTCGCCCGCCTTCTCGATCTCCACGAGATCGCCCACCCGGATGTCTTTCCGCCGGATCTCATCTTCGTTGTGCAGCGTCGCCCGCCGCACCGTGCTGCCCGCGAGAAACACCGGCTCCAACTCCGCCACCGGACTCAGGATGCCCGTCTTGCCCACCTGGATCGTGATCGCCTTCACCCGCGTGCGCGCCGTGTCCGGTTTAAACTTATACGCCACCGCCCAGCGCGGCGCCTTGTCCGTCGCCCCCGCCGAACGCTGCTGCCCCATGTCGTCGAGCTTCACCACCGCGCCATCCGTGCCATACGCAAAAATCCGCCGCAGCGTATCCAGTTCTCCAATCGCCGCCCACGCCGCATCGATCCCCGTCACCGGCCAAATCTTCTCCACCACCGGCAATCCCCACGCCTCCAGCTTTTCTTTCAACTCCGTCTGCGTGCGCACCACCTCCGGCTCACAATAGCCGAGACTGTAGAGCACGATTTCGAGTTTCCGTTTCGCCACCTCCGCCGAGTCGAGCTGCTTGATCGTGCCCGCCGCGAGATTGCGCGGGTTCGCGTAGAGCGCCTCGCCCTCCGCCGCCCGCTCCGCGTTGATCCGCTCAAACTCCGCCGCTGTCAGATAAATTTCCCCGCGGATCTCCACGATCTTCGGTGCCGCCCCGCGCAACGTGTGCGGCAGCGAGCGGATCGTCCGCACATTCGCCGTCACATCGTCGCCGCGGTCGCCCTTCCCGCGCGTCACCGCGCGCACAAGTTTTCCATCCTCGTAGGTGAGGCTCACCGCCAGCCCGTCGATCTTCGGCTCCACCGTGTAGCGCAGTTCCTCCACCTCCAAAAGTTTCGCCAACCGCGTGTGAAACGCCCGCACCTCCGCCTCGTTGTAGGTGTTGTCGAGACTCAGCATTTTCTGCCGGTGCGCGACTTCGACAAAACCCTGCGCCCGGTCATCGCCCACCCGCTGCGTCGGCGAATCCGCACTCGCAAACTGCGGAAATTTTTCCTCCAGCTCCGCCAGCTCCCGCTTCAGTCCGTCATAGGCAAAATCCGTCACCTCCGGCTGCGCTTTCCGGTAGTAGAGCTCGTCGTGATGCGCGACCTGGACGCGCAGTTCGTTGATCCGTGATTGGGCCGCCTCGGGGGTCATGGCCGCGATTCTCACGACCCCCGCCCCGCCGTCCAGCCCGCGCTTTCTCGCATGCCGCAAAACCAAAAGCGCATTACAGAAGAAAACGGAGGCAACCGAGAAACGCCCCCGACCAACCGCACGCTCTTCGTTACCTTGGTTCCCTTCTGTTCAAAATCCACTCCCCGGCCTGCGCTCCGTTCCCTCTCTTTCCTCCTGTAAAATCCCCCGTCCTCACCGCCCGCCCTGCGCCTTCAGCAGCGCCTCCACCATCTTCTGCGTGTGCGTATCTTTTGGATTCAGTTCCACCGCCCGCCGATAGTGCCGCAACGCCTCGTCGCGCAACCCCAGCATCGAGCACACATTCCCCAGATTCGCATGCGCGCTCGCATTGTTCGGCGCGACACGCAGCGACTGCTCGAGCCGCGCCTTCGCCTCCGCCGGACGGTTCTGCATCGCAAACACCACCGCCGACCCGTTGAGCGCGTTCGCATGGTCCGGCCGCCGCGCCAACACGAA
>JAUYAK010000064.1 GCA_030693515.1 Opitutaceae bacterium
CCTGGAAGAGCAGGTCGGCGCCGGTCTTGTCCAGCGGGAGGTAACCGAGTTCATCAAGGACGAGGACTGCCGGCGTCAGATAGCGTTTCAACTCGGCTTTGAGCCGTTGCGCCGCCTGGGCGGCGACCAGGTTGTTGAGCGCATCGACGGCCGTCGTGAAGCGGACGGAGTGGCCGCGCTGGCACGCTTCGTAACCGAGGGCGCTGGCGACGTGACTTTTGCCGAGGCCGACGCCGCCCATCAAAATGACGTTGGTCTTCTTTTCGACGAACGAGAGCCGGAGGAGATTTTTGACCTGCAGTTCGTTGATCTTCTTCGGCCAGTCCCAGCGGAAGGCGTCCAAGGTTTTAATCACGGGGAAGCGTGCGTCGCGCACCCGGCGTTCGATGGCGCGTTGCTGGCGGGCCCGGCATTCTCCCTCCAGTAAACGCCGCAGATAGTCGACGTGAGTCCAGCCTTTGGCGGCGGCCTCGGCGGCGAGCGGTTCGCACTGGGCTGCGATGTCCGCGAGTTTCAGATAGGCGAGGTGTTCCTGTAAAACGGGATTCATGGGTTCGGGTGATAGGGCGACAGATCGGGCGGGGGCAGTTCGAGTTCGAGCAGGTCGCTCGCGCGGGTCAGGTGCAGGGCCCCGGGTTCCGGGGCTAGGCGCTGGCGCTGCTCCACGAGGTTGGCGATATACTCGCAACTGTAGGCGCCGAGGGCGTGCGCGTCGTCGAGGGCGCGACCGATGGCGGCCGCTCCGTAGATCTCGGCGAGGGCCACGATTTTTTGCACGTGGTGGCGCAGGTTGAGCCGCCGTTCCGCGAGCTGCTCATGATACGCCGGGGCGTGGACCGAGAGCGCGAGGAAGGCGAGGAGCAGCCGTTGGTGCCGCGCCTCGCTGCGCTCGTGCAGCAGCGTCTGCACGTGGTCGGGTTGCTCCACGTCCTGGCGTTTTTCGTAGCTGCGCCGATGCTCGGCCACCAGCCGCTCGCCGGCGAAGAGCCGCAGCCGCTCGGCGTAAAGTTTGAGCGTGAGCAACTGGCCGGCCTGGGCGGGCGGCACTGAGTAGCGGTTCGTCTCGATCACGACCCGGCAGCGGTTCGTCGCCCGCACCGGCCGCACGAGCGCCGCGTCGTAGGGCGCGGCGGGCAACGGTCGCAAGTGCGGCTTTTCTTCCCGGAGCAGATCGACTGGCCGGCGTTGCGTCTCGCCGTGCAGCCGCACGTTGGCCACCGTGTCCAACCAGACCCGCGCCGCCGGACCCAGCGGCGCAAAGTCCGTCAACTCCAAGCCGGCGAGGAAGTTTTTCTTGATATAGCCGACGCCGTTTTCGATCCGGCCTTTTTGCTGGGGCCGCCGCGGCGCACAGGCCTTGATTGTGAAGCCGTAGTGCCGGGCAAAATCGACATAGGTGGGGTTGAACACGGGCGCCGCCCCGGCCGGACGCGCGAGCACCGCGGTCTTGCAGTTGTCCACCATGATTTGCGCGGGGACGCCCCCGAGGTATTCGAAGGCGTGCTCGTGGCAGGCGAGCCACTGCTCCTGGCTCTGCCCGAGGGTAAACTCCACGTAGAGCTGCCGGCTGTGGCAGAGCACCAGCGCGAAAAAGCTCAAGCGCCGGCGCGTGTTGCCCACGCGGATACTGCCCCACGAGCCCCAATCGACTTGCGCGCACTGGCCGGGTGCAAAGTGCAGCGTGAGGAACGCCGCCGCGCGCGGCGGTCGCACCGAGCGCACATAGGTTTTGAGGATCGTGTAACGTCCGTCGTAACCTTGCTCCCGCAGCCGGGCGAAGAGCTGGGCCCCGCTGTAGGCGTGCGTCGCCAGGAGCCGCTGGATCGCGGGCTTGAAGGCATCGAGCTTGCTCACCCGGCGCCGGGCGGCGGCCGATTTGCGTCGCTCATAGCGCGGCCGCTTGGCCCACGTGCTCGCCGTCTGCCAGTGCAGTCCGAGTTGGTCGGCGATCTGGGTGATCGTCAGCTGCGCTTCGTCCCGGAGCTGGCGGATTTGGCAAAAGGTTTGGTAGTCGATCATCGCGGTCCCTCCCGCCCCGCCGGGGCCTCCAGCGCGAGCACCTGGTAGAGCGGCGCTTCATGCGCGAGCAGCCCCGCGGCGAGGAGTTGCCCGCGTGCTGCGACGACTTCGTCGGCGGACAACGACAGCAACCGGCCGAGCGTGGCGTCCGAGTAATAGCTCAGGCCGTGTTCGTCTCCCACCGTCACGAGCACGAGGTAGAGGGCCCACGCTTTCGCGCCGGCCCGGCGCAGATGATGGTCACGCACCAAGCGGTGGTCGACCCAGCTAAAATGCGGCGGCACCCGCCGCACGCGTTCCGGACAGAGAAGATGTTTTTCGATCATGGTTTTTTTCGGGAGGGCGGCCCATCAGGGCCTGCCCGCGAGCTATCAGGCGATTCGCCACGACCGCGATGTCCTCTGGTAAGACACACCCCGTCATTTGCGCGATAAACCCAATCAGGAGGGGAGGTTGCCCATGCCAGAACTCTGGTAAGACAGCTCGGCCGTCTTGCACTGGATCTTGCTCCACGGGCGTGGTTTGCGCCGGCAAGACTTCTGGTAAGACCGTCGGTTGATTCCTTCGCTTTTTCCAATAGCCCGGATTGGCCGCCTGCCAGGCGCGCACCTTCGTCGCCTTTTCCGACCCGCAATAGTAATCGCGATTCTCGGGCCGGATCTCCCATTTGCGCTGGCTCGCCGCCTTGCTCGCCCGGCGACACGCCGGCTGGCCGCAATACCGCTGGTGGAAGCGATTCCGCGGATCAGGGATGAAGAACGCTTTGCAATGGCGGCATTTGCGTCGCCCTTCGGGGTGCATGCCGCCGACTCTTCGTCCCGTCGCACTCGCCGACAAACCCGCCGGTGGCCACATCCACTCGGTTCACGAGGGAAGAAAATCCATCCAACCGAAGAAAACCTTTTCTGGATGAAGCGTCTGAAGAAAACCCACCGAAGAAACCATGGGTTTCAAACCGCCGGAAGAAGATGAGTTTCATCCCGCCGCTGGCGAACTCAGCGTTTGCCGCTGCTGCGGCCCAGCGTGTAGGTGAAGAATACGCCGCGACCGTCACCGGGAATCTTGTTCGCGCGCAGATACTCGAGATCGAACACGTTGTTCACGTTAACGGCGAAAGTTTGGTCGAAGCGGCTGTTGCCGCCAGACAGACGATAGCGCATGCCGAAATTCCACAGCGTGTAGGTA
>JAUYAK010000067.1 GCA_030693515.1 Opitutaceae bacterium
CACTTCGGCGTTTGCGTAGCGGCGGGCGTCCCTCCCCGCCGGTTCAGGATCCGGGGCGATCGCCAAACCACGGCGGGCCGGGACGCCCGCCGCTACGACGAAGGCCCGCGCCCATGAACGCCCTCCTCGCCCACCTCGGCGTGTCGCTCCGGCTCCATTTCCGGAACAAGATGGCGCTGCTCTACGGCTACCTGTTCCCGCTGATCTTCCTCGTGGCGTTCTGGGTGCTCTACCGGCACGAGAAAATCCCGCTGCTCCGCCACATGGGCGAGCTGCTCACGGTGGCCGCGCTCGGCGGCGCGTGCTTTGGACTGCCGACGACGCTCGTGAGCGAGCGCGAGCGCGGCGTGTGGCGGCGCTACAAGCTCTCGCCTGTGCCGACATGGGCCTTTGTCGCCAGCACGGTGATCGCGCGCTACCTCATCATCCTCACCGCCGGCCTGCTGCAGCTCGGCCTCGCGCTCGCGATCGGGATGACGCTGCCCGCGCACCCGCTGAGCCTGCTGGTCGCGTTTACCGCCGTGTCGTTCGCCTTCATCGGCCTCGGCCTCGTGATCGCGGCGCTGGCCGACAACGTCCCCGCCGTGCAGGCGTTGGGGCAATGCATTTTCCTCCCGATGCTGATCATCGGCGGCGTGGCCGTGCAGCTCGCGGCGCTGCCGCTGTGGGCGCAGCACGTCTCGGCGTTTTTCCCCGGGCGCTACGCCGTCGAGGCGATCCAGGGCGCCTTCACCGGCCAGGGCCTCGCGGGCGCGCGCTTCAGCCTGCTCGCGCTGGCGCTGGTCGGCTTCGCCGGCTGCCTCGCCGGCGCGCGGCTCTTCCGCTGGGACGCGCAGCAGCGCTTCTCCGCTCTGCGCGGCAAAGCCTGGCTGCTCCTCGCGCTCGCCGCGTGGGTCGCCGTCGGCCTGCTCGCCGAATGGCGCGGCCGCATCGCGGTCCCCGTGGACAAGGAAATCCCGCCGCCCGCGGCGAAACCCGCGAGCCCATCCGCCCCCGCGCCGACGCCTGCCCCCACGCCGCCGGTCGCAGTCGCGCCGACGCCCCTTCCGACTCCCGCTCCCGCCCGCCCGCTCACGCCGCCACCGCCCGCTCCGCCGGAGCCACCGTGGGCCAAGCTCACCCTCGCCGATGCCGAGGCCCTCGACTACCAGGTGCCGCCCGACAACGGCATCGTTTCCCCTTTCGCCGCGCCCGACGAGGAACCCGAGGATTTCATGAAGGAGGAGGTCGATGGCGTGCGAAACAAAATCGCCACCTGGCCGCCCGGCACCGACGGCGACGATCTCCGCTGCGTGCGCAACCTCCTCTACATCGCCGCCGTGCCCGACGCGATTCAGATGCCGGTCGAGCGCTACCTCCCGCGCGTCGTTTACAACCACCTCATCGACACCTACCCGCGCGAGAAACTGATCAAGATCCTCACCTACATCGCGCAAAACCCCGAGGCGGGCATGGTCATCACGGACATCTCCGACCTCGGTATCGAAGGCGCCGCCGGCGATCCGATGGTCGTCCGCGAACGCGCCTACCTCTATGCGATCAAGATGGTCGCGCGCCTGACGGGGAGGAAACAGGAGTAAACGATCAAACCCATGCAACCGGTGGCTTCGCTTGGGCTGGGGGAGCGCACCCGTCTCGGGTGCGGGTGTCGGTGTCCCGCCGACATCTCCGAAGCCCTCGGCGAGACGCCGAGGACAGCCTGCGGGACGCAGGCGCTCCCCGAAAAATCTCTCACCCGCCTCGTCGCAACCAAACCGCGGCACGCTGCGGGGTCTCGGAACCCTCTCGAATGAAAATGCCTTCCCCCACCGTCGTGCGCACGACGCTCTTCATCCTCTTCGTGATGACGCTCGTGTGCCTCCCCTTCGCGATCTGGGGCGAGGAGTTCGTGCTGCCGCTGCTGAAATCGCGCGAGCAACAGACCGGCGCCCTCATCGCCATCGCGGTCGTGCTGCTCGCGGCCGACTCGGTGGCGCCGATCCCGTCGAGCCTCGTGATCCTGTTTCTCGCCGCCAAGGCCGGCTGGCTCGCCGGCATCTTGGGCGGCACGCTGGGCATGAGCGCGGGCGTGCTCACCGCCGCGTGGCTGGGACGCTTCGCCGTGGGCCGGCTCGCGCCCAAATTCATCCCGGATGCCGAACTCACCCGCTTGCGCGAAGCCCTGCAACGCCGCCTGTGGATCACGCTCGCCTGCCTCCGCAGCGTGCCCGTGCTCGCCGAGACCTCGGTCATCGCCGCCGCCGCGATGGGCGTGCCCGTGATGCGCATCTTCACCGCCACGCTCCTGCCCAACTTCGTCGTCGCCGTGATCTATTCGGTCGCCGCCGACGATTCGTGGCAGACGGCGCTCGTGACCTTCCTCGCCACCATGATCGCCTCCTATGCGCTGTGGCGGATCGCGGGGCGGGAAGTGACCAAGCCCCCGGCGGCTTCAGTCTGATTTTGGTATTCCACCCAGTCGCGCACCTGTCCTTCATCGCGCACCCCACCTTTCCCTATGGCCACCCCCAAACGTCTCGGCGTCGGTTTCATCGGCAGCGGTTTCATCACCAAGTTCCACATCCAGTCGTGGCTCGCGGTGCGCGACTCGGACATCCTCGGCATCTGGAGCCCCAATCCTAAGAACGCCGCCGAGGCCGCCGCCTACGCCCGCTCGCTCGGCGTCGGCCAGGCCCACGCCTACAAGTCGATCACCGAGATGGTCGCCGATCCGGCGATCGATGCGCTGTGGATTTGCGGGCCCAACCACAAGCGCGTCGAGAATCTCGAGGAGATCGTCGCCGCGCTTGAGGCGGGCCAAGGCACGCTCAAGGGCATCGCCTGCGAAAAGCCCCTCGCCCGCAATGTCGCCGAGGCGCGGCGTTGCGTGGCGCTCATCAAGCGCGCGGGCGTGCTGCACGGCTACCTCGAGGATCAGTTGTTCACGCCGGGGCTGATGAAGGGCCGCGCGCTCGCCTGGGCGCGCGGGGCCGCGATTGCCGGGCGCCCCTACCTCGCGCGCGCGGCCGAAGAGCACAGCGGGCCGCACATGCCGTGGTTCTGGCAGGGCGAGCAGCAGGGCGGCGGCGTGCTCAACGACATGATGTGCCACAGCGTGGAGGTCGTGCGCTTTTTGCTCAGCGATCCGAAAAAACCGCGCGCGAGCATCCGGCCCGTGAAGGTCACCGGACATATCCACTCGCTCAAATGGTCGCGCCCGGAATACGTGAAGATGCTCAAGCGCACGATGGGCCCCGCGGTGGACTACGCGAAGCGGCCCTCCGAGGACTTCGCCCGCGCGACAATCGAGTATGTCGATGAGGCGGGCCGCCCGCTCATCGGCGAGGTCACGACCTCGTGGAGCTTTGTCGGTGCGGGCCTGCGGCTCTCCGCGGAGCTGCTCGGACCGGAGTATTCGTTCGCCCACAATTCGCTGAACACCGGCTCGCAGCTCTTCCTCAGCCGCCGCATCACCGGCAAGGCGGGCGAGGACCTCGTCGAAAAGCAAAACGCCGAGCAGGGCCTCATGCCCATCGTCGGCAACGAGGCCGCGGAATACGGCTACGAAGCCGAGAACCGCCACTTCGTGCAGTGCTTCCTCGCGGGCAAGCAGCCCGATCTCACGTTTGACGACGGCCTTGAGGTCGTGGAGCTGCTGATGACCGCCTACATGAGCGCCGAGCAGGGCCGCACCCTGCCGTTCCGGCCCAAGGGCCTGGAGAAATTCGTGCCCGCCGTCGCACGCGGAGTCTGGAAACCCTGACCCGTGCCCGCGAATCACGCGAATAGGCGCGCATCGAAGCAGGTCTTCGCGCTCATTCGCGCTCTACGCGGGCACCTCTGTCGATTCGATCGAGATTAGTGTTCATTAGTGTCCATTAGTGGTTCAAAGATTTTGTTTCCCGTCCCCTCGCCTCAACCCTCATGACCCACCCCACCTCCACGCCCCGCGGCTCGCTCTTCACGATGATGGCGCTCCAGTTTTTCATCTGGGGCGCGTGGCTGCCGCTGATCTTCGGCTACCTGCCGAGCCTCGGGTTCACGCCCACGCAGCAGTCGCTCATCCTCAACGCGTTTCCCGTCGCGTCGATCATCGGCATGTTTTTCAGCAACCAGTGGGCGGACCGGCGGTTCAACCCCGAGAAATTCCTCGCCTTCTCCCACCTCGTGGGCGGCCTCGCGATCCTCGGCTGCGGTTTCACCAAGGAGTTCATGCCGTTCTTCCTCCTGATGCTCGTGCACTGCCTGCTCTACGTGCCGACGATCTCGATCACCAATTCGATCGCGTTCGCCAACATGAAGGACCCGGAGAACGAGTTCGGCCTCGTGCGCATGGGCGGCACGGTCGGGTGGATTCTCGCAGCGTGGCCGTTCACCTTCATCTTCGTCAACTGGGACGCCGTCGCCGCCGCGAAGACCTCGGGCTTCGTGGACTGGCTCGGCGCCGCCCTCGCCAACCCGCTCTCAGGCGATGCGGCCAAGGCCGCGACCAAGTGGACGTTCATCGTGGCCGGCATCGCGTCGCTCGCGCTCGCCGCGTTTGCGCTCACGCTGCCGCGCACCGCGGCAAAACCCGCGGCGGCGGCCGGCGGTTCGCTCGCCTGGGTCGAGGCGCTCAAGCTGCTCAAGCACCCCTTTGTCCTCGTGCTGTGGCTGGTCACGCTCGTCGATTCCTTTGTCCACAACTGCTACTTCAGCTGGACCGGCGTCTTCCTCGGCACGCCGGTGGCGGCGGGCGGCGTCGGCATCGCGCCCAACTGGATCGCGCCGATCATGAGCATCGGCCAGGTCGCGGAGATTGGCACCATGTTCATCCTCGGCGCGACGCTGAAGAAGTTCGGTTGGCGCACCACGATGATCGTCGGCATCCTCGGCCACGCGGCCCGGTTTGCGGTCTATGCCTTCATGCCGGAGAGCGCGACGGCGATCATCCTCATCCAGGTGCTGCACGGCATCTGCTACGCGTTCTTCTTCGCGACCGTTTACATCTTCGTCGACGCGTATTTCCCGAAGGACATCCGCTCCAGCGCGCAAGGCCTCTTCAACCTTCAGATCCTCGGCGTCGGCGCGTTGCTGGCCTTCTCGATCTGCCCGTGGCTCATGCAGGAAGTCTATACGAAGGCCAATGTGGTGGACTTCAAGGGCCTCTTCATGGTGCCGATGCTCGCCGCGTCGGGTGCGGCCATCGCGCTCGCGCTGTTCTTCCACCCGCCGAAGGTCGCCAAGGTCGGCGTCGGGGCTGCGGCCCCCGTGCCGCATTGAGGTGGTTACGGGCGCGGCTGAGCAAAAAGATTCTTTCGACCCAGGGCGCACAGAGCGCAGCAAGCGTTCACGGAGACGGACAAACCCTCGGTGAACTCGGACCGAAACTCTGTGCCCTCTGTGGCAAATCTGGATTCCTCACCGTTATGATACGCCCAACCCTCCTCGTGCTTGCAGGCTCGCTCGCTTTTTCGGTGGCCTCGCTGGAGGCCGCGCCCGCACTCCGCAAGGTCCGCGACCTCGTCATCTACCGCGACCCAACCTTCTACGCCGCGTTTCCCTCCGTGGTGCAGCGCCCCGACGGCGAGCTGCTCGTGGCGTTTCGCCGCGCGCCTTCGCGTCGCGCCCTCGGCGAAAAAGGCGAGTCCCACGTCGATCCCACCAGCCAGCTCGTGCTCGTCCGCTCGCGCGACACCGGCGCGACGTGGTCCAGCCAGCCCGACCTCATCTACGCGCACGCCTTGGGCGGCTCGCAGGACCCGTGTCTTCTCCAGCTCCGCGATGGCACGCTGCTCTGCGCGAGCTACGGCTGGATGTTTCTCAACGCCGAGGGCTCGGCGAGCCGGCCGCTGCCGAATTTCCAGAGCAAGCCCGGCGTGCATTTCCTCGGCGGCTACCTCGTGCGCTCCGCCGATGGTGGCCGCTCGTGGCAGGGGCCCACCTATCCGCCGCACATTGCCCCCGAGGTGAACCTCGATCCCTACGGCCAGCCGCTGCCCGCCTACAACCGCGGCGCGTTGATCGAAGGCGCGAGCGGCCGGCTCTTCTGGGCCGTCGCCGCCAACGACCGCACCGCCCCGCGCAAGACCTCCACCCACCTGCTCGTCTCCGACGACCGCGGAGCAAGCTGGCATTATTCCGCGCCGGTCGGCGTGGACGACAAGGTGACCTTCAACGAAACCTCGATCTACGAGACCCCGAAGGGCGACCTCGTGGCGTTCATGCGCACGGCCAACTTCGACGACCACGCCTGCCTCGCGCGCTCGACCGACGGCGGGAAGACCTTCCAACCGTGGCAGGACATGGGCTGGAAAGGCCACCCACTGCACGCCCTGCGCCTGCCCGACCAGCGCGTGCTCCTCGTCTACGGCTACCGCCACAAACCGTTCGGCATCCGCGCCCGCGTCCTCAACGCCGAGTGCACCGATTTCGCCACCGCCCCCGAAATCGTGCTCCGCGACGACGGCGGCACGACCGACCTCGGCTACCCTTGGTCCGTCGTCCTCGACGCGAAACACGTGCTCGTGACCTACTACCTCAACGTCGCCGACGGCCCGCGGCACATCGCGGGGACGGTTCTCGAATTGAGCAAATGACAACGCGCGCAAAGATCGCTCACTGGATCACTATCGGGTGCCTGGCCTACTGCGCGGGCCTCTATGTAGCCAACGGACTTGAGAAAAACTGGATCGACGCCTTCGCGATCACCTTTTGGTCGTTCTTGGCGTTCATGGTTTATCAGCGCCCGAAATCATGGGGCTTTTGGGTAGGCCTCTTTTTGCTGTTCGTGATCCCAATTCAAACCTGGCTCTGGCAGTTAGCCGTTACCCGGCTCAGTCCCGAGCAGAAGGCGGCTCAAGGTGTAAACGAAAGCTGGGCCATGTTCTCGCTTTCCGTGCTTCCATTGGTTGCGGGCGGCATCTGCGGCATCGCACTCAGGTGGGTTTGTCCCGCTCAAGAAAAGCAGCCTCAGGCGTGATCCTCTCTCGTGCCTGCCGCTATTAACGATCTCACCCTGCCCGACCTCGAGCGCCAGCTCGCGGCGTGGGGGTTCAAGCCCGCGCACGCCGCGCGCGTGCTACGCGGCTACTACGCGAGCGGCGGCGAACTCAACGACGATCCCGCGCGGCCGTTTCCCGCCGGCCTGCTCGATCAACTGCACGCCGAGTTTCCGGCCTCCGCCGCGCCCACCCTCGCCGCCCGCCAAGTCGCCGACGACGGCACGGCCAAGCTCCTCCTCCGCCTCGCCGATGCGCGCACGGTCGAGACGGTGCTGATGCCGGATTTCCGCGCCGACCGCGCGGCGGGCTGCGTCTCGTCGCAGGTCGGCTGCGCGATGGGCTGCGATTTTTGCGCGACGACCAAGACCGGCTTCGAGCGCAACCTCACCGCCGGTGAAATCGTCGCGCAGTTTCTCGCGCTCCGCCGCGAAGCCCACGCCGCCGGGCGCCGGCTGCAGACCCTCGTCTTAATGGGCATGGGCGAGCCGATGTTGAATCTCGCCGCCGTGCTCGCCGCCGTCGAGCGCATCGCCGACAACCGCCTCGGCGCCCTCGGCTGGCGCCAGATCACCATTTCGACGGTGGGTATCGTGCCCGGCATCGACGCGCTCACGGCCGCCGGGCTCAACGTCCATCTGGCCGTCTCGCTCCACGCGCCCGACGACGCCACCCGCGCCGAACTGCTCCCGATGGGCCGGCGTTTCCCCATCGCCGATATCCTCGCCGCCGCCGACCGCTTCCAAGCCAGCCGCGGCCGCCCGGTGACCATCCAATACTGCCTGCTCAAAGGCGTGAACGATTCGCCCGCCCACGCGCACACGCTCGCCGCCACCCTCGGTGCGCGCCGCATGCACGTGAACCTCCTCCGCTACAACCCCACCGGCCTCAGCCTCCGCGGCCGCACCTACGAGCGTTCCTCCGACGAGACGGCCGACGCCTTCGCCGCCGTGCTGCGCGAACGCGGGCTGGTCGCGCATTTCCGCCGCTCGCGCGGTCGCGACATCGACGCCGCCTGCGGCCAGTTGCGCGAGCGCATGGCGGCGGGCTGATTGGCCCTCGCTTCCGCCCCGCCTGCAAATTCCGGCTTCCGTTCGGACCTGCCCGCCCTAGCGTGCCGCCTTCGCCCGCCCGCGCATGAAACTCTCCGTCGTCATCCCCTGCTACAACGAGGCCAAGACCATCCGCCTCATCGTCGATCGCGTGCGCGCCGCCCCCGTCGCCGACAAAGAGATCATCATCGTGGACGACTGCTCGCGCGACGGCACGCGCGACATCCTCCGCACCCAGATCGCGCCGCTCGTTTCGAAGATCCTCTACCACGAGGTCAACCAGGGCAAAGGCGCCGCGCTCCGCACCGGCATCGCCGCCGCCACCGGCGATGCCGTGATCATCCAGGACGCCGACCTCGAATACGACCCGCAGGAATACCCGCGCCTCCTCAAGCCCATCATCGACGGCAAGGCCGACGTCGTCTTCGGCTCGCGTTTCGCCGGCGGCGACGCCCACCGCGTCGTCTATTTCTGGCACATGATGGGCAACAAGTTTCTCACGCTGCTCTCCAACATGGCGACCAACCTCAACCTCACGGACATGGAGACCTGCTACAAAGTCTTCCGCCGCGAGGTGATTCAGAAAATCAAAATCGAGGAAAACCGCTTCGGCTTCGAGCCCGAGATCACGGCCAAGGTTTCCAAGCTCGGCGTGGTGATCTACGAAGTCGGCATCAGCTACTACGGCCGCACCTACGCCGAGGGAAAAAAGATCGGCTGGCGCGACGGCTTCCGCGCCCTCTGGGCGATCTTCAAATACAACCTCCTGCGCTGAGGGCGCTCCAGCCGGGCGTGACCGCCTAGAAACGACGTTGCGTGGGCGCACCGTCCCGGCCTTCCTTTTCGCCCGTGCCCTTGCCCGCGATCACCGTCGTCACGCCCGTCTTCAACGAGGAGGCCGTGCTGCCCGAGCTGCTCTCGCGCCTGACCGCGCTCTTCGACGCCCATCCCGACTGCGCGTGGCACGCCGTCCTCGTCGACGATGGCAGCCGCGACCGCACGGCGGAGCTGGTGCGCGCGGCGGCCGCGCGTGATCCGCGGTTCGAGCTCGTCGAACTCTCCCGCAACTTCGGCTTCCAGAGCGCTCTCTCCGCCGGGCTCGCGCGCGCCGCCGGCGCCGACGCGGTCGTGACGATGGACGCGGATCTGCAGGACCCGCCCGAGATCATCCCGGAGTTTGTGGCGGCGTGGCGGGGCGGGGCCGAGGTCGTGCGCGCGGTGCGGCGCTCCCGGAGCGAGAAGGGCCTGCGCCGCGTCGGCTTCGACATTTTTCACGCACTGTTCGGCAAGCTCATCGACTATCCCATTGAGCCCAACACCGGGACCTTCGGGCTCCTCGGCCGGGATGCGCTGGCGACCTTCAACTCGCTTCCCGAGCACCACCGCTTCTTCCCCGGCCTGCGCAGCTGGATCGGTTTCCCGACGGCCGATGTGCCCTACGACCGCAAGGAGCGCGCCGCCGGCCAGCCGCAGCAGACGTTTCACCATCTGCTGCGCTACGCGCTCGACGGACTCTTCAGCTTTTCACGCCTGCCGCTGCGTCTGCTCACGTTCACGGGCGTCATCATCGCCAACGCGGGTTTCGCGGCGGCGATCTTCTACGCCATGCGGCGCATCCTCGATCTCGAGACGGCGCCGACCGGCTACACCACGCTCGTCACGCTGCTGCTCTTCATCGGCGGCGTGCAGCTGATCGGCATCGGCGTGCTCGGCGAATACCTCGGGCGCATCTATGACGAGGTGAAGCGCCGGCCGCACTACATCGTGAAGCCGCCGGCGCGCGGCCCCCGGGCGTGAGCGAAACGGCCGCGCCCCCGGTGTCATCGTGGCGCGAGACCCTCGTGCTCGCGATTGCGGCCGCCGCGCTGACCGTGGCGGCGGCGATGGTGCTTTTCAGCACCTTCATGTTCTACGACGACGAGGGCTATGTGCTGCACTCGCTGAAGGACTTTGCCGAGCACGGCGGGCTCTACCGCGAAGTTTACACGCAATACGGCCCCCTGCCCTTTGTCCTGCACTCCGCGCTGCACGCCGTGGGCGTGCCGCTGACGCACCTGACCGGCCGCTTGCTCACGCTCGGGGCCTGGGCCGGCACCGCCATCGCATGCCTGCTGCTCGCCGGGACGATCACCCGCAGCGTGATCGTGCGGGTCGCGGTGCTCGCGGCGGCGTTTGTCTATCTCTGGGTGATGGCGAGCGAGCCCTCGCATCCCGGCGGCTTCATCGTGCTGGTGACAGCGCTGCTCGCGCTGCTCGGCTATCGCGCGATCGCGGGCGGGGCGGTCGCGCGCTGGGCCCTGCTCGCGGGGGCCGGCACCGCGGCGCTGCTGCTGACAAAGATCAACGTGGGCGTCTTCGCGGCGTTCTCCGTCGTCGCGTGGTGGCTGCTGCACCATGAGCGCGACGGTCTGCGCAAATGGGCGCCGCTGCTCGTGAGCGCGGCGGGTGTTGTCCTGCCGTTTGGGCTCATGCGGCCGCTCCTCGGCACGGCGTGGGTGCAGGACTACGCGCTGGTGTTCGCCACCTCGGCCGTGGCCGTCACGCTCGCCATCGCCGCGGGTGCCACGGGGCGCAGCGGGTGGCGCGACGTCGGGCTGGGGATCGCCGCCGCGGGCGCGCTGGCCTTGATCACGCTGGGCGTCGTCGTCGCTCGCGGCACGAGCCCCGCCGATCTGTTGGAAGGCATGTTGCTCGGGCCGCTGCGCCAACCGGTGAATTTCAACCTCCGCTTCCTCTGGCCGCCTGGCATCGCGATCATCTCGGTCGGATCGTTGGCGCTGGGCGTCGCGGCGTGGGCGCTGCGAGCGCGGGCGGCGGCGGCCATCGACACCGCGGTGGCGATTTTCCGTCTCGTCGCGGCCGCAGCGCTCGCGGTCACCCTCGCGCTCTACCCCTCGGTGAATCCCGGCTATCACGCCTTGGGCTTCGCGTTGCCCTGCCTCTGGGCCTTTGCTTGGCGGCTCGAGGGCGAGTCGCGGCCGCACACGCAGGCCCGCGCGTGGGCGACGCTGCTGCTGCTCGGGCAGAGCCTGCACGCGTTTCCGGTGCCCGGCAGCCAGATCGCGTGGGGCACGGTGCTGGTCGTGCCGCTCGCGGCGATGGGCGCGTGGGAGGCCGCCGTGTGGCTCGGCCGGCGGCTGCCGCCCGCGTGGCGCGGATCGCGCGCGCTGATGGTGGGCGGGCGGCTCGCAATCGCGCTTGTCGCGGGCAAAACCGCCTGGGAATTCGCGCGCGTCGCCGGGCGCTATCCCGGCGGCCAGTCGATGGGGCTGCCAGGCGCGGAGGCCATCCGGCTGCCTGACGGCACCGCCGCGCTTTTTCGGGCGCTGGCCCACAACGCCGTGGCGCACGCCGACCGGCTTTTTTCCCTGCCAGGCACGTTCAGCTTCAACCTCTGGACCGGTGTGCCGCCCCCCACGCGCGCGAATGTCACGCACTGGTTCTCGCTCCTGAACGCCGAGCGCCAGCAGGCGATCATCCGCGAACTCGAAGCCCATCCCCGCGCCTGCGTGATCGTCTATCCGGGCCACGTCAAATTCCTCGCCGACCGCGGTCTCGCGCCGAAGGGCCCGCTCTACGACTACGTGCAGGCCAACTACGAGGCGGCGTTCGGCTTCGACGACGTGGAGTTCCACGTGCGGCGCGGGCGGAAGATCGCGCCGTTTCTCGTCGCGGAGCTGCTCACGCTCGCCAGCGACGCCGCGCCGGCGGGCGCCGAGAGTTCGCTGCTGCGCTTCGCGCTGCTCACCCCGCCCGCGCAGCCGATCGCACGCCTGGAAATCCTCTCGCACGGCCCGGACCCTATCGTGCTGGACGCAAAGAACGCCCGGCTCGAAATCACGCCCGCCAGCGTGCGCGGTGAAGCGACCGCCCCCGCGCGGCCGGCCGCGTGGCCGGCACAGCCCGGAGGTCCGGCCATCCTGAGCGTGTTTTTCCGCCGGGAGCAGCTGCCGCCGATCGCGCCGGGCGCCACGCTTGTGCTGCGCGACGCCGCAGGCCGCGAGGTCTGCCTCGCGCGCCTCGCGCCGTAGCGCGCTGATTATTTCCGCCGCGCAACGAGCAGCAGACTCACACCAAACGGAAACGGCACGCGCCAATGCGCGAGCGCCACGAATTGCGCACGCAACAGCGCGTTGATCGGCCGCGCGGGGATACGGTCCTCGCTGCGTGTCGCGCCCCCGGCGGGCGCCTGCGCGCCGCGACTGCGCCATGCGCGCCATTTGCGCACGGCCCACACCAAGGGATAGACGAGGACGTTGGTGTAGTTGGCGTGCACGATTTCCCACTCGCCCGGAGGAAAAAGCGCCCGCAGCTGCGCGCGGTCGTAGCGGCGGAAATGATGCAGCGCCACATCCCAGTCACTCCATAGCGCCATGCTCGCGGGCACCGTGACCACAGCGAGGCCACCGGGTTTGAGCAGCCGGTGAAAACCCTGCACGACCGCGCGGTCATCGGGCACATGCTCGAGCACATCGAGCGCGGTGACATACTCGAGCGAGCCCGCGGGCAGCGGCACCTGGTCGCCGGCGAGACTGAGGATCTGATCCGGGCGGAACCGCGTGCGCAGGAGGCGCAGCGCCTCTTCGTGGTCATCAAGCACCAGCACGCGGCAGAGGCTTTCCATCTCCTGCGCAAAGCGCCCCGTCCCCGCCCCGCAGTCGAGCAGGAGGTCGCCGGGCCCCGGCGGTCGCGCGCGCTGGATCCACTCGCGGGCAAAGCGGCGCTTGCCCGAGTAATACCAATGCTCCTGCTCAAGGGCGGCAATGTTGGTGTATTCGGCGGCGTCCATGCGGGAGGCAGGACGTTGTTTCGCGGCCCCGCAGGCTCCAAGTGCAAAAGCGGATGAAACCCGCCCTGCACTCCCGGCCGGCCGAGTTTCCGCTCGACTCCGCCGGCCGCCGGGAAAATTTCGTCTGCGGATGACCGACGCCCCGCCCGCCCGCCCGGCTTTGACCGCTGTGCAGCTGGCTGCACGGGCGCTGCTCCTGCTCGCGCTGGCGCTGCTCGCCGTCTGGCTGTGGAGCCGCCTCTGCCGTTTTCCCTCCGTGCCGTGGAATGACATGCGCCTCGCGCCGTCGGTCGCGCTCGCGCAGGGCTGGCCCGTTTATCCGACCGCCGACACCGGCACGATCAACACGTGGATGTATGGCCCGCTGCCGCTGCTGCTGTTTCTACCCGCGGCGTGGGCGCCGTCGGCGGCCGATGCGTTGATGATCGCCGCGGTGATCAACGCCGCGCTCACGATCGGGCCGCTGGCCTTGGTGTGCGCGTTCTGGCCGGCCGGCTCGCCGACGGGCGCTTCACGCCTCGCCCGCACGGCGGCGTTCGCCCTGTGCCTCGCGTTGTGGCCCGAGCTGCACTACTCGGTGATCTTCTCCGACAACCTCGCCGTCGCCTGCGGTCTCGTAGGCAACCTCCTGCTCGTGCGCGCGCGATCATCGCTTGGGTTTTGGCTGGCCGCGGCCGTCGCCACCGCCGCGGTCGGCTGCAAACAGATCGCGCTGGGCATTCCCCTCGCGCAGGTCGTGTGGCTCGGCGTCACCGCCGGCAGCGGCGCGGCGTGGCGCCATGCCGGGCGTTGCGCCGCCTGCGGCGCGGTGATCGGCGGGGCGCTCATCGCGAAATTCGGCTGGGCCGGCCTGTGGTTCACTCTGGTCGAGATTCCCGGCGGGCTCGGCTGGGCGCCCGATGTGGCGCTGCGCCTGCGCGCTGTCGCCGCCGAACTCGCCCTGCTCGTGGCCTTGCCCGCCGTCACGATGATGGTGGCGCGGCGTTTCTTCGCTCCGTCCGCGCTGCGGCTCGCCGCGCTGGCCTGGCTCTGCGCGCTGCCACTCGGCCTCGCCGGAATGATGAAAGTCGGCGGGTGGACCAACTCTCTCCACGGCTTCGTGCTTTGGCTGCCACCGGTGCTTGTAAGTGCGCTCGCCCGGCCCACAACCCGCCGCGCACTTGCGCCGCTGGGGGCGGCCGCCGCCGCGCTCGCGCTGACGGCCGGCCGCGTGCTGGCGGAGCCCGAGTTTACCCTGCGCCCGCAGCTCGCGGCCTACCATGAGGCCGAGGGCATCGCGGCACAGTTTGCCGGCGCGGTGTGGTTTCCGATGCACCCGCTCGTCACGCTCTACAGCGACCGCCACTACTACCACGACGAGGACGGCCTCTACACGCGCAGCAAAGCGGGCAAGCCCATCCCCGAGGCCCAGGCCGCCGCGCACTTGCCCGCCGCCATGCGTGCCATCGCGCAGCGCCACGACTGGACCGACTGGGGCATCGCGCGGCGCATGCTTCCGCCCCAGTCCGCCGAGACCGTGATCGGCCACTGGACGCTCCGCACCGGCCGGGTCGCGGAAAAAACGCCATGACCCTGCAAGCCCTAAGCAAGCCCGGTCCTTCGCGCGCGTTCCTCACGACGCTCGCGGTCCTGCTCGCCCTGCTGCACGCGATCCTCGCCGTCACCGCCACAGGGGAAAAGAGCATGACCTCCGACGAGATCGCCCACCTCGTCGCCGGCCACGCCTACAACACCCGCGGCGACTACCGCCTCCAGCCCGAGAACGGCAACCTGCCCCAGCGCCTCGCCGCGCTGCCGATGTCGCTGGCTGGCGTGCCGCAGCCGCCCGTGACGCGCGAGTCGTGGCGCACGGCCGACGTGTGGAACTACGGCCACGAGCTTTTCTACCGGCAGAGCATCCTCGCTGATCAATGGCTCTGGCTCGGCCGCGGCATGATCGCACTCGTGAGCGCGGCGACGGGGCTCCTCGTGTTTTTCTGGTCGCGCGCACTCTTCGGCTGGCGCGGCGCGTTTCTCTCGCTCGTGCTCTTTGCCTTCAGCCCGACGTTTCTGGCGCACGGGGCGCTCGCGACCTCGGACGTGACGATGACGTTCTGCTTTCTCGCCTCCGTCGGCGCCTGGTGGCGGCACCTGGAAAAGCCCGGCGTGAAGTGGGCCGCGATCAGCGCGGGCGCGCTTGGGCTCGCCTTCGTCGCAAAATTCTCCGCCGTGCTGCTGGCGCCGATGCTCGCGATCGCCGGCCTCGGCTGGGCCGCGGGCGCGGCGCGCACAGGCGGCTGGGGCGCGCCGCTGCGCCGGCTCGCGCGCACCACGCTGGTCCACGCGGTCGCGACCTGGGCGATCATCTGGGTGTTCTACGGCGGCCGGTTCAGCGCCTTTGCGCCGGGCCTCGAGGAGGGCGCGAATTTCAACCACGGCTGGGACTGGATTCTGCCCGGCATGGGCGCGCCGGGCGCGGTGATTGTGGCGCTGCGCGACGCGCACGTGCTGCCCGAGGCCTGGCTCTACGGCCTGGCGTTCGTGCTGCAATTCGCGAAGGCCCGGGGCGCGTTCATGAGCGGCGACTACAGCGTGACGGGCTGGGTCGCGTTCTTCCCCTTTGCCTTCCTCATCAAGACCACGCTGCCGCTGCTGCTCCTCCTCGCCGGCGGCGCGATCGCGGGCGGCTTCGCGGCGGCCCGGAAAAAAATCGCCGCGCTCCGTCCGCTGCTGCCGCTCGCGGCGCTGTTCACCGTTTACTGGGCCACTTCGCTGGCGAGCAACCTCAACATCGGCCACCGCCACATCCTCCCCACTTATCCGGTGCTCTTCATCGCCGCCGGCTGGCTCGGGCGCTGGCTGGATGGACGGCGGCCGTTCGTGGCGATCGCGATTGCGGGTCTGACGATGTGGCACGCGGGCGAGTCGCTGCGCGCGCGTCCGCACTACCTCGCCTATTTTAACCCCATCGTCGGCGGCTCCGCGAACGGCTGGCGTCACCTCGTCGACAGCTCGCTCGACTGGGGCCAGGATTTGCCGGGCTTGAAGCGCTGGCTCGAGCGCCACGCCCGCGGCGAACAAGTCTTCCTCTCCTACTTCGGCACCGGCGATCCGGCCTACGAGGGCATCCGCGCGACCGCACTGCCCATGCTGCCCGAGGTCGGCCCGCCGCGCCGCTGGCATGCGCTCACCCCGGGCACCTACGCGATCAGCGCGACGATGCTCCAGCACGTTTACTCGAAGGTCCGCGGCGACTGGACGCTCGCGCTGGAGCAGGAATACCAGCAGCTCCGCGCCACGGAGCCCGAGCTGCTCGCGTTTCAAAACGATCCGGCGAAGCGCACCGCGCTGCTGCGCGACGTGCCGGCGGAAAACTGGAGCCTCGCCTGGAAACGCTACGAGCAGCTCCGCTTCGCCCGGCTGTGCCACTACCTGCGCGTGCGCCCCGCCGATGCCGTCATCGGCCACACGATCCGTCTCTACCGGCTGGATGCCGCCGAAATCGAAGGCGCAACCGGGCCATCGCTCGACGCCTGGCGCCGGCTGATCGAGCGCGCCGTCACCGGGCCGGCCGCTACTGTGCCGGCGGCGGCTCCGCGCTGATTTCGGTGAGCCGGCAGACCTCGATCCAGCGGCCGCCGAAACGTTTGCGCGTGAGGGATTCGAGCCGGAAATTTTCCGGCAGCACATCCTCGGGATCGACCACGAGGTCGCCTTCGGCCGTCGTGGGCCGCAGCACGCGCGTCACCAGCACCTCGCGAAACGTCCCGATCGCGCGGTGCCACGTGATCTCGGCGCCGCGGCCGCGCGCGAGCGCGGTGTTCACCGCCGGGATGCGGTGCAGCAGGTAGGGCATCGTGGCCTTGCTCGTGATGACGAGCACCGGGCCGGGGCGCGCGGCGACCTGCTCAAATTCCCAGTGCAGCTCGTGCATCACCTGGTTGTGCTCGGTGTAGAACCGGTGCGCGTAGGCCGTCGCCGCAAAGCCCAGCAGCCACACCGCCAGGCCGGCTGCCGCCACGCGCGTGGCCGGCCAGCGGCGGTCGAGCGCGTGCGCCGCCCAGCCGGCCACGACCGCTAGGGCGAAACACAGCGGCAGTGCGAACCGCGACGCGATCGGCTCGTCGAGCCGGCTCCAGTAATAGAACATCAGCAGGCCAAGGTTGGCGGCGATGAACCCGCCAAACCACGCCACCGCGATCTGCGCGGGCGCCCACGCGGGCCGCTCCGCGCGCGGACGGCGCAGCCAGCGCACTGCCGTAATCGCCACGACCACCAGCGCCGCGAGGCCTGCGAGCGTGAGCCAGAGGGAATTGGGCTGGTTCGCCGACGCGTTGAAGAAGAACCGGCGCGCGCCTTCGAGATTGCCCTCGAGATAGCGCAAGCCGAAGCGGCTCGTGTCGCCCTCGCGCAGTTGCCACAGGATCGGCTTCGACTGCACGAAGCGATCGAGCCATGCGTAGGGCACGAGCAGCAGCGGCGCGATCACCGCCACCCACGGCAGCACGATCCGGCCGGCCCGCCACCAGCCGAGGGCGACGATGGCGCCGACCGGCGCGACAAACAGCGCGGACTCATAGCGGCACTGCGCGAGCAGCGCCGCGGCGATCACGAGCAGCGAAAGACGGTCGCCGTCGGGCTTTTCCAGGTAGAGCGTCGCGCCCAGCATCGCCACGGCGATCATCGCGAGGTTGTGCATCTCCATGCCGGCGCCGGTGGCGTTCTGGCCGAAGAGCGGCAGCGTCGCGAGCAGCGCCACCGCGAGGCTGGCCGGCCCCGCGCGCGACGTAAGCCGATGCACGAGCCAGTAAACGAGCGCGAGCGTCAGGCCCGTGCAGGCAACGTTGGCGACATAAACGTTCTCCACGCGAAAGCCGGTCAGGTCGTGCAGCAGCGAGACCACGAACGCGAAAAAATAGGGCCGCTTGTCGAGGAAGGTGTCGATGGCGAGCCACGTGCCCGCAAAGTCGTAGGCCCGGATCGGCGCGCCGATTTCCTTGGTGGCGTGCATGTGCCACGCGGTGCCCTGCAGCACGTATTCGTCGAAGAGCACCTTGTGGGCAAACGCATCGCTCCACACCGCGAAGAGCGTCGCCGCCGCCACGGCGGCCGTGCCCCAACCCGGACGCCATGCGGCCCACGCCGCGCGGTGCGGCGCCGCCACCCGCGCGGCGAAAAACAGCAGGCCCGCGAACAGCGCCAACATGAACGGATAACCTCCATGCACGATCAGCTGCTCAATCTGCGCCGGCGAAAAGAGGCGAAAACCAAGCACGACCGCTGCCGCGCCGGCCGCCGCAAACAACGCGAGCCGCGGCCAAGCCGCGCGATCACGGAGAAGTTGCCCGAGGCGTGGGAGCATCGCGTGCGAGAAGCAGCCCGGGTCAGGGCAGCTTCTTCATGAAGTTCTCCAGGAAGAGTTGGCGCGCCTTTTCGATTTCAGCCCGGTCGGCGGGCGGCTTGGGCGCGATCGGGGGCGGGGTCGCGATCGAGACTTCGCCCTCCTTGATATCCGTGATCCGGCTGATGCGCGAGATGTGCTCCGGATGCATCCGTTCTTCGAGCACGGTCTCGAGCACGAAGGCCGGCCCGAGGTCGTCGCCGTCGCGAAGCACGGGCTTGGCCCCGTCGACGAGATCGAGCTTGAGCCGCTGGAAGACGAAGAGGTCGGAGAAAATCCGGTTGCGCAGGAAGAACGCGAGATCGGTGCGGCGGGTCACGGCGACGGTCGTGGGCGTGGACGACACGCGGTGGGTCACCCAAAGCGTCGAGTCGTTGTCGATCATCAGGTAGTCAGACCGCGGCTGACGCTCCATGAAAGCGCGGCGCCACGCCGTCTCGCGGCCCGCGAGGTATTCCTGACTGTAGGCATGCGCCGCCATCGAAGGCACGCTGCGCAGAATCAGGCCCAGCCCCGCGGCCGCTAGGAGAGCGCGCACCAAGGCCGGCCGCGGGATCTCCGCCACCACGACCAGCACCGCAATCACCATCGCGAGATGCGTGGGAAGGCTGAGGCGGCGGATCACGGGGTCGTCGAACTTGCCCCAGAAATAGCACATGAGGAGCAGGAATTGCAGCCCAAGGCCGATCGAAAAGGCGATCGTCGCGACCATCGCGGGTGACTGGGCCGCGAGGGTGCGCACGCGGCGCAGCACGATCACGACGAAGAGCACCACGGCGATCACGCCGACCGCCGAGAGCACGATCGAGTTCGGCTGGTTTTTGGCGGAGGCGAAGAAGAAGCCGACGGCGTGCTCCAGGTTTTCACCGATGTAGGAAAAGGAAAAAGGCTTGGTGTAGCCCGGCTTGCTGAACATCTCCCAGGAACTGGCGCGCACATCGAAAATGCGGTGCTGGAGCGGATAATGCACCATGAGCAGCGGCGCCGCGAGGACCGGCCAAGGCAGCAGCGGACGGCCCTCGCGCCACCAACCCCAGAGGACGAGCAGCGCGACGGGCAGCAAATAAATCACCGACTCGTAGCGCACTTGGGCGAGCAGCAGGCCGGAGAAACAGAAAGCCGTGAGCGAGGCATCGTCGCGCCGCTCCAGCCACCGCACGCCGAGCAGCACCGTCGCGACGATCATCGTGAGGTTGAGCAGTTCGAAGCCGCCGCCCGTGGCGTTGTGCGCGAGCAGCGGCAGGCCGGCGAAAAGCACGACCCCGAGCCAGCCCGCCACGCGCCCCGCCAGCATCCGGCCCAGCACGCAGACCAGGCCAAGGAAAACCACGGTCAGCCCGGCATTGAGCACAAAAGCGTTGCCGGGCCGGTAGCCCGTGAGGTCGTGCAGCAGTGAGAGCAGAAACGGGAAGAACAGCGGCCGCTTGTCGACGATCCCCTCGATGATCACGAATGCGCCCTGGATGTCGTTGCCCCGGAGCGGCGTGAGCGCCGTCTTATCCAGGTGCATGCTCATCGAGGTGCCGAGGAGCATGATTTCGTCCATCACGATCTTGAAACCGAAGGACTCGTGCGCGAGCAGCACCGAGGCGCCCACCGCCACAACCGCCGCCGAGAGCCAGTCAAACGTCCGCCAACTAAGCGCCCGCAAATCCTGCGCGAAGGTCCGCCCCAGTGCCCAGACCAAGAGGGCGAAGGCCACCAGCACGAACCAAAACCCGGTCTTGGAAACCAGGCTGATCGCGACTTTGTCGGGCAACGCAAAAAAGCCGAACACGACCGCCACGGCGGCAGACGCGACAAAGCACCAGGACCGCCGATCAGAAACGAGAGTGCGGAGAAACGTGGAGATCATGCAACAGGGGGGCGCGTGGGCCGGACGACACTACCCAAGGAAAAATCAACGCCCCCGCGAGAACGATCCACGCCAACGGAAGCCACACTCAATCAGGGAGTGTAGGTGATGGTGCGGGCGCTGCCCACACCCGTGACGGTGACCGTGACCCCTTGCGTGTAGTTGTCGGGATACGTCTCGCTGGCGATCGTGCTGATCACCTTCACGTAGTTGGTGGCGCCGACGAGATTGACCAGAGCCACGTAGCCGGAACCGGTCTCAAGGTAGTAGGTGTCAGCCGCGGAGGAGAGCTGGCGGGCGTTATTGAGCACCGCCTTGTCCTGCGAAGCCGCGGTGATTTTCTTGAAGGCCGGGATCGCGAGTGACGCGAGCAAACCAATCACGACCACCACCACCATGATCTCAACCAAGGTGAAGGCGCGCGAGGAAAGGGACCGGGAATTCATGACGAAATCTGGGGAAAGTGGACAGCTAGTTCATTCGGACAGCCCGCACAGGACTTGCGGGAAAATTTAGGGAAACCGCGCGCCATGAGGCCGTGGCGCGGACACAAAAAAGCCGCCCGGAGCAGGTCCGGACGGCTTGAAAGGCTAAGTCCTGCGCAGCCCGTTAGGGAGCGTAGGTGATCGTGCGGGCGTTGGCCACGCCGGTGATCGTGATGGTCAAGCCCTGCGTGTAGCCCGTGGGATAGGTCTCGCTGGCCACGGTGTTGAGAGCCTTCACGTAGTTCGTCGCGCCCACGAGGCTCGAGGAATTGGCGTAGCTCGCACCGTTTTCCAGATAATACTGGTCGGCGGCGGCCGCCATCTGGCGGGCGTTGTTCAGGACGGCTTTGTCCTGAGAGGCCACGCGCACCTTTTGGAACGCGGGAATCGCCATCGCGGCCAGGAGGCCGATGATGACGACGACGATCATGATTTCAACGAGGGTAAAACCCTTTTGGACGTTTTGCTTGTTCATGGATGGATTGAGACGGGCTGTCAGGCTGATGATTTGATGGATGATATTCGCTCAGGCGTGAGCAGTGACAGGAAGGTATCGGTGCACCGACAGAATCCTCAAGCGCAAACAAGTGTAAACGACTGACCTATATTGATTAACAAGTAAAATATCCGCTAAATCCAGGGTTTTTAAAGCTTACAAGCATCCAAACCCTCAGGCTTTCTTAGGGTTGGTTTTGGCTTTAGCCTTCCGGGTAGCCGGCGCTTTTTTCGGGCGCGCTGCCGGCTTGGGCGACTTGGGCAAGAAGGTCTTGGGTGATAGTTCGGTGGCATCGCGCCACAGGCGTTCGAGGCCGTAACGCTCGCGAGTCTCCGCCAGAAAGAGGTGCAGCATCACGTCGAACGCGTCTACCACCAGCCAGCCGCTCTCCTGCGCCGTCTCCATCCCGACTAGGCGGACGCCCGCGGCATCAAGCACCTTCTCGGCCTCCACCCGCAAGGCCCGCAGGTGGGTCGTGGAGTTGGCCGTCGCGATCACGAGATAGTCCGTGATCGAGGATTGCTCGGAGACATCGAGCACGGTGAGGCCCTCGGCTTTTTTGTCATCGAGCGCTCCGCAACAGAGCTTCACGGTGGCCAAGGCGGCCGTCTTTTTGGATTTCATCGCGGATCGCGATAGAGGGAGTGGTCCTTGATGTAAACGATGGCCTTGTGCGGGACGAAATAATCCAGCGACAGGCCGAGGCGGCTGCGCTCACGCAGCTCGGTCGAATTGATGGCGAGCAAATGTCCGTCGCAACGATGCAACCGGAGGTCGGGGAGGTCGGGCCGCGCCCGCACCGGATAGCCGGGCCGCTCCAGAAAGATAAACTCCACCAGTTTCGCCAGTTCCCCGATGTCCTTCCAAAGATGGAGCTTGGGCAGCTGGTCACCGCCAATCACCCAGAAGAGATCATCGTTCGGGTAGAGGCCCCGGAAGTGCCGCACCGAGTCGATCGTGTAGCTGACGCCTCCCCGGCGCAGCTCCACGTCGGAGATTTCGAAGCGCGTGTCCCAACCCACCGCCGCACGCAGCATGGCCATGCGATCCTCGGCGGAGGACTGCACATCGTTGGGCTTCAGCGGAGCCTGTGCCGCGGGCACGAGGATCAAGCGGTCGAGCTGGTGCTGCTCGTAGGCGTCCTGCGCCGCCATCAGATGTCCGAAGTGCACGGGATCGAAACTCCCGCCGAGAAAGCCGATTTTCACCGCGCGGACCGTGGCACAGCCCTCCCGACCGGCAAGGCTCAATTCCCCGCCGCCGTCCCCCGCCTCGCAGTTTGGCTGGAGTCGGCCGCGCCAGTATCCTTACCTCGCGACTGAAATTGCCCGGGTGGTGGAATGGTAGACACTAGGGACTTAAAATCTGTCAACCCTCCCCTTCGAGCGTTGTTCGAAAAGCAGTTCATACCGTTCTTTATCATCTACATCCGCATTTGTGCTTGGATTATCGGATACAGCCAATGAGGCGATTTTGGCCACTTCTTGGCCACTTTTTCGACCGCTCCGAGACATGGCGGACATAGCGGACATTCCTTGCTGGCGTCTTTTAGCGCCGCGCTGATATTGAATTTACCGCGCCCGGGTGGCGGAATGGTAGACGCTTTCGACTTAAAATTGAATTTCCGAAAGGAAGTGCGGGTTCGAGTCCCGCCCCGGGCACCATTTTATCGAGCCCTGAATCGGGTCGAAAACGTGTGGGACATGCAGAGCCCGCGAACAGCTCCAGCCTTGGAGCTTCTTATTTTGCAGATGCGCCGTTGATGCGCGTTTCCAACGCAGCCAGCACGGACACGATCTCTGGCCAAGACGGCGCTGCGCGGAAAAACATTTCCTGCATGGCGTCGTAGTCGCGCTCCAATGCCGCTTGCCGGGCAGCCGAGGGGACTAATTTCAGCGTTCCCGGCACGGCCGTTTCATAGCTGGCCCAAGCCGCCGGGAAAAACACCTGTTTATGTTCGACCACGCGGGCGCGCAGATCATCGCGAGCGAGCGCCACCGGCCCGGACGAATGCTGCGACAGGGCGGCGAGATCGGCATAGTGCCGGGAGAATCGTTCTGGGATGGCCTTGTCCGCCGGGCGGTGGGCTTCGGCGTGCAGGATCGTGGCCTTTTCCCAGAAGGTGCGCTCGATGTCCAATACCGGGACGGTGAACGTCGCATCAGGAAACGCCTCTGGGAACGCTTCGGCGACATAATCCGCCATGCTCTGCTCGGCAACGGGCCAGCGATCCGAGCGCGCTCCGCATTCGATCCTCACCACGGGACGGACATATCCGCCGCCGGTGCTTTCGGTAAAGACACTGGGATAGCGCAACAGCAGGGTTTGCGGATCGTCGGCGGCAATTTCGAGAGCCCAGCCTTCAGAACCAAAATCGGTGGTAATTTGCTTGCGGAGCGCGGGCGCAACTTCGCCGTGCAGTTTTGCCGCGCACGCAGCGGAGAGTTCATCGAGCAGCTTGGTGCGCTGCTTTCGGCTCACAGCTTCTTCGGGGTCGCGCACTCCGGAAAACCCAAGCCACTCGCGACTGAGGGAGATGTCGATGTCCTCTGAAAATCGATGGATGACCTTCCAGACCTTCGAGAGTGAGGTGCCTCCTTTGAAGATAAAGTGGGCTCGCGCGTCCGGCAGAGTGAAGAGTTCGCGCAAGGTCCAGCAAACCCACGTGTCTTTTTCCATCATGTGGGCCGGGATTTTGAGCCGCTCGCTCGCTTCCGAAAAAAGCGCGCGCCGGTCTCGGTCGGAAAGCTGCCAGAAGGTGGGTTTAGTCATCGCGGGCAAGTTCCAGGAAGAACGGCCGCATCCACGCCGGTGCATAGCGCAGGTCGTCCCGCAGTTGCTTCTTTTCTTTCGCCCCCATGCGGGCACGCAGCGGCTGCAAACGTTCCATGGTGATGTGGGTGCGCCCAATGTTGCGCAGCGCTTCCGAAACCCAGCCGCTGGCCCGCTCCGCCATCATCATGACCTTTGGCGACCGTCGCTTGAACTCGACCCCACCGCGACCAATCCCCTGCGAACTGCGCGAACGCCCCTGCACGCCATAAGTGCTTTTCGCCGCCACTTGCGTGCTCAAACCAAGGAGATTCGCCGCATGTGCGCCGGAGGTCAGAAGCTTCAGCCCATCACGTCGCGCGATGGCCGCGACGACCGCATCGGCGCCGGCACCGATAGTGCCGATTAAGGGGTGCTCACGGGGGATTTCATAAACGCCACGCCTCACGCGCCGGATCGTGCCGACTTGAATCAGGCGGGTAAGCACCTTGCCCACGGAACGAGGATCGCCTAAATCAGCGAGGTCACTCGGCGTAAAAGCCCAGTCCGAGCCCTTGCCTTTGATGCGGCGGAGGACGCTGCCTTGGAGGTTGCCGTAATTTTTCTTCATCGAAGATGCCGAAAATATGTGCGTGTTTTTTCGGCATTTCAAGACCTCATTAAGACCAGAAACCACCGGCTGGTTGCAGCTTAAAGAGGTTCGTCGCACGCGATACCCCATTAGGCAGATAATGCAGAAAGCGCTTCTGATTCAGCTGATTGAGGCACCCGCTGCGCCTCGGCAATCAGTGCCGCCTCAAAGAAAGCCTTCACGAGGACCTCCCGTGCATGAGGGCAATCCACGATCATGAGCAATTGGGCCTTGGCCGTTTCGGCGAGGCCCGCGCCAAACATGCGCGGCAGTGAATTCGTCCCAGCGGCCACACCAGCCCCTTCCGTCGCGACACTCCGCAGCATCATCGCCGCCATCGTGAATCGATCATCCGTAGGTCCATGCGCACCGGCACCGCAGCGGATCTGATCAAATCGCTCGAAAACATCAGCCAAGCCCGACCGCGCGGCAAAAAGCCGGTCCCAGCCCTTTCGCCCACGCCGCTCATATAAGTGCCACAAATCCGCGTGCGTGTAAGGACGTGAGCACGGGCGGTTGGCCGCCGCTTCGAGGTCCTCCCACCTCCGCAGGTGACGCGTTGTCACACGCAGAATATTCGCCAGCTCCTTCTGCGAAGGTGGACGTTTAAGACCCTCGCCAAACACCGAAAGTCTCGCCTCGCCGCTTTTGGCGGCGAGCGACTTTCGTGTTGGCTCAGCGGCAAGTCTCATGTGGTTGCTCCCGACTGTTCCTAATCGCTCAGATCGGTTGCCCGCGTGTTAAACGCTCATCCCGAGGCCCTGGTGAATCTCGGACCGAATTTCTTCACGCTCGTTCAACCGCCGCGCAATCAGGCCGAGTAGCGGCCATGAAACACGTTCGTGCGGCGATGCACGAGAAACCCGAACTCCATTTTCTCCGCGTCCCAATGCACCGAGGCGCAGGTGCGCTGCTCGCGTTGGTCCCACATGCGAATCTCCCCGCCGTCGAACGCCGGCGCCATTATGGCGAACATCTCGACCGCCTGCGCCGCGGAATCCGTTTTGAATTCCGCCATGAAGTTTCCCGCGCGGACCTGACGGAAAATTTGGGAACGCGAGGCATGCTCGACGGGTGTGGGTGCCGCTCCCGCGCCGTTCCTTTCAATCATTGTGCTTTTCATGACGAGGCTCCTTTGGAATTTTTGCCTTTTGATTTCGTCGAAGCTATCGCCCCGACCACGGCCACACTTTTCGCACGCATCGCAACGGCTCAATGGAGCGCCCCTGCCGAGTTTGAGGTAAGCCGGCTACCGCTAAATCGGTAGGCGGAGGCCATCGGCCTAAATCCGAAAACGCCAAGCGTGGAGCCATGCAACTCCACCATCACAGCGAAGCGCCTGCGGACACACAGCGGCCGGGACCGGCCACCGCTGAGGCGAATTCGCCCGCAACCCGCCTTTCAGTTTCGCGCGCCACGATGAACACCCTGTTCGTCCAGCTCCGCGCGCATCATCACGCCCTGCGGTCTCGTGGATTGGCCTCGCCCACGTCCACACGAGGTCACGGTGAACTTCCCGCCGCTTCATTCTCCCACTCGGCATTCCGGCATCAGAGCGGCCTCCGTTTCAGCCGGAGCCGGCGGATGCGTTCAATGCTGCGAGCGGTTCGCGTTCTTCCGGGCAATTCCGCCACAGCGGAACGTTCTTTTTTCCCGGATCGTTATTGCTCTCTCTGGCGGCCCCTCCGGCCGGTCCGCCGCTACGCGGACAGGGAGCGTTTGGGTCCTCCTTGAAAGGAATCCCCCCAACCGTCCCCTCGTCCCGGCCGGCACCCCCGCCCTTCGACGAGAGAGCAATCCCGCTCCTCAAAATCAAAAAAAGGAACGATATGCCCTCGAAAAACGCCCAACCCGCCTCGCCCACCAAGAACGCCGCCACCGGCCCCAAGCTTCCGGTGAAGACCTTCCGCCTCGGCCGCATCAAAGCCGCCGTGTGGGAGAACGAAGCCGACCAGAAGAAGTTCTTCAACGTGACCTTCGCCCGGACCTACATGGACGAGGCCAGGAACTTCCACGACACCGACAGCTACGGTCGTGATGACCTCCCGCTCGTCGCCAAGCTGGCCGACCAGGCCCACACGTTCATCTTCGAACGGCTCGCGGAACTGAAAGCCGAGCAGAGCGAATAACCTTCGCCTCAACGGGCGGCCGGATACTCCGGCCGCCTTTTTTGTGTCCTTCGACGCCAATCCGCCAGCCGAACCAGCATCCGACCGACGCTCGCTTCGCTCGAATCTTCTAGCGACTGCCAGCCGCTGGTTTCGCCATTATACACCCGGTCAAGGTCGTATCGCTGCGCGATCTCCACCTCGCGGAATCACTCCGCTTCACCCTCGTTGGTCCTGCTGCGCAGGACACGCCCTCGGCGCTCCGTCCACCGCTTTGACTTTCGGGTGTGGGGCGAAATCGCCAATCGGCAGTAGGCGATAAGGTCACGTTCCGTGATGCACGCCCCACGGGCCGAACGGCATCAAACCATGTCCTGTGAAAACACATTCGGAGAAACGATCTACTCCTACTCCCGCGCCCAAGCTATCGAGGACGGCATCCTCGTGGACCTGAGCCAAGCCGACTCGATCCGCCAACACTGGAAATACCCCTTCGCCTGCACGTCGGCGGTGTGGGCCATCATCGAGGAGGCGCTGCAACAGCCCGGTCAGGATGTGTCCGGCATCTGTCACGACATCTCCACCATGGCCAAGCTCGCCATCCGCAGCGCAACGGACTTGGAGTTAGTCCGGTTCAGCGTCATCTTCACCGGGCGGACCCACACCCTGAAACTGCACATCGGCCCGGGCGACACCGCGGCCCCGGTCCTCACCCTCATGCTTCCTTATGAGGACTGAACGAAGGGGCTTCGGCCCCTTTTTTGCGCCTTCGTAAGCTCACGCACTGGCGCGCTCCGTCGGCGCTGCCTTCGCCACGACAGCGGTCGCCTGGAGACTGCGCTGGAATCCGGGATAGTGAATGCGCTGTGCCGTCACCCAGATATACCCGTTCTGAAGCGCATACAGCATGAGCTGCCCCTTATGGTGCAGCTTCAGTTTCGCCATGATCGCCTTCCGGTGCGTGTTCACGGTGTATGGCGAAAGCCTGAGCCGTTCCGCCGCCTGTTGGTCATCGGAGCCGTCGCCGATGACCGAGAGCACCATTTGCTCTTTCTCCGTGAGGGCATCGAGCGTGATGTTCTTCGGGCGCTTCAGATTCGGCAGCATCGTCGGGCTCACGTAGAGCCGACGCTGGATGACTTGTTGCAACGCGGTCGGGAGGTTTTCCAGGCCTTCCGCGTGTCCGTCGTAAAGCCCATCGTAGCGGATGCTGCGCAATAGATCGAAGGTGCGGGCATCCTTGCGCGAGGTGAGCACGAGGATCGGCAACGCCGTTTCGATGAACGGCTCCAAGTGCTCCAAGCCGTCCATGTCATCGATCTTCACGCCGGTGATCAAAAGATCCGGCACCTGGGCCTGAATGGAATCGAGGGCGTCGAACCCGAGTTGAAACACACGCACATCCGCATTCCGCCAGACATCCTTGATGTGGCGGCTGATCAGTTCCCCGTAAAGTTTGTCGCCCTTCAGCACCAGGATGCGTGGCGTGGCGTTTTTGGGCAGCATGGCTACGAGGCGGCGGGGTTCAGGTGCAGTTTCATCCCGTCGGAATGCGGCAGCAGTCGGCCTGAGCCGTCGCCCCCGCGCAGGAGTTCGCGCGCGAGCGCGTTCCGAACCAGGAGTTCGGCGGCATCACGCATCGGCCTGGCCCCAAGCCGCTCGTGATACCCGCGGCGAACGACAATTCCTTCCACGGATGGCTCCGAAGAAACCCGATAGCCACGTCCGGCCAACGTCCGGCATTCCTTCTCCACCAGTCCGGCGGCGATGGCACACTGCGCCTCGTAGTCGAGTTTGTTGAAGACGACCGTCAGCGTGATGCGGGCGAAGATTTCAGGCCGCAGTTCCCGCTGCGCATCCTGCCGCACGAGCCGCTCCATCGTCTCATACTTCGACTTCCGGAGCGTCATGATGCGCTGCGCCCCGATGTTGCTCGTGAGGACCACATACCAAGCCGAGAAATCCAGCACCCGGTTGCGGCCGGTCGTCAGCCGGGCGGCATCGAGCAATTGGAGCAGGACGTCCAAGACCCGCGGATGCGCCTTTTCGATTTCATCGAAGAGCAGCGTGCCGCTTCCGGCGCACGCATCGAATCCCTCCGCGATCCGTCCCGGTTCATCGTCGGTCCCGAGCAGCAATCCGAGACGCTCCGCCGTCTGGTATTCCGACATGTCGAGCCGGACGACGCGATTCGGGCCAAGCAGGTCTTCCGTGAAGCGCAGGGTCAGCTCCGTCTTGCCGACGCCGGTCGGGCCGAGAAACAGGAAGCTCGCTTTCGGCCGGCCGGGCACGGTGAGCCCCAGCTCACCATGTTGCAGCCGCTCGGCGACCAAATCGATGGCGGCATCCTGTCCCGTGAGCACCGCCTTCAGACGATCCGGCAAGGTCCGGAGTTTATCGAGGTGTTCGGCGGGGATGCGCATGACGGGATTTCACCACTTCGCTTCCGTGGCGGCCGTGGCCTTCACTGCCGCGGGTTCCGACGGGGCGGTCGGCACCGCGGAACGGAGTCGGCCGCGCTCGGCTTCGAGCTGGTCGCGGAGCTTCGCCGCTTCCGCGCTCTGCCGCACCAGTTGCGCATATTGAGCCTGCATCCGGCGCTCGGCTTCGGCCAGCGCGGACTGCATCGCACGCAACTCCGCCGTGATCGCTTTTTGCGTGGCGAGTTCGGCCGCGACTTCAGCCTCCCCGGAAAGCGGCGCGTAGCTTGCCGGGGCATAGGTCGTGCGCGGCACGGTTCCCGTGTCGTCGGCAGCGTTCGCCGGCACGATGGTGCGGCGATAGATGACGTGCGCTTCGTGGCGAATCGAGGGATTCGCCGCCTCGCGATAACCGCGCACATCATAGCGCGTCTCGACCGCTTTGGTCGGAACGACGGCAGCCACGAGTGCGACCGGCGGCGGCTCGACCGCGACCGGCTGCGTTGTCGCGCAACCGGCGAGGAGAACCGCAGGAATAATATACCAGAGGGTTCGCATAGTTATCCTTGTGATGGGTGTTGAGGAGCGGGCCGGGACGCAGCGGATTCCGGAGCCGCGGGCGGCGGTGTTTTCACGCCCGCCACGCTCGCCTTCTGCGGATCGACCGACTCGAGAACGTAAACGTAGAACTCCTTACCGGCCGCCACGCGGACGAAGTAGCCGTTTTCCTCGATGTCCTTCAGCGTGCGCTTCGCGTAGAGATCGAACACGTCGCCCACGCCCTCACGCACACCGTTGGAGACCGAGCCGGTGATCGTCGTTCCCAGGGCGGTCTGCGTTCGGTCCTGCGTGCCGCGCGCAAAACCGCTCAGCGCGGCGGACGCCAGCAGCTTCAATTCCTGCAAGTCATCCGTCGCCATCAGGCGTCCCTTGATGCCGCCCGAACCATCGGTGATCCCGTAGCCATCGATGTCGTGTTCGTATTCGCGATCCAACGCCACGCCGTTGAACGCCAGCTCGCGTCCGTCCTGCCAGACGAAGCGCCAGGTGCCGGCTGCGTTTACACGGTCGCGCAGCCGCCCGGCGCGCGCCGTGCCATGCACGAGCGTGTTGGCGGGAATGACCTTCTTGCCGTTCTGCCAAACGTCTTCGAGCAGGACCGCGATGACCGGGGTTTCCAGATTCGCGCTATCGATCGTGTTCACGAGTTTGCACTTCAAGAGCGTGCCGAACGGCATGAATTTCTCCGGCGGCGGGGGAACCGCGCGCTCCGACCGAACCGGAGGCGCCTCATAGGACGCGAGCAACGAGGCGTAGCGAAACTTGCGCGGTTTGGGCTCTGCCGCCGGCGTGGCCGTGTGCGGTTTCTGACCCGCCGTGGCCTTGGCCACGGGCGCCGCCGGCCGGAAGGGCACGATACCGCCGGCCGTGGCGGGTTCGCCCGCCTGGGCGACCACCGGCGGCCGGGCTTGCTGGGGCAGGCCGCTTTCGAGGCCCTGATCCAACGGCACCCGAATTTGACCGAGTTCTACTTTCTTCGTGCTCTGCGCGGCGAGCTTCGCCGCCTCGCGTTCCTGTGCTTGCTGGCGTCCGTAAATCGCCAGACCGGAAAACAGCACGACGACAAACACGATGAACAACCCGAACTTGCTCTTGAGGAAATTGCCGATGTTGCGCGGGTTCATGATTTCGGTGCCTCCGTTGGTGCCGGTGTCGCGGGCTCCGTCGTTGCGACGGCCTCGCGCCGCGAGCTGTTGATCAAAACGGTGAAGGCGTTATCCGCGCTGAGATCATTGCGTGTGCCGTCGGGCATGCCGACGACCGCGAACTCCGCGTCGGCACTCTCACCAGGAGCGAGGCTGCGCGGTCCGTTGGCGATGGATTGCTCGAACTTCTCGTTCGCGACCCGGGCCGCAAAGGTGCTCGGCGCGAGATCGACCGTTCGGTCCGTGGAATTCTTGAGCCGGAGCAAGAACACCACGGCGTCCTCCTTGGAGAAGCGATAGACCTCCTGCACGGTCACATCCACGTCGGGCAGCTCGATCTTTCGATTCTGCGCCCGGAGGGTGACGCCCTCGACTGCCTTTGGCAGCGACTTCGCCAACACCGGATAGGCCCGCGCGCGGTCCAGCAAGCTGAGCCCGATGCGGGGCGAGAACTTCACGGGCTCCGGCGGAGTCTCCACCCGCACCGCCGCGGCCTGCGCTACGGGCCGGAATATCACGCTCGCGGTGGAATCGGCCGCGACCGCGCGAAGGTTGAGCACATAAGCGGAGCGGTCGTAGATTGCGGTCAATCGCGCGACGGCATCCGGCTGGAGACTGCGCACCAAAATGAAGTTCGATCCGGGAGCATGGGAGACATGAAAGCGCAACGGCGTGCCTTCCTCGACCTCCACGGATTGCTTCCCGCCCTCGATCAACATGTCCGCTCCTGCCACGGCGGTGATCGGACCGGGGAACATGACGGTGGTGACCTCGCGGGACACCAGCACGTCCACCGCCTGCTTCGGATCAAGCGTGGCCTCGCGGATCGCTTGCGCTGCGAGCGCCGAGGCAAGGCCGAGGAAGAGTGAAAGGGATTTCAACATGGCGCGTCCTCACGTCTTGATGGGCTCCACCTGGAACGCGGCGACCGCGGTCGGAAACCGCCCGTTGCGGGTCAGGTCCGGGTTCACCAGGAACTTGAATTTCACCCGGTAGCGAAGCACCTCCGTGATCGGCGCTCCCTGATACGAGCCGACGCGGATTAGCTGCACGTCAGCTGACGTGTAGAAGGCGTTGTCCCGCGTGCTCAGAATCTCCGGCACGCCGACCTCCACTTTCTGATGGAGGGATTTGGCTTCGAACTCGGGCTTGGTCCGGTTGAGCGAAGCCTGTGCGGTCTGCGCCGCTTCCCGGAGGAAGAGCTGTTTGAACAATTCAGGATTGTCCAAGCCCGCCGGGTTGCGTTCGAAGAGCGCCTTGCACGCGAGCTTCGTCTGCATCGCGTGCAGGTCTTTCGCCTGCTGAATGTCCACGACCGGCGACACGTAGTAGGTGCCGAGGCTGTCGATCATCACAACCTCGCGCTTGCGGGTCAGTTGCTCGACGAGTTGCTGGCGGTCCCACGCCGACCAGACCCACGCGCCCAACGCGATCAGGAACCAGATCAACGACTGGCGCCGCTGGCGGTCAAAGATCGCCAGCAGCGATGATTTCGGTTTCCCGAACTGGGGGCGAACGCGGGTAGGGGGTGCGGAGGCGGTTTCGACGTTGGCGACCATGGGGGTTATTTCTCCTGTGGTTGTTTTTCCGGAGGCTTCGGGATTTTCGGAGGAAGCGCTTTCTCTGATGCGTCGTCGGCGCGTATCATGCCGATGAACGCGCGTGCGATTTTCTCCTCCGCCGCAAGAATGCGACGATGGGCCTTGGTGGATTCGTCCGAAGCCTTGGTGATTCTTTGGCTAAGACTTGGCATTGGATTCAATGTCGACAGCGGCCTGGTTGGGGTCGTGTTGATGCGGCTGTTTGTCGAAGCCGCTTCGACTCCGCCGACGACCACGGACGTGTTCGGAAAACTCTGAGGCAAAGGCTTCACTCGCTTCCGCACGCTGGCGCTGTGCGGAGGCTGAGGCTTCAGCCGCCGCCGTGTGTCGGCGCATGAAAGAGCCGCCATAGAATCCGGAAATACCGCCGATCGCGGAACTGGTGGTGCGGGCGGACGCGCCGCCGCGCGCAGCAGATTCGCCGCCGGCAGCCACCGCACCACCTGCCGCCGCCGCAATCACAGCCGCCGCACCAGCGCCTCCGGTAGCAGCGGACACGGCAGCGCCGACTCCGCCGGAAAATGCAGATTGCAACACGCCACCGACGCCTCCCGCCATGGCGGCAGCCGGATTGGCTCCCATCAGCAAGACCTTTGTCGTGACCCACGGCGCGAGGGCGGAGCTGATAAGCATCCACGAACCGACCAAGAGGATCGTCAAGGCGGGGGCCGCGAGAGGAGCACCCGTTGCAATGACCGGGACGAGATTCGCGGTCGCCGCCGCGTCCAGCAACGCGTTGGTGACGACCGCCGCCATCACCCAGCCGAATGGCCAGAATACGAGGGCCACGAGCCCCAGAATGTATTTTTGTGCTACGCCGACCATCGGTCGCAGCATGAATAGCGATAAAAACAGCGGGCTCAGCGACCAGCCTGCCGTCAGCAGCACACCACCGATGAGTTTCACGACATACTGCACACCCCACGAGAGCCAGCCGAAGAGCCAAAGGAATGCGTATGAGATGGCCGTGCCGATGGACTTGGTCCCCCAGATTATGTCCCAGACACTCGAATTCGGGTTGGCCGCCGTTTTTCCCGCGACGAATACGATGAAGCGGTCATCAACCTTCGTGGGATCGACGCCCATCATGGCGGCAAAGGCGAAAACGATGTCGCTGAGCCGCATTAGCCACTCGCGGAGGAAGACGGTGCTCAGTCCGATGAGAAATACCTTCGCGAGCAGCCAGATGAAGGTGCCTGCATCCGGTCGGCTGCGCACCGTATGAACGACGAGGCCGACCGAAACGATGGCACTCGCGAGATAGGCGCACCCGCCCCACAACGTGGACAAGCCATCGAAGTAGGTTGCGGGAAGGATAGTGCCAGCAGGTGCGGCCATTTTTTGAGCGGCGCTAAGGATTGGCTTTCTTTGGTTCAGGTGCCGGCTCGGATTTCTTCCCGGGCTCGTTCAATTTGAAGAACGGGGCCGATTTGAACGCCTTGGGCAGCGCGTCCATTTCCTTGCGAGCGGCCTCGGCTCGCACCTTGGCCTCTGCTTCCTCTTTTGCGCGGCGCGCCTCCCTTTCCTGGTCCGCGCAGCCCACGAAAAACAGGGCCAAAAGCACGACACCGGTGACGAATTTTGTTACCATGGGCAGTTTGTGATCAGACGGTTCTGAAGTCTCGGCCGGTCATGGTGACAACGAACGCTCGGTCACGTATTGCAGCAGGCATTCGTAGCGGGGTTTGAAGGCCGTCGAGAGTTTCTTGACCTCCTGTTGGGCGAGTTGACGCCGCGCCTCGGCCTCGGCGTCGCTTTGGGCATTGCTCATCGCGGTTGCCTCCGCCGCCTTCACTTGCACCTGGGCCGCGCTCAACACGACCTCGGCATCGACGGCGGTGAGCTGACCATACTGTGCGTTCAGCACCGCTTCGAGTTTCTGCTCCTCGGCCTCCGTTGTTGCCGCCTGCAATGCCTCGCTGGTGTTCGCGATAGCCCGCTTCAATTCTTCGCGACGGGTGTAAACGTCACTTTGCACCGCTTTGAACTCATCGACCGTCACGATGATGTCGTGCGACTGTTTGAAGATCTGCGGGTCGCGGGCGATCGGGACCCCGTCGAAATCAGGGAACTGCACCTGAACCTCCGGGAAAATCCCACCGCGCGAGTCACCGAACAGGCCGCGCCCATCGACCCGGGCCAGTCCTTCCGCCCATTTCCTGACCTGCGTCGGCAGGCTGAGATCGGCGCGGAATTCCGGGAATCCTATTATGCTACGCACGGTTGCCATGTCGCCCATGCGTTTGAGCTGCGTTTCAAACTGCCGGATTTGCTGCACTTGATTCTCGATCTGCGCTGCCTGCTTCGCGATCTGCTCGGTCATCGCGGCGTAGTTCGTGATGCTCTGCGCGAGATTCGCGAAATCGAATACCACAAGCTGCGCCGACGCGGTGACCGTCGAGACCGCCACCATGATGATAAATGCAAATGCCCTGTTCATGAGCCAGCCTCCTCCTTGGGCACCACTACGCGGATGACCCGTTTGGTGGGTTCGCGACGCACGCCATCGCGCTCGCTTGGTGGCACCGGGATTTCGTAGTAGGCCTCCTCGTAGCCGTCATCCGTTCGGGGCCGGTGGTTATCGCGGGCGATCCAGTATTGCTGCTTCACCGCGTTCGACTGGCCTTTTTCGTAGCCGGCGAGAAATGCCTCCCGCTGCGCCTTGTTGTTAAAGTAGTTGATGGCTTCACCGACCACGAAGCCCGCCCCTGCGCCGACGGCGGCGTTCTTGGCTTTGCCTTCACCCTCCCGGGCGCCGATGTAAGCCCCGCCGGCCGTCGTGGCTGCGGTCGTGGCGAAGTCGCGCGTCCGCCCGGCCGAATCGGGGCTCGCCGTCGCACAGCCCGGCGTGATGAGGACAATCAGCATCACAAACAGCAGGCCGATCAGATACGGCTGCGAGAACGAGAGACTGTCTAGGAATCGTAGCATAGGTAGCATTGGGTTGAAACAGGATTCGTTGACCGTGAGTTTAGGTTCGTGATGTTGCGCATGGCCCTGACGCTGCCCCTCGCGCGCGCACATCCGGTCGATGGTGTGGGCGATGAGAACGCGCGCCTCCACCCGCCCTTCGAGAAACGCGACAACGTCCGCCTTCATCCGCAGGCGGTCGGAGGGCAGGAGCAGATGGGTTTCAAGGGCCGCCTCGACTTCGGCGACTTCCTGCTCATCCACCGGGTCGCGCTCATCCCGTTCGTCAATGCGTTCCGCGTAGGGCGCGAGGCGTTCGAACAAGCGGTCTTCCTCGACCCTCTCGTATCCCGCCTGAAGTAGATCGAAGCCCGAGCGGCTGACCATCACCGCGGTTGGCTCACCGGACCGCACCGCAGTCGCGGCATCCCCGACCGTCGTCTCCCGCTCCATGAGCCGGAAGATCAGGGCGTCGTTTTCAATCGCGGCCTCGATATGCCGGTGACGGTTTACGAGCTGAGATGCGGAACCCGGCGAGTTCGTCTCGGCCTTTCGTGTGACCTGCACGTCCGGAAGCTGCACCAGCACGCGCGGCAGCGGCACGACCTCGCCGGCCGTGCCACGATGCTCGTCCCGGTAGCTGCGGCCGAGCCCCAGCATCCGCAGCGCCTCGCGTTGGATTTCCTCGTTGGTTTTCATGGCTTCAGGCGTGGGCGATGATGGCGTCCACCACGTTGCCGTTTCCGCGCAGCGCCTTCGCGCGCTGATCGAAATGCGCGCCCGAGCTCGACGCACAGTAGAGCATTTCGCGCGAGGCGACGTTGCGCATGGTCACGATCAAGGGACGGCGTTCGTCCGTGTGATAGTAGGTGAACTGAGAATACTTCGTCCCGACCAGCTTCTCCGGTTCGGGGTGACTCATGACGGCATCCTTCGCCGCTTCGGGGATCTGGAAGTCCCGGCTCAAATCCTCGATGTCGGAGCGGTCGCTCTGGCGGAGCAGGAACAGGATGCGGCTGTTGCCGAGGACCGCGCCGCGGATGTCAGACGCCTTGAACTGCTCGTAGTTCTGCACGGTCGCGACGTTCCAGACATTGTATTTGCGGAGCTGCTGGTAGGACTCGCGCAGCACCTTCTTGCCGGACGGCACGAGCGAGAAGCGTGCGACTTCCTCAAAGATGTTCCGCTTCCGCAGCGCGCGCGGCAGCCGCATCATGTGCGACCGGGTATAGTTCGCGATGAGGAAGGCCGCCGCCGCTTTCAGCTCTTCCGCCGACTCCGGGATGTAGCCGAGTTCAAAGTGAGCGATCTTGCCCGTGAGCGAGACGTTCGAGACGCCATCGAAAAGTTCGCCGTAGGAGCCGCCTGCGGACCACGGCTCCAGCAGCGTGGCGAGGTAGCGCATTTCCTCGCCGTGCGGCCCGGACGCCTCGGCCGAAAGCAGTTCTTGCAACTGCCCATGCTGCGGCATTTCGGCCGGCGTGAGCCGCGCGAACGCGAGGTCGCGGACTTGTTGCGCGCCGGCCCCGTCCTTCGCGAACCGGACCACGTCGCCTTCGTCGGATACAGCGGCGAAGGCGGCCGCCTCATCGCCCCGATGCTGTTCCCATTCGCCGAACTCGAGGAACGCATCGAGCCCCGTCGCCTGCGGCCCCATCCGGGTCCGGCGATACAGGTCGAGGGCGTAGGCCCGGCGGGCCATGGCCACCGTTTCCTCGGGGTGCCGGTTGAAATACCACCGCGCGAAATCCTCGTAGAGGCGGCCGATGGCGTTCGCGAGGAGCGCCTGCCGCAGCTTGTTGCGGTCTTCGTCTTTCGACTGCCCGACCATGAGCATCGGCAGCGCCGCCGCCGCGCTCAGGTGCAACCCGGACAGCGGCAGGCCCCGCGTATCGAGGTAGTTCATGGTCAGCTTGCCGTTCGCCTGGACGATGATCGGCTCAGCAGACGGATCGACCGTCTTGGCGTAGGTGGTGTAGGACTCACCTTCCTCCACGATCATCGTGTAGGCGTAGAACGGTTCCGTCTGGGTCAGAATATCGATGACGTTGACGCTCTTGCCGGAACCGGTGGTGCCGATGACGACCGCGTTTTGGGGCGTCTGGTTGTTGCCTTCGCCGACAAACGTCCGTCCGCCAACAAGGTTGCCGTTGGGACCCTCGAAAATGAACTCCGCCTGATCGAGGTGGCCCACCGGTGTGGACGAGAAGGGCAGGATGTTCGCGACGAGCGCGTCGTCGTAGTGATGCCAGAGCGAATCGTAGCGGCTGAACGACCAACCCGGCCACGTGCAGTAAAAGAAGTTTCTCGCGGAGGGTTCGAGGGCGGGCTCGTAGGCCTGCGCCCGTTCCATGCTGCCGACCGCCGCCTTGAGCGCGGTCAGCTTCGCCCGGAGGTCCTCCCGGTTCCGATCCCACGCGCGGATGATATATTGGATGCGGTAGGGTGAATTGTCGTCGTTGCTGTAACGGGCGATCTTCGCGGCCTTCGTGCGCAGGGCCGCGAGCAGCTTCACCTTCTTCAGGCTCTCGTAGTCGCCCTCGACGCGGTTCAGCTCCTTCTGCTCCTTCTCGATCAGCTCCTCCACATCGACGGACTCGACGTTGACCGTGATCGCGTAGTCCCGGAATCCCAGCTTCGTCAGCAGGTAGGCGAGGCTCGGGCGAGTCCGCTTCGGCAGCGACTTGAGCACGAGGATTCCGTGGTAGCAGCCATCGAGGTAGAAGCCGGTGTCCGGTTTCTCCAGCGGACGGCCTTCGCCGAGCCAGCAGTTTTCCTGAATGGATTTCTGCGGATCGAAGAACTCCAGCGGATCGGCGACCTTCTGTTCCGGCAGCGAGGGGTTGAGAAACTCCAGGAAGTGCTGGAAGTGATCGGCATCGGTCATCGGCCGCACCTGCCCGCCGCTCCCGCCAAAGAGCGCCTGCAGGAACTGCCCGATCTGGTTGAACTGCTCGGCATAGGTGCCAAGCAGCGCCTCCCGCGTGAGGCGGCCGGCATTCTTGCCGAGCACCGCCGCATCGACCGGCCTCGTGAAATACAGGCGAAGACGCTCCCGGCGGAGTGCGCCAGATTCGATCATGCGCCAGTAGCGCACGAACCGCTCGTTGCGCTGACGCTTGCTCCATTCGTTCGTCGCGTGCTTGGCCGTGTCTTCCCGGTAGCGCTGGAGAGGTTTCCGGAAGTCGGAATCGTTCGTCCATTGCACCTGCATTCGCCAGCCGGGTTTCAGGACCGATAACAACGCTACCAGGTCGGACTCGAATGCGTTGTGATGGATCGGATCGGCGTGCTCCAAATCGGGGGCGATGACTTCAAATCCTCGCGCGATGAAGCCGCCGCGATGGAGGCCTTCGAAGACAATCATGTCTTCGCCAAAGTAGCCGTCTGCGGGTTCGGTTCTCATGCGACTTCCTCCCCACGCTCGGAAATCGCTTCTTCCAACATGTCCTCCGTGACCGTGAGTTGCTCCTGCACCCGCTCATAGGCGGCGCGGGCCACCACGGGTTGCTCGCGCTTCGTCAGCTCGGCGTCCTTGCCGCCGGAAGTCTCGCCGCCCAGGCGGCCGTTCGCGCCGGGATGCCGGGCCAGTCCCGCACCTGCCCGGTGCGGGCGCATCGCCAGCTCGCCCGCGTCCGCCTCGGGAGCCATCGGCGACCCGGCGACGGCGAAGGGATTCGCCGGCCGCCGGACACGCGGGCCGAACTGGAAGGAGAGCAGTCCGGACTCGACCAACGCGGATTCGAAGAAGTCGGTGTCGTAGTGCTCCGGCTTGTTGTTCTTCAGCGTGAACACATACGTGACCGACAGCGCGCAGAGCACGACGCCCACCAGCAGGCACAATAGGAGCGATACCCCGAAGATCCCCCAGAGGAAGATCACCATCAGGATCGTCGCGCCTCCGGAACCCAACAGATACCAGCCGGAGTTCCCGGTCATGCCCAGGAACTCCCCGGAGGACTGGGCGCCTTGGTTGGCGTCGTGCTCGTTGAGGTGCGTGCCGTTCATGGAATCGGACCGGGTTGGGCCCGGCTCAGGGGGCGAAGGTGCCGACGCCCGACGCTTCGAGTCCCATGTTGCTCCACATCGTGCGCACGATGGCAAAGGCGAGTCCGCTCACCATGGCCCCGGCGAAGGCCCACTTCGCGATGGATTGCCGGCCCATCATCATGGCGACACCGGCCGCCACGATGCCGACCGCGGCGAAGGTTCCGCTCAAATACATGATGATTGCGTTGCCCGATTCGGTCGCGGTTCTGAGATCTACGGCCGCGGCACGGGCCAATGACGGCAGGGCCAGGGCGGTGAAGCATAGCAACACGAGCTTACGCCCGCTGCCGTCCGCCGGCTGCGGGCGGCTTTCCGCATGGAGGTGCAACGCGCGCATCATCATCGCCGCACCGGTCACGAACGCCACATAGGGCGTCACAAGGGTTAGAATTGTCATGTTCATTTGCTGTTCCTCATTTGTGCCGGCGCTTGAGGGGGCCGTTTCCCCGCATTCCACCCGACGCGTTGAAGTGCGATGGACGAACTGCATGATCGCTGTTCGGCGCCCCGGATACCGGTCGCCGTTCGTATCGATCGAAAAATCAATCGCACGAATGGTAGCGGTGCGGTTCGCCGTCGGATCGAGGAAATCGCATTTCTCACCGCAGGTTTCCAAGCACGCGGCCGTTATTTTTCCGTTACAGAAAAAACGATCCTTGGGTCTCAGTCGCCCGCGCGGGCGGTTTGGTGAAGCGAAGCTCGCTCGCAAAGGTATCCATCTCGCGCTCCCGGTCCTGGCCGAGTTCAGGCTGGGCGCGCAACCGCAGGAGCGAGCGCTCTTCCACGGCCAGATAGAGCGGCCCGAGATTGTGACCGCGTATCACCACCAGCCATCCGCCGATCTCGATCTTGAGGATGTCGGGTTCGCCGTGGTCCCAGCGCGCCTCGACGTAGTGCAACCAGGGGAGGTTGCGGCGCAGTGCCTTGCCGTCGTCGAATGTGACATGGCTCGCGTGGGCCGCCGTGTCGAAATGCAGCTTTGGCTTTCGGAGGACTGTGGCCGGTGTCATAGGCTAGGACGTTCACCGTGGGTCTCACCCCGTTGTTGTTCCGCCGCCGCACCGAGCCAGGCCGCACGGATCTGAGGACTGAGATGGCGCAGCGCGCGTGGCACGAGTTGCTCGTTTTCAAGGATGCTATGACGCGTCATGAACTCCGTCGCTAGTTCCCGGCCCGGATCTGGTCGGGCAAGCCGACGGAAGATGTCATCTTTGTTGGAGACATAAATCGCGTGTGTCCCTCGGTAACGCGTGTTGCCGACGTAGAACTGGCGGCGGGCCAGCGCCCGCGCCGCCACTTCGCCGAGCACCATCAGCGACTCCTCGGAAGTGCTGCCCTGCGAACGGTAGGAGGTAAGCGCGTGACCGTAAGTCCACGCTGCGAAGTCCGGCGGCAGGACATGACCGTCCGTTAGCACGACCTTGTTCGTGACCGGATCGACGTGCGCCACCTGTTTGAAATCACCGTTGGCAAAGCCTTCGTCATCCTCGCGGCCACGAATCAGGAGTTTATCGCCCGCCGACACAGCGAGTGTTTGCTTTCGGCCCACCTCAAACGCGGCGCGCTGCTTGCGGGTGATCTTCGCCTCCCGGCCCTTCGGCCCGCGCACCCGCACGCCGTCGGACATGACCGCGACAACCTCAGCGGCCACGCCCCGTTTGAAGAACCGCGTGTCGCGCGCGAAGAGCAGTCGGTCACCAACGTGGTATTGGTCCCAATGCACTTTCTGCTCCTCCGTCCAGGTAAGAGGCTTCACCGCGTCACGCATGACCTCCGCATCGCCGAGCAGGCCGACCCGGCGCAGCGCCGGGCGAACCTGCGCGTTGAACCGTTCGATTTCCTCCCAAAAGGGAATCACGACCAAGGTCTCGATTCCTTTCACGCGGTTGCTGGCGTAGTGCTCGGCCGCACGCCGAAACATCGCTTCGTCGTCCGGCGTTTCACGAATCAGGCCGCGCCGCTCAGCAAACTCGAATGCCTCGCCGACCTCGCCCGACGCGAGCAACCGACTGAACCGCCGGTCAGCTTCGTTGCGCTGGCGCAGCACCTCAGCGAGTCGCACGACCGGCGTGCCTGAATGCTTGATGACGTTCCGCAGCGCGTCGCCGCGCCGCACGCTGTAATGCTGTTTCGTGTCGCCCACCAAAAGCACACGGGCGCGCACCTCGCGGGCGATCTTCGTCAGTTGGTCGAGTTGTTGCGTGGACAGAAGACCGGCCTCATCGACCAGCACAACGCGGCCCGCCGCCTGCACCTGCATGGCTTCACTGACCAGAAACCGCTGCACCGTGTCTGCGCTGGCAAAGCCACTCTCCACCATCGCATCACGCGCCCGAGTCGTCGGAGCGAGCGGCACGAAGCGTTGACCGCCTGCCGCGACGTGCGCGCCCTCAATCGCGGTCAACACCGTCGTCTTGCCGGTGCCGGCATCACCGACCAGCACACTCATGAAGTCACGATTCGACAGAATCGCTCGCGCCGCTGTCATCTGGCCGGGTGTGAGCATCGCCGGCAGATGCGCGGCATCGCCCAACGCGAAGCGTTGGTTGCGACCTTCGCGCACCCGCTGAACCGTTGCCTCCTCTTCGCGTCGGATCGGCCGCAGACTCATTTCGCCTTCCTTGCGAATCACGTCGGGATGCGCTTCCAACGCCACGCGCAATTCGCGCCAGCGGTAAAAATCGGGATGCAACTCGAGCGCGGCGTTGAGCACCTCGCCTTCGCGCACGACACTACTCCGCTCATAGACGTGCCGCAGTGCCGCCTCCAGCACCGTCCGCTCGTTGCCGTGCGACCATTGCATCCGCGGCGCCTGCGCGCGCGCCGAACGAACGAGATCGTTCAACGCGTGCGTCTCATCGGCATTCAACTCCGCGCGCTGCCTCGCGCGCACTTCGGCCGTGCTGACATCCGTCAGCTTATCCTCGCGCGATTCGCGGACGAGGATTTCGACTTCGCGCTTCGTCGGCTTGCGCCCTTTCTTCACCGCGTATTCCTCGGCGAGTTTCTGAACATGCCGCGCGCGTTTCGAGAAGCGTTCGCGCAAATGCTCGACGCCGCGGACCGAGAATCCCCTGGAGTTCATTTCATATGGCTCATAGCCCAGCGAACGCAGCCGCCCGGCCAGTTCACGATACAACACCTGGCGGAGATACGCGGAGGCCCGCAGCATTTCGACCGGTTGCAACGCCAGCCATTCGTTGCGCGCCGCGTCCCACGTCGCGTTTGCGAACACCGCATGGCCGTGCAACTGCGGATCGAGGTCGCGGCTCGCGTCGTGAAAGAACAGCGCGCCGACAAAATTCCGGGTGAGCCGATAGGCTTCCGTTCCCGCTGCATCACCCCGACGTTCGCGCACGGCGGCGAAGCGTTCCATTTCTGCCAGTGCGGTTTTGACCGACTCCGTGAAGGCCTCGCGAATCCGGTCATCGCCGCCCACCAGCGCGAGCACGCTCACGTCTTTCGGCGCGGATAACTGAACGTCGAAAAATGCGACGCGGTTGGCTTGGTCGCGAGCGGTCAATGCCTCGCCGGTTTTCGGATGCCGGTTTTGCCGCAGCGCATCGAACGGTTTGTCCGTCACCGCGCCTTCCAAGCCGAGCGCCTTGGCCGCTTCGCCGATCCATTCGCCGCGCACTTCTTTTTCGCCTTCCGTCCAATAATCATTTTTCCGCAGGTGATGCGAAAGATAGTTGGCTCCGTTGCGGATGACTCCGACCGTTATCATGCTCAAAAGCACGGCCGGAAATCTCGGCTCATACAACCGCCCGCGCCCCCCGATTCTCCGGTAGCCGACCTACCGCAGAAAGGCTAGGCCCGCGTCCTGATTCGGCACCGTTTTCGATCATCCTCGGCTACGACCAGCCGGGAGGGTGGGCGTGAATCAACCGCGCTTTTTTGGCCACAGACGCAATACCCTAACGAGTTCGTTGGGTTCGGGCCGCGGATAAAAACGCCCCCGATCCACGCGTCCTGCGCCTACCGTTTTTTCGGTAGGCTCCGGCCCTCGCGCTCACGCCCGGGAAAGTCATTTTTCGCCTCAACGAAACGCCATGAAACCACTCCCGGCACCTCAAGTTTTGCTCCGCGAATGGCTCCACCATCCGCATGCCATCACGGTCGCCGCGTTCGCTGTCGCCGGGCTTTTCCTCGGGATTGCGGGCTGGTTTATCCATCGGAATCTACGCCACAATGAGCCCGGTTTACGCGCCCCGCTCACGCTGCCTTTCGCGTTGATCATCTCGGCCGCCGGGGTGTTCGGCGCGGGCCGTCTCCCTGCTCCGTTTGGGCTTATCGTGGGAGCAGCCGTCTGCGGCCTCGCCGGACTCCTTTTCTTTTACGCCGACCACCGACGTTTCGTCCGTGATCCGGCGAGAAAGATCGTCGCGGATCGGTGGCAAATCGTCCTCGCCTTCGCTGGCTTCCGGTGGACTCGCGACAAAGCCAACCGGCATTTCTTTTTCTCCGGCGACACCGGTTCCGGCAAAACCTCCGGCATGAACGGCCTCATGGCCGCGCTCATCAGCCGCAATCCGACGCTCGGCGGCGTAGTGATGGCAAACAAGGGCGATGAGTGGTTTTACCTCGAATGGCTGGCCAAGAAATACGGTCGCGAGAAGGACATCATCCGCCTCCGCCCCCGTTTGGTGGGCGAACCGGAGAAATCCGCGCACCGGCTCAATGTCACCGGCGACGCCCGCCTGCCATTCACCACCCGCGCCCGCATCTTGGTGGACACGGCCGCCGCGCTCAATCCGAAGGATGAAAAAAGCTTCTTCAAAGTGAAGGGTGCCGCGCACATCGGCCGGGCTTTCGAGCTTCTTGCCGACATTGGCCGGCCGGTCACCGCCACCAACGCCTACGACCTCCTCACGTCCGAGAAAGAGTTGAGAGCCGCTCTGGAGAAACTGACCACGATAGACCCGACCGAACGCCGCAGCCGCCTTGCCGAGACCTTCGAGCAGACCTACCTCAACCACCAGGCCAAGGAACAGCGGGCGGGTGAAATCGGCACCTCCCAGAACTATCTCGAATATCTCGGCACACAGGAAATCGCGGAAATTTTCAGCTCCAATGAACCTGACACGTGTTCCATCGCCGACGTGGACAACGGGAAAATCTTCTGCATCGACGTGCCCCAGGACTACACGACCGAGCGCCAGTATGTTTTCACGGTCATCAAACTCCTCATCTACCGCCACGCGCTCAGGCGCTACGCCCTCCCGCCGTATCAGAAATACGCCCTCAACCAGCTTATCTACGTGGGCGATGAGTTTCAAAACGCCATCACCGCCAGCCACGACGGGACGAGCGATTTCAACGTCATTGACCGGCTGCGCGACTGCCTGCTCATGCTGGTGGTATCCGCCCAGGCATTCGAGTCGCTCATTCCGCCGCAGACCAAAGAGCAGGCTGAGGTGCTTGCGCTCAATTTGAAGAACCTCGTCATGTATCGCGCCGCCTCGGAAACCGACGCGCTCCGTTGCGCCAACGCCCTCGGCAAACATTGGGTCCAACGGGCGACGCGCACCGTGCATCTCGACCACACCGCGCATTCCTACAGCCGAGTGGAGGAGTTCCTCATCAAGCCTCATGAATTCCGCAAGCTGCCGGACCACACGGCCGTCGTCCGCCACTGCACCAATGGTTTCAGGAAGGTCTCTCTTCGTCCCAGCTAACGCCCAACACATCCATCCGTCTCCATGAACTCCAATTCAGGGTCTGAAACCAACGCCACGACGCTCCTCGCGCTTCGCACGCAGGACGACGCGGTTCGCGTCATTGCCGAACACCTCAAGGTGAGGGAAATGGGGCCAGCCGATCACATTCGGACGAAGCACGAGGTGAAGGCTTTCGTGGCCTCCGGTGACATCAACGAAGCCGAAGCGTTGGCCCAGCGTGCCAGCGAGCGACGTGCCGTGAATCAGAGTTTCACGATGAAGATAACGATGACGCAAAAGCGCGGGCAGCGGATGAGCCTGTGACAGGAAGTGCCGGGCGTCGCCGGCGTGCGTCAGGAAATGAATGGGGTCGGTCATGACAGCGCCTACCCCTGCCGCTAAAGTCGCGGAGGTCGGTGTTGCCCCCTGCACCTCGCTCTCACTTCAACTTGCCCGCCTCACCATCCTCCGCGTCGTCACCCATTTTCCAGCATCGATTGGCCAGATGGTCGTCGATTATGGCCCCAAATCCTGGATATTCGGGATGATCCGCCTTCAACTTCAGGAGCTTCTCGCGGCTGAAAAGGCTCAGGGCGCATTCAAGGAATTCGAGCCACCGCTCATGATTTTTGCACTCCTTTCCGAACTTGTCGTTCCCTTCTTCGTCCTTGAGGGGATCGACTCTCCCCTCGTCGCCTCGGCCGGGTTCGACTTTCCACCAATCGTCCACGGCTAGTTTGAAAATGCGATCACGCGCCAGAAGGCAAGACTTGGGTTGGCCGGATGATGACGATACAACCGACGATTCGGCGTTTCCTCAGGAAGGCGGAATCGGCACCGAGGTATGCGGTTGTGCGCCCGTGACCGCCCTGCCCCACCCTCCGCCGATTCCGCGTTACGGGACTTGTGCGGAATTATTCTAGAGGGCGCAACGCTCCATCGATGGGGTTTTTGTTCCGCCATTTAGAGGCGCCGAATTCCCCGTTTGTGGGAAAAGGAGGAATTGGTCGGAGGCGCCACGCTCTCCTGTTTTTAAAATTCAGGTGCCACGTATGCGATCCGGCGTTCGCCCCACCAGTCGCGCTCCACGTAGCGGAAGCCCGCGCCCCACGCCCTACGAATTCTCACCTTGCCGAAACGGGATCGCCGTTTCGCAGTGTAACGCATCCCATGATCAAATCCGAAGGCGATCTCGAAGTAGTCGTGCTCCTCGAAGCACACTCGTTGCTCGCGAGCATTATTGGACCGGACTTTTACACCGTCTACGGTCAGCCGCCGGAACAGGACACGTCATTCAAGGATTCGGTGTGCTTCGATCATTTTTTGGTTCTCGCGCACGAGTTTATCGCCGAGACGCCCGTGAAGTGCGACGGTCAATCGATCCCCTTGTCGTTGCAGTCAGGTCTTAAACGATTCTGCGACCGCAATCCCGCAGAAGGCGAAGCCACCGGCCTCACAGAGGCGTTGCGAAACTTTGGCGCGTGGCTAGACGCAGTGGAAGTCGTCAAACGTTGGTCCGCCGGCGCGAATCAGGAGGTGAAGCTTTCGATTCCGCACAAGCAAATGCTCGCGCTTATCGCCAACGCAGCAAAGCACCAGTTGCTTCGGCTCTCGAGTCAACTCGACAAGCTGCGGCGGTGGTGTGCCACAGCCGGCTACACGTTTTCCGCTGCGCAGCTCGTCGACGTGCATGGAGATCTCGTCGACGAACTCCGGGGTGCGTTCCAGTATTACTCGACCCTCCTCATCGAGCTGCTCGGTCGTGTGTTCATTGGATTGAATCGCGCAGTCTCTGCTCGTTTCGCCAAGAATCCGACCAACGACGTCAGTCGCATGGACATCCCAGCAGGCGTCACCGATGACGTGTTCAGAAATCTATACGGCAACCTACTCGTTTTTCACAATTACGACGAAGAGCGGATCGCGCGTTTTACGCCGTTTACCGGTTTACATCGTAAGCGGCCGTATTGGACGTAGAGCCGCGAGCCACATCGTTGCTTGGTCAGCGGGCCACGCCCGACGGCTGAATCCTCGCAACGGACTATGTCTCGCCATCCAGCAATCGACTGGCCCGGAACAACTCGGCCGCAAACAAGCTCCGCCGATGCGAGCCCTATCAGCAGACAATTCAGTGTGCCAGCGCTCACAATTAGTTTGCCCCCCCCTAGTCGAATTTGGAGTCGATCAGGTGAAGCCCAGCATCGTATGAAAGCCTGCTATCCACCGGTCGTAAAAATGAGGCGTGTGCCAGATCACGGTGAGACCGGACGTCGCTGCGTCGCATAGGTCTTCGGCGTTCGCCGCTTGGAGGGCCTGATCCGGTGGAGCCGGCGGGATGCTCTGTCTCGGAGTCCTAGGCTGATATTGGGCGATTAGCTCCACGGACCGGGTCGCCAGGCGCGCGACCAGCGCGTCGGGGCAAAACGCCTTGTATTCGTTGGTCACCGTCAGCCGTGCCGCCATCTGCTGCCAGTCACTCCACACCTCGGAGACTCCAGCGCCCTGCTGCTGCTCCGCGCTCAATGCGAGATAACTGACCCTAATCCGTGTCGCGTGCGGCGGGTAGTCGCAGTCCACCGCATAGGGATCCATCGTGTTAGCGCGTGAGAGGTCCACCATCGAGAGGACATTCACTGCTCCGCAGGTGTAGCTGGCGAAGACGTCGCAGAACACCTCCACCAGTCGGTGTTCGTCCCAGTAGCTGGCGGCCTCGTCGATCTGCCGAAGACGTTTCACCCTCTGGGCAGGGAGCATCGGACCGAGCTTGTGCCGTTCGGAATCGAAGTGTTCAGCGACCATCTGCTCGAGAGCGAAGACAATCTCGCGATGTTTGCTGACGACGCAGTGCCCGAATTCGTGGAAGATGCCGGGAAGGCTGAGAACACTGAGATGCTGATTGGGCGGCGCGAAAAAGACCGGAATCGAGTGATCGCGGTGGCGGGCCGGGATGATCGAGAGGTCGCGATCGAGGCGGACTAGGATGTCTTCGATCCAGGTGAGGCCGATGCGGTGAGCCGTCTTCAGCAGCAGCTGCCGCCACCGCAGTTCCTCTTTACCCTGTTGCAGCAGGCCGGCGATGTAGTGCTCGGAGAGATCGCGTAGGTGGGCATTGAGCGTGAAGCAGGCTTTCTCAGCCACCCACCGCATAGCCGGCTCGGTCAAGGCGTGTTCAATTCCGCGGAGCGTCTGGGCATCGTCCGCGAGCTGGGCCTCAAGCCGATCGAGAAGTTTGTAGTGCGGGAGGTTTTTATCTCGGAATTCAGCCAGCTTGCGCCGCGACCAATCAAGGTTGGTGGCGTGTTCGACCGCCTTGGCTGCGAGATAGCGCGGCATCGGGAGGTCAGCGCTTGCGGATGCGGTTCGAGCAAGCGACAACCTCGCGGCGCAGCAGGTCAAGGATCTGCCGGATCGTCTCGATGTCCTTGTCGACGGCCGAAGCTCCCGCCTGCAGATGGTCGGAAAGCGACTTCAGGTCGTCCTTCCAGTCCTCCAACGGAGTCTTGCTCACCTTGATGGAATCTACGATCGGCGCGAAGTCGGACGAGGGTGCCGGAGGAGACTCCAGACCGTCCAAGACCGATTTCACGAAATCCGTCGTGCGCGCCCGAGCTTGAGCGACCCGCTCGGTGGTGAATCCGAACTTCGAGGTCAGGCCCAAGCTCTCCGCCTGGATCACTGTCGCGTCGCCGACCAAAGCCTCCAAACGCCCTTCTAGGCGATCGAGCTTATCCGACATGAAGCCGAGAGAGCTCATGCTGCCTCCTCATCCCCTTCTCCGTCCGCGTCAGCGTCGGACAGCCTGGCGTATCGCAAGGCATCGTCGTTCCAGCGGATCGTGACCGGAAGGGATATCTCGATGTCCGGTGCGTTCCAGTTGAGGGCAGTGAGATAGTAGGCGTCGCGCGCGAGATCCTCGATGGAAAATTCGCCATCCTGCCGGGCGAGCCTCAGCAAGAGGGTGCTGGCGCTCCTGCCCTGCCGATCCCAGACGCCCGGCTTTCCGGTCGTGGTCATGACCACCGATTCATCGTCCAACCGCAGGTAGCTTCCTGGCATCGGATTTTCAAAGCGGGAGCCCGTCGCGCCGAAGAGCCGCAGCGGCAGATGACTCTTGCGGATCTCGACCACTGCGACACGACAATCCTCGGCCAACGAGCCGTCGCGCTTGAGTTCGGTGATCACACCCGTGAGTGCGGAGTCTTCCCGCGACCACCAGCGGCCGTCGCGGTGGATGACGATGCTGCGCAGGGGCACGCCAGCGGATCGTGCCGACATGATGCCGCTTCGAAGCTTGCTCCGCAGATCGGCCGGATTGATCGACTCGTGCATGCGATTCCGCTGGTTGAACTCGCCGAAGTCGATGTAGGTCGACCGACCGCCGCGCCCGTAAAGGAAGGAATAGCTTACACGATTGTGGAGCACGTCGATGCCTGCGTAAAAGTCGTGGGCGAGGGAATCTGCCAAGACCCACGGTTGGATTCCGGCGGCGGTGAGGACGCCAAGCGCAAGGTTGCGAACCCGGCTGGAGCCCTTACCATCGCGCAGCATCCTGCCGACGCCCCATTCCGTGACACATTGGGTCGGCATGCTAACGAGCGTGTTCTTGAGTTCGCCGTATACGTGGCTTCCGAGTTGGCGGCCCAGAACGATCACGGGCAGCATGGTCTCGGATGATTCTGCGATCTGTCGCGCCTCCGCGAGAAGGCCTGACCCGGATCGAGGACTGGATCCCAAGCGGTAGCAAATCTGCCGGCTTACCGTAACCCGATTGCCCGTAAGGGCCGCGAGTTCCCCAACGAGCATCTCTAGGAAATGCTCTCGATCCTGTCGCGGCATCGTCTCGGGATACATCAGCGCCAAGTCGGGCAGCGGCTGCGTCGAATACGTGCCATGCTTGTAGAGGTAGTTCGTCTTCTCGGAGCGCCAGACGTTGAATTCGCCTTCGGTGGGGCCTTTGGCACCTGAGCGGCAATCAAGGCACTCCTCGCCCCCGTATTCCAGCGACGGTGGAGCGAAGACGTTTCGAGGAAACACCATCGGATTAAGGCCGCACGTGACGGTTTTGCCCTCGACCAGCACCTTGCCGACGCGATTGAGGAACACCCGCAGCGCATATACGCGTTCATCTGGTGCCATCCACGGTTCCACCGAACACGATCGCATGCCCTCCTCCTCGGTCGTGAAGACGGGATAAAGGCAGGAGGCTGGAACCGCGAAGGCGTCCGGTCGGCCGTGGTCCCGGACAAACACGGCTTCGTCCCATGGATTCACGGTGACGTTCGGATAGGCCTGCTTGTAGTAGTCGAGAACGGTCTGCTTCCCGTCACCGAAGACGAATTCGCTGACCTTCTTTCCGGTCTCGCCGGTGTATTTGCAGCCGAATTTTTTGCTGCCGTTGTCGCGAGTGAAGAGAGCGCGGTCCTCGAACTTGATGTCGGTATTCAGGTGCTCACGGAGGATGTCCGCGCGCTCCTCTGGTGAGTGATGCGCCAGTGACTTCCGTCCGATGTAGCGGGTCTGCACATCGGCCGCCAGGAATGGGTTGCCGTCGATGAAGATGACGGAAAAGCGAATGCCGCGATAGGCGTTCACAACGTCATCAGCCGCACCCTTGTTCTCGGGCTCGAGGTTGAAGTAGAGATTCCAGCGGATCTTCCAGAAATGCTGCGGTTGGGCCCTGAAGGCGTCGGAGATCGACCGTTCGATGATCTTCGCCGCTACGTCCCGTTCCGACTCCGAGGCCCCCTTGGGAGTTATCGTGAACACGTCGTCTGTCGTCTCGATCGGGTAGGTGCGGTCGGGAACGTCGTGAACGGTGGCGACGACCGGAGTGGAGGCGAACTGAGCGGAAGAAGGCACCAAGAAGCCGGGCACGCCTTGGCGTTTCGTCGGGAAGACCGGGCATTTGAGCTTCCGCCATAGATCCATGGCCCACTTCTGCATGCGGACTGCCTGCAGGTCGTCGTTGGGAACGGCGGCCGCGACTCGGAGAAAGCGGAGGGAATAGACGTGGCCTTCCAGGCCGCTGATCGGAAAGAGCGTGGCTGCGAGGTCGGGTTGATTAGGCATGGGCGTAGCGGTCAAGCGTTTGGCGGCAGAGCTGCCGGAAGCCGCACTGGCGGCAGGTGTGCACATTGTAGGCGTAAGAGAGTTCGTCCCTGATGATGACTCCGGCTTGCAGGCATTCCTCCCATTGGCGGGTGAGTCGCACGCTGTTTCGGAGCGTCGAGCGCAGCAGCGGCAACGTTTCGTCGTCCAGCTTGTGGGTTTCGACGACCGGCGACTCATTGCCGAAATAGACGAGGTTGCTCGAAATGGCCGGGGCCTCCACGCCCAAGCTCAGGAGCGGCCACAGCTGGTAGATGCCAACCTGCAGCTCGTGCTGGCCGAGAAAGGGCGGCTTGTCCGTGGGCGCTCGGCCCGACTTCCAGTCGTAAATCTCGAAACCCTCGCCGTGCCGGCCGAAGGCCAAGTCCACCTTGGTGATGACTTGGACGCCGTCTTCCCAAAAGCCGGGTGCTTCGGGTCCCCAGGCATCCGGTTCGATCCAAACCCGGTCTGCGTCCTTCATCCGCGCGATAAGGTTAACCTCGGCCACCCAGGATAGGAACCGCTCCAAGAGGGTTGCTACCTGATCGCTGGCGGACTCCGGCGATTTGTCGGCCGGCATCTCTCCATAGAAGTGCTCAAGAAGGGCCGCGCCCTCCTTGTCGATGGCGTATGGCTTCTTGAGGAATGTGCGCTGCGAGGAGAAGTGCCAATCCGAGGCGACCTGCTGGCGGGCTAATGAGATGAGCCGGTCCGCCGTGAGCGGGGTGTCCCCGCCATGAGAGTGGAAGAACTCTGCAATCCCGCGATGGAAGACCTCTCCCAACCAAACCGGATACGGTTTGAGCTTCTTCAGGAGGCCGATCTCCCGGAGTTCGGGAGTTTCACCGTTCAGGCGGCCCCCGGCGAGATACTGGAAGAAGTATTTCCGCTCGCACACCTGCAGCATCTGGTCGCGACTGACGGACCAAGAGCTCGGCGTGGTGGAGGGGTTGGCAGCAGGCTGGACCATGGGAGCGGGCTCTTATTCCTCCTTCTGGGCAGCTCCGTCTTTGAACGGCGCCCGCGAAGGTTTCCGTCCGTCCCGAGCGAAGGCTCCGGACGGCAGCGAGTCGTCGCCGCCAACGATGGAATCGACGAGTTTCTTCAGTCTCTCTTTGACCGTCCCACTGGTCTGGACGGCCTGGGTCCGGACAGCCTCCCGCTTTTCCGGCGCGAGGGCCGAGAGCCGCTGCATGAACGCATCAACGTCCACGCCTTCAGCTTGGAGGCTGCGGCGCAGCTCTGCGTTGGTGAGTCCTTCGGTGTCGGAGAGCACCCGGTTCAACCGGGCGGTCGCTTCATTGTTTTGCTGTTTCATGGGTCGCTCCTTCAGTGTTGAGCGCAGCAAGGACGCGTTCTGCGACGGCCTTGAGGCGCCTGCGTAATTCATAAGTCTGGGCCACCGTGAATCCGGTGGCTGCGGTGATTTCGGGTATCGTCTCCGCGCCGGTTTCAATGGCGCGGGCAAATTTGGTGAGGTCAGCGCTCCGCTTGACCTGGTTGTCATCATAAAGGCGCTGCCAGAACGACGCGCAGTAGTCGTCGTCGCCGACGGCATCGGCGGGATTTCCCTCGGCCATGAATGCGACCAGGGTTTCCGGATCCGCCGGCGCCGTGGTCCGGGCTTCCTTGGAGGTATAGAGATTCCAGAGCACGCTCCGGATGGCGCCCTTCAACTGCACGAGGATGTCGACCCCGGGGTTGATCTTCCGCTGGCCGGTGACGTAGGCGGAGTAGACATCGCAGACGAGGTCCTCGGGAGTCTGCCCATTGGGGAGCGGTTTCCCTGAACTCCAGCGATAATGGGTGCGCGCCCAATAGAGCGTGAACGTGAGCAGCTGGAGGCCGACCGACTCCCAGTCGGCCAACGAGCTCTCGTCTGCGGATTCGTGATGCATGGCGTGTGTATCCCTATGGCTGGCGACCCCGCCACTTTTGGTAAGAAAAATTCAGATTTCGCGCACTTAATTAAATACGAAAGACAACACGCACCTAGCCCTAGGAGGGGGACGGCACAACGACTCAATCAAGAGTCGAGGCCGCCAGCAGAAACCACAAACAAGATGACTACCAAGTCCTCCCTCAACGCGGCTCCCCGCCGTTTCGCCCTCATCAACGACCGCATTATCACTGCTCCAAAGGAGGTTGTGCCGGTTTCCGTGCTGCGCGCTCTCGCCAGCATCGCCGCGGACCAAGTCCTGGTCCGTGACCACGGCTCGCCCAACGACATGGTGCTCGACGACCGCGCCACGGTCGACCTCAACGACGGCAACGTCTTCTACACCCGCGCCCGCTGCGACGCCACGCCGCCGGCCGCCTGCGGCTCGCCGGCCAAGCTCGCCTTCGCGGTGGATGACACCTTCGAGCTTTCGACCGCCGCTGAACTCCCCTTCGAGGCGTTCATGGCGCTCTTCGGCCTCGAGGCGGGCAAGCAGCTCTTCCGCGACTTCGAGTCGCCGAACGACCAGCCCGTCGCCCCTGGCTCGGTCCTCCGCTTCAAGGATGGCCCGGTTTTCTACACGCGCGGTGGCCAGCACCACGACGCCCGCGTGGAGATCACGATCGACGGCGTGAAGCACAAGGTTGCTCCGGGCAAGACCTCCGGCGCCGACCTCAAGAAGATCGGCAACGTCCCGCTCGCCGACGAGCTGATCCAGAACATCGGCGGCAAGCTCACGCCCCTCGCGGACGACGCCACCCTGTGCATCGCGGGCGGCGAGGAATTCGTCAGCCACCCCCGCTGCGGCGCCTCCTCCTAATGAGCTTCCCTCCCGACCAGATCGCGGAGCTGCAGGCCTTGGTGCCGGGTGTGATGGCGTGCCGGGAAGGAGTGGTGAGCTACTTCCTCCTTCCTGGCCTCCAGCTGCCCGCCGGCTGCACGCCCTCCAAGGTGGACGCGCTCCTCTGCCCCACGCCGCGGGACGGCTACGAGTCCCGCCTCTTTTTCAGTCAACTGGTGACGTCGACATCCGCGAGGAACTGGCACGTCACCAACACGCGAATCGTCGACCGGCAGTGGTGTGCGTTCTCGTGGAAGACCAACAAGACCGGGCTGCGCCTCGCGCAGATGGTCGTCGAGCACCTCTGCGCAATAAAATGAAAGTCGAACTCCGCATCCCTTCCACCATCCGCGCCGAGGCCCTGAAGGACTTGGCTCGACAGCACGCGTTCGCCTTTGAGCGGGTCGGCTTCCTGGCGGCCACGACGACCCTTCTGGGCCTGGATCATCACTTGGTCCTTATCACGGACTATCACCCCGTGCCTGATGACCATTACATCGACGACCCGTCTGTCGGGGCCTGCATTGGCGGCGCGGCCATCCGCGCCGCGATGCAGCGAGTGATCGACGAGGGCAAGGGCCAGCTTCACGTGCACCTCCACGATCACGCCGGGCCCACCGGCCCGAGCTTCACGGACCGCAAGGGGCTGCCGCCTGTGGTCCGCAGTCTGGCGACCGTGGGGCCCAACCAGGCTTCCGGCTATCTCCTCTTCAGCTCGGACTCCGCATGGGCAGAGCTCCGGGTCCCCGGCGTGGCAGCGCCGGTCTTGGCCACCAAAATCACCTCTGTCGGCTTCCCTCTTCTTTTCCTGAAATGAACCCTCCCATCGATCAGAGCGCGTTCTCGCGCCAGTCCTTCCTCGGCCCGAATTCGCAGCAGCACATCGCAGCATGCGTCGTGGGCATCGCCGGGCTCGGCGGCGGTGGCTCCCACATCGTCCAGCAGCTCGCCCACATCGGCTTCATGAACTACGTCCTCTTCGACCGTGACGCCATCGAGGAGAGTAATCTGAACCGGCTGGTGGGCGGAACGATGCAGGACGTCATCGATAAACGCCTGAAGATCGAGATCGCCCGTCGCTTGATTCTCGGGATCCGGCCCGGCGCGAACGTCCGGGTGATCGCCGACGTGTGGCAGAACCAACCGGAGGCCGTGAAGGGCTGCGACATTGTCTTTGGTTGCGTCGATGGTTTTGACCAACGGCGTCAGCTTGAGGCGACGACCCGCCGATTTCTGATTCCCATCATCGACATCGGCATGGATGTGTATCGGCCGCCGGGCTGCGCTCCGTCGATTTCCGGTCAGGTAATCCTATCGATGCCGGGCCACGCCTGCATGACCTGTATGGGTGTTCTCAACGAGCGGAACCTCGCCAAGGAAGCTGCCGCATACGGCGATGCAGGCGCGCATCCCCAAGTCGTCTGGTCGAACGGGGTCCTAGCATCTATTGCCGTGGGTGTGGCGGTCGATCTCGTCACCGACTGGTCACAGACGCTCAGGGGCTCAGTATACCTTTCCCATCGTGGAAACCTCGGCACGGTTGCCGTGGACCCGACGCTTTGCTTCGCGCCATGCACGTGCTGTCACTTCCCCTTGCGCGAGGCCGGGCCGGTGGCGTTTCGTCCTCTGTAACCGAAGGAGGGAGCGAAGACCTTCGGTCTCAGACCCCGCTCACAAAGCGAACCAAGTGAGCACTGTGAAGGCTGCCAAGGAAAGACAGACAAAGGCCGCGGTGGTTTTGACCGTGGCTGCAGCGGCACTACACCGCCCCGCCCTTACGCCCAGTTGGGCATGAAAGTGTGGACGCTAAATATCTCGGGACAGTGGGCACGTCTCGCAGTCGCGACCATCCCACGTGAACGGTCGCAACTCACGCCCGAGTGCAACTGCGCCCGAGGGCGCGAATTCCCCTCTCTCGAGAGAAAGCTGAATTGGCCCGCGCGGAACCGGCGGAACGCAGCGCGGCGCTTACCACATGCACCTCGAATCCACCTCGAACGAACCTCCTCATCGGACGCGGATCACGCTCTCGAAGCTTCATGCAATCCTCACCGATGTTCCCCCGCCCTTCTTCTTCGACAGCAAAAATAACCCGGCTGCCGCGGAAATTCCGTCAGCCGCGAGCGGCCGGAACAGCCGCTCCGGCGCTTGGGTTCCGCTGCGCGACCGACGTGCGCTGCGTTGGAGACGGCTGCGGTCTCCGCGCTCGCGCCGCCTCCGCTGATTCGTCTCCCGAGCGCGACCATTCGGCGGGATCGCTTTCCTCCGCAGGCTGCGGACGCGACACCGGCGGCTTACCGCGCTCCAACCTGCGCCGACTCCACCTGCGCTCCCTTTCGGTCTCTCCGCTCCACGTCGCGTCCTCCGCGCCGGCCCCGCCCGCTCGTCATTGGTTTTGACCGCTCAGTCGCCGCCGGGGCTGGGTTGCTCGCTCTCGTTGCACCGCTCGCGCCCAAGCGTAGTTAGCAAAGCCACACCCAGAGGGCTGCCTGATTGTAGCACCTGTGCCGGCTGGCAGTCCTCGGCGCGAGCGCCTCCGCCTGTCCGCGCCTCAAGGTATTGCTCGCTGCGCTGCGCTCCACCTTGCGCGACGGTGCTGATCGTCGGCATCCCTCCGGGGCGGCCGATTTTCGGTTCGGCTCGGGTGGGGTCCGCGTAGCGCGGCCCGCTACACCTGCGCCCTCGTTGGGGCGCTGACTAGCCCAACAAAGTCATGAACACGTTCGATTCCGTTCCCGTTGCTCCCGCCCGCGTCTTCAAGGCGCTTTCGTCCGATGATCTCCGCCGCTGCGCTCCCTCGGTTTTCGCCGAACACGCCCGGCCCGGCGTTTCCTCCCGTTACACGTTCGTTTCCACCCAGCAGGTCGTTGCCCTGCTCGGGGCCGAAGGCTGGGAGCCTGTCAAAGCCTCCGAGCAACGCGTGCGCTTGGAGGACCGCATCGGATTCCAGATGCACGAGATTCGTTTCGCGCGTCGCGCCGACCTGGAGGCGGGACCGTTTCAAGTAGGCAGTGCGCGCGCGGAGATGATTCTACAAAACGCGCACGACGGCAGCCGCGCCTATCGGATCGACGCCGGCCTTTACCGGCTGGTTTGCCGTAACGGGCTGACCGTGGCCGATGCGGATTTCGCGCATGTTTCCATCCGGCACATGGACGTTTCAGCGGAGGCGTTCGCGAAGGCCGCGCAATCGGTCGCCGAGAGCACGCCGCGCGTGTTGGAGGCGGTCGCCAAGTGGCAGGCCGTGCAACTCCCGCAGGCGACGCGGGTCGAGTTCGCGCGTCGGGCGGCGATCCTGCGTTGGGATGCCGACCAGCCGGTGATGAAGTTACTCAGCCCTGAAAAATTGCTGACACCGGTGCGCTATGGCGATGCTGCCACCGATCTCTGGACGACGCTCAACGTCGTCCAAGAGCACTTGGTGCGCGGTGGTGACCGCTACATGGGTTACACCGAGGGCATGGGCATCCGCCGCAACCGGACTCGCGGCGTAGCCGGCATCGGTGAAGGTCAGAAACTCAACAACGGGCTTAACTCCGATATCGGAGTTAGGCTCCTTATCCCGACATGCCGATAACTCCGACATGATGCGGGAATGTGGCGACACCTTCGAGTAGGCGGTGGCGCCCTGCACACCGATGATGTCGGGATTATCGGACG
>JAUYAK010000076.1 GCA_030693515.1 Opitutaceae bacterium
GGCTTCGAGGGCAACTTCTCCGGCGTGTCCACCGGCAACGGTTTCTCCAGCGCCGAGAGCACGCTCCAGAGCCCCAGCAGTTCCACGCGCGTCCGCGGCCTCGCCGGCGCCGACCTCACGCGCGACTTCTTCCTCACGAACATCCCGCTGGATTCCTACAACACCGAGCGCATCGACATTTCCCGCGGCGCCAACGCCATCCTCTTCGGCCTCGGCAGTCCCGCCGGCATTATCAACAACACGCTCAAGTCCGCGAATCTCCGCAAACCCACCTTCGGCTTCACGCAAACCTTCGGCCGCTTCGGCTCCCACCGCGAGGTCCTCGACGTCAACACTCCCCTTCTCAAAGACCAGCTCGCCCTCCGCGTCATCGCCCTCAACAAGCACGAGGAATACCGCCAGCGTCCCGCCTACGAGGACGACCGCCGCGTCTTCTTCGCCGCCAAATGGGAGCCGCGCCTCGTTCGCGACGGCCTCACGCAACTCCAGGTCAGCTACGAGGGCGGCGCGCAAAAATCCAACCGCCCGCGCCCCACGCCGCCGCAGGACGGCCTCTCCGTCTGGTATCACGTCCTCAACAAAGTCGCCATCGATCCCACCGTGCCGACAAGCGTGACCAACAACCCGTTCCTCTTCGCCCACCTCGGCGCACCCGGCCGCTGGTTCGGCCAAGTCGCCGCCGTCTTCACCGATCCCGCCGGCTCTGCCCAAGGCGGCAACGGCGTCCCACCGTTCATGATCGGCCGCGGCGGTGTGCCGTTCACCCAGTGGTTCGCCGTCGGCGCCTACACCGCGCAGGGCAACAACCCAAATTTCTTCCTCAACCGCCAGTTCGCCCCCGCCGGTCAGGCCTACGCCGGCCTCTGGAAGTATCAGGAAATCCGTGACCCGTCCGTCTTCAACTTCTACGACACCCTCCTCGACGGACCGAACAAAGAAGAGCAGTCCGATTTCCGCGCCCTCAACGCGACCTTCCGCCAGACGTTTCTCCGCGACCGCGTCGGCTTCGAACTCGCCTACGACCGCCAGACGTTTAACCGGCACAATTTCGGCATGTTCGGCTTCGATGCCTACACGCTCTTCGTCGATATCCAGAGCAAGCTCGTCGACGGCACGCCCAATCCCAACTTCGGCCGCCCCTACGTCGCCTCCGATTCCATCGGTAACAATTTCGCCGATACCGCGCGCGACGCCAAGCGCGCCACCGCCTACGCCACCCTCGATCTCCGCGAAAAATCCGGCTGGCTCCGTCACCTTGGCCGCCACGTTTTCACGGGCAACTACACCGATCAGCGCAGCGAAAATTTTAACCGCAGCATCAACGGCTACTCCTACGGCCTCGAGCTGAACGCCTACGCCAACAACCCCACCGCCACCACCTACCCGGGCTACGCCGGCCTCCACTACCTCGGCAACTCCATCGCCGGCCTCAGCTCGCCCGCCGGCGCGAACATCGCCGGCCTCACCGCCGTCCACACGCCCCAGGCCAGCGGGACCGCGCTCCTCTTCGACGCCCGCATCAACCAAATGGTCCGCGCCCCCGTCACCACCATCACCGCCAGCGACCGCGACATCTCCAAGCTCTATTCCGGCGCCAACAAAAACAAAAACGTCACCAAGAGCGTGTCCGCCGTCTGGCAGAGTTATCTTTTCAGCGACAAACTCGTCGGCCTCGTCGGCTGGCGTCAGGATGAGTTCGACCTCCGCGACGCCGGCCCCGCCCGCCTCGCCTCCGGCACCGGCGAGACCGATCCCTACAACCCCGCCTGGACGCTTCCCGCCACGCCCACGATCTACGCCAAGGATTCCACGCTCAGTTGGAGCGGCGTCCTCCACGCGCCGAAATTTGTGAAACGCGTCCTCCCCCGCGGCACCGACCTGAGTCTCTCTTACAACGAGTCGAAAAACTTCCGCCCGTCCTCCACCATCGCCGACGTCTACGGCCGTCCCTTCGCCCCGCCGTCCGGAAAAACCAAGGACATCGGTGGCACGATCTCCTTCCTCGATCAAAAATTCGTTCTCCGCGTCAACCGCTACCGCACCACGCAGGCCAACGACAGCGCCACGTTCTACAACACCTTCTGGCCCGGCAACGACGTCGTCCGCGCGATGAACGGCATGCGTCAGGCCAACGTGAACGAGGTCGTCATCAACAAGTGGTTTGGTTTCTCCCCCAACGATCCCCGCTACCTCCCGCTCCGTTCCAACCTGAGCAACCCGGCGCAGGCCACGAATCCGAACCCCGCGCTCACCGCCGCCGAGACGACCGCGCGCAATCTCTGGTTCACCCAGCGCACGCGCGAGGAGTGGCTCCGCCCCGTCGATCCGTTGCTCGCGAGCAGCTGGAATTTCACGCAGCTCCCCAACGGCGGCAACTGGAGCGCCACGCGCCCGCCCAATGTCGGCAACATCGCCGACACCGTCTCCGAGGGCTGGGAATTCGAGGGCACGCTCAATCCCACGCGCAACTGGCGCATCACGTTCAATGCCGCGATGCAGCAGGCGCAGCGCTCCAACGTCGGCGCGGACTTCGCCGAATTCGTGAAGAAAAACCTCCCGCTCTGGACCGACGGCGACGGCAAGCTGGCCACCAACATCCGCGACATGGAAGGCTTCGAGGACATCACCTATTTCGGCTCCTTCGGCGCCTCACAGCTCGGAAACCTCGCGATCACGAACATGTATGTCCCCTACTTGAACGCCCTCGCGGCCAACGGTTCGCCCGTGCAGGAGCTGCGCCGCTGGCGCTTCAATGTCGTGACGAACTACGATTTTCGCGCCGGCAAACTGAAGGGGTTCAGCATCGGCGGCGCCGCGCGCTGGCAAGATCGCGTCGCGATCGGATTTCCGGTGAAGCGCAACGAAATCGGCGCGTGGGTCTCCGATGTGTCCCGCCCCTACTACGGCAGCGACGATCTCAAATTCGATGCGTGGCTGCGCTACGGCCGCCGCATCTGGCGCGACAAGCTGCGCTGGAGCGTCCAGCTCAACGTGCGCGATCTGCTCGCCGGCGACAAACTCCTCGCCGTCACCGCGCAGCCCAACGGCCAGGTCGCCAGCGCCCGCATCCCGCAGCCCAACAAGTGGACGCTCTCGAACACATTTGAGTTCTGATCCGCAGCGCGGGCCGCGACGCCGATGACATTTCCGATTGTGGCCGCCGCGCGCGCGGTCTCAGCTCGCGTCGCTGCCCCGCGCGCATGACTCCCGCTCCCGACCTCCCCTCCCTCCCGCTCCGCGCCAAGATCGCCCAGCTGATCAACGTGGGCTTCCGCGGCCTTCGCCCCGCCGATTGCGCCCCGGTGCTGCGCGACGTGCACGAGCTCGGCGTCGGTGGTGTCATTCTTTTTGACCAGGAGATGGTCGATGGCTCGGCGGGCCCGCGGAACATCGAGTCGCCCGCGCAGGTGCGCGCGCTGCTCGCGTTTCTCCAATCGCACGCCCGCATCCCACTCCTCACCTCCATTGATCAGGAGGGCGGCCGCGTGAACCGGCTGAAGCCGATCTACGGTTTTCCCGAGAGCATTTCTCACGAGGAACTCGGCCGCCTCGATCAGCCCGCCGAGACCTACCGCCACGCCGCCGCCACGGCGCAGACCCTCGCCGGCCTCGGCCTCAACTGGAACCTCGCGCCCGTCGTGGACCTCGACGCGCATCCCGACAACCCGATCATCAAGGGCAAGCGCCGCAGCTTCGCCGCCGACCCTGAGATCGTCGCGCGCCACGCGGCGGAGTTCGTGCGGGCGCACCGCACGCACGGCGTGCTCACGTGTCTGAAACATTTCCCCGGCCACGGCAGCGCGACGGGCGACACCCACCTCGGCCTCGTCGATGTCACGCGCACGTGGCACGAGCGCGAGCTGGCGCCGTTTCAAAAACTGATCGCGGCCGGCCACTGCGACGCGATCATGAGCGCGCATGTTTTCCACGCGCAGCTCGACCCCGAGCGCCCCGCGACGCTCTCCCACGCCGTCATCACCGGGATTCTGCGCGAGCGCCTCGGCTTCCGCGGCGTGATCACGAGTGACGACATGGAGATGAAAGCCATCGCGAGCCACTACGGCCTCGAGCAATCCCTGCCGCTCGCCATCGAGGCGGGCATCGACGTGCTCTGCTTCGGCAACAACCTCAGCCACGATCCCGACATCGCGCCGCGCGCCATCGGGATTCTGGAGCGCGCCGTGCAGTCGGGTCGTATCCCCGAGTCGCGCATCGACGAATCGGTCGCGCGCGTGCTCGCGTTGAAACGGAAGTTTGGAAGTAGGGCGGGTCTTTGACCCGCCCTCGAAAACTCACCGCGTGCATGGGCGGGTCAAAGACCCTCCCTACCCTACCTTTCATGACCCCGCCTCCACATTCAACGCCCGCCAACCGCAGCGCGTGGTCCTGGATTCCGACGCTCTATTTCGGGCAGGGCATCCCGTATGTCGTGGTGATGACGATGTCCGTGATCCTCTACAAGCGGCTCGGGATCTCCAACACCGACATCGCGCTCTACACGAGCTGGCTCAACCTGCCTTGGGTCATCAAGCCGCTGTGGAGCCCGATCGTCGAGCTGCTCGGCACCAAGCGCCAGTGGATCCTCGCGATGCAGCTGCTCATCGGCGCGGCGCTCGGCTGCGTGGCGCTCACGATCCCGGGACCGGATTTTTTCAGAATCACGCTCGGGGTCTTCTGGCTGATGGCGTTTGCCTCGGCCACGCACGACATCGCAGCCGACGGTTTCTACATGCTCGCGCTCCACAAGCACGACCAGGCGTGGTTCGTGGGCGTGCGCAGCACCTTCTACCGCCTCGCCATGATCGCGGGGCAGGGCCTGCTCATCATGCTCGCAGGGTCGATCGAGACGCGCACCGGCCTGGCACCGCTCGAATTGAAAATTGCCGCGCAGCCCGGCGCTCCCGCCCTCTCGAACCTCGAGCGGTCGGCCGTGAACCTCGAGCGCGGCGGTCCGCTGCGGCTCGTCGCCGCGCCGGCGCAGCTCACGCTCCCGCCCGGGCCCGCGTCACCCGGCGAAGTCCGCGCTCTGGTGGCGCAAGCCCGGCAAGCGAACCAAGCCGCGGGCCTGACCCGCGCGCCCGATGCCGCGGCGCAGTCCGCCGCGGCCGGCGGTCCCTCCTGGTGGAGCCGCACGGTCGCGCAGCCGCTGGAGTCATTCCTGCGCGCCCGTTTCGGCACGGCGCCCGTGCAGCGGAGCGATGCCGCGGGACGCGCGGGCGTTTTTTTCGTCGGGCTCACGGCGCGGCCCGAGCAGGACGTGGTGGTAAACCTCGCGCGCGATTCCGGCGACAAGGGCATGAAGCTGCTGGAGGGAGAACGCTTCACCTTCACCGCGGCAAATTGGGAGCAGCCCATGATCGTCGTCGTGCAGCTCGATCCGAAAAACACGGGCGCCAGCGAGGCGGTGTTTCTCGCCAGTTCGGGCAACATCCCGCTCGCGTGGTCGATCACGTTTTGGACGCTCGCCGGGCTCTTCGTGGTGTTCTGCCTCTACCATCGCTTCGCGTTGCCGAAGCCCACGGCCGACCTGGCAGGCGCGACGCGGCCGCGCGGCCCTCCGCTGGCGGAATTCTTCGGCGCGTTCGGATCTTTTTTCCGGAAGCCGATGGTCGCGCGCACCCTCGCGTTTCTGCTGCTCTACCGTTTCGCCGAGGCGCAGCTCGTGAAGATGGCGGCGCTCTTCCTGCTCGATGGCCGCGAGGCGGGCGGACTCGGGCTTTCGACGTCTGCCGTGGGCTTCGTCTATGGCACGGTCGGCATCGTGGCCCTTACAATCGGCGGCCTGCTCGGCGGCTTCTGCGCCGCGCGCCACGGCCTGAAGTTCTGGCTGCCAGTGATGGCCGTGGCGATCAACGTGCCGAACCTCGTCTATGTTTACCTCGCCTACGCGACGCCGGGCAGCTTCGTGGTCGTCAACGCCTGCGTCGCCGTCGAGCAGTTCGGCTACGGGTTCGGCTTCGCCGCCTACATGATCTTCATGCTCTACGTCGCGCAGGGCGAGCAGCAGACCGCGCACTATGCGATCTGCACGGGCTTCATGGCGCTGGGGATGATGATTCCCGGGATGTTCACCGGCTGGCTGCAGGAGATCATCGGCTACCAACACTTCTTCGTCTGGGTGATCATCGCGACGATTCCGGGCTTCATCGTGACGGCGTTGATCCGGCCGGATCCGGAGTTCGGAAAAAAACCCGCGGAGTGATCCGCCCGGCTCGGCCGCTCAATAGAGAAGAAACGGTTTCCGATCCTCGCGGAATTTTTCCTCCGCGGCGCGCCACGCGGCGACGATCTCGACGGCAGGCTTGGCTTCCTGCAGGGCGAGACGCACGGCGTCGGTGCCGTTGACCTTGTCGAAAAGCTCAAACTTTTTTCCCGCCTGCACCGCCTCGGCAAACACATCGCGGCCCGTGACCGCGCGGATCGCGTCGAGCGCGTGGAAGTTGATCGCGGTCAGCGGCGCGCGGGCGGGATCGGTGAAGTGGAGCTGCACGCCGCCGACGATCTCGCCGGCCGCGGTGGCGTAGTAGGGCTTGTAGGTGAGCGGACGAAAGACGACGCCCGACAGGCCGCGGGCATTGAGATTCGCGGCGAGGGCGTGCGGATCGAGCTTCGGCAGGCCGATGACCTGGAAGGGCAGGGTGTAGCCGACGCCCACGCTCACGTTGCTCAGTTCGCCGATGATGCCGGTCGCCACCTGAAAGAGCGGCGAGTCGCCGTGCGGGATATGCGGTGACGCCGGCACCCAGGGCAGGCCGGTGTCGGCCCATACCATCTCGCGCCGCCAGCCGCGCAGCGGCACGACGGTGAGTTTGCATGGCTGCTTGATCCACCCGCGCGCGTTGATCATGCGGGCGAGCTCGCCGCAGGTGAGGCCATAGACGTAGGGCACGTCCCACTGGCTGACGAACGAGCGGAACTTCTCCTCCACGAGCGCGCCCTCGATGCGCTCGCCGCCGAGCGGATTCGGCCGGTCGAGCACGATGAACTCGATCCCCGCCGCACCGCACGCCTCCATCGCAAGACCCATCGTGCTGACAAACGTGTAGGAGCGGCTGCCCGTATCCTGCAGATCATAGACAAGGGCATCGAGGCCTTCGAGCATGCGCGGCGTCGGCTTGCGCGTGGCGCCGTAGAGCGAATGCACCGGCAGGCCCGTGCGCGCATCGGTGCGGCTCTCGATCTTGTCGCCGGCGGGCACGTCGCCGTAGATGCCGTGCTCGGGGCCAAAGAGCGCGACGAGCTGCACGCCGGGCGCGCGGCGAAGGACATCGATGGTCGTCTCCAGCTTCCGATTCACGCCCGAGGGGTTAGTGATGAGACCGACACGCTTGCCGGCCAGCACCTTGAAGCCCTCGGCGGCGAGCACCTCGTTGCCGAGTTGCACCGACGCCGCCGGAGCGGACACCGCCAGAATCACGAAAGCGATTAGAGTGAGCAGGCGAAGGGTCATCGGGGCACGCTGGCAGACGCCGGTCCGTGCGCAAACGCGATTGAGCCGCGCGCCGCAATCCGCTCCGCTCCCGCCCTGCGCCCCGCCATGAGAAAATACCCCCGCTGGTTTCGCCCACTCGTCCTCTCGCTCGCCGCCGCCGTGTTCGTCGCGGCCGCAGGCTGCCACCTCGCGCGGCCGCGGACTTTTCTCCCGCGCAAGGGCGACGAGATCATCGTGGCCGGGCAGCTGTTTCACACCGGCACGCGCGTCGTCACCTGGATGGACCCGCAAGGCTACGACGGCTACCGCGTCGAGCGCCGCTTCAGCCCCGAGGCCGAGAGCAGCTGGGAAAAATCCAAAGACGCCGTGAAGGATCTCCGCAACCCCGCGCGCTACAACCTCCGCCGCGATGGCCTCGCGCCCGAGGAGATCGAGCGCGTGCGCGGCGGCGGCTGGGACCTCCCGCTGCTCCAACGCACGGTCGATCAGTTTGTGCTGCACTACGACGTCGCGGGCATCAGCAAGCAGTGTTTCAAGATTCTCCACGATCTGCGCGGGCTCAGCGTGCACTTCATGTTGGATATCGACGGCACGATCTACCAGACGCTCGATCTCAAGGAACGCGCCTTTCACGCGACGACCTCCAACAGCCGCTCCATCGGCATCGAGATCGCCAACATGGGCGCCTATCCGCCGGGCGCGCACAAGGCCCTCGACGAATGGTATCCGCGCGACGCACAGGGGCCTTTCATCAAGGTGCCCGAGCGCTTCGACGATCCGATGATCTACACCAAGGATTTCACCGGCCGGCCCGCGCGCCCCGAACTCATCCGCGGCAACGTGCAGGGCACGGAGCTCCTGCAATACGACCTCACGCCGCAGCAATACGCCGCGCTCACCAAACTCACCGCCGCGCTGTGCAAAGTGTTTCCGCAGATCGCGTGCGACTACCCGCGCGACGCCGAGGGCAAGCTCATCACCAAGAAACTCCCCGACGAGGAGCTGAAAAAATTCCAAGGCGTGCTCGGCCACTACCACGTGCAGGCCAACAAAACCGACCCGGGCCCCGCCCTCGACTGGGACCGGGTGATCGGCGGCGCGCGGAGCCTGCTCGGTTTGCCCGAGGTGAAGCGCGGCGCGCCGGCTCCCGTGCTCGTGCCGTGGGCCGCGCCCAAGCCGGCGGCGACAACGGAAACGCGGTAGGGCGCGGACTCCGTTCCGCGCCGATGGGTGTCACGCTGAAAAGGCGGCGAGCGGAGTCGCCGCCCTACCAGCTGGACAAAGAAAAAAGGCCCGCGGGTGGCGGGCCTTCGAGTTGCTCGGGCGCGGTCAATCCGCGCTAGCGGGCTTACTTGATCTCCAGCTGCGGGCGCGTGGGCTCGGGCCAGTCGATGTGGTAGAACTTGCCGCGGGGCTTGTCGGTGCGCTCGTAGGTGTGCGCGCCGAAATAGTCGCGCTGGGCCTGGAGCAGGTTGGCCGGCAGGCGGGCGGAGCGGTAGGCGTCGTAATAGCTGAGCGCCGACGCGAAGGTCGGGATGCTGATGCCGCTCTCGACCGCGAGGCTGATCACTTTGCGCCAGTTGGCCTGGGCCTTCTGGATCGTCTTGTTGAAATAGCCGTCGAGGAGGAGGTTCGCGAGCTTCGGGTTGCGGGCGTAGGCCTCGGTGATCTTCTGCAAGAACGCCGCGCGGATGATGCAACCGCCGCGGAAGATCTGGGCGATCTGGCCGAAGTTGAGTTTCCAGCCATATTCACCCTGCGCGGTGCGCATGAGTTGGAAGCCCTGCGCGTAGGAGCAGATCTTCGAGCAGTAGAGGGCGTCGTGGATCGCCTTGATGAGTTCCTTCTTCTTGGCGGGGGAGACCTTCTTGACCTTCGGACCCTTGAGCACTTTCGAAGCGGCGACGCGCTCTTCCCTGATGGCGGAGAGGCAGCGGGCGAAGACGGACTCGGCGATGGTCGGAGCCGGCACGCCCATGTCGAGGGCGTTGACGGAGGTCCATTTGCCGGTGCCTTTTTGGCCGGCGGTGTCGAGGATGACGTCGACGATGGGCTTCTTCGTCATCGGATCCTTCTGCTTCAGGATGTCGGCCGTGATCTCGATGAGGAAGCTGTCGAGCGCGCCCTTGTTCCAGGTGGAGAAGATCTCGCCCATCTCGGCGGGCTTGAGGCCGAGCAGGCCCTGCATGAGGGCGTAGGCCTCACAGATCATCTGCATGTCGCCATACTCGATCCCGTTGTGGACCATCTTGACGTAGTGGCCGGCGCCGTTTTCGCCGATGTAGGTGGTGCAGGGCACGCCGCCCTTGACGGGTTTGCCGGGGGTGGCGCCCATGATCGGACGGCCGGTCTTCTTGTCGACCTTGGCGGCGACGGCTTCCCAGATGGGTTTGAGTTCTTTCCAAGCGGCGAATTCGCCGCCGGGCATAAGGGACGGGCCGAAGCGCGCGCCTTCTTCACCGCCCGACACGCCGGAGCCGATGAAGCGGAGGCCTTTTTCCTTCAGCGCTTTTTCGCGGCGGATGGTGTCGGTCCAGAGGGCGTTGCCGCCGTCGATGATGATGTCGTTCGCCTCAAGGAGAGGAACGAGGCTGTCGATCACGGCGTCCGTGGCCTTGCCGGCCTGGACGAGGATGATCATCTTGCGCGGCGTCGCGAGGGAGGCGACGAACTCCTCGAGGGTCTTCGCGCCGACGACACCGCCGGGCGTGCTCGGATTTTCGGCGACGAACTTGTCGGTCTTTTCCGTCGTGCGGTTGTAAACCGAAATTTGGAAGCCGTGATCGGCGATGTTGAGGGCGAGATTCTGACCCATGACGGCGAGGCCGATGAGTCCGATGTCGGATTGCGTTTTAGCCATGGCGAGGAGGAAGGCGGCGAGGACTAGCCAAATGGGAGGGAAAACCAAACCCTTTCTCGGCGGGCGTCATAAAAACCGCGGGCGGCAGGCCGGTCGCACCGTCATTTCCGGGCCTTGCCGGGGAGGAATTCCGCGACCCAGGCGACGAAAGGCGTGGCCCATTCGGGCTCGTTGCGCTCGTAGATCCAGTTGAAGCCCACAAACGTGAGCGCGATGAGCAGCAGGAAGCCGAGGATATAGCCGCTGAACTTGGCGAGCGTGCGGATGAGCAGGACGACAGCGATCAGCGCCAGCAGGCCGACGCCGACCTTGATCCACAGGTCGAGGGGCACCTCTTTCAGGCGATCCATGACTCCGGTTTCGGCAGTGGCGGCGGCGAGGACGTGCATGGGGTGGACGATGGCGCGGCGGCCGGTGGGTTTCGAGTCCGAATCCGCGGCAGCCGCCTAGGCCGGTGGCCGCGCGTCCGCGCCGCCATGATCACCGCGCGTGGCGCAATTGATCCACGCGGTGGCGCCGCTGGCGTAGTGCTCCTTTTTCCAGATGGGCAGGCGGGCCTTGGCCTCGTCGATGATGTAGCGGCACGCGTCGAACGCCGCGCCGCGGTGCTCCGCGGTCACGCCCACCCACACCGCGAGATCGCCGAGCGCGAGGTGGCCGGTGCGGTGAACGCATGCGGCGCCGAGGAGAGAAAATATCTCGCGCGCCTCGGTGAGGATTTTCTCGCCTTCGGAAGTCGCGAGCGGCGCGTAGGCCTCGTATTCGAGAGAGAGCACGGGCTGGCCCTCGTTGCGGTTGCGCACCCAACCCTCGAAGGTGACGCAGGCGCCGGCGCGCTCGTCGGCGAGTGCGCGCTGGAGGGCGACGGGGTCGAGGGGGGCAAGGGAGACGCGAAACATGAGTGCGCGTCCGGTTATTTCTTCGCCGCTTCGTAAGGCGTCTCGTCCTCGGCGACGTAGATATGCCCGGCATCAAGGTCGGCTTGGGAGTAGCCTGCAGGCGTCTTGCCCTTGGCCGGAGTCGAGTCGTCGAGCGCAGGCAATTTGGCCACGAGCTTCATCGTCTCGACGCTCACAGTCACGACCTGGCCCACGAGGCGGATGATGTAGTCTTCGTCGTCCGCGCGGTTGGGGTCGCTGGTGATTTCGCCGGCCGCGTCGCGCTCGACACGGTATTGGTCGATCACCCAGTCGAGCGCGCTGCGGTTGCCGAGTCGGTAACTGTGCGCGGCGGCGGGGATGCCTTCGAGCGTAAGCCAGTCGTTGTAGGCGAGCGCAGTCTTGTCCTTGGACAACTTCATCCGCTCGACCCGCCAGTCGGGTTTCACGCCCTTCGCCTCCACGCGCTTCAGCTTGAATTCCTTTTGCGATTCGTAGCCCGTGTGGAATGCGGCCAGCTTTTCCCCGGCCTGGGCGAACGCGGCGAAATCGGGTGCGAACGGGATGCGCGGCAGCTCGCGCCGGAGGTTGGCGGCGTATTTTTGGCGGTAAGCCGGATGGTGCAGGACGGCGTAAACGTAATGGAAGATGTCGCGCTTGGTGAGCTTCGCGCCGGCGCCGGGGTATCGCGCCTTAAACTGCGCCAAGGCCCAGTCGGTGACGTTGTCGCGCCGGTGGCCGCCATCCGTGTCGTAAGTGTAGAGGGGGAAGCACTGAGCCTTCTCAAACGCAAAATCCAAACTCGTTATCGCCTGGGCGGTGAATACTCCAAACGCCTGCCTGTTGCCCGGACCAGGAACGATTATGGTCTGATTCACTGCGGTCGGTGTCGGAAAAAACGAAGGCTGAAGATAGCGACGATGAACAAGGAGATCATCAAAGTAGACGTGCCTTCGTGTGAAGGGACGAAATGTGGCATCGCGGATCAGCACCTTTGAAAACTCTAGCTCTCGGCCATCAACCAACGCGTTCTTTAGCCGGTCGGTCCATTTAACGAACTTGGGGTCGGGCGAAACAAAATCGTCAGCTCCAATCGATTTCTCGCGTCGGCGGCGGAAGCGACCCACCTCAGAGTTGTAGTTCTCGATCAGACGGGCGACCTTAAGCGCCAAGCCGTCGGGATTAAAGTCGAAAACCCATTCATCACGGTTCGTCGCAATACCGAGAGAATATGTGCGGAAGATTGCTTGAGCATCGAGGCTGTCATTTGCTTTCGTCTCCTTGCTGCCCAACGGAGGAAAACCGTCGAAATCATTGTCGAGCCCCTCGCGCAGCCAAGTGTGCTTGGCGTCGGGCTTGAGTTTCTTCCATTTCACGCCGTCGATGGATTTTTTTTCCTCCAGCCACGCCCATTTCTCTTCCTTGCTCCAATCCTCACCGACCTCTGCGTAGCGAATCACAGCGTTGCGGCGCTTCAGTTCCTTCTGTTTGTGCCGGACAAAAAGCGCGATGCTTACGCCGACTTGAATTCCGAAAACATTGTGGGTCGTGCCGGAGAGCTTGGGATTTTTCCGCACGTTGCCGTTGAGATCCACGATGTAGATCGCATCGAAGTCCTCGGCTAGGTGCTGGCGCACGCCATCGGCATTGATCGCCTCCAGATAGCCGTTGTTCGTGACGAGCGCGACGATACCCTCGTCGCCAATCCGATCGCTGGCCCACGCGAGAGCTTTGATGTAGGGATCGCTGAGTTTGTTCAGCAGCGTCGCTCTAGAGTCGGCAGCATAAGTGTTCTTTATCCGCTGGTCGAGTCGCGGGTATTTTCGATTCTTGTTATTGTCGTTCTCGTCCTGCTGGTTCGCGTTGTAGGGCGGGTTGCCGAGGATGACGCGGATGGGTGCTTTCTTCTGCGCATTCACTCGCTCGGTGTTCTTCGCCAGATCGAACGCCATCTCCATCGTCTCGCCATGACCGGGCTCGGCGAGTTCGAAGGTGTCGACGAGGCAGAGGCCGGGAAATGACTCGTAGGTGCCGGTGCGCTCGAAGAACTCGTGCTCCACGTTCTGCGCGGCGATGTAGTAGGGCAGGAGCATGATCTCGTTGGCCCAGAGTTCGCCGAGGAATTTTTTCTTCAGCGCCGCGGCCGGCAGCTCGCGCATGAGGTGGACGAGGAAGTTGCCCGTGCCGGTGAACGGATCGAGAAAGTGGACGCCCTCGGCGCCGAGGTCTTTGCCGAATTCTTTTTTCAGCAGCTCGCGGATGCTCGCGATCATGAAGCGCACGATGGAGGGCGGTGTGTAAACGATGCCCATCGTGTCGGCGACCTTCACCGCGAAACCCTGGAAGAACTTTTCGTAAACGGTGTTCAGGAACTTCTGCTTCTCCGAAAAATCCTCGATGACGGTCGCGGCGCTCTCGATGGCGACGTAGAAGCGGTCGAGTTTCTTCAGGAAGTCGGCGCGCGAAAAATGAGCGGATGCGAGAGCGTCGATCACCTTTTCGATTTCGACGGCGACGACGTTGCGACGGGTGAAATCGGGGTTGTTGAAGACGGAGCCGAAGAGGCGCGCGGTGAGCAGATGCTGGATGAGCATCTCCTCGATGGCGGAGTCGGCGAGCGAGGGGTTGATGGCGGCGCGGCAGAGCGCGGCGAAGTCGTTGAAGGCGGCGGTGAATTTTTTGTTGGGCAGCGTGCCCTTCGTGCCGCGGGCGCGCTGGATGACCTCGCTCAGGCTTTTGCCGAGCTCCGCCACGCGCTCGCGAAACTCTTCCGTGGCGCGCTCCCAGTCGGCGATCACGGGCTCGGTGTAGGCGAAGAAACGGGCGAGGATGTCGCAGAGGTGCTGCGGGCAGGTGTCGATGTAGCAGTCGAGGACGACCTTGCCGTCCTGCACGAGGAGGGCGCGGCGGGGTTGCCAGAAGAGGGTGTTTTTCGCGGGGTAGCCGAGCTTGAGCTTGGCGCGCATCTCGGCCGCGAGGTCGTCGGCGTCGTCCTTGGCCTCGATCACGCCGTGCGGGATGCGGTAGGAGTCGAGGAGAACGGCGTCGAGGCGCAGCGGAGCGGCGTTTTTCCGGGAGACGGAGTATTCGCGGACGAGCGTCCACTTAAGCGGGCCGGCACAGTGTTCGATAAGCCGGTGCCACGCCTCGCGGACGGCAGTCTCATGGGTCGCGCCAACGTTGGCCAGCTGGGTCAGGGCGAGGGTGTAGGCCTTGACAGGCGCGGACGTAGGCTTGAGGGCGATAGGATGCGCCATGACGTGCGCTGAGTTGAGGTAGCGGTGAAGCGCAGGGCAACCGCGCAGTTCAAGCGCCGGAGATTCGCCTATCCCCCGGCCACCGGCGGGATGAAGACCACGCGGTCGCCCTCGCGGAGCGGCGTATCGCTGGCAATGAAGGTGTCGTTCACCGCGGCGCGGATGCGGTCGCCGGGGAGCGTGAAGGCGTGGCGGGCGCGCAGCTCGTCGTAGAGCGCACCGGGGGTCGTGGCGGCGGTCGCGAGGGTTTCCTCGGTGAGGCCGCGCTGCTCGCGCAGGATGGCGAAATACTGGATGCGGACGGTGATCATCGGGAGCGCGTGAGATGATTCGCAGGTTGGTTCAGGGCGGGTCACAGACCGCGCCCTACTCGGCGCGGTAGTCTTTTTTACCGCCGGTTTTTTCGAGGAGGCGCACGTCTTTGATCACGATGCCGTGGGTCACGGCCTTGGCCATGTCGTAGAAGGTCAGCGCGGCCACGGTCGCGCCGGTGAGCGCCTCCATCTCCACGCCGGTCTTGGCGTGCGTCTCGACGCGGCAGTGGATCGCGATTTCGGCGCGGGCGGCGTCGGGGATGATTTCGATCTGGCAGTCGTCGAGGGCGAGCGGGTGGCAGAGGGGGATGAGGTCGCCGGTTTTCTTCGCGCCCATCACGCCCGCGAGGATCGCGGTCTGGAAAATTGGGCCCTTCTTCGTCGCGATTTCACCGTCGCGGAGGAGCGCGGCGAGCTCTCCGGGGAGAGCGACGCGGGCGACGGCGTGCGCGGTGCGACGGGTCACGGGCTTGGCGCCGACGTTGACCATCGCGGGGCGGTTCTGGGCGTCGAGGTGCGAGAACATCTGAGGAAGCCCTAATGACTAATGGCAAATGACCAATGGCAAGCTGCGCGCGCCGAACTTCATCAACGCCACGGGAAAAACGGCGCGAGCGTGCCGGCGGGAAATTCCGTGGTCTCGGCCGGCAGCTCCACGAAGCCATCGCTGCCCATCAGGCCGGCGAAATCACCCGAAGTGTTGCTCGGGTCGGGCGTGGCGAGCACCTCGGCGCGCGGGCCACGGGAGAGTTTCACGGGGAGGAGATAGGCGAGCGGGGGCTTGAAGGTGACGGACTGCGCCAACGCCACGCGCGGCACGGGCTCCGGGGCGAGTCCGCTGGCGTGGGCGAGCGCCGGCAGCACGTAGCGATGCAGGCAGGTGAACGCCGACACGGGATTGCCCGGCAGCGCGAAGACGGGCGTGCGCCGCGCGCTGACGCCGAACCACAGCGGCTTGCCCGGGCGCTGCGCGACGCCCTGTAGCAGACGCTTCACCCCGAGCCGATCCAGCTCGGCGGGCAGGTGATCGAATTTTCCCTTCGAGACGCCGCCCGTGATGATCACGACGTCGAACTCCGCGAGGATGTGCCACAGCCGGTGCTCGATCTCGTGGCGCACGTCGCGGAGGTGAAACCGCTCCGCGCCTGGATAGCCGGCGGCGGCGAGCGTCGCGCGGATCGCGAGGTCGTTGCTGCGCCGGATCTGGTGCGGGGCGACGACCGCGTCGACCTCCACCAGCTCGTCGCCGGTGGAGATGACCGCAATTTTCGGCGCGGAGCTCACGGCCAGTGTCGCGCACCCACACGCCGCGGCCACGGCGATCTCACGGCCGGAGAGCCGCACGCCGGGGCGCACGATGACTTCGCCCGCGCGGTGATCGCTGCCGCGCGCGTGGATGGCGTGGCCGCGCCCAAGCGAGTCGGGCCGGCCGGTGATCGTCACCGTCGCGCCGTCGCGCTGCGTCTCCTCATAGGGCACGATGCTATCGGCGCCTTCGGGCACGACCGCGCCGGTCATGATTTCGATGCAGGCCTCAGGACCGGCGCCGAGCTTGAAGGCCCGCATGCCGGCGGCCTGCACGGCCTCGACCCGGAAGGTGCGCGTGCCCGCGGCCAGCTCGGCGGCGCGCAGCGCATAGCCGTCCATCGTCACGCGATCAAAGGGCGGAAGATCGCGGTCAGCTCGAATCTCGGCCCGCAACACACGGCCGGGCGCGGCGGCGACCGGGCAATCCTCGCGGGGAAAGGGCGCGATGGCCCCGAGGATGATTTTTTCGGCCTCAGCGGGACTCAGCATTTTTTGCCACAGAAAACACGGAGGAATCGCCGAGCGCACGGAGAAACTGGCAAAGTTCGCCGCTCTGTGTCCTCTGTTTCTTTCCGTGACCCCGGTAGCCCATCCCGTTGATCAATTTCTCCGTCCCCTCCGCGATCTGCGCATCTCGGTGACGGACCGCTGCAATTTCCGCTGCCCGTATTGCATGCCGGCGGAGGTGTTCGGGCCGGGGCACGCCTTCCTGCGCGATCCGCAGCTGATGACGCTGGCGGAGATCACGCGGATCGTGCGGGCGTTTCGCGCGCTGGGCGTCGAGAAAGTGCGCCTCACCGGCGGCGAGCCGCTGCTGCGCGCCGATGTGCCAGACCTCATCCGTGCGCTGAAACAGGAACTCGGCGTGAAGGATGTGGCGCTCACCACCAACGGTTGGATGCTGGAGAAACTCGCGCCGGCGCTGCGCGCCGCGGGGCTCGATCGGCTCAACGTCTCGGTCGATTCGCTGGACGATGCGACGGCGGGCAAGCTGAACGGCCTCGGCTTCAAGGTTGCGCGCGTGCTGCGCGGCATCGATGCCGCGGCGGCGCTCGGTTTCCCGATCAAGATCAACTGCGTGGTGCAGCGCGGGGTGAACGACGCGGAGCTGCCCGCGCTCTGCGAATATTTCCGCGCGCGCGGGCACACGCTGCGGTTCATCGAGTTCATGGATGTGGGCCACACCAACCACTGGGACGCGAGCCGCGTGGTGCCCGCGCGCGAGATCGTGGAGCGCATCGGCGCGATCTGGCCGCTGGAGCCGGTCGGTCCGGCCTATCGCGGTGAAGTCGCCGCGCGCTACCGCTACCGCGACGGCCGCGGGGAGATCGGCCTAATCAGCTCGGTAACGGAGCCGTTTTGCCGCGACTGCCACCGCGCGCGGCTATCGGCCGACGGCAAACTCTACACCTGCCTCTTCACGGCGCTGGGTTGGGACGTGCTCGGCGCGGTGCGCGCGCCGGGAGCCACAGACGGAGACGTGGAAAATTTTCTGCGCCGCATCTGGCAAGGCCGCATGGATCGCTACAGCGACGAACGGGCCGAAGTGATCGCCGCAGGCGAGACGCGGGCGAAGGTCGAGATGAGCTACATCGGCGGGTAGCCGATCACGTTTGCCGTTCGGCCCGCTGCTTCCGAAGCGGACTTTCCAAACCACGGCGGGCAGGGCCGCCCGCCGCTACAGCTCACTCATACCGCGCGGAGCGGCCGAGGTAGTTGAGCATCCAAATTTCTTTCCAGAGACGGTAGCGGCCCTCGTGCGTGAATTTCCCGAGGTCCTCGCGCTTGCCCTGCGGGTGGAGGAAGCCGAGCTCGGTGTTGACTTGGTCGAGCTCGCGCTGGACCGCGTTGAAGTCGGCGAGCGGCTCGGTCGTGAAGGGCACCGGGGTCACGCCCGCGCGTTGCAGCCGGGCGTGGTGGCGGGCGATGAGCTTGGGCAGGGCGCGGCACCAGGGCGCACGCTCGACGAACCAGTTTTCCGGGTAGAAGCCGCCGAACGGGACGTGGAGGTTGTCGGTCAGGTAGCGGCTGCCATCGGCCGCGACGCTCGTGATGGCGTGGCATACGGCGAGCGTGCCGTTGCCCTGCGGGATGAATGTCACCTGCACCCGAACCTCGGCTTGGGCATCGTGGTAAATCGAGACGCGCAAGTAAACGCCGCCGCCGATCTCGGCCTTGAGGGCCTGCACCTGGCGGAAGCCTTCGGCGCGCAACCATTCGCGGTCGCGGAGGAAGCGCGGTTGCACCGGCCATTCCTCGCCAGTGGTGTTGACGGAGTAGCGGGGAAACAGCGGCAGGGAACTCAGGCTGTGGGCGGAAATCGCGAGCCAGTTGTAGAACGTCTCGATGAGGAACCAGCCGACAAACAACACCGCGGCGATGACCCAGTAGGGCCGGTCGATAAGCTTGAATTCGTGGCAAACCTGCGCGCCGCCAAAGGCAAACACGAGCCAGCGCAGCCACCGATCGAGAATCGAAAGCAGGGGCGAACCGAGGCGGAGGTTCACCTTCATGAGCACGAGCGAGACCACGATCGCCGCGATGATCAGATAGGGCAGCGCGGCTTGCATGGCGGAAGGATCAGCGGGCTGAGTCGCCATCGTCGGCCCGGGTCACGGATCAGCTCAGCCGCACGGGCATGATCACGCAGACGAAGCTCTCGAGGGTCTTGAAGACACCGGGGCTGACTTCGTCCTTCAGCTCGAGGAAAACCTCGTCCTTGGTGAGAGCCTTGAGCGGGTCCATGATGAAGGTGGGGTTGAACGCGACTTGCAGGTCGGGTCCGCTGTAGCCGATCGCCATCGATTCGTGGGCCTCGCCGAAATCCGGGCTCTGCGCGGTGATTTCAAGCAGGTTGCTCGTGAGCTTGATCTTCACGGAGTTGGCTTTTTCGGAGCAGACGAGGGCAGCGCGGTGCACGCACTGGAGGAAGAGTTCGCGCTCCAGCTTGATGCGCTGATGCGTCTCCTTCGGGATGACCTGATGGTAGTTCGGGTAGTTGCCCTCGACGACCTTGGAGTAGAGGTAAACGTGATCGACGAGGCCGCTGGTGTCTTTGTCGGTCGCGATTTGGAAAGCGGCGCGGCGGTCGTTGAAGTTGATCTTCACCTTGGCGCCCTTGTCGAGGAGGCGGGTGAGTTCGGCGACCGTCTTGGCCGGGAGAATGATCGAGCCGGCGCTGGCGGCGGGGACTTCCATCTCTTTGGCCATGACAGCGAGGCGGCGGCCATCGGTGGCGACAAGGGAGAGTTTGCCGTCCTTGAAGCTGAAATAGACGCCGTTGAGGATGTAGCGGGTCTCGTCGCTCGACTGGGCATAGGCGACACTGCGAAGCATCGTGGCGAGCTCGCCCTGTTCGAGGCTATAGGCCTTCTCGTCGCCAAATTCAGCGAGGGGCGGAAATTCTTCCTTGCCGATACCCATGATGCGAAACGTGGAGCCACCGGAGGACAGCTTGACGGAGTGATTGGGTGAGGCGTCGAAGGACACGTCCACATTGGGCAATTCGCGGACGATACCGGCGAGCCGCTTGACCGGGAGGGTGACGGCACCGGTTTCCTTCACCTCGGCCTTGATTCGGCAGCGGATGCCCAGATCGAGGTTGGTGGTCGTAAGGGAGAGGTGGTCCTTGTCCGCTTCGATCAGGACATTGCTCAAGATCGGCATGGTCGCCTTGGAGCCGACCACGTTGAGAACTTGGGCAAGGCCGTTGGCGAAATGATCGCGGTTGATTTTGAATTTCATGCTGGGACCGGCTGGAAGCAAACGGGAGGAGTTAACAAATGCCAAAAGAATAGGGGTTCAATAAGGAATTCTATCCGTATTATTATGGTCGACGAGAAAGACCAGCAACCTGGTGTTTTGCCTGCGACCCGAAGGTCAAAAAGCACCGTGAAGAACCGCCGGCAAGGTGCGAACAACCCAGGGGTTGTTCGCAGGCTCCAAGTTGCCGTGATCCCATGCGCAGGTTTCTCACACGCTGTTCGGATCGGTTATGGGGTGCCCGGGTGGCCCCGGCCGCGGCGCAGATGGCGGATGAGGCCGTAGAAAATGTAGGCGACGCAGATGCCGAGAACGGCGATCTCCTTGTAGAAGACCACGAGGCCGCAGAGCACCAAGCCGATGACGAAGGGGCGGACCCGGGTCTGGGTCTGCAAATCGACTTTTTTGCCGCTGGGGTAGCGGACGGTGCTCATCATGAGAAATGCGACGAGGAGCATCAAAAACGGCAAAGCGAGCGACCAAGCCTTCAGCGAGCGGTCGTTCTCGGCGAGCTTGAGCAGGAAAAGGACGGTGGCCGCGACCGTCGCGGCGGCCGCCGGCACGGGCAGCCCGACGAAATCCTTGCTCGAATCCTTCTTGGCGGAGTGGAGCAGGGGATTGGTGATGACGTTGAACCGCGCCAGCCGCATCGCTGCGCACAGCAGATAGACAAAGCCGATCAACCAGCCGATGTTGCGGAACCACTCGTATTCCGGCGCTTGGGTGGGCGAGATGATGAGGTAAATCATCATCAGGGCCGGAGCCAGGCCGAAGGACACCACATCCGCCAGCGAGTCGAACTCCGCGCCAAAGAGCGATTCGCGCCCACCCATGCGGGCCAGCCGCCCATCCAGCGTGTCGAAGGCGGCGGAGCCAAAGATGAACCACACCGCATACTTGTAGTGCTCGGGCGCGGTGGCGCCGTTGTAGTCGCCGCTGGTGGCCGTCTCCGCCAGCCGCGCCTGGATGCACTGCACGATGGCCATGAAACCGCAGAAGAGGTTTCCCGCCGTCATCAGGTTGGGCAGGAAATAAATGCGGCTCGCCTGCGTGACGCTGTAGGGATCCTCCGGATCAGGGGGGAACGGCGGGCGGGAGCGGCGGGGCGTCATTTGGTGAGGCTCTCGAGGTATTTCCAGAACTTGGAGTGCTGCTCGACGAGCTGCTGCTCCGAGACGGGGAGCTTGTTGCGCAGCAGGAAATCCTCGAGCGAGTTTTTGTGCAGGATGTAGTCCACGTGGAGCGACTCGCCCTGCGCCTCGAAGTAGAAACGAAAATCACCGGCCCGCAATCGGTAGAGCAGTTTCTGCCCGCGGCGAAACTGCCCGAGCGGCTCGCGCGGATGCGCGAGGTCGTCCGGCCGCAGCGCGGTGATGGGCGAGATGACGTCGAGCTGCGTGAGCTTGTCGAGCCGGTTGAGCTCGTGCATGGCCTGCGAGGAAAACGTCACCTGATACATGCGAGCCTCCCCTTCGGCGCGTAACTGCCCCCGCGCCGGCGCGTCATCGCCGCCGTCCCTGCGCGCGCAGAAAATTCAATCGTCCATCCCATGAAAAGCCCCGGTCTAGCTCCGCTCCTCCTTGCCGCAACGCTATTCCTCGCTCCGGCCCGCGCGCCCGCGGCGGACGGAGCGCGCATGCCCGAGGCCTTTCGCGCCCGGATGCTGGAGATGTTCGATGAGAACAAGGACGGCCGGCTCGACGAGGCCGAGCGGGCCAAGGCCGAGAAGTTCGCCGCCGAGCGTGGTCTCGGCCGCGATCCCGCCCAGATGCGCGGCGAGATCCTCCGGCGCTTCGACAAAAACGGCAACGGCCGCATCGACGAGGAGGAGCGCGCGGCGGTGATGGAGTTTATCCGCGAGCGCGCGCCGATGGCTCCGGCCACCGCCGAGGCTTCGCTCCCGGCGGTCGAACTCGAAAAACCCGCGCCCGAGCGCCTCGCCCTCGAACGCGTAATCCGCACCGCCGTCGCCGCCGATCCCGGGCAACTCAAGCGCTTCGACAGCGACGGCGACGGCAAGCTGAGCGACGCCGAGTGGGCCGTGGCCCGTCTGGCGGTCCAGCAGACCTTCAACGACGGCTTGATTCTGCGCGCCACCGTGGCCGATGAGGATAGGAAATTGGAGTCGATCGCCGCGGAAGTCGCCCGCCGCCGGGAAGCCGGCGAGTCAACCCCCAGGGCTCCGGGGAAACAGTAGGACACGTTTTTGTTTCGCCGCTTCGCGCCGCCCCGCTAGGCCGGGGTCATGCCTGTTACCCTCTCCGACATCCGCGCGGCCGCGCGCCGGATCGCCGGCGGCATCTACGAATCGCCCTGCCCCGACTCGATCCCGCTCAGCGAGATCGCCGGCTGCCGGATCGTCTGCAAACTCGACAACCTCCAGCGCACCGGATCGTTCAAGGAGCGCGGCGCGCGCAACGCCCTCCTCCGCCTCCCGCCCGTGCAACGCCGCCGGGGCGTCATCGCCGCCAGCGCCGGCAACCACGCGCTCGGCCTCGCCTATCACGGCCAGTTGCTCCGCATCCCCGTCACCGTGGTGATGCCTGACTACGCGCCGCTCATCAAAATCACCACCTGCCAGAAACTCGGGGCGCGCGTTCTCGTGCGCGGGCGCGATTTTACCGAAGCCCGCGCCGAGGCCGATGCGTTGGTGGCGAGCGAAGGCCTCGCCTATATCCATGGCTTCGATGCGCCCGACATCATCGCCGGCCAGGGCACTGTCGCGCTCGAGATGATGAAACAGGTCCCCGACCTTGACGCCATCCTCTGCCCCATCGGCGGCGGCGGCTTGATCGCCGGCGTGGCCGTTGCCGTGAAGGCGCTCAAGCCGAAGCTCAAGGTGATCGGCATCGAGAGCACCCACACCGCCAACTTTGCCGCCGCCCTGCGCGCCGGGAAACCCGTCACCGTCAAGCGCCGCGCCACGCTGGCCGACGGCCTCGCGCCGCTCACCGTCGGCGCCAACTCCTTCGCCCTCGCGCGCGATCGCATCGACGAGGTGGTGCAGGTGGGCGAGGAATGGATCGCGCTCGCGATCCTGCGGCTGCTGGAGCTGGAAAAGACCGTCGTCGAAGGCTCCGCCGCCGTGCCCCTCGCGGCCCTGATGGCGGGCCAGCTCCCGGGCCTGCGCGGCAAGCGGGTCGGCCTCATCCTCAGCGGCGGCAACATCGATCCCTCGGTGCTCAGCCGCGTGATTCAGAAAGGGCTCGTGCACGACGGCCGCCTCACGCGTTTCACCGCGACCGTCACGGATCGGCCCGGCGGGCTGGCCGCGCTCACGCGCGTGATCGCCGATGGCGGCGCGAGCATCCAGGACATCGTGCACGAACGCACGTTCAGCGGCTCGGATGTGTTTGCGGTCCAGGCCGTCTGCACGGTCGAGACGCGCGACCACGCGCATGTGCGCGCCCTGCACCGCGCGCTCAAGCGTGCCGGTTTCCCGCTGCGCGTGCGGCCCTAGCCACCGCGGCGATCACTGCGAGGGTTTGGCTTCGCCCGGCTCGTCGTCCGTCGCGTCGTCGCCATCTTCCTCGGCGAAGGCGCTCTGCGCGTCGGCGAGGATCCGGGCGGCGGCCTCGGCGTGTTCGTCGCCGACCTGCACGCGAATGGCGCCGCCAAACGCGTCGTTGAGGACGAAGGCCGCGATGCCGTTTTCCTCGAGGATCGAGCGGAGCAGCTCGGCTTCGGCGAGATTGGAGCTGGTGGTGGCGGTGATCATGGTGCGGCCAGTCTGACGGCGGCGGCGCGTTTGGCGAGGCTGGGAGAACGATTCCTTGGCGCGGCCCGGGGCTTGGATTGCGGGGCCTTTTCCTTTCCACTCGCGCACCCCATGAAAATCCCCGCGCTGCTCTCGTTGTTCTGCGCCGCTTCGCTCGCGAGCGCGCAGCCGGTGAAAAACGTGCTCCTCGTCACGCTCGATGGCCTACGCTGGCAGGAGATGTTCACGGGGGCGGACGAGCTGTTGCTCAACAAGGAGCACGGCGGCGTGGCCGACGGCGCGCTGCCCGCACTGCGCCGCGACTACTGGGCCGACACGCCCGCCGCGCGCCGCGAAAAACTGATGCCGTTTCTCTGGGGCACGATCGCGCGGCAGGGCCAGCTCTTCGGCAACCGCGCGCTCAACAGCCCCGTGGCCGTGAGCAACGCCGAGCGCGTCTCCTACCCGGGCTATAACGAACTCCTCACCGGCCGCCCCGATCCGCTCATCACCAACAACACCCCGCGGCCCAATCCCAATGTGACCGTGCTCGAGTGGCTGCACGGCCGGCCGGGCTTCGCGGGGCGCGTCGCAGCCTCGGCCGCGTGGAATGTCTTCGTCCCGATCATCAATGTCGGCCGCAGCCGGCTGCCGGTGTTTGTCACGCTCCAGCAGAGCAAGCCCGGCGCCGTGTCGCCGCGCATCGCCGAGATCGAGCGCTGGATGCAGGACATTCCGCCGATCTCCACGAGCGAGAGCTTCGACGCCTTCGCCTACGAGGCCGCGCTCGATTTGATCGCGACCCACCGGCCGCGGGTCTTCCTGCTCGCGCTCGGCGAGCCCGACGAATGGGCGCACGCCCGGCGCTATGATCGCTACCTCGACTCGATCCGGCGCTGCGACCGCTTCATCCGCCAGCTCTGGGAAATTCTCCAGACGCAGCCCGAGTATCGCGGCACGACCGCGCTCGTGATTTCCCCGGACCACGGGCGCGGCGTGCTGGGTGCTGATTGGACGAGCCACGGCCGGAAAGTCCCGCGCTCCGACGAGACCTGGCTGGTCGCGATGGGCCCTGGCATCGCGGCGCGCGGCGAGCGCCGCGACACCGCGCTCCTCCATCAGGCGCAGGTCGCCGCGACCGTGGCGGCGCTGCTCGGCGAGGATTTTCGCGCGGCGTTTCCGGAGGCCGCGCCGCCCGTCATGGAATGGCTGGGCGTCGAAAAGCGCTGAGAGTTTGCCCTGCGCCGCCATAACCCACTTCCCTTCGTCACCGTCATGATGCCCCGCCTCGCCTCGGTTTTCGCCCTCCTCGTTTCGTTCGCGGCGGCTGCGCCCGCCGCCCATCACGTCGTCCTCATCAGCCTCGACGGGTTCCCGGCCTATCTCTGGCGCGACGAGAAGATCCCGCTGCCCCATTTGCGCCGGCTCGCCGCCGAGGTCGCCGTCGCCGATGCGATGACGATCTCCAACCCCGCGATCACCTGGCCCAACCACACCACGCTCGTCACCGGCGTCGAGCCGCGGAAGCACGGCGTCCTCTACAACGGCCTCGTCGTCCGCGGCGGCCCCGGGAAGCCGAACAAAATTGAACCGTGGGTGGACAAGTCCCGCCTCGTGCGCGTGCCGACGGTTTATGACGCCGCGCACGCCGCCGGCCTCACCACCGCCGAGATCGACTGGGTCGCGATCACGCGCCCCGGCACGATCACGTGGAGTTTCCCCGAGGTCTTTGATCCCGAGGCGACCCTGCCGCGCGCGATGATCGCGGCGGGTGCGATCACCGCGGCCGAGGCGAAGCTCGCGCAAAGCGGCAAGCCCAACATCGTCTGGCGCGACGAGCTGTGGACGCGCGCGGCGAGCTTCGTCATCGCGAATCACCGGCCCAACCTCGTGCTCTTCCACCCGCTCACCACGGATTCGACGCACCACCGCTTCGGTCCCGGTTCGCTCGCGAGCACCACCGCCCTCGCGCTCGCCGACCGCCTCGTGGGCGATGTGCTCCGCGCCATCGACGCCGGCGGCCGCCGCGCGCAGACCACCGTGATCGTGACGACCGACCACGGCTTCAAGAAGGTGGACAACTATCTCTACGCGAATGTCGCCCTGAAAAAAGCCGGCCTCCTCCGCACCGCCGGCGCCACCATCGCGCAGTGCGACGCGTTTGCCGGCACGCAGGGCGGCATCGCCTTCATTTACGTGACCGATCCCGCGAAGCGCGCCGAACTCCTGCCGAGGCTGAAGGAGCTCTTCGCCGCGACCGAGGGCGTGGCACAGGTAATAGACGCCGCGACGGGCGCGCCCGCGCTTGGCATGCCCACGCCCGCGGAAAATCAGGGCATGGGCGATCTGATCCTCTATCCGAAAGCTGGCTACGCCTTCAGCGCCGCCGCGGCGGGCGACGCGATCATCGGCCCCGCGGTCAACTACGGCGGCACGCACGGCTACAATTCCGCCGACCCCGAGCTCGACGGCATCTTCCTCGCGAGCGGCGCCGGCATCAAAAAAGGCGTGAAGCTCGACCGCGTGCGCAACCTCGACGTCGCCCCCACCATCGCCCGCCTGCTCGGCGTCGCGCTCCCCACCGCCGACGGCAAGGCCATCGAGGAAATTCTCACAGCGAAAAACTAGCCTCGCGGTTTTTTCTCCCCCTCTCTCCATCTCCGCTCTCTCCCTCTCTTCCGCCCCATGCTCACCTTTGCTCAATTCGGTGCCGGCCGTATCGGCCAGATCCATGCCGCCAACCTCGCGTCCACCGGCGCGATTGCCCTGCGCTACGTCATCGACGTCAACGCCGCCGCCGCGGCCCAGCTCGCCGCGAAACACGGCGCCCAAGTCACCGACGTGAAAACCGCGCTCGCCGATCCCGCGGTCGATGCCGTCATCATCGCGTCGTCCACCGACACGCACGCCGAGCTCATCATCGCCGCCGCGAAGGCCGGCAAAGCCATCTTCTGCGAGAAGCCCATCGACCTCTCGCTCAAGCGCGTGGACCAGTGCCTCGCCGCCGTGAAGAAGGCGAAGGTCCCGATGTTCGTCGGCTTCAACCGCCGCTTTGATCCCAGCTTCGCCGCGCTGCACGCGCGTATCGCCGCGGGCCAGATCGGCGCCGTCGAGCAGGTCATCATCTCCAGCCGCGATCCCGGCCTGCCGCCGATTTCGTATCTCAAGGTCTCCGGCGGCCAGTTCCGCGACATGACGATCCACGATTTCGACATGGCGCGCTGGCTCCTCGGCGAGGAGCCCGTCGAGGTTTTCGCCTACGGCAGTTGCCTCGTCGATCCCGCCGTCGGAAAAATCGGCGACACGGATTCCGCGATGGTGCTCCTGAAGACCGCCTCCGGAAAACTCGCGCACATCAACAACAGCCGCCGCGCGAGCTACGGCTACGATCAGCGCCTCGAAGTCCACGGCGCCAAGGGCCGCCTGATGGCCGGCAACCGCACGGCGACCACGGTGGAACTCGCGACCGACGCGAGCGTGAGCGCCGACAAACCGCTGTTCTTTTTCCTCGAACGCTACGCCGACGCCTACCGCGCCGAGCTGGCGGCGTTCGTGGACTGCGTGGTGAACAAAAAACCGCTCCCCGTCACCGCCCACGACGGCCGCATGGCCATCGTCCTTGCCGAAGCAGCCGTGAAATCACTGAAGACGGGGCGGCCGGTGCGAATCTAGTCGAGCGGTAAAAGAAGGAGGCTGAGCCGCTGGCGCACGCAGGTGTCAGGCTATTTCATCTACCGTAATTTGAGGCTCCGCGTTGTTGATATCGAACATCAGAACGGTTTCCGATCCGTGAAGATAGTATGTGACTAAGGATTTGTAGTAGATCGCTCCAACGTCCCCATACGCCGCTAGATGGTAGTTCTTCTCCGAGCGCCAAGCTGGCCATGGCAACTGGGTCTTCCCGTCCTTGATCAACTCTTCCTCCTTCGGAAATCCCGCGACCTCGAAATGGATGGATTCATCGGCAGCAAGATGTCCGACAAAGCCGTCAGCGAAGTGAATTCGCATGCGAAATTGGCACGAGCGGTCATACCATTCTTCCCAGGTCACGGTCAGGGAGAGACCCTCAACGCGCCAACTCAGGTTGGGATGAATTCGCAGCGGTCGGCTGACTGGTTTCCAAGGGTGAAACATTTCTTTTCCTAAGTGGTGGTAACCAACTTCGTGTTGCTCATCTCGGTCGGCTAACCTGGAAATGAGAACGGGGTCTTTCAAGATGCTATTCACCGGCTCGGTGCTGCGTTGCCGTGCTTGCGCAGCTATTCGTTGGCATGTTGCACTGTCCTCGTGAACCTCCGTGAAAAACCCAAATCCAGCGCTCCAGCGACCGGGCCGAACCGCGATTTGCTCAAGGCGAAAAAGATCAGCGATCACGACCAGCGCGGTGGCCTGCGGTTTTGGCCCGAGGGTTTTCTCGATCGGACATTTGGCAGCGTGTGCGATGCGAGTTTCAAGCGGTCGAACCAAAACTGACGCTGGGTTTGAAGTAGCGCGAGGCTTCAGCCCGCGCCGAACGTGATGCCGACTTCCTGCGCGGGCTGAAGCCTCGCGCTGCTGGCGCGTTCGTCCTTTTTGTGCTCACACCGTGCAAATCGTGATCGCCTCGCGCAGCGAGCCCATTGGGTCGCGCTTCGGAAGAAATTTCCGACCGACGAAACCGGTGAAGCCCGTCTCCGCGATCTCGCGTATGATGGCGGGGTAGTTCAGCTCCTGCGTCGCGTCGATTTCGTGGCGGCCGGGGTTACTTCTGCCCGAGCCAAGGCCACTCGGTCTTGGCGGCGAAGTTGTAGCGGAGGCAGTAGCGGTTGATCGTGGCGTTGGCCCAGCGGCTCACGTAGGCGAGGCCGCGTTCGCGGAGCAGGGGGCGCGGATCGTTGGCGACTTTGAAGGTGGTGAACGCCGCGAAATCCCCCGCAAACGACGCCGGCCAGCCGCGCGAGAGCGGATCGCGCGGGCGATCCTTCGGGGGGTTGTGCGCCCGCTCCCAGTGCGAGCGCAGGACGTCGTCGACCACCGGCTCGGTCCCGCTCGCGCCGAAGAGCACGCTGCCGTGGTAGCCCCATTCGACACCCACCCACGCGCGGCCACTGTGGGTGTTGGCGTCGGCGACCGCCGCGGCTGAGCCGGGCACGATGCGGCCGTGCCAATACGCGTGGAGCGCCGTGACGGCGCGCGTGGCGGGATCGTAGGTCACCCAGACGACCTCGTGGTCGCAGGGATCGTTGTCGCTGGGGAAGCCGAGGTCGTCCTCCCAGAACAGATGGTAGGCGATGATCGGTTCTTCCGGATGGAGGATGGCGACGATGTCCTTGAGCGGGAAAAATTCGCGCGGCACATTGTGGAGCCGGGGCGCGAAGCGCACGATGAGTTCGCGTTGCGCCGTCGTGGGCTCCACCGGCGGATCGAGGGCGAGGAGCTGTTTATAGAGCGGCGTGGAGTCGCCGAGGTTGCGCTTGCCGTGGGCGACTTGGGCCTGGCGGTTGATTTCGGTGAGCTGTTCGAGATCGGCGGCGGGGGCCACCGTGCCGAGGGCGAGCGCGAGGCCGAGGAGGAGGCGGAGTTTCATGGGGAAAAGGATCAGCGGACCTTGGCGCACACGATGCAGTCGCGGGGCTCGGGGCCGAGGGTGGGGGCGACGTGCCAGCGGCGGAGGATGCCTTCGCGGCTCATGCCGGCTTTTTCCATCACACGGGCGGAGGTGGGATTCTCCGTGTCGCAGAACGCGTAGGCGCGGAAAATCTCCGGCTGCGCGAGCGCCCAGTCCACGAGGTGGGTGAGCGCCTCGGCGGCGAGGCCGTGACGCCAGAATTTTTTCGCGAGCAGGTAGCCGAACATCGCTTTGCCGCCGGCCTCGAGCTTGAGGCCGATGGAGCCGATGGGGGTCTCGGTGCCCTTGAGGCACAGCAGCCAGACAAAGTGGCCGGAGTCGTTTTCCCAGTTGGCCGCACACTCGCGCAAAAAAACGGCGAGCGGCTCAACGCGGGTGTAAGGAGGCCAGGCGAGGTAGCGCGTGACCTCCGGATCGCTGGCGTAGGCGGCGAAGACGGCGGGCGCGTCGGCTTCGCGGGGGACGCGCCCGACCAGCCGGGCGGTGGCAAAGGTGGCGGGCGGGCGCGGCATGGCGGCACCAGCCCACGGTTCGGAGGCGAAAAGGCCAAGCTAATCAGCGACCGCTGGTGGGGCCGGCTCTCCGTAGCCGGCCTGGGATTTCGTGGGCGAATCGCCCTGCAACTCAGGCCGCTTGCGGAGAAGCGGCCCCACCTCGAACCACGGCAAACTTCAGCTCACTCCGGTTTCTTCGCCGCCGGCTCATACCACTCGCCGCGGAGCCAGTCGGTCACGAGGCCGATTTCGTGCGGGGTGAGCTGCTTTTCCTCGCCGAAGGCGGGCATGCGATCGTTCTTCGCGCCGTAGAAGCGCTGGTGCTCGGGGTTGGTGATGATGCCGACGATCCACTCGCGCGAGCCGTAGCCGGTGAGGTCCGGCGCGGTGCCGAGTTCCTCGCCGTCTTCATGGAAACGGTGGCAGTCGATGCAGCTGAGCTTGGTGCCGATAAGCGCCTTGGTGCCGGTCGCGATGAGGGCTTCGTCCTGGCGGTCCTGTTCGCGCTGGGCCTTGAGGCGGGCCTCGGCGGAGAGGGCGACGATGGCTTGGGCGAGTTCCTTCTTCCCTGCGTCATCGAGGCTCGCGACATCTTCCTTCACGTATTTCACCATCTTGCCGCGCTTGTGCGCGGTGTCGCCGAAGTAGAGCGATCCGTCCACTTTGGCGGGGTCAAACAGCCCGGTGAGCCACGCGCGGCTGGCGAAGCCCTTGAGGTCCGCGGCGGAGGCCTTGTCCTTGGGCTGGCCGCCGAGGCCATCGTGGCCGTCGTAGCGGTGGCAGCTGGCGCAGCTCTTGGCGAAGATCTTGGGGCCCTGGGTGAGGGGATCGTTGCGCAGGAGCGTGACGGCGCCGGTGATCGGGATGCCATCGGGGCCGCGGGCGAGGACGACGGCGCGATGCGCCTCCTGCTCGGCCGTGCGGACGGCGATGGTGTGGTTGGGGTTGCTGCGGTCCGCGCCGATGGCGAGGAAGGTGAGCGCGGCGACGCCGCCCATCATGGCCCAGAGGAAGGCGAGGTTGAAGCGGTGCCCGAGCTTCCAGTTGCCGATGAACGGCATGGCGGCGAGGACGGCCATGAGCAGGCCGGGCAGGACGATCGCGCCCCAGACCTCGGTGCCGCCGGGGAAGTATTTCAGCAGCTCGAAGAGGAAGAGAAAATACCACTCCGGCCGCGCGGCGGAAAACGGCTCCGACGGATCGGCGGGTGCGCCGAGCTCGGCGCCGTGGTAGCGGAAGACGAGGAAGAGCACCACGACCAGCACGGCGAGGCAGGCGACCGCGTCGCGCAGCACCTGGTCGGGCCAGAACGCGGCGTCGGGCCTGCGCTTCGGGAGCTTGGGCGTGAGGCCATGCTTCCGGAACAGGTAGATGTGGCCGACGATGAAGGCGATGATCAGCCCCGGGATGATGCCGGCGTGGAGCGCGAAGAAGCGCGTGAGGGTGTGGTGGCCGTAGTCGTTGCCGCCGACGACGAGTTTTTGGAGCGAGGGCCCGATGACGGGCGTGATGGCGGCGATGTTGGTCGCGACCTTCGTGGCCCAGAATCCCTTTTGATCCCACGGCAGGAGGTAGCCGGTCAGCGAGAGCGCGAGCGTGAGCAGCAGCAGCACGATGCCCGACCAGAAATTGAACTCGCGCGGGGCCTTGTAGGCACCGTCGATCACCACCTGCATGAGGTGGACGACGAGCAGCACCGTCATCGCGTGCGCGGTGTAATGGTGCACGCCGCGGAGGAACCAGCCGCCCCACATCTCGTGCTGGATGTAGTAAACGCTTTCCCACGCGGTCTGCGAACTCGGGCTATAGGCGAGCCACAGCGCGAGGCCGGTGACGACCTGCACCATGAAGCAGAACGCGAGCGTGCTGCCCCACACGTAGCGCCAGCGCGCGCCGCCGGGGACGTTTTCAAAGAGCGTCTCGTGGAGGAGGCGCTTGTAGCCGGTGCGGTGATCGAGCCAGTCGAGGGCTTTCATCGTCAGACGGGGATCTTCTTATGTTCGCCGGCGCGGAAATTCTGGAAGGTGACCCAGACCTCGGTGCCCTTGCGGATTTCGACGGGCAACTCATCGAGCGGCCGCGGGCTCGGGCTCTTGGGATCGAGGATCGCGCCGTCGAGACCGAAGCTGCTGTCGTGGCACGGGCAGTGGTATTTGTTCTGCGCGGGCCGGAAATCGACGAAGCACCCGGCGTGCGGGCAGACGACGTTGAGCGCGCGGATTTTGTTGTCCTTGAGACGCTGGAGATAGACGGCGCCCACGGGGACGTTGGTGGCGCGGTTCCACGCATCGACCTTGTCGGCGAGCACGGGAAACTTGCGTGGCTCGCCGCCCTCGGTGAGGGCGCTGAGCGAGGCGACGAGCACGGAGGCGCCGGCGCTCGCCTCGCGCCGCAGCGGATCGAGAAACACGCACAGACCCGCGATGGGCGGGACGGCGGTGATGGCGCCGCCGATCGCGATGGCGGCGGCTTTGGTGAGAAATTCACGCCGGTCGCCGGCGGGCGGCGGGGCGGAGTCGGGAGCGGAGGGAGTGTCCATGCCGGAGAGGGAGCGAGGGCCGAGAGCGGCCGCGTGTGCAGCCAAGACGAAGCAGCGCGCCGGATGGTTCAACCGCAAATCGCGTCACGTAACGAAACGGCGCGCGGGTAGGGCGGCGACTCTGTTCGCCGCCGGATTGGGCACACGACATGGCGCGGAGCGGAGTCCGCGCCCTACCCGCCCACCGCCTCGCGCACGAGCCCCGCGATCGCGGGCGGCAGATCGAGGGCGAGTGCAGACTGCTGCGCGGCGGGGCTCATCTTCCGCCAGGTCTTGCGGAGGATATCGACGAATTTCTCGCGTGGGTAGTCCGCGTGCTGCGCGGCGAAGGCTCCGATCTCGTTTTCGAGGAAGACGAGGCACGCGGCATCCTCGAGGGCCTGCGTGCCGGGGTTGGTCTTGAGGCCGGTCTTCGAGACCCACGTCGCGATCTCGGCCGCCTCGGCGGCGGGCACGCCGGCTGCGAGCGCGAGCGCGCGGGCGCGCTCGGCCTGCTTGGTGTAGAGCGAGCGGCGCCACGCGAGGTAACCGGCCTTGCCCTCCGGAAACGTCGCGCGTGGCACGAGCCAGCGTTCGAGGTGCTGCGCGCGCGCCGCCAGGCGCAGCGCGGGCGAGGCGGCGGGCACGAGCCGCACGACCCAGGCCTCGACGCGCTCGCCGTAAACCAGCTCGGCGGGGCGGCCGTCCGCGGCGCGGTGGGGATCGGCGGCGTGGGCGGCGTCAATCAACGGGCGGGCGCGGGCGTAGGCATCCATGAAGGCGAGTCGAAGACGTTGCGTGCCGCGCGGCAAGTGGCAGATTCGGCCGCGTCCGCATGAACCCCCCCGCCGATTGCCGCCGTTGCGGCGTGTGCTGTTTCTCCGAGTCGGCGGAATACGTGTGGGTGCGCGGGGACGACTGGTCGCGGCTCGGCGCGGAGGCGGAGCGGCTCGCGCATTTCATCGGCAACCACGCCTTCATGCGGATGCGCGACGGGCATTGCACGGCGCTCGACGTGCGGCGCGACGCGGCCGGGGGCGCGGAGTTTTTCTGCACCATTTATGAAAATCGCCCGGAGATCTGCCGCGATCTTGGACGCGGTTCGCCGGAATGCTTGGGCGAGTTGGAGACGAAGGCCGCGCAGGTCGCCGCTAAGTTCCCGTCCCGCGAGGTGTGAAATCGTCACCTGCTGGTGCTTAACGCAGGCTTTCCATCCGCCGCGCGATCGGTTGAATGCAGAAGAGTCCCGGGCACCCTGCTCCGAGTGACTGCGACCCCGCCAACCCCTGATTCCGTGACCGTATGAAAACACCCCACCGTCGTTATCCTGCCGTGTTTTGTTTGCTCGCCACCGCGCTGGCCCCGCTGGCTGCCGCGCAGACCGCGCCTGCACCTACACCTGCGCCCAGCGCGACCGCCGCCGCGGCGAAGCCTACGGACGCCACCGCGCCGGTGGAACTCTCGCCCTTCCAAGTTCGCGCCGAGGACGACGTGGGCTACCAGGCCGCGAACACGACCAGCGGCTCGCGCCTCAACTCCCGCCTCAAGGACACGCCCGCCTCGGTCTCGGCGTTTACGCCCGAGTTTCTCGCCGACATCGCCGCGACCAACCTCGAGGAGATGCTCGCGCACGCGACCAACGTCGAGATCGACGTCGAGGATGCCAACGCCGGCTTCAACAACCCCCAGGGCCGCGGCGCCGACGGCAACGACTACCAATTCCGCATGCGCGGCTCGCCGGCGGGCGCCTCGCGCGATTTCGTCGAGTCGAGCGTGCCCGTCGATCTCTACAACGTGGAGCGCGCTGAAGTCGCGAGCGGCCCCAACTCGATCCTGTTTGGCCTCGGGCAGGCGGGCGGCCTCGTCTCGCTCTCCGGCAAAAAGGCCAACCTCCAGCGCAACCGCACCACGCTCAAGTCGATGTTCGGCTCGTGGCACCAGGAGCGCTACGAGGCCGACTACAACCGCGTGATCATCCCGAAGAAACTCTCGGTGCGCTTGCTCGGCCTCTACCAGAACAACGAGGGCTGGCGCCACTGGGACTTCAACGATCAGGCGCGCTGGACCGTCGCCGTCGGCTACCAGCCCTTCAAGAACACCACGGTCCACGTGTCCTTTGAAAAAGGCCGCATGGACAACAATCTCACCCTCGGCTGGAACGGCCAGGATCAGATCACCGCGTGGCAGGATGCCGGCAAACCTCTCACTGACGGCACTGTCGTCCTTCCCGGCCTCAACCGCTTTAACGCGAACAACCAGCGCTTCATCTTCAACTCCCAGAACCGCACCGTCTACAATTACCGCGGTGAATTCCAGACGGTGAATCGCTACGGCGTCGAGACGCTCCTCCCGCCCTCCGTCTCCCCCTACGACTACAACCTCACCGGCCCGGGCGGCACGCGGCACAGACGTTCAACACCCGCCAGCTCACGATCCAGCAGCGGCTCCCGCGTGGCGTCGATCTTGAGCTCGCCTATTTCCGCAACACCACCGACGTCGAGGCCCACGGCATGGCCATCGCCGGCGCCAACCTCCGCGCCGATCCCAATCCCACGCTGCCGCGCCCCGACGGCACCGCCGGCACGATCCCCAATCCCTTCGTCGGTCGGCCCTACTTCGAGTCCGTCTGGTTCAAGGACACCATCAAGACCACCAACGAAATCTACCGCCTCAGCGTCGCCGCCGACCTCGGCAAATCCAACCGCTGGTTTGGCCGCCACCGCATCGCCGCGCTCGCCGAGGCCTCCACGCAGGATCGCCTGCGCCGCTGGCGCGACGAGATCCTCGTCGACGACCGCAACGTCCCCATCGTCAACGCCACCACCGCCGAAAACGCCCAGAACCAGCTCACGCGCCGCAACTACATCACGGAGGGCGACTACACGACCTACTACGGCGCCGATCCCACGCTGCCCGTCGCACCCTTCATCTACAACGGCCGCACCTACACCAGCACCTACGCTTCGCGCGCCCGGGCGAACACCCAAACCGTGAAGGATATCACGAGCTTCATGTTTGCCGCGCAGAGCTTCTGGCTGAAGGACCGCCTCGTCACGACGCTTGGCGCTCGGCGCGACGACATCCAGTTCAAGAACGCGCAGGAGGAGCGCGTCACCAACCCCAACGACCCGCGCGTCACCTCCAAGCTCATCGCCGCCGGCGAATGGTATTTCAACGGCGAGCACGTCCGCCACCGCTACAAGCCCACCACGTTCACCGCCGGAGGCGTCCTCCACGCGACCAAGCGCCTCTCTTTCTTCTACAACCTGTCGCGCAACAACGGCCAGCCGCGCTTCGACCGCACCGTGCTCCCCAACGGCGAGGTGCCCGAGCCTACCGAGGGCCGCGGCCGCGACTATGGCGTCATGCTCGACGTGCTCGGCGACGACCGCCTCTTCATCCGCACCACGTGGTTCCAGACCGAGCAGCTCAACGACTCCCCGATTCTCCCCGGCGGCAACGCGCTCGGCGTGGACAACCTGACCACGATGCTCACCCAGCTCCGCAACGTCGGGAAAATCTCGCAGGCCGACTACGACCGCCAGGCCATCACGTGGACCTCCGCCTCGATCGACATCTTTACCAAGGGCATCGAGGTCGAGGTCGTCGCCAACCCGACCAAGAACCTCACGCTCCGCGCCAGCTACTCGCACTCCGAGCGGCGCCGCGAAAACTTCTTCACCGAGGTCTTCGAGTTCTTCGACACCCGCGTGCCGCAGTGGCGCGCGCTGCTGAAGGACAACCCCGTCGAGCTCGCGACCTTCGAGACCGCCGTGCGCGAACTCTACAGCGAGCTGGACTTTCAGGTGGACCGGCAGAATTCGCCGTTTGGCTCCCGCCCGCACAAGCTCAACGGCACCGCGCGCTACGCCTTCCGGGAAGGAAAACTGCGGGGCGCCTTCATCGGCGGATCGGTGCGCTATACCGGGAAAAATTTCATGAGCTGGGACAAGGCGAGCGGCCATGTCTATTGGGGCAACGAGTCGGTGCTGGGCGATGCCTTCGCCGGCTACCGGTTCCGCCTGCCGTGGGCCAACGTGCCCGCGACGATGCAGCTCAACGTGCGCAACATCGGCAACGACTACCGCGCCAACGTCGGCCGCTATAACGACAACTACACCGGCGTCCGCCGTGTGTATCTGAACGAGCCCCGCAGCTGGCGCTTGACGACGACGCTGGAGTTCTGAGGCCAATCGCCTTGGAAATCTAGACTTGGCCTGCGCCCGTAGCCGCGAGCGTGAGCGAGTGGACGGACCACCACTCGCTCACGCTCGCGGCTACCAATACGTCCAAATCTCCAAGGACGTTGGCATGAGGCCCTCTTGGTAGGGCTCGACCTTGGTCGATGCCTCCGTCGTGGGCGTCCAGCCAAGGCGCGGACCAAGGTCCGGCCCTACGGGTATACCATTGAGCGATGGGTGTGAGCCGCGAGAATTTACTCCGTCGTGATTCGGTTGGGGGAGTGTGCTTGCACTCGCCGCCCGCTCACCCCGTCGGCTTCAGCTCCTTCACGAACTTCTCCGCTTCCTTGATGGCGTTCTCCATGTCCGCGATGAGGCGGGTGATGTCGCCCTCCAGGGCGCGGTTGGTCGAGTCGAGCTGCGCGAGGGCGCGGGCGTTGAGGTTGTGCTTCAGGTAGAGCACTTGGTCGCGAAACGTCGCGAGCACCGGGTCCATGCGTTCGGCGGAGCGGCGCATGAGCACGAGCAGCGCGTCATAGCGGCGGCGGGTGCTGTCGAGCTGCCGCTGACTGTCGGCGCGGAGCGAGGCGTTGGTATATTGGGCGAGTTCGTTGCGCCACTCGCGGAAGAGCGCCTCGGCCACGTCCTCCACCGCGGCGATGCGCGAACGCACCTCCTTCGCGCGGCTCTCGCTGCGCTCGAACTCGCGGCTCATGTCTTCGTATTTCTTTTGGAGGTCGCCGCCGTCGGCCTTGGTCACGGCCTGGAAGTGCTGGAGCGCGTTGGCAAACTGCTGCTTCGCGTCCGCCTGCGCCTCGCGGGTTTTGTCCACGCGGTCCGCGAGGATGTCGCGCTTGGCGACGCCCATTTTTTCCATCGCGCCGTAGTAGGCGGAGGAGCAGCCGGCGAGGAGCAGGACGAGGGCGACGGGCAGGGAGCGGAAGGTGCGTGGCATGGCGGAGGCGGGTGCGCCCCAAGCCAGCCCGCTTCTGCGCCCGCCTGCAAGCCGGCGGCCTTGGAAATCTTCCTGCCGAAAAGAGTCCGGAGTCTTGGGGCAGGAAAATTTGGTGGGCCGGAAGATTTTAGAAAAAGGAAGCAGGCCGTGCCGGTGGCGCCTCCGCTACCAGCCAGCTGCGCTCTCACCCGCGCTGCATCAGATCGACGAACAGCGCCTCGAACCGCGCGCGGTCGATCGCGCGCACGACGTTCACATCGGGCTCGCCGAGGCCCGGGCCGCCGCCGGGCGGCCAGCTCAGCGTCGCGCCGTAGCCCGCGCCCTGATCGGTGGCGATGTCCATCGCGAGCCACGCGGTGTCGGTCGCGATGCGGCGATCGAGGAGCACGGCGGCGGCGATCTCGTCCCACATCGGGTAGCCGCGGCCGGCGAATTGTTTCAGGTAGCGCGCCGCCGGTGTGTCGGCGGCGGTGGCGCGCGCGACGAGTTCGTCGGTGAGCCGCGGTTCGATGGTGGCGTCGAGCGGCACGCAGGTGAGGTTTTTCCAGCCCGCGCGCAGCATGATCGAAGCGGCCTCGGGATCGAAGCGGCAGTTGAACTCCACGCGCGGAGTGTGGATGAACTGCAGGGCGAACTCGTCCGCCATCGAGATCACCGGGTTGAACGCCCCGCCCATGAACACGAGGCCCTCGGCGCGGGCCGCGAAATCCTCGTCGAGCCGCGCGGCGAGCGCGAGGTTGGTGAACGGCCCCATGGCCAGAATCGTGACCGCGCCGGGAAACTCGCGGACCTTGCGCACGAGGAATTCCGCCGCCGCGCCCTTCGCCGGCGCGGTCGTGGGATCGCCCTCGGGCAGCGGCGGCACAACGTCGGCCGGATGGTAGGCCTGGCGGTGCATCGTGTTGTAGTCGGGCCAGCGATCCATCCAGGCGCCTTTGTAAGGCAGCTTGCCGTGCATGGCCTCCCAGCGGCGCGTGCCTTGCTCGGAGTTGAGCAGCGGATAAGTCGAGCCGGCGATGACCGGCACATCGTTGTGGCCGGTGAGCTCGATCAGGCGCAGCGCGTGCGCGGTGTTTTCCTTCATCCAGCCGTCGCCGGTCACGGTCGTGATGCCCAGCACCTCGATCTCGGGCGACTGCAGCACCATGAGGATCGACTGGAGGTTTGATCCGCCGGGCCCGAGGGAATCCTGATCGATGATGACTTTGCGACGGAGTGGGGCGGGGGAGGACATGGGCGGAAAGGGCGGCGGCCGAGGTCCGCAGCCGAGCGGACTTTGCGGCGGCATGCAATCCGACTCCTCGCTCGACGCGGCCCGCGCCGTCCGCAGCCTAGCGCCGCATCCCGCCCATGAATCTCTCCCCCGAGGAAATGACCTTTGCCCGCGATCTCGTGAAGGCCTCGCGCCAGCGCATCCACCACGTCGCGTGGGTGGATCGCGACGGCACGCATCGGATGACGGCGCTCAACGCCGCGGAGGTGGGGCAGCTCAACCGCCTCTCGGGCCGGCTCGGCGTTTCCAATGGCGAGCTGCTGCGCCAGGTCGCCTACATTCCGAACCCCAAACCCGCGCCCGCCCAAGCCGTGCCTCCGCATCCGGCGCCGGATGTGGCGCCGGATGCGGCCGGCTAGGCCAGAATCTGCCGCAGGCTGTCGAGATCGAGGATGTTGGCCAGCGACTCCTCCTGCACGACGGCGGCGGCGAGGGCGGCCTTGTCGCGCTGCATCGCGCGGATTTTTTCCTCCACGGTGCCTTCGGCCAGCAGGCGATAGGCGACGACCGCCTCGGTCTGGCCGATGCGGTGCGTGCGGTCGATCGCCTGCGCCTCGGCGGCGGGGTTCCACCAGGGATCGTAGAGAATGACGTAGCTGGCGGCGGTGAGGTTGAGGCCGAAGCCGGCGGCTTTCAGGGAGAGGAGGAAAACGGTCTTGGTCTCGTCGCGCTGGAATTGCGCGATGAGTTCGGCGCGGTTCTCGGTCGCGCCGGTGATCATGAGGTGGCCGATGTTCTCGGCGACGAGGCGGCGGCGGATGATCTCCAGCATCTCGACGAACTGGCTGAACACGAGGACCTGGTGCCCCTCGTCGCGCAGCTCTTCGAGCCGCTCGAGCAGCGCCTCAAGCTTGGCGCTCGGCAGATCGCGGTGCGCGGGATCGACGAGCGCGGGGTGGCAGCAGATTTGGCGGAGGCGGAGGAGGCTGGAGAGGACGTTGAAGCGCACGGCGGCGAGCGCGTGGGGCGAGTCGACGCCGAGCAGCTGCGAACGGGCGCGCTTCAGCTCGGCATCGTAGAGCACGCGCTGCTCGCCCTCGAGCTCGACAATCAGGTCGTCCTCCGTGCGCGAGGGCAGCTCGGGCGCGGCCTGGGCCTTGGTGCGGCGGAGGAGGAAATGCCGCACGCGGCGGTGCAGGCGCGCGTGCGTCTCGGGGTTGATGTCGGTGTAGTGCCGGCGGAAGGCCGCCTGCGGCCCGAGCAGGCCGGGCTGCGCAAACGCGAACAGGCTCCACAGGTCCGTGAGGCGGTTCTCGATCGGCGTGCCGGTGAGGATGAGGCGGTGCTGGCTCGGCAGGCTGCGCGCGACGGTGGCGACCTGGCTGCCGGGGTTCTTGATGAACTGGCCCTCGTCGAGCACCACGGCGTCCCACGGCTGCGCCTGGAACCACGCGGCGTTGAGCCGGAGCTGGGTGTAATTCGCGACGAGCAGTTGGGCCATCGATCCCGCGGCGGCCGGGCCGAGGCGCAGCGGATCGAAGGCGGACGCCTTGAGCGCGGGCGCGAAGCGCTCGGTCTCGGCGAGCCAGCCGTGGGTGACGCTCTTCGGGCACACGACGAGCAGCCGCAGCGGGCCCGCCTCGGCCTTGCGCGTCTCCGCGAGATGCAGGAACCACGCGAGGGTCTGCACGGTTTTGCCGAGGCCCATGTCGTCGGCGAGGATGCCGCCGAGGCCGAGGGCCGCGTGGTGCGCGAGAAAGTGAAACCCCTCGATTTGGTAGGGCCGCAGCGTGGCGCGCAGGCCGGCGGGCAGCGGCGGCGGGGGATGGGCCGCAAAGGCGGCGGCGCGTTCGCGCAGCGCGGCGGCGACTTGTGCGTCTTGCTGGGCGAAGAAATCCGCTTGGGTCGCGAGCTGCATCGCGTGGAGCCGGTGCGTGCGCGGCTTGCCGTCGGCCAGCACCTCGTCGGCGTCGAGGCCGAGGCGGTCGAGTGCGGCGGCGGTGGCGGCGGGGTGCTCGCCGCGCTCAAGTTCGATGCGGCGCCAGCCGTGGCGCGGGAGGCTCACCCACTTGCCGCGGGCCTTCATGAGCAGGGCGATTTCCTCGGCGGACAGCTTGGTGTCGGAGACGCGGAGCTTCACCGTGAGGTTGAACCAGTCGCGGCCCGCGGCCTCGGCCGGCGCCGCCGCGATCTCCACATGGGCCTGCACGGGTGCATCGAGGAGGTGGGCGAGACCGGGCGCGACGTCGACCTTCAGCCCCGGAGGCAGGGTGGCGTGCCAGGCGATGAACGCATCCGGGAAATCCGGCCCGGTGTCTCGCCCCCAGGCGGCTTCCGTCTCGCGCCACGCGAGATCGAAGGCCGCGAGCCGCCCGCTCGCGCCTTGCGCGGCGGCGAGATCAAATTCGAGGAGCGGCTCGCTCGCGCGTCGGAGGGGAGGGGCACCGCGCGGCGTCCATTGCCAGCCGCCCGGCATCCACTGCTGCTCGATCGGGAGATCGTCGGCGCGGGCGAGGAGCTGGGCGCGAAATTGCAGCGTGTCCGGATCGTCGGGGGGGGCCGCGAGCCAGCACTTGAGCAGGGGACGAAGCGCCATGCGGCGGACGTTGCTCTCCAGCTCCGCGGGCAGGCGCAGGCCGGCGGCGCGAAGGCGCGACATCAACCGCGAGTCGCCGAGCGCGGCGGTGGGCAGCGGCGCATCGGGCGTCGGCGGCGGGCCGCGCCAGACGCGGTTCTCGAAATAGTAGAGCGGATCGGGCCGCAGTGTGACGAGCGTGGCGCGAGCGGCCGAGCGGCCATCGGGCGTCACGAGCCGCAGTTCCAGCCGATCCCGCGCAGTCGCCGAGACGCTGGCCTCGAGGGCGAGGGCGAGCGGCTCGACCACGAGCGGCTGCCCGTCCGGCAGCACGATGGCGCCGCGTGCGGCGCGGGTGCGGAAAAGATTCGCCGTGGCATCCATCGGCAGGGCGTGCCGGAGCGTCGGCGCCTGAAAGGCCGGGCCGCACTCGGCGGCGATCGCGAGGCCGAGCGCAGCCTCGGCCGGCGCGAGGTGCTCGAAGTCCGCGGGCCGCGCCCCGGCCAGCGTGGCAAACCACCGCTGCGGCGGCGAGCGCCACCGGCCGCCGGTGATGGAGCGCACCTCGATCGCGAGTCCGCCCTCGGGCCGCACGCGGGCGCGCAGGCCGGCGACATCGGCGAGCGCGGGATGCGATGGCGTGGGCGCGGTGGTCTCGCCGGTGTCGGCGAGCGCGCGCTGCCATGCGGCCAGTTCCTTTTGCACGAGGTTGTGCTCGATCGCGGCGGGAATGGGGGCGGTGTCGGTGAGCGGCCGGAAGACCTCCGGGATCGGGCGGCCCGCCAGCTCGTAGTCGTGGGCGAGAAACTGCCAGAGCGCCCACGGGTCGGCGGGCGCGCTCGCGCGATCCCACCAGCCGGCGAAGGCCGGGGCGTAGAGCGGCGCCCCCGGCGTCGGCGTGTGCTCGAAACCGTGCCGCAGGATCGTGCCGGGGTAGAGCGTGCCGTGCGACTGGGCGAATTCGGCGTAGAGCGCGGCGAGGTTGCCGAGCTGGTTCAGCTCCGCGGCCGTGAGCGCGCGGCCGAGCTTCTTGGCGAGGATCGGACTCCACTTGGCCGTGAAGGTGTTTTTCTCCGGCGGAGGAGGGGGCTCGTCCGGCTCCGGCGTGGACGTCGCCGCTACGGCCACCGCGAGGGGCGCGGGCGTCTCGACCTCCGCGATCCACGCGAGGCCGGCGGCGTAGGCGTGCTTGCAGTCGTCCTTGCGCGGGCACGAGCAGCGCGAGCTCCAGCGGCTGCGCGTGAGAAACAGCGTCACGCCGTAGAGCTCGGAGCCGAAGACGCGCGCCTCGACGTAGTGGTCCGCGCCGGCCCAGACGCGGCGCACCTGCTTGCTCTCGAAATACGCTGCACCGCGCTCGCGCGCGTGCGGCGGCAGGGCCGCCAGCCACGCGCGCAGCGCCGCCAGCGCCTCGGGCGTCTGGACACTGCGCACGATGGGCGAGCGGAATTTGGCGGCCACGGTGGACGGGAGGGGGCGCGCCGGGAGCGGCGCGCGCGGCCTCAGTAAATCTGCTCCTCGAGCAGCGCGAAGAGCTCGGCCTCGGTGATGCGTTTTTGCGCCATCGAATCGCGCTCGCGGAGCGTGAACGTGTCGCCCGGCTTCTCGATCGTGTCGAAGTCGATCGTCACGCACCAGGGCGTGCCGATCTCGTCCTGGCGGCGGTAGCGTTTGCCGATGTTGCCACCGTCGTCGTAGAACACCGCGTAGCGGCGCTGGAGTTTCTTGTAGAGATCGTGGGCGCGCTTCGTCAGCGCCTCCTTGTTTTTCAACAGCGGGAGCACGGCGACCTTCACCGGCGCGATGCGCGGCGAGAGGCGGAGCACGGTGCGTTTCTCGACGTTGCCCTTCTCATCCTTCACGTCCTCCTCCGCGTAGCCGGCGCAGAGCACGGCGAGCAAAATGCGATCGACACCCACGGCGGGCTCGATCACGTGGGGGACGAATTTCTTCTTCGAGGTCTCGTCGAAGACTTCCTGCGGCTTGCCGGAGGCGTTGCCGTGCTGCGTGAGGTCGTAACTGCCGCGCGCGGCGATGCCCCACAGCTCCTGCACGCCGAAGGGATACTGAAACATGATGTCCACGGTGCCCTTGGAGTAGAACGCGAGCTTCTCCTTCGGGTGCGCGTAGAGCGAGAGGTGCGACTCGGGCAGGCCCACCGAGATGAGCCACTGGCGGCACCACTCGATCCAGTCCTTGTGGCATTTGTCCCAGTCGGCGTCCTCGTGGATGAAGTATTCCATCTCCATCTGCTCGAATTCGCGCGAGCGGAAGATGAAGTTGCGCGGCGTGATCTCGTTGCGAAACGACTTGCCGATTTGCGCGATGCCGAAGGGCAGCTTCACGCGGCCGGTATCCCAAACATTTTTGAAATCGACGAACATGCCCTGCGCCGTCTCAGGGCGGAGGTAGGCGACCGACGAGCCGTCGGTCATCGCGCCGACGTTCGTCTGAAACATCATGTTGAAGGCGCGGGCCTCGGTGAGGCTGCCGGGCTCGCCGGTGGCGGGCGACGGGATGAGAGAAATTTCCTCGGGTTTGGCTTCGGTGAAATCTTTCGGTGTGACGGGCGCGAGAGTGCCGACGATGGCTTTCTTACGCTTGAAGGTTTCCGCGGCGGCCTGGAGATCGGCGGCGGTTTTCTCCGACTCAAGCGCGCTCACGCAGCCGACGGTCTTGCCGTCCACGACGACCGGGGAGAAAAACAACTGATCCGCCCGAAACCGCTGCTTGCTCACCTTGCAGTCCACGAGCGGGTCGCTGAAGCCGGCGACGTGGCCCGAGGCTTCCCAGACCTTCGGGTGCATGATTATGGAGGTCTCGATGCCGACGATGTCGTCGCGGCGGCGCACCATGTCGGCCCACCAGCAGTCGCGGATGTTCTTCTTCAGCTCGGAGCCGAGGGGACCGTAGTCGAAGAAGCCGTTGAAGCCGCCGTAGATTTCCGAGGACTGGAAAATGAAGCCCCGGCGCTTCGCGAGCGCGACGATGGCATCCATGGTGACAGCGGGTGTGGTCGATTCTGCGGACATAAGAAGTGAGAGCTAGCCCGCGCGGCGCGGCGGGGTCAATTCCGCGCTTGGCCGCCCGCGGTCCTTTTCACCGCCCGGCATTTGCGGATTGCCGCGGACGGAACCTGTTTAGCAACGTTCAGTCTCACGCGTCCCGCCGCTTCCCTCCGCCCATGAACTCCCGCACTTCCGCCTCCGCTTTTCTTTTCGCCTGCGTCTTTGCCGCCACGGTGGCCGTCACCGCCGGCCTCACGGCTTGGGCCGCGGACGCCAAGCCGGGCAAGGCCAACAAGGCGCGCAAGGCGCCCGCCGCCGACTCCACCGCCACCGCGGCCGACGGCACACGCGCGTCCCTCCAGATCGCCGTCGATGCCCGGCCGATCGACCGCGACGCCGCCGAGCGCGTGAGCTACGCGCGTATCGTCCAGCGCACTGCCGCGAGTGTCGTCTACGTCTATTCCACCAAGACCGTGCGCGCGCCGGACATGTCGTCCTTCTTCAACGACCCGATGTTCCGCCGCTTCTTCAACCTCCCGGAAGACGAGCTCGATCCCGACGCTGCGCCCGCCCCGCGCAACCGCGGCAACAACAACCGCAAAAACGCGCCCCCCCGCAACAACCCCGGCAACCGCGCCCCCGATCGCCAGCAGCAGGGCCTCGGCTCCGGCGTCGTGATCACCGCCGATGGCTACATCCTCACTAACAACCACGTGATCGAAGGCGCCGACGATGTGCGCGTCTCCGTCGGCGATTCCAACAAACGCTACGAGGCCAAGGTCGTCGGCCGCGATCCCGGCTCCGATCTCGCGGTGCTGAAGATCGAGGCGACGGGACTTTCGCCCGTGACCTTCGGTGACAGCGATCAGGCGCTCGTGGGCGACGTCGTGCTCGCCATCGGCAATCCCTTCGGGGTGGGCCAGTCCGTGAGCCGCGGCATCGTGAGCGCGCTCAGCCGCGGCATGGGCATGGGCGTCTTCGAGGACTTCATCCAGACCGACGCCGCGATCAACCCCGGCAACTCCGGCGGCGCCCTCCTCGACAGCGACGGCCGCCTCATCGGCATCAACTCCGCCATCCTCAGCCGCAGCGGCGGCTTCGCCGGCGTGGGCTTCGCGATTCCCTCCAACCTCGTCCGCTCCGTCGCCGAGCAGCTCGCCCGCACGGGCCGCGTCGAGCGCGGCCTGCTCGGCGTGCGCCCGCAGCCGCTCGACGAGGCGCTCACCGCGCAGTTCGGCACCGAGAAGGGCGCCTTGCTCAGCGAAGTCACCGAGGACAGCCCCGCCGACAAAGCCGGCCTCAAGCCCGGCGACGTGATCACCAAGGTCAACGCCACCGAGATCCGCGACCCGCGCCACCTCACGCTCACCGTGAGCAAGCACGCGCCGGGCACCGAGGTCACCATCGAGTATCTGCGCGAGGGGAAAACCAAAACCGCCAGCGTGACGCTCGCACGGCGCGACGATGCCGCGGTCGCCCGCGACGACGCTCCGCTGCCGAAGAAGGACGAAGGCATCCTCAACGGCGTGGGCGTGGGCCCGATCACGCCCGAACTGCGCTCTCAGCTCGGCCTGCCCGCCCGCATGGGCGGCGTAGTCGTGACGGCCATCGACCCCGACACCCCGGCGGCGAAGCAGGGCCTGCGCGAAGGCGACGTGATCCTCGAGATCGACCGCAAGCCGCTGACCGATGTCGATCAGGCCGTGAAGCTGAGCGAGGAAATCAAGGGCCCGAAGTTCCTCCTGCGCATCTGGCGCAACGGCAGCCCCACCTTCCTCGCGATCGACGAGTCGAAGTAAGCGGCGATGAGCCCGTTGGGGCCCCGCGTGCGAGTCACCCGCGGGGTCTCGACCAACGGCCTTTGAAGTTTGGCTTCAGAAGATTGTCGGTGGGCGGGCACGTCCCTGTGCCCGCATGGGGCGGAGCCGCAAAGTGACCAATTGCGGGCCCAGGGACGGGCCCGCCCACCCGGCCGAAATGCTAGAATTCAAGGGCGATTGGTCTAGCTGGCAGGCGAGCTGGACTCATACCAACGTCCCTTGAAGTGTGGACTTCCGAACGATTGGCGGTGGGGCCGCTTCTCCGCAAGCGGCCTGGGTTCCAGCCGGCGCATCGCCCTACAACCCAGGCCGGTTCGGAGAACCGGCCCCACCTCGGAATAGTCTGCTTGTCACGGGACGTGGGTATCAGAACGTCCCCTTCACGCCGAAGGCCCACTGCGCGCCGTAGGAGTTGGTCGAGCTGCGGCGGGCGTAGATGGGCGTGTCGGCCTGGTAGCGCGATTGGTTGAACCACACGTTGGTCACGTTGCGGGCGTTGACGAAGAATGTCGCACGGCGGTGCGCCTGATAGCTGAGGCTGACGTCCATCGTCGTGCGCGCGTCCTGATACACCTTGGCGAGCGGGCCCAGTCCCGTGGAGACGCCGCGGTCCTGTTCGCCGCGGTGATGCCAGTTGGCCATGACGGTGAGGGGTTTTTTCGTGAAGGTGACGCCCCAGTTGGCGCTGGTGGGCACGAAGCGTGTGAACGAGGCCGTGCGGCTGCCCTCGAGCTTCAGCTTGGTCGCGTTGGCAAACACGCTGAAGTGGCGGCCCCAGCCGCCGAGCGGGGCCAGCGACTGGCGGACGTTGAACTCGACGCCGCTCACGCGTGCGTCGCCGGAATTGACCGTGGTGTTGAGGCGCCAGCCGACGTAGCGCGGATCGAGGCCGAGCTCGTCGAGGAGCTCGGTCGTGGCGAGGGTTTGCAGGGTGCCGAAGAAATTGGCGATCTCCTTGCGAAACACGCCGCCGGTGATGAGGCCGCCGCTGTCGGTGTAGTATTCGGCGGAGAGGTCGTAGTTCTGGGCGGTCCAAGGCTTGAGGCCGGTGTTGCGCACGGAGATGTCGCCCGGGATGGCGGAGGGATCGGCGCCCTCGGGGACATCGTTCTCGGTGATCGTGGCGTTGGGCACGATGTTGCTGAAATCGGGGCGGCCGTAGGTCTTGGCGTAGGCGGCGCGGATCAGGAATTTCTCGGTCGCGTTGAACGTGAGGTGGACGCTCGGGTAGTAGCCATCGTAGGACCGGTTGGCGAAGTTGGCGCGCTCGAAGCGGATGAGGCGCAGCTCCTCCATTGAGCCGACAGCGCCGGCCTCGGGCTTGCGGATGCGCTGGCCGGCGGCGTTGCGGAGAAACGCGCCGCTCGCCGTGCGCTGCCAGACGTTGGCCGGTTCGTTGAGCGGGCCGGAGCCTTTGTCGTGGGTTTTTTCGTAGCGCACGCCGGTGAGCACGGTGAGGCGGTTGTGGAAAAACCGCGCCTCGGTCTGCGCGTAGAGGCCCGTGACCGTCTCGAGGATCTGCTCGGAGCCGACAATGCGGCTCTGCTCCTGGGCGACGAGCTGGGCAGCGGTTTGCGTGAAAATCGCCGGGTTCTGCCGCCACGCGTCCACCGCCCGGTTGTTGGAGAGCCACGGGATGTTATCGAAGCCGAAATAATTCGGGCGGTTCTTGTAAACCTGGCCGACGAACGGCGCCGGCGAAAGATTTCCGCCCGGAGGCGTGTAGGTGAAGGCCCGGTTGTAGGAGCGGCGGTCGCGATCCTGGGAGCGGTAGCGGCCGCCAATCTGGATGTTGCCGGGGATATCGAGGACATTCAGGCCGCGGCGGAGGTTGAGGTCGTAGCCGAAGACGTCTTCCTTGTGGTCGCGGTAGTCGGTCTGGGCGGCGGTGTTGAGCCGGTAGTTGTTGATGTCGAAGAGATCGACTTCTCGGTTGTTGTTGTCGAAGGCCCGGGTGGTGGTCGGCCGCACATCCGTGATGCCTTCGAAGGTCACGCGCACGGGGACGAGCAGCGCGGTGGTGAGCGACTGGAAGCTGCCCTTCTGCTCGTAGCGGCGCCACGTCTTCGAGTTTGAGATGCTGGCGCCGGTATCGAGCCGCCAAGTGCCGTCGTCGTAGCGGTAGCGGGTGTTGGCGGCGAGGGTGCGGGCGTCGATGTGGAGGAAGTTGCCGCTGAAGGTGACGCCGCCGCGGCCCGTGGCGCCGATGGTGCGTTCGCCGTCGTAGCTCAGGGGCGTGCCGCCGGCCACGCTGGGGGTCGCGTTGGTGCCGGCGGTGGCGGTGCGCGTGACGTTGCCGTTCTTGTCGATGTAGTAGCTGGCCTGACCGCCGAGGGAGAGGACGGAGTTGCGCCCGATGCGCCAGTCCGCCTTCAGGCTGGTGGAGTGGCGCTCATACCATTTCGGCGCGTCGATGATCGCGTGGCTTTGCAGGAAGGGCCGCGCCGGCGAGGCCCCGGTGCCGGCGGCGGTGGCGTTCCAGGTCCGGATGGAGATGTTCTGCTCATTCCACTGCCTTGAGGAGAGGCCGGTGAAGACGATGCCGAAGTTCTTCGTGATCGGCAGCGTGAGGTCGAAGTCGAAGCCGGGCTTCACGCGGCTCTCGTAGGTGTCGAAGGGGAAAGGCTGCTTATTGATCTGCATGCCGTCGCTGCTCGCGGAGAGAAAGGCGCGGTAGTTGAACTGCATGCGGGCGCGCTCGAAGGCGCTTTTGCTGACCATGTTCACCGTGCCGGAGATGCCGTCGGCGGGATTGGCGGGCGTGGGGACCTTGGTGACCTCGATGCGCGAGATGTTGTTGATCGAGACTTGGGTGAAGAGGAACGCGCGGTTGGCGGCGCTGCCGGAGGCGTTGGCGAGCTGCGCGCCGTCGGCCGAGACGGCGGTCATGTTGGGATCGAAGCCGCGCACGGCGACGGCGTTGGGCGAGGCGTCGGAATACTCGATGGTCACGCCGGGCATGAACTTCATGAACTCGGCCACGTTGCCCTCGGTGACATCACCGAAAGCATCGGTGGCAACGACGTTCATGATGTTCTTGGCGAAGCGCTGCTCGTTCGTGGCGAGCGCCTCGCCCTCGGTGAGCCGCGACGAGGAGGCGACAAACGCATCAAGCTGCACCACGCCCGCGCCCTTCGCGGCGCCGTAGCGATCGCGGCTGTTGAGGTTGATGTCGCGCTCCGTGCGCTGGCCGGCCGCGACCGAGAGCGGCACCTGCAAGGGATCGAGGCCCGAGTAGAGCACCTCGAGCACGACGGGGCCGGCGGGCACCGCGGCGAGGCGGTAGGAGCCGGTGTCGTCGGTGAACACCGTGAGGTCGGTGCCCTTCACGGTCACGCGGGCGTTGTTGAGGTATTGGCCGGTGGCCTCGTTCTGCACGCGGCCGGCGATCGCGCCGGTGGCGGCGCTGGTTTGCGCGGCGAGGCGCGGGGTGGAAAAGGCGAGCGCGGCGGCAAGCGCGAGTGTCAGCGTGCGGACAAACGAAGGAAGGGACGGTTGTGGGGCAGTCATGGTCGTGGTGGCGTTGGTCGGTCGCGCAGGAGGGGCCGGCGGCCGAAAAGTGGACGTAGCAGGGGTGGCTGGACAGGCGAAGCGCCCGCAAAAAACGCCCTGCACGGGCAACGGGCAATGGGAATAACTAGTCGCACCGGTGAACTCGCGGCGAGGCAGGGTGGCCGGACCGCGATCCGCTCGCGATGGTTGTCGCGGGGGCGGTTTTCTGCCAGCTGTCTCTCGCTGCTTCACCCCATGGAAAAATTACGCGCCCTCCTCCTTGTCGTTGTCCTCGTCGGGGCCGGGATGGCGCGCGCCGCGGACGAGGCCGCCCGGCGCTGGGAGCAATATGAACCCTCGTTCAAGGACTTCGCCGCCGCCGATCGCGCCCAACCGCCCAAGCCTGGCGGCATCCTTTTTGTGGGCAGCAGCATCTTTCGCGAGTGGAAGACGGTCGCCGGACAGATGGCGCCGCTCCCGGTGCTCAACCGCGCCTTTGGCGGCTCCCGCACCGGTGATCAACTCGCGCGCTTCGATCAGCTCGTGCCGCGCTACGCACCCAGGGTAATCGTCTACTACTGCGGCAGCAACGACCTCAACGCCAAGCCGGCCGACGCCCCCGCGGCGATCTTCGCGCGGTTCCGGGAATTCGCCGAGCGCGTGCGGGCCGGGTTTCCGGGGACCCGCCTCATCTATGTCTCGGCCACGCGCTCGCCGGATCGCGTCGAGCGCTGGGAGCAGGTCGATCATTACAACGCCCTCGTGCGCGCCTACTGCGCCGCGACGCCGGGCCACGCCTTTGTCGACCTCAACCCCGCGCTCGTCGATGCCGCCGGCCGCCCGAAGCTCGAACTCTACCGGGACGACCAGCTCCACTTCCACCCGCCCGCCTACGAGGCCTTCACCGCGATCATCAAACCTGTGCTTGAACGTGTGTGGGCGGAGGCGAATGGGTCATGAGAAAATCTTGGCTCGCGCTCTTCCTGCTTGCCGTGACGGCCCACGCCGAGCCGCTCACGCCGGCGCGCGTCGCCGAGCTGCGCGCGCGGATTCGGACGAACTTCTTCATCGATCCGGTGCCGGCTCTGGCGGCGCAGTCGCATCGCAGTTTTGGACCCGCGCCCGGCGTGCGCGCGGAGGCGCTCACCTACGCGACCACGCTCGGCTCGCGCGTGCCGGCGATTCTCTATCTGCCGGACCCGTTGCCGGCCGGCGGAAAAATTCCCGGCTTCATCGTCGTCAACGGCCACGGCGGCGACAAATACTCGTGGTATGCCTACCTGACGGGCATCGCCTACGCCCGCGCCGGCGCAGCGGTGCTCACCTACGATCCGGCGGGCGAGGGCGAGCGCAGTGATTCGCGCCGGTCTGGCACGCGCGATCACGACAAACTGAAGGGCGACGAAGCCCTCGCGCGACGACTCGCGGGCCTGATGATGACCGATGTCATGCAGGCGGTCTCCTTGCTTGCCGCCCGACCCGAGGTGGACGCCTCGCGCATCGCGGCGGGCGGCTACTCGATGGGATCGTTTGTCCTCGCGCTCGCCGGGGCGGTTGAGCCGCGGCTGCGCGCCTGCGTGCTGGTTGGAGGCGGCAACCTCAGCGGCGCCGGCGACCATTGGGATGCCTCCAGCAAGGTGATGTGCCAGGCGTGGCCGTGGCGTTCGCTGGAGTTCCTCGGCGATCGGGGCGGCATGATCTACGCGCTGCACGCGGCGCGCGGGCCCACGTTGGTGTGGAACGGCCGCGCCGACGAGGTGGTGGGCATCCCGCAGACGCAGGAGCCGTTTTTCGAGGACGTGCGGGCGCGCGCGGCTCAGTTGCGCGGCACTGCGGCGGGGTTGTTTGAGTTTGGCTTCACGGAGGGAGGCAGCCACCGGCCTTATTTTGTGACCAAACCCGCCGCGCGGTGGCTGGAGCAACAAATTGATTTCCCCCATTGGACCGAGGCGTCGATTCGCGCGATGCCGGAGACGCACGTCGCCGAATGGGGCGCGCGCACGGGCCACGCGATGGACCGGCTGTATGCGACCGAGTCGCGCGAAGGCGGCACGCAGGCCGTCGCCACCGAGGTGCCCGCGATCGCACGCGAGCAGCTGAGCGTTTTTTCTCCGGCGGAGTGGGAGCGGGAGAAGCCGCGGCTGGCGTTCGAGGCCTGGGCCGCGGCGGCGCGCACGCAACGGTAGGCCCCGACGCTTTTCCGGCCCCTGCATCCCTGAGGTGTGCGGGTGCCGCTTTTAACACCGGACCGGCCTATGCATGGCGCACCGGCGCGTGATCCTTGGCAAACGATCGCGCCGCGAGGGCGAGGGCGGTCAGCGCCAGCGTGGACGAGATAAAAAACGGCAGTCCCGCCAGCCACTCCGGTTGCCCGGGCCCGACCGCCCAGCCAAAGCTCCAGGTCGAAATGAGCGGCCCCGGGATGCCGGCGAGACTTGCGAGTCCGGAGTAAACGCCCTGCACCGCGCCCTGCTCGGTGGGCGGCACGTGCTTCGTGATGTAGCTCTGGATCGCCGGACCGGCGAGGCCGGCAAAGGCTCCGATCACGATGATCGCATAGACGAACCCGCCTTGCGTGGTCAGGCCGTAGAGCAGTTGCGACAGCGCCGAGAGCAGCAGGCCGAGCGCGACGGCCCGCGTGTCGCCCAGCGCGCCGATGATGCGCCGCGCCAGCCCCGCCTGCACGATCGCCGAGAGCACGCCCACCGCCGCGAGCGAGAACCCCACGTGCTGCGGATCCCAGCCGTAGCGGTGGCTCGTGTAGAGCGCCCAGATCGAAAACAGCATCATCTGGCCGAGCGTCAGGATGAAGTAGGCCTGCGCCAGCCCGAGCACCGCGGGGAAACGGCGCAGCGCCAGCAGCGCGCCCACGGGATTGGCGCGGCGCCAGGAAAACGCGCGGCGATTCTCCGGCCGCAGCGACTCGGGCAGCACGAAGCAGCCGTAGATCCAGTTCAGCGCGGAGCACCCCGCCGCCGCCCAGAACGGCAGCCGCAGATCAATGCTGCCGAGGGTGCCGCCGAGCAGCGGTCCGATGATGAACCCGAGCCCGAACGCCGCGCCGATCAGGCCGAAGCCCTGCGCGCGATTCTCCGGCGGCGTCACATCGGCCACGTAGGCGTTGGCCGCCGCCATCACGCCGGCCGTGAGGCCGCCGGCCATGCGCGCGACGAACAGCAGCGTGAGATTGGGCGCGAGCGCCATGGCCACGTAGTCGAGGGTCGAGCCCCCCAGCGCGATCAGGATCACCCGCCGCCGCCCAAACCGATCCGAGAGCGACCCGAGGATGGGCGCGCCGAAAAACTGCATCAGCGCGTAGATGCTCACCAGCCAGCCGTAGCTGTGCGAGCCGGCCGAGACGTCGCCCCCGCGGAATTCCTTCACGAGTTCCGGCAGCACCGGGATGAGCAGCCCGAAGCCGAGCACCGTCAGCACGACGGTCACGAAAATAAACCCCAAGGCCGCCTTCCGGCCGGGTGCGGGCGCGCTCATGGCGGCGGAGGCTGGCGCGAAACGCGCGGCTGGCGAGCGCGGAGCGGCGGTCCGACCACTCGCGGGATCGTCAATACCCCACCGCTCGCGAGTCCGGCTTGCGCGGGTCGGCGGCGCCGAGGCGGAGATTCGTCTTCGGATCGATTGCGATGGTCTCGGCGTCGCCTTGGTAGCCGCCTTCGTAGGACTGGCGTTCGACGACGGTGTGGCCCTTGGCCTTGAGCAGCGCGAGTGTGTCGGCCGAAATTCCGTAGCGCTCGAAGGTGAGCTGGTCGGGCATCCACTGGTGATGCACGCGCGGCACCTCGACGGCCTGCGCGACCGGCATCCGATGATCCACGACGTTGAGGATCACTTGGAGCACGGTGTTGATGATCGTAGGGCCGCCGGGGCTGCCGGTGACGAGAAGGAGCTGGCCGTCCTTGAGCATGATCGTGGGCGTCATCGACGAGAGCGGGCGCTTGCCGGGTTGGATGGCGTTGGCCGCGCCTTGCAGCAGGCCGAACATATTCTTCACGCCGACCTTCGCGGTGAAGTCGTCCATTTCGTTGTTCATCAGAAAACCCGCGCCGGGGATCGTGACGCCGCTGCCGAAGTTGCCGTTGAGCGTGGTGGTGGTGGCGACGGCGTTGCCCGCGGCATCGACGACCGAGTAGTGCGTGGTCTCGGTGGACTCGGCGGCGAAGCCGGCGACGGCGGCCTGCGAGAGCTTCATCGCGCCGAGGCCGGGCGCGATTTTATCGGAGACCGAGGCGCGCTCGGCGGAGAAGTCGGCCATGCGACGCTTCAGGTAGGCGGGCTCCAGCAGCGGAGCGACGGGCACGGAAACGAAATCGGGATCGCCCATGTATTCCGCGCGGTCGCGGAAGGCGCGGCGCATCACCTCGGCGAGCAGGTGGTAGCTCGCGGCGGAGTTAGGGCCGAGCTGGACGAGATCGTGCGGCTCGAGCATCGCGAGCATCTGCAGCAACGCGACGCCGCCGGAGCTCGGCGGGGGCATCGTGACGATGGTGTGGCCGCGGTAGGCGCCGCGAAGCGGCGTGCGCTCCACCGCGCGGTAACCCCGGAGGTCGGCGAGCGTGATCGGGCCGCCGTGCTGCGCCATGGCGGCGGCGATTTTTTGGGCGGTCTCGCCCTCGTAGAATTCGCGCGGGCCGTTTTTCTGGAGACGGGCGAAGGTCGCGGCGAGTTCGGGCTGCTGCCAGCGTTCGCCGGCTTTCCGGTGGGCGCCGCCGTTGAGGAAGATCCGTTTCGATTCCTCGAATTGCGCGAGATTGCGGCCGGAGTTGCGGAACTGGGCGGCGGCTCCCTGCGTGAGGCTATGGCCGTCGGCGGCGAGGCGGCGCGCGGGTTCGCAGGCGTCGGCCCAGGAGATTTTGCCCGAGCCGTATTTTTCGAGCGCGAGGGCCAGGCCCGCGACGGCGCCGGGCACACCGCTCGCGCGCCAGCCGAGGACGGACGAGCCCGGGCCGGTCATCACGTTGCCCTGGGCGTCGAGATACATGTCGCGCGTCGCCGCCGCCGGCGCGATTTCGCGGTAGTCGATCGCGATGGAGCGGCCGTCGGCAAGGTGGACCAGCATGAAGCCGCCGCCGCCGAGGTTGCCGGCAATCGGATACACCACGGCGAGCGCGAGGCCGGTGGCGACGGCGGCATCGACGGCGTTGCCGCCGCGCTGGAGCATCTCGAGGCCCGCTTCCGAGGCCAGAAAGTGCGCCGAAGTCACGACGCCCCGCGGCGCCTCGACCGCTGCGCGCTGCGCGCGCAGCGGCGCGACCAGGAGAAGCATGGCGGCGAGGAGGCGCGCCGAGCGGGCGGCGAGGGGGAGCGGGGCTTGCATGGCCGGCAGATTGGGGCGTTCGCCTCCGGCCGCAAGCCGGACGCCGGGTGTGCTTGTGTGTTGGCAAAAACCCCACATGGTCCCGCCGGTTCAAGACCGTTCACCTACCATGAAAACAATGCCCCGACTCCCCCTCGCGGCAGCCGCCCTCGCGCTGCTGGCCTTGTCTCAGCTCCCCTTGTCCGCCCAGGGCACGGCCGCGGCCGCGGCCAAGGACGATCCGATCCTGCTTGAGGCGTTTGTCGCCACCGGCACGCGCTTCAACGATCGCACGGTCGTGCAATCGCCCGTGCCGATTGACATCGTGCGCTCCGCCGACCTCGAGCGGGGTGGCGCGCCCGATCTTGCGCAGATGCTGCAGGTCGCGGTGCCATCGTTCAACTTCCCGCGCCCGTCGCTGACCGACGGCACGGACCACATCCGCCCCGCCACGCTGCGCGGCCTCGCGCCCGACCAGACGCTCGTGCTCATCAACGGCAAGCGCCGCCACACGAGCGCGCTGGTGAACGTCAACGGCTCCATCGGCCGCGGCTCCGTCTCGGTCGACTTCAACGCCCTCCCCTCCTCCGCCATCGAGCGCGTCGAGGTGCTGCGCGACGGCGCCTCGGCGCAATACGGCTCCGATGCCATCGCCGGCGTGATCAACGTCATCCTCCGCAAGGACGTGGGCTGGGGGCTTGACGCCTCCTTCGGCTCGACCTCCGAGGGCGACGGCCGCGATATGAAGGTGTCCGCCTTCGGCGGCACCAAGCTCGGCGCCAAGGGCTCGCTCTTCGCGACCGCCTACGTGCGCCAGAACAGCGGCACCAACCGCAGCGCCATCGACACGCGCCAGCAGTATTTCGGGACCGGCACTCCGACCGTGCTGCCCTCGGGCAACTTTGGCTCCGGCACCGGCCTCACGGCCAGCAACGGCACGCTCGACAGCCGCGAACTCACCGTAAACCGCCTCAACCACCGCTTCGGCGACGCCAAGGTCAAGGAGCGCGGCCTCTGGCTCAATGGCGAGACGCCCTTCGCCGGCTGGACCGCCTACTTCTTCGGCGGCGCGACGCAGCGCCACGGTGAAGGCGCGGGCTAATTCCGCCGCGCCGGCGACGACCGCACCGTGCGCTCGCTCTGGGCCAATGGCTTCCTGCCCGTCATCCAGACCAACATCTGGGACCTCTCCCTCGGCGCCGGCCTCAAGGGCAAGCTCGAGGGCGGCTGGGACCTCGATCTCAGCAGCGTGATCGGCTCCAACGCCCTCGCCTACACGACGGCCGAGTCCAACAACGTCACGCTCGGCAACGCCAGCCCGCGCTCGTTCTACTCCGGCACGCTCACCTTCAAGCAGCACACGACCAACGTCGATCTGACCAACCAGTTTGCCACCGGCCTCCCGTCGCCGCTGAAGGTCGCGCTGGGCGGCGAGTTCCGCCACGAGCACTACAACATCCGCCCCGGCACGCCCGACTCCTACCGCGACGGCGGCGTGCGCATCATCGGCGGGCCCAACAACGGCAACCAAGGCGGGCCGGGCGCGCAGGTTTTCGCCGGCTTCCGCCCCAGCGACGCCGGCTCGCACACCCGCGAATCCTACGCGTTCTACGCCGACGCCGAGCAGTCGGTCACCGCGGCCTGGCTGCTTTCCGGCGCCGTGCGCTTCGAGGACTATTCCGACTTCGGCAACGAGACCACCGCCAAGCTCGCCACCCGTTTCAAGATCAACGAGCAGGTCGCGCTGCGCGGCTCGGTGAGCACGGGGTTCCGCGCCCCGTCCCTCGTCCAGCAGTGGTTCAGCTCCACGGCCACCAACTTCATCGGCGGCGTGCCGTTTGAGAACAAGACCTTCCCGGTCACCGATCCCGTGGCCCGGGCCCTCGGCGCGCGGCCGCTCAAGCCCGAGACCTCGGTCAACCAGAGCATCGGCCTCACGTTTCAGCCGGCGAAGAACTTCACCGCCAGCGTCGACTTCTACCAGGTCGAGATCGAAGACCGCGTCGTGCTCTCGTCGAACTTCACCGGCGGCGCCGGCAGCCCGTTCCTCGCCTACCTCGCCTCGCAGGGTCTCGCCGGCACCACCGGCGGCCGCTACTTCACCAACGCCGTCGACACCCGCACGCGCGGCTTCGACCTCAACGGCCGCTACGTGCACCGCTTCGACGCCGGCCGCCGCCTCACCCTCACGGCGGGCGCCAACTTCAACAAGACCGAGGTCACCAAGTCGAAGACCACCCCGCCGCAGCTGGCCGCCGTCGGCATCACCACGCCGCTCTTCGATCTCACGGAGCGCATCCGCATGGAAAAGGGCCAGCCGAAGAACGTGATAAACCTCAGCGCCGCCTACGATGTCGGGCCGTTCTCCTTCCTCGGCCGCGCCATCCGCTACGGCGATGTCGAGTCCGTGCAGTTTGACAGCGCCACGCCCGCGCAGATCGCCGCGCTCACGCCCGGCATCCGCAGCTACCTGCGCCCCACCGCGCTCGCCGGGGCCAACAGCCAGATCGTGCAGATCTTCCCCGCGAAGTGGCTCTTCGACCTCGATGCCAGCTACCGCTTCTCGAAGGAGGTCTCGTTTGCCCTCGGCGTGAACAACGTCGCCAACACCCGCGCCACGCGCAGCGCGCCCACCGTGATCAGCAATGGCACGGTCTTCGGCGGCAACGACAACCAGGGCAGCCTGCCCTACCTGCTCAACCCCACGCCCTACGGCTTCAACGGCCGTTACCTCTACGGGAAAATCAGCTGGCGCTTCTGAGCCGGGTTGGCCGATTCCTTCACTGCGAAGCGCGGGGCGAACGACGCCCCGCGCTTTTTTTCGGCGCGGGCCGCCGCCTGGCCGCGCCGGGCGGCCCGCGGCCGGGCCCAGGGTTTCCGTCGCGGAAACCGGCGCGAGGTTCGGGTTGATCGGCGCCGCCGCCCGCCGCACACTGCGCGCCTCCCTCATGCTCCTCTCTGTCGGCTGCACTCTCGGCTACCAGATCGCCACGCCTCAGGCCGCGTTTACCTTCAACATCCTCGCCAACCGCGATGCGCAGCAGCGAATCGTCGAGGAGTCGATCGCCAGCACGCCCGACGTGCCGCGCGAGATCGTGGAGAACAGCCGGGGCGACCGGGCGCTGCGCTGCGAGGTGCCGGCGGGGCCGTTTGAGCTGCGCTATGCCGCGGTGGTCGAGGTGAACCGGCCGCCGCTGCCCGCGCTCGTGCCGGCCGACAATCCCGGCCGTCTGCCGCTCCACATCCTCACGCACACGCTCCCCAGCCGCTACTGCGAGAGCGACCGCTTTGCCCAGATCGCGTGGGAGCTTTTCGGCAAAACGGAGGACCGCGCCGAGCAGGTCCGCGCCATCTGCCACTGGATTGACGGGAACCTCGCCTACGTCCCCGGCTCCAGCGACGCGCGCACTTCGGCGTGGGACGTCTGGCTCTCGCGCCAGGGCGTCTGCCGCGACTACACGCACCTCGCGGTCGCGTTTTGCCGGGCGCTGAGCATTCCCGCGCGCTACGTGGGCGGCTACGCGGCCGGGCTGCAGCCGATGGATTTCCACGCCTGCTTCGAGGCCTGGCTCGGCGGCGAATGGCGGCTCTTCGATCCCACGGACGACATCGCGCCGGAGCGCATCGTCGTCATTTCGCGCGGGCGCGATGCGACGAGCGCGGCGCTCACGACCATCTTTGGCCGCATCACCACCGCGCCCGTGAAAGTCACCTGCGAAATCCTCCGGGACCTGAAGGCTTCGGCCTGAAACCCAATCCCCCCCCCCCCAACCCCACCTCCCCATGGCCAAACTCGAACTCTTCTACGCCACGAACCGCCGCCACGAGGGCGGCACGCGGTTCCGCCCGAAATCCTACGGCACGGCCTTCAGCGAGGACGGCATCCAGAACCTCCGCTTCGGCCGCCTCGAGCTGCAGGCCGACGACGCCAGGATCACCGAGCTGCTCAGGAAGGATCGCGCCCCGACCGGGCCGGGCGCGGGCGTGGCGCTCTCCACGTATCTCGCGAAATGCACCGACGCTGGCGCCGCGCGCATCCTCGCCTACCGCGAGAAGCTCCCCGGCGGATCCGACGACGCCGCCGAGGACGACGTCGTGCTCGGCTCCCTCGCGATGTTCGCCGATCTCATGAAGATCATGTGCGACAAGTCGGACGTGCTGATCTACATCCACGGCTTCAACGTCTCCTGGGCCGAGGCCGTGGGCGGCGCGCTCGCGCTCCAGCTCATGCTCAACCGCGGCGGCGGGACCGATGCGGCGCAGCAGGTGGCCGTGGTGCTCTTCACCTGGCCCTCCGACGGGCAGGCGATGCCATGGCTCTCCTACAAGAGCGACCGCGCCGAGGGCACGGCGAGCTCCGGGGCGTTTGCGCGCGGCTTGCTCAAGCTCCGCGACTACCTCGCCGACCTGCGCGACCGCGCCAAGGATTCCGATGTGAAGCTCTGCGGGCAGGACATCCATCTCCTCTGCCACTCGATGGGAAATTTCCTGCTGCAAAAAACGCTGCCCAAGCTCGACGACTTCACGCCGGGCGACGCGTTTCCGCGTTTCTTCGAGCACATCTTCCTCTGCGCGCCCGACCTCGACGACGATGCGCTGGAGCCCGACCAAGGCCTCGGCCGCGTGCATGAGCTCGCGCGGAGTGTCACGCTTTACCACAACCGCGACGACATCGCGATGCACATCTCCGACTACACCAAGGGCAACCCCGACCGCCTGGGCGGCAACGGTGCCGCGCGCCCCTCGCTGCTGCACAACAAGGTCCACCAAGTCGATTGCACGGAAGTCGTCACCGGCCTCGTCGAGCACAGCTACTACCTCGAAGGCTGGGTGAACCAGGACATCCGCCTCAGCATCGAAGGCCGCGAGCAGTTGGACCTCGCCCGCCGCCGCGCCCTGAAGGGCGATCAGGCCAACGTGTGGAAGCTGCCGGCGCGGTGAGGGTGAGACATAAGCCCCAACCCCCAAAGCCTTCTCTGAGTGAGCGCGGTCAAGCGGGATTTTCAGAGGGATGGGCGGTTTGGAGGGTTTCCTTTCCCAGCGGTGTTTCCGTGGTTCGGAGGCGTGGGAACGAACCTGAGCGCCCCGCGCGAAGTCCGCGTGGGTGGCGTTCACCGGTTTGGGTCGAAGCGAGATTCCGTGATCACACTTCTCTCAGCGGCAGGCACGTGGCCTCCGGCAGGGTAACGGATCAGATCCCCGGCCCTCTATCCTGACCCAAGACGCGCATCACACTGGATGCCGTCAGTCTTTGGCGAGAGCGGCCGGGGAAATGGGTTTGGCCAGCACGGGTGCGGCGGGAGGCTGCGGTGTGTAGTCGCGTTCGTGCGCGAGCATTTTCCAGGCGATGATCGCCATGCGCCGGGCGACGATGGTGATGGCGTCGTTGGCGCCTTTGCCGCGCAGGCGCTGCTTGCGATAGAAGCTCCCGAAGTAGTCGGAGCAGCCGACCGGCCACCCACGCGGCCTCGATGAACGCCCACTTCAGCCAGCGGTTGCAGAACGGCAGCATGCGGCCGTGTGCGATCTTGCCACCGGAGGCGTGCGTCGTCGGGACGAGCCCGGCGTAGGCGCAGAGTTTTTCGGCGGTGGCGAACCGCTTGATCTGGTCGATCTCGAGGGCCAGAATCTTGCCGACGCCCGGCAGGGTTTGCAGCCGCACGGCGAGCGGGTTCGCGGCGTTGTCCACGACGATGATTTTTTCCAGCGCGTGCACCTGCGTTTGCAGCAGGGCGTGGATCGCGAGGTCGTCGTCGAGCAGGATGTGGTCGGCCGGCGGCAACGGCGCGCGCTTCATCCAAGCTTTCCCCTGGTTGCTGAAAACGTCCTTCACCGCGGGCCGTTCCAGGTGCGGGTCGCGGTCGATCACGCAGTGGATGCGGTTGCGGATCATGGTGCGCACGCGCGCCAGCCAGAGGCGCTGGCGGACGACGTTCTTGCGCTGGCGCACATCGCGCGACGGCACGTGGACGCGCGCGACGAAGTCGCCGCGCAGGAGCGTGGCGAGGGCCTTGGCGTCGACGCGGTCGTTCTTGATCTGCGCGTCCGCGATGATGCGGTTCTTCGCCGGGTGGGAGAGCACGACCTTCGCGACGCCGGCGGTGTCCTCCAGTAGATCGTAGAGCACGCCCCAGTTCCAGCAGGCCTCGATCACCACCTCGCTGGGCGTGCCGAGTTTTTTGAAGTAGGCGGCAAAAGCCGCGGGGACGTTGCCGTCGATCCGCGCTTCGTGGAGCTTCTGGCCTTGCGCGTCCAGCGTGCAGGCCACCGAGTAACGTTTGTGATGGTCGATTCCGGTGTAGATCATGGCGCTCGCCAGTATACCACCGCGCCGCTCGCGCGGGTGCTATTCCGACTTGGCGCTCATGTTACCTGACCCCTACGTCGGCCAAAAAAATTCCCGCGAGGCGCTGCTGGAGCGTCCACGCGGGACTTTTGCTGAAGCCATTCGGAGCTGCCGAATGCGCTCTACGATTTAGGGATGGCTATGGTTGCGGCCATTTTGCGGCGTGCCTTCGTAGGGGAAGGTCTTGTTGTAGCCGATGTCGTTCTTGCTCACGCCGTCGATCCCGTCGGCTACACGAATGACAACCGGACCGCGCAGGTCGCTGATGAGCGCGCTCACCGCGATGTCCACCACATCGTCGCCGAAGCGGCGGCCGTTGGGCCAGCCGCCCGGAATCTTGCCGCCATTGCCGAAGGGATCCTGAATCTGGCTCTGGAGCACGTCGCCGCCGAAGATGCTCAGGCGCGAGAAGCCGGAATCGTCCGGATTCGTCGGATGGCCGGCGCCGCTGCCGGCAAGGCGCGCGGCCGGCGTCGAGAGATCCACCTTGATCAGGTCAGGGATGTAGATGCCCGCGATGTCGGTGCGGTTGGTCTCCACCGCGGGGCCGCTGCCACCAAAGACGAGGAGATTGATCAGCTTTGCCAGCTCGGGATTGAGCGCATACTTGGCGAAGAGCGCCGCGTCTTTCGAAGGGCTGCTCCGGCTGTAGATGTCCTTGTCCACGATGGCGACGAGGCCCTCGTTGAACAGCGGGTTGCCTTGGCGGGCGACCTGCACCCATTTCCCGGAGTTTTGATCGCCGTTATCGCGCGCGATGCGGACCATCCGGCGGCTGGTGGTCGCATATACGCCGGCCACCTGGCGGTCGCCGCCGAGTTCCGTGAGCGGGATTTCGAGCGCCATCATGTGAACGTTGAAACCGCCTTGGGAATCTTTGCCCGGATTGCGCAGCTTCAACAGGTCGAAGATTGACTGGATGTCGCCGTAAAAACCGTCGTCGCGCTGGCCGGCGAACGATGTGTAGCCGCCGGCAAGATCGATGATCGCCTCTTTCGTGTAGGTATCGAGGGCGTTGAACGTGGCGACGCCATCCTTCGCGGGATTCTCGCCGTTGTTGCCTTGGTTGTAGAACGGCGTGGCGTTGCCCTGGTTGTTGGGCGGCACGACGCCATTGCCGAGCAAGGTGTCCTTCCCGCCTTTGCGGTGGTCCACCTTCGTCACGGTGTAGGTCTGCACCAGGTTCTGCGCATTGTCGGCGACGTGGTTGACCACGCCCAGGTAGGACTGGAGGATCGTGTTTCGATTCCTGAACCCCGTCGTGAATTGAAACTGGTAGCTCAGCGTCGGCTTGCCGGCCTTCACGTCATCGCCGAGCGCGACGTGGATTTCATACAGCACCTCGTCGTCGAAATTGTATTTGTTCGGTCCCACGCCCGGTTCTTCGTGCGGATAGACGCTCAGCGCGACGGTCAGTCGCTTGGAGGAGCCGGAACCTTTGACGAAGGCATATACGTCTGTGGTGTTAGCCGCCGGATCTAAAATGATGAGCGGGGCGTCTTGGTGGCTGGAGGCCGGCAACAGCGCGGGCAACAGGGCCGCGAGCGCGAGCTTCGCGGTGAGGCGTTGGAATCTTAGTATCTTCATGTGATGTGGCTTCTCGTTGGTTTTGTTTTTTCTGGGGTCGGTCTGGAAAAAATCCGCGGGGTGTTCGTGCTGGAGATCAACGGGCTTCCGTCCTCGGACCGTCGGGCGGCGCAACCGCCTTGTTCACTCGGCTCGCGCCTTGGGTGAGATGCTCCCGCTCCGAAGGCAGCAACAGGTTGGCCAGCCCTCGGGCGCGCGTGAGCCCGTCCGCGGCGTTTTCGCGGTCGAGACGCGCGGCGATCACGGCCGCATGGAGGAAGAGCCGGGCATCCTGGGTGCCTTCGGCGAGGGCGCGTTCCATCGCGGTCCACGCCTCGGCGTGGTGGCCGGCGGCGGACTGCGCCCAAGCGAGTGCGTCATGCGTGAATATGTCCGCACGATCTTGCAACTCGCGCTTCGCCAAGCGCAGGGCCAAGTCGATCTGCTCGCCACGGGTGGCGAGAAACAGCGCGAAGGTGCGCGGATCGTTCGCAGCACCCGTGCGCTTAAGTTCGGTCTCAACGGCCTCGGCTTCGCTGATGCGGTTCGCTGCGCGCAACGCATCGGCGAGCGCCCACTGATATTCCGGCAGCGGATTTTTCTCGGACGCGCGGCGAAGGAGTTCGGACGCTTCGGAGTATTTACGGGCGGTCAGCAACATTCGGCCGCGCAGCAAGAGCGCCGGCGCATAGTCCGGAACGAATTTTCCGGCCGTTTCGACCGCGGCTTCCGCGCTCGCGGCCGCGCCCGCTTGGGCCTGGAATGTAGCCAGCCGTGTGAACGCCCACGCCGACGCCTCGGCATTCTGTGGGCTGGCCGCGCGCACGGCGAGCGTGGCGGCCTCGATTGCGCCCGTGAGATCGCCCTTGAGCCAGCGTGCGTGAGCGACACGGCTGTATGACTGAAGTTCGGGCCGGAGATCGACCATCCGCTGATATTCGGCGATGGCTTCGTCAAGTTTGCCTTGGTCGGCGAGTGCATCCCCCAGAAGTCCGTGATCGAAGGCCAATTCCCGCTGTGCGACCAGCTGGCGCGCGATGGCCTCGGCCTCCTTGAAGCGATGGAGCGATTGCGCGACGTGACCTCTCAACAAAAGTCCGCCGGGGCTTTTCTCGTCGTTCACTTGCAGTGCGAGAGCGCATTGCTCGGCGAGCTTGTAGAAACCATTATCGTGACTCTCGCGGGCCTTGGCCACAAACAACCAGCCGAGTCGCTCGAGTTGCGGACGCGGGTCCGGTGTGGAGGTGACGCCCTGTTGAGCCTTCACGATCTGCTCGTCGGACTTCTCTGTCCCCACGTGCGGCGTGAGCGCGATCTGCCACGAAAGGGAGCGGCGCATGGGCCCAAACGGATCGTCGCCCGCGGATTGGCCGGGCCCAGGAGTGGAGTGGGCCGGCGCCCCGAATGCGACCGCCGCGAGCGCGTAAGCCACCCCGATGACAGACGTCGCTCGGCGAACGGTGCGGTTAAATGGATTCACGTTCGGAGATTATTGCAGGTGCTACGCGGGACGAACGGACGCGGATGCACGCGATGCTTCACATGCCCTTTCAGTTTCGTGTGCGAAGGAGGAAATTTCACTCCCCACGCCACTCCCGATTTCGCGTGCGCGCTAGGGGGTCTAATACCAACATCCCCTAGCTTTTAGACTTCACAAATGGCAGGTGCCCGCCGAACTTGTGGCATGGCGCGAAAACTTCGGGAACTGGGTTCGGCGGTGGTGGCGGAGATCGAGGCGGCGTGGGTTCAGGGTATGAACCGGCGAGATAGGTGACACTTAATCCGGGGTGATGGGTGACACTCCCGGGCACGATGCCCTGGAAAACTATCACCCCCATGGAAGAATTTAACCGCTTCGTCATCCTCGCGCAGAGCGATCGCTTCACCGTCACCGAGCTGTGCGAACAGTTCGGCATCAGCCGCAAGACCGGCTACAAGCACCTGGAGCGCTACGCGGCCGCCGGGAGAAGCCGAAGTGACATGGGGTGGTCAGCCGGGCGCAGAGGCGCAGGCTGACCATCGCTATGATTCCCCATCATCCCCCGATCCCCGCAGCGGCCACCGCCGCGATCTCTGCCAGTCCCGCCCCGACCGCTCCCGTCGCGTGCGCCGCGGGGAAGGCAGGAAGGGGTCGGGAAGGTAGGAAGAGACGGCAGGAAGGGGTCAGGTGTGAAGGGCCTGTTGCCCAGGGTGATTTTTGTGGCGGGCGTGTGAGGTTGCCGGATTTGCGTTACGCGGCCTTCAATTCTCTTTGAGAAACCCGATCAACCCTTGGCGCGGCGCCGATCGCGGTGTCGGCGTCAGTTGCGCTCGGGTGAGCGCCAAAAACCGGTCGTTCGGTCCATGCGTCCCTGTCCGACTATCAGCGGGCCCATCCCGCAGCCGTGCGGCTGGTCTTCCGTCACCTGCCGTTGTGGGAAATCCGCGGCCACGAATCTAGCCGGGCCGCCGCTGCCTTGAGCGAGATGGCCGGAGAGCAAGGCAAATTCTGGCCGTTCGTGGAAGCAGTTCACGCGCGCTCCCACCAACTGGATCGGCCCGGTTATCTCGAGCTGATGAGCAATCTGGGCTTCAACTCCACGAACGTGGAAGCCCGCCTTAGCGACCCGCAAGATGCGGCGGTGGGGCGCGTCTTGCGCGACGAGGAACTCGCGGAACGCCTCGGCATCAACCAAACGCCTACGTTCGTCCTGCTCGTGGCCGGACAGCAGCCGATTTCGGGGAACCAGCGCACGCTGCCGCGCCTGCTGAACTCACCGGTGGTTCAATCGAAGCTGGCACAGGCGGCCCAACGTTGAACGGGTCTGGGGCAGCCGGACGAGGGCAGGCTTTGGGGTTTGGAGTGGACGACCGGAGTTGAGGCGAATCGGGTGGCGCCACCACGATGGCGCGCAAACTCAGGCTCGGGGCGGAGGACGGGATTTACCCCGTGCTGAACCGGAGCACATCCCGGTCGGACATTTTCCGAGCGGAGCAGACGAGGGCGGCGTTCCTCCCATGGCTCGGGGCGGTGCCCGCCGGCCGGGCTCACGGCACCTCGTAGAATTCCACGAGGCTCTGGCCGCTGGCGTTGCCGACGCCGGTGGCGTGGACGGTGTAGAGCCCCGGATCGAGCGTGAGCAGGAGCGCGGCGTCCTTGCTGCCCTCGGGCAGCGCAAAGGCACCGGTGGCGCCGGTGGCGAGCCGGAGATCGGCGAGGTTGGGCGCGTCGTTCCAGTTGTCGTTCACGGCGATCATGCGGCCGTCGGCGTTGAAGAGCGTGAGCAGCGAATCGGCCAGCGCGCCGCCGTCGCCAAAGGCGGCGAGGGTCGGGCCGATGGCGCGGATGAGGATGGGCTTGGGCCGCGCGCCGGTGACGACGAAGCCCACGATGTGCGCGCCGGCCGCGCCGCCCGCGAGGGCGCGGCTGGAGAGGTTGATCACGCGCGAGGGCAGCGTGAGGCGATAGACGAGGATCATGCTGTCGACCTCGAGGCCGCTGGCATCCGCGAAGGCGGTGCCGTTTTGAAATCCGGTCTGCGTGATGAAATCGTTGTCGTTGCCGACGAAGAGAAACCAGTCGTTGGGCGCGGCGGGATCGAGCGCGGGGGCCAGCGCGAGCGACTCCCATTTGCTGGAGAGATTCTGGGCGTCGTCGGCCGGGCCGTTGTGCAGGCCGAACTTGGCGAGCTGGGCGGCGTCGTTGAGGTCGATGAAAGGGACGCCTTGGGCGGCGACGAGGCCCGGGGCCAGCACGCCGTTGGGGGCGAGCGGCGTGGCGGGCGAGTCGTAGGCGGTGCCGGCGACGTTGGTGGCGCCGGTGAGATCGTAGATCAGAATCTGGCGCAGCGTGGAGGCGGGCAAATCGCCGCCGCGGCCTGCGCCGGCTTCTTGGGCGAGGACGAGGAACTGGGTGCTGTTGATCGCGAACAGCTCGCTTTGCGCGGCCACTCGCCGGTCGCCGCCGCGGGTGTAGGTGGGCAACTGGAGGACATACTCGCCGCGGAGGGAGGGCGGCGTGGTCGTGAGATCGTAGGCCACGAGGCGAGTGAAGAGCCGCCGGGCGCTGCCGCCGCCGGCGCCGCCGTCCTGGCGGGTGGCGGACTGGAGGAGCGCGAAGAGCGTCCGCCCGTCGGGCGAAAGGCTGAGGCCCTCGAAGCCCTGGTTGTTTTGCCGGCCGGTCTCCGGATCGACCGGGACGGCGTGGGGCTGGCCGCGCGCGGGATCGTCGGACGAGAAGGAGTCGGCGCCATTGCGGCGCGGGATGAACGCATCCGGCGGCCGGATCGCGGTGAGGAGCCGGCCGGCCGCGTCGAATTTGTAGAGGGAGGGGCCGTATTCGTCGCTGACCCAGAAGGAGCCGTCGGGCAGGAGCACGAGGCCCTCGGCATCAAGCGAGATCCGGCCGTTGAACGCCTGCGGCAGCGGGGGAAACCCGGCGCGCGTGCCGGCCCCGGTGAGCGTGGGGTCGAGCGCGGTGAGCGGCGTGCCGGAGGCCTCGGTGAACTTGATTGCATCGGCGAGGACGAGGGCGAGCTGGGTCTGCGTCGCCGCCCCCGCGGGAGCGGGCGTGAAGGTGAACGTGAGCCGGTTGACCCGCGGCGTGTAGTTGGTGGTGCCCGAGAGGCTGGCCCCGCGATCGGGCTGGGCCCAGAGGGTGCCGGTGTAGGCGCCGCCGGCGGCCCGCTGCCACGCGCGCGCATCGAGGGCCAGGGCGGAGAAGGAACCGAAGGTCTCGCCGAACTTATCCCGGGCATTGGCCGGCAGCCGTCCGACTCCCACCAGGCCGTGGTTGACGAAGGCCCGGCCGTTGAGCGTCACGGTGGTGACGGGCTGCGCCGAAACGAACGGCGGCAGTAGGGCGAGAAAGGCGAGGCAGGCCGGGAAACGAAAAAAAAGCATGGGGTAAGGCGGGAGCAAGCGGACGGTCGCCGCGAGGTCCAACTAGGTGGACCCCTTGTCGCGCGGCGTCTGTTCGCGACGGTGTCCCTCTCAGAATACGTCCTCGTAGATTTCCGCCACGGTCATCGCCTGCTTGAGGGAGCGAAACTCCACCACGGCCTCGGGCGCGGTGTGGATTTCACCCTCCCAGCCAGTGGCGCGACGGAAGATCGTCACTTCGCGTCGGTCCTGCGCCACGATGACGTATTCCTCCAACGTGGGAGCTTGCATGTAGTTGAGCTTTTTTTCCCGGAGATCGGTGTTCTCGGTCGAAGGCGAGAGCACTTCCACGACCAAGGTGGGCAAATGGAGATACTGGCGAGTGATGCCTGTCGGGTGGCAGGACACGACGACGTCCGGATAGTAGAAAATATCCTCGCGGGCGATGGCGAGCCGGAGCTTGAAAGTCTCGATGTAAACCCGGCAGGGGCCGCCGCGGAGCTTGGTGCGCAGGGCGGCGAAGATATTTCCCGTGATCGTGTTATGCGGCTCACTCGCGCCGCTCATCGCATGGATGGAGCCGCCGACATACTCGTGGCGCACCTCGCCGGTTTCCTCGAGCGCGAGATATTCCTCGACGGAGATCGGGAGGGCGCGGGCGGCTTCCATGATGGCGCAGGGTAGCGGGGCGGGCCCGGGTTTCAAGCCCCGCCCCTCACTCCGCCGGCGTCAGCCGGGCGATGCTGGTGGGCATGCACACGTAGAGCGCGCCGTCCGGGCCGCCGATGACATGGCGGATGCGGCCGAGGTCGCGGAAGAGGATTTCCTGATCGACGACCTTGCCGCCCTGGATCTCGAGGCGCACGAGCTGCTGGCCGGCGAGTGAGGCGAGGAAGAGCTGGTTTTTCCACTGCGGGAACTTGTCGCCCGTGTAGAAGTTCATCCCGCAGGGCGCGATGGACGGCACCCAGTAGGTGAGCGGCTGCTCCATGCCGGCCTTGTGCGTGAGGTCGGTGGTCGCCTTGCCGTCGTATTCCATGCCGTGGGTGATGACGGGCCAGCCGTAGTTTTTGCCCTTCTCGACGAGGTTGAGCTCGTCGCCGCCGCGCGGGCCGTGCTCGGCGTCGAAGAGCTGGCCAGTCACGGGATGGATCGCGAGGCCCTGGGGATTGCGGTGGCCGTAGCTCCAGAGGGTGGGGACGGCTTTCGGGTCCTTGGCGAAGGGGTTGTCGGCGGGCACGCGGCCGTCGTCGTGGAGGCGGTGGATCTTGCCGGTGGGGCGGTCAGTGAGCTGCGCTTGGTCGCGCTGGCCGCGCTCGCCGATGGCGAGGTAGAGGTAGCCCCGGCCGTCGAACGCGATGCGGCCGCCGAAGTGGACGCCGCCGGCCTTGATGTAGTGATCGAGGCTTGCCTGGTAGATGGTCTCCTGATCGACGAGGGCGCCTTCCTTGCTGAGTTTGCCGCGGATGATGCGCGTGAGGCTCACGGCCTCGCCCTTGTCGTTCTTCCGCGGATCGGCGAATGCGAAGTAGATCCAGCCGTTCTTCGCGAAGTCCGGGTGCGGGACGACATCGTAGAGGCCGGCTTGGCCGGCGGTGTCGACGACCGGCACGCCGAGGATGGGGCGGGGGGCGAGCTTGCCCTTGTCGATGAGGTAGGCGTAGCCGCGCTTCTCCGTCACGATGGCGCGGTCGGGGGTCAGGAAGGTTAAGCCCCACGGCTCGATCACGCCCTCGATCCAAGGAGCCAGGCGGAAGGCATGGTGCTTGGACTTGGCGGTGAGCGCCGGCACGGGCGGCGCCCCGGTGGCGCTGGTCTTGTTGCCGCGATGCAGCGCGCGCTGCTCCTGGATGTAGATGACCATCGCGCGGATTTCCTTTTCCGGAATCGCGGCGCCCCAGGGGGGCATGCCTTTTTCCGGGAAACCCTGGCGGATGCTCTTCGCGAGGCTCTCGTCGTCGCCGCCGACGAGCCACACATCGTCGAGCATCGAGGGGGCCTGGGCGCCCTCCATGTTCTTGCCGTGGCAACTGGCGCAAAGCAGGGCGTAGGTCTCGTTGATCTTGCCGGTGGCGCGGATGGTTTGCGCGGACGCGACGGAAGCGAGCGCGGCGGCGCTGGCGAGGAGGAGGAGGAGAGGAGAGAGTCGCATGGGAGGAAGGCTAGGACGAATGGGCGGGGTTGAAGGTGCGGCTGGTGGTGGTGCCGAGCACGAGCCGCAGGGTGTGGAGCAGGCGCGTGAGGCCGGCGCGCGGCGGATCGCCGAGGAGGGAAATCTGGATCCAGTTGCGGGCGAGCAGATGGCTGCTGCGGAAGCTGAGGGCGAAGCCGCGCTGCTCCAGCTCCTCGCCGAGCTGCGCGGCGTGCTGGCCGTCGGGCAGCGTAAACGTGATCATCGCCGGGCAGGCGGCGTGATCGGGGGCGAGGAGAGTGAAGCCGCGGGCGTGGAGTTCGGCGCGGAGCCAGCAGGCGTTTTCGCGGATGCGCTCGATGCGCGCGGGGGTGGCGAGGGTGACGGCGGTCGCGAGCGCCGCGACGAGGTTGGAGGAGTGGGTGTGCGGCGTGCTGGCATGCGCGGCCCAGTGGCCGAGATCGAGATAACCGGAGATGCGCTCGGGCTCGGGGCGGGGCTTGTAGTCGTGGAAGACGAGGGCGAGGCCCGGGTAGGCGCCGAGGCCCTTGCCGCTCGCGCCGGTGGCGAGATGCACGCTGCGGAGATCGACGGGCAGGGCGCCGATGGAGCTGATGCAATCGGCGCAGAGGTGGAGGCCGTGGTCGGTGGTGATGGCCTTGAGCTGGTCGAGGGGATTGAGGACGCCGGTCGAGGTCTCGTGGTGCACGCACCACAGCCAGCCGCCGCGCGGCACGCGCGCGGCAAAGGTCCGCACCTGATCGAGATCGAGGGTATCGCCCCAGCGGAGGCGCAGCCAGTCGAAGCGCAGGCCGGCGCGCCGCGCCTCGGCGGCGAGGCGTTCGCCAAATTCGCCGTTGGAGAGGATCAGGCCGGTGGTCTCGCGCAGGGCGAGCTGCTGGGCGACGACGGCGTTGCCCAGTGTGCCGGAGCCGGGGAGCACCTGCACCTCGCGTGCGCCCGTGAGCGCGCAGAGCCCGGCGCGGAGGCCGGCGAGCTGATCGAGGAAGGCCGGGCCGCGATGCGAGATGGCCGGGGCGGTGAAGGCGGCATCGACCTCGGGTGCGGTGATGACGGGGCCGGGCAGGAGGTTGAGGGCGCGATCGGCGCCGCGGGACTTGGCCAGCACGTCGCGGAAGGCGGCGCTTTTTTGCGCCGTCCGGCCGAAGTCTTCGCAGGTGAGATACATCGGCTGGTATTGGGCGCCGGCACTGCCGACGAGCGGGCCGAAGGTGGTGCAGCCGAGGTGGCGGTAGAGTTTCAACTGCCGCGTCGTCCCCGAGAGGACGGCGAGGTCGTAGCCGTCGTCGAGGCACTGCTGCACGACGTGATCGAAGAACGTGACGAAGACCGCCGTCTTGCGGAATTCCGGCGCGACGGCGAGGAGGCGCGCCTCGATGGGCTTGCGGCCGGCGGGCAGGTGGGCGTCGAGGTTGGGCACCTTGCTGTCCAGGGAGAAGGGCCGCTGGGCGCGCAGCGCGACCATGCCGACCAGCGTGCGCCCGTGCAGCGCGATGACGTATTTGTTCTCCGCGTGAAAACGATCGACGAGGCGGCCCTCGGGGTTGGGCGCGTGCTGCGGGATCTCCTCGACGAAGGTGCGGTAGTTGAGCTGGTGGATCTGCTCGAACTCCCACGTTTCTGTGGCGACCTTGATCCGGAGATCGGGGGTGGGTTTTTTCATGGCAGGGAAAGGGCCAACTACGCTGTGCGGCCGGGCGCCCGCGGCGAGGAGAAATGCGCCCGGTGGGCGAAGGCCACGATGGCAAAGGCCGCCGCGGCGCAGGCCGCGGCGGGCAGCGAGCGCGTCTCGAGCCAGGTCGCGGCCGGCAGGAGCAGCGCGCCACCGAGGGCGGAGGCGACCTTCTTGCGCGTGGCGGCCCAGGCGAGGCCGGCGAGCACCAGGCAGCCGCCGATCGCGAGGGGGGCGAGCGCGAGCCAGGCGCCGAGCAGCGGCCCGAAGCCGCGGCCACCGCGGAAGCCGAGCTGCACCGGCCAGACGTGGCCGCCGACGACCGCGGCCGCGGCGGCAAACTCCCAGCCGCCGCCGAGCCCGGCGAGCTTGGCGCCAAAGGCCGCGATCGCGCCCTTCACCGCATCGAGCAGCAGCACGAGGGCAAAGCCACCGCCGCCGAGCAGGCGGGCGGCGTTGGTCGCGCCGGTGGCGCCGCTGCCCTGCTGGCGCACATCGGCACCGGTGCGCAGGCGCACGATCCAGTAGCCGGGCGAGACGCCGCCGAGCAGCCACGCGGCGGGGAGGACGAGCCAAGGGAGCTGGTCTTGCATGGCGGGGGAATCAGGCGGCGGGGGCTTCTTCGCGGACTTGGGCGAGCAGCCACAGGCCGCCGCCGAACAGGAGCAGCAGGGAAAGAATCGAGAGGCGCGAACCGACGAGGAGCGCGGAGACGCCCATGAGGGTGGGGCCGAGGATGGCGGCGAACTTGCCGACCATGTTGTAGAAACCGAAATACTCGCCGCCCTTCTCCGCCGGGATGAGCCGCGCGAAATAGGAGCGGCTGAGCGACTGCACGCCGCCCTGCACCAGGCCCACGGTGACGGCCATCGCGAAAAACTCCGCCTGCGTGGTCATGCGCGTGGCAAACACGCACAGCCCCGCATAGACCGCCACGCCCAACATGATGCCCCGGCGCGCGCCGAATTTTTCCCCGATGCGCCCGAAGAGGATGGCGGCCGGAAAGGCGACGAACTGGGTGACAAGCAGGGCCTTGATGAGGCCGGCCTGATCGAGCCCGATGGAGAGGCCAAAGTCGGTGGCCATTTTGATCACCGTGTTCACGCCGTCGATGTAGAGGACGTAGCCAGCGAGGAAGAACAACAGCCGCCGGTCGCTGCGGATCTCGCGGAACGTGGCGGCAAATTGACGAAAGCCGCGCGTGAGGGCCGAGCTTTCGCCGCCGCCCACGGCGGGCGTGCCGGGGGTTTCGCGCACCCAGAGCAGGCAGGGGATGGTGAAGAGCATCCACCACGCGGCGGTGAGGATGAAAGAGGTGTTCGTGGCGGCGACGGTGTCGGCGAGGCCGAAGTTTTCCGGCGAGCTGATCATCGCCGCGCAAAACACGAACAACCCGCCGCTGCCGATGTAGCCGAGGGCGTAGCCGAGCGCAGAGACGCGATCATAATTCTTGGTGTCGGCGACGTCCGTGAGCAGCGCGTCAGAGAACATGTTGTTGCCGGAGAAACCGAACGCCCCGATGGCGTAGAGTGCGGCCGCGAGCACGGTGTCGCCTTTCGCGAGCAGCGGAATCAGCGCGGTCGCGAGGCAGCCGAGCAGGGTGAAGCCGAAAAGGAATTTCTTCTTGGCGTTTCCCTGATCCGCGATCGAGCCGAGGATCGGCGCGAGCACGGCGATGGCGACGCTCGAGAGCGTGTTGGCGAGGCCCCAGTAGAATGTGCTCTGTTCCGGCGGCATCCCTGCGCAGAAGTATTGCTTGAAGAAAATCGGAAACAGCGCCGTGAGCATCACGATTGCGAAGGCCGAGTTGGCCCAGTCGATGAAGGCCCAGGACCAGATGGCGCGGCGGTTTTCCTGCATGGGAGGGAGGGAGCGAAGCGGGAAGGCGCAGGGAGGCGATGCGAAATCTGCCCCGGCCGGCCCCGGGGCGCGAGCCTGAGTTTTTTGAGTGCCGCCGGATGGCCCGGCGGGGGCGCTGCGCCTGCCGCGACCCCATCCCGCAGCGGAAGGAATAGAAAACCCGGGGCCGCGATGGCCCCGGGCTGGTGAGGTTGCGGGAAGCGTCCCGCTCAGAAGCTCACAGTGGTGGTGAAGGATATCTTCCGCGGGTCGAGGTAGGTGAAGCCGTTGTTGACCATGCCGCCGACGAAGGGATTCGTCGCCTGGCCGAGCACGCGATAGGTCGTGTAGCTGTTGAACAGCAGGTCGTCCTTGTCGAAGAGGTTGTTGATGTTGATCTGGAAGCGCCAGTTGTAGCGGCCGAAGCGCTTGGTGTAGGACGCGTTCACGTCCTGGGTCCAGTAGGACGTGGCGTAGACGTAGGCAAAGGAGGCTTGCTTGGCTTGACCAGGAGTGGCCGTGGCGCCGACGGGGAGGTTGAACAGGATGTTCGGGCTGACCGAACCCACTTTGCGCTGACCGCGGCCGCTGATGGCCCAGCCGGCGGAGAAGCCGGCGAGCTTGCTGTCGCGCGCGAACGAGTAGTTGGCGTTGAAGGAGCCGGTCCACTTGTTCGTGTTGTTGTTGACCGTCCCGGGCGCGACTCCGGCGAAGTTATTCTGAAGGTTCAGGATTTGGTTGCGGATCTGGGTCGCGTTGTCGGTCGTGAGCGTGTCGCCCTTGTCGTTGCGGAGGTTGTTGGCCCACTCCGTCCATTTCGGGAGGAAGGCGGCAAAGTAGGCCTGGCTCACGGGCCGGATGGAGATGTTCTCCGTCTTGGGCAGCGCGTAGTTCGTCGTCAGCCGCCAGCCCTTGAGGTTGGCGGTGAGCTGGAACTCGTAGCCGTTGGTGTTGAGGGAGGCGACGTCGCGCCACGAGACGGTGGTGTAGTCCGGGTTGGAGTTGTAGAAATTGCCTGCGTTCGTCCAGAGGCTGTTGAAATTGCCGGTCGGCGGGCCGTCGATGCGATCGACCTGCTCGTTGTCGTAGTGCCGGGCTTCGGCGTAGATCGCGCCGTCGAGGAGATTCAGGCGGACGCCGTATTCGGTGCCGCTGCCGGTCGTCGCGCCGAAGCCTTGGCTGACGATGGTGCCGTCGGCGTTCCAACCCGTGATCTTGGCGGCGCCGGAGGTCGGCGGCGCGAAGTTTTCCGAGTAGTTGTAAAAGACGCCGAAGCGCTGCTGTTTGTCGAGGTAGGCCACCGCGCCGACGTTGCCGGTGATGGGTTTGGCCTTGCCGATGTTCCAGGCGCCGGGGCGATTGCCGACACCGGGGACGAAGCCGCCGTAGCTTTGGAGGCCGTTGGAGTTGGGGAAGCCGGCGATGTTGCCCTGCTGGCGGTTGAGCTGGTCGTCGCGGCGCAGGCCGAGCACGAGGGAGACGCGGTCATCGAGATAAGAGGTGGCGGCGACGCCCTGGAGGTATTTGATGTCCTTGAACTCGGTGGAGGCGAAGCCGGTCTGCACGAAGCCGTAGGTGAAGCCGGGCCTCGCATCGGGGAGGAAGCGGCTGCCGTATTGGCCGGGCTCGTCGACGTAGTAGCGGTAGCGGAGGGTGTTTTCCGCCGCGAGCCAGTTTTGGTTCGGGCCGTCGAGCCGGGCCGGGCTGAAGCCGCGGGCCTCGAAGCGTTCGTTACGCTCGCCGGCGATGAACGAAAACTGACCCTTGCCGCGGAAAGGCAGCTTGGTGTTCCACTTCAGCAGGCCGCGCCACTCGCGGACCCAGTTGTCCTGATGGCTCTTGCCCGGGGTCGCTTCGGCGTAGGCGATGCCGACCTTGGGGTTGGGCTGGCCGTTGGGCAGGAAGCGGTTGATATCGAGCTGGAGCGTGCTGGCGGCCGCATTGGAGCGCAGATTGCGATCGTTGCTGTAGTGGTAGTAGGAGATTTGGGCGAAAAGCGTGTCGGTGATCCGGTGGTCGAGGTAGAAGCTGTAGACTTGGTTTTTGAACCGGGCGCTCGTGTCGTTGGCGCCGAGGTTGAACTCACGGCTGGGTAACCGCGCGGCCGTGGCGATGCCGGGGAGGTCGGTGCGGCCTTCCGGCTGAATCGGGGAACCGTGGCCGGTGGAGCGGTAGGTGCGCTCGTTGGCGGTTGCGCCGCCGGTGTTGATCAGGCCGACTTGCGCCAAGGCCGGGATGAACGTCCAGTTCTGCGCGTTGGTGCTGACGGCGGTGATGCCGGCGAGGCCTTGATTGGCGGGCAGGTTCGGGCTGAGGCGGTTGAAGAGGAAGCCCGGAGTATAGTAGGCCATCTGGTCGCCGTAGGTGTTGGCCCAGGTCAGGCGGTTCTCCCGGCCGAACTCGATTTCGGTGCGCAGCTTGGTGCGGGTGTTGAACGCATGGGCCACAGCCACGGTGACGGCCTGGTCCTCGTTGTGCGCGTTGTCGCGCCAGGCGCTGAAGACGGTGTTCTTTTGGTATTTCGCGTTCAGCCGGACGGCGGTCATGCGGCCGAGCTTCTGGTTCGTGTCGAGCGTCGTGCGGATGCCGCCCCAGTTGTCGAATCGTGCGCTCCCGCTGTAGGAATTCCGGTCGAGGCGCGGGACCTTGGTGGCGGTGGTGGCGACGCCGCCGATCTGGCCGTCGCCGAAGAGAATCGAGTTGGGCCCGCGGGACATCTCGAAGCGCTCCGTGTTGTAGGAATCGCTCACGCCATAAAATAGAAAGTAGTTTCGGGTCGGATAATTTCCCGAGGAGCCGACGCCGCGGAAGTTGAACTCAAACTCGCCGTAGGGCGTGCCCATCTGGGCGAAGTTGCCCGGGTCGACGTTCATCGCGTAGCGGAACGATTCGCGCATGTCGGTGACGTTCCAATCCTCGAGAAATTCCTTGGTGAAAGCGGACGTCGCCGACGCGATGCCTTTGAGCGGCAGGTCGACGCGACCGCCGGAGCCGGCGTTGGCGGCTTGATAGCCGCGGTCGAGGTCAGTGCGGACCTCGAACGGCGAGAGCAGCAGCACGTCCTTTTGGGGATCGTTGGCGGCCGTCGAGGGGGCCAGGGTCGGCGCAGTCTGCGCCGTGAGCGAGCTGCCAGACAGGCAGGCAAGCAGGAGCAATGAGGTTTTGCGGGGGCTATTCATGGGGGAGGGGTGCGGCGCACCAAGGGTAGGTGCGAGAGGTGTCAGGCCGCGGCGGTCAATTATCAGCGAGGCGGCGTGCGCCAGCAAGGGGTTAATTTCGCCCCGACACTACCCGTTCGGGTTAGACCGCGAGGCACAGTCCGGTCGCTTCGCTACGGCACCTCGTAGATCTCGACCAGCGCCACGCCGGTCGTGCCGGCGGTGCCGGCGACCTGGATGGTGTAGGGGCCGGGCGGGAGCGTCGCGAGGATCGCGCTGTCGCGGCCGCCTTCGGGCAACGGAAAGGCCCCCACCGCGCGCGCCGTCTCCCGGATCGCGGCGGCGTTGATGGCGGAGTTCCACGCGGTGTTGGTCGCGACGGCCTGGCTGCCACTGAAGAGCGTGACGACCGGCTGCGCGAGCACCCCCGGCACGTTGAAGGGCGCGGCACCGAGCGCCGGCCCCACGGCGCGGATGAGCACTTGCTTCGCCGCGCCCGGGCCGACGACCAGCCCCGGGATCAGAATCCCCGCGCCGGTGCCGACCTGCGCGCGCACGGCGGTGTTGATGAGCCGCGCCGCGCCGGGCGAGGCGGGATCGGCGTCGTAAACCTCCACGAGCGCGACGCCGGTGCCGCCGCCTGCGCCCGCGACCTGCGCGGTGTAGGCGCCCGGTGCGAGGCGCGCCACGATCGCGGCATCCAGGCTGCCGGGCGGCAGGGCAAACGCTCCCACCGCCGCGAACACCGCGGCGTCGGCTGCGGCCCAGTTGTCGTTGGTGGCGGCGACGCGGGTGGAGGAGTTGGGCCCGAGCAGCGTGAGCACGGGATCGGCGAGGGTGCCGGGGACGTTGAAGGGCGCGGCGGCGAGCGCGGGGCCGACGGCGCGGACTAGCACGGTCTTGTCCGGCCCCGGCCCGATCACGAAGCCGGGGAAAAGGGCGTTGGCCCCGGCGCCGACTTGGGCGCGCGCCGCGAGATTGATGAGCCGGGCGGCGGGCTCGGGCGGCGGCGGCGCAGCGAGCGCGGCGATCCATTGCGCGAGCAGCGACTCGGCGGCGCGGTCGTGCTCATGGGAGGCGAGCGGCGGCATCTGGCCGGGGCCGCGGGTGGCGACGCGTTGTAGGAGACGCGAACGCGCGGCATCGCCCGGCGCGATTACGCGGTTGGACGGATCGCCAGCGTCGTCGATCAATGGACCGTTGACGAGGTTCGCGAGCGACAGCGGGACAGAGGAGCGCGCGTCCCAATGGCCGAGCGCGGGGCCGCCGGGCTGGTGGCAGGCGGCGCAGTTGGCTTCCAGATACGAGCGCACGCGCCCTTCGAGCGACGCGGTCGGATGATCGGCGGGCGTGAGCGCGGGCAGCGTGGCGGCGGCGGGCGGTGTCACGGAAAGGTAGCCGGCCGCGGCGAGGGTCGCGAGAAAGTCGCCGCGGTTGAGCTGGCGGGTGTTGAAGCTGAGGGCGTAGCCGCCCGCGCTCGTGTGGCAGGTGAGGCATTCGCCGCGGCTCGGAAAGCGCCACGTCTGCCCGCGCGCGACGCCGTCCTCGGTGACGGTAAAAGTCGCGTCCGCGCCCTCCTCGGCCACGAGCGTGGCATCGGTTTGCGCGTCGTTCCAGCGGTAGGTGGCGCCGTGGATGCCGGCGGCGGTCTTGACGAGGAAACGCGTCTCGATGCGCCGCGCCGTCGCCGCCAACCCGCGCGTCAGCTCGAGATCGAAATGTTTTACCCACACGGCGCCGGTCGGCAGCGCCCACGCGCCGTCGGCGGAAAAACCGAAGACGCTCGTCGCGTCCGGCAGCGCGAACCAGCGGCGCTTGCGCGCGTGGTCGGACCAGAAGGAGACGTTGGGCTCGTAGGCGACGACGCCCGGCGCGGGCGCGAGTGTGGCGAGATTGGCAAAGGCGCCGGTGGCCGAAAGCGTGGCGGGCCAGGCGGCGGCGGGCGCGGGCGCGGCGGGCACGAGGCGCTTGATCTGGTTTTCGAGCAGATCGGTGATGAGCAGATCGCCGGTGGCGGGGTTGAGGCCGAAGGAGCTCACGCCCCCGTCGGTCGCGATCTGCGACACGCGATGGGCAGCGACGGGGTTTTCGCCGTCGGGGTCGAGCGCCCAGATGCGGCCGCTCACAAAGTCGCCGAACACGTAGTGGCCCACGAGCGCGGGCAGCCGTGCGCCGCGATAGACGAGGCCGCCGGTGACGGACAAGCCCTGAGCGGGATTCGGATAATCCCAGATCGGCGGGAGGAAGGTGGCGCTCGCCGCCGCGGGCGGATTGGCGCGCGGGCCGGCGATGAAGCCCTCGCGGTAGCTCCAGCCGTAGTTGCCGCCGCGGGTGATGACGTTGATTTCCTCGCGCGCGCCCTGGCCGACATCGCCGAGCCAGAGCCGGCCCGTCGCGGAGTCGAAAGCCATGCGCCACGGGTTGCGCAGGCCCACGGCCCAGAATTCCGTGCGCACGGCGGCGGGGTTGACGGCCGCGCCGTTGAACGTCGTCGCGCCGACCCACGGGTTGTCCGGCGGGATCGCGTAGGTGCCAGGGTGCACGGCCGGGTGCGCGTTGGGCGCGAGCGAGCCCGGCCGCCGGTCCACATCGATCCGGATCACGCCGGCGAAGAAATCGCGGTCGAGGCGCTGGCTGTTGGCAAATTGATCGTTGGCGCCGCCTTCGTCGCCGAGCGAGAGGTAGAGATGGCCGTCGGGCCCAAACGCGAGCTGGCCGCCGTTGTGGTTGTCGGCTTCGTCGCGCTGCGAGATCAGCGGCTGCTCGGAGGCGGGATCGGCGGCGTTGGGATCCGTGGCGGAGACGCGGAAGCGCGCGAGCCGATCGTGCAGGCCGGTGCCGGCGGCGCTCGTGGTGGTCGTCGTATACCAGACGTAGAACTGGCCGTTGGTCGCGTAGGCCGGGTGGAAGGCCAGCGCGAGCAGCCCGCGTTCGTCGCTGGTGCTCGTCGCCGAGACCGTCACGCGCCCCGCGAGATCGAGGAAGAGCGTGCGCGTGGGCGGCGTGGCGGTGACATCCGGGATGAGCCAGATGCGGCCGGTTTTTTCCACGATGAAAAGCCGCCGCGTCTCGCCCGGCGGCGTCACGACCGCGACGGGCTGCGTGAACGTGAGCGGCGCAAACACCCGCTCCGTCGTAAACGCGGCCGCCGGCGGATTGGCCGGCACGCGCAGCGAAGTCGCCGCGACGCGCGTGAGCGGCTGGGCGGAGAGCGTCGCCGTCGTGAGCAGGAAAACGCCGAGGAGGAGAAACCGGGCGCAGGGCATGGTGCCGGCAAAGTTGGGCGTCATCCCGGTGCGAGACAACTGGCGAGCGGTAAAGTCGCGGCGAAAACCGGGGGTGGCAACGCGAGCGCCGCGCTGCGGAAAAGGTAGCCACTGTGCGCCCGACCCGCCAAGTTGCGGGCCTTCCCCGATGAAAATCCCCGTGTTGCCCCGCTCTCTCCTCCTTTTCGTCGCCCTCGCTGCCGCCGTGTGCGCGCAGCCGGCACCGAAGCCCAACATCATCTTCATCCTCGCCGACGACCTCGGCTACGGCGAGCTGGGTTCCCACGGCCAGAAGCTCATCCAGACGCCGCACCTCGACCGCATGGCGGCGGAGGGCATGCGTTTCACGCAGTTCTACGCCGGCAGCACCGTGTGCGCGCCCTCGCGCAGCGTGCTCATGACCGGCCGGCACATGGGCCACACGCGCGTGCGCGGCAACGCCGGCGGCGGCGCCCGTCGCGAGGCGCAGTTTCTCCAGCCCGGCGACGTGACGGTCGCGGGCGTTCTGAAGCAGGCCGGTTACGCCACGGGCCTCATCGGCAAATGGGGCCTCGGCGAGGAAAACACCGCCGGCGATCCGCAGAAGCACGGCTTCGATTATTTCTTCGGCTTCTACAACCAGACCCACGCGCACAACCACTACCCGAGCTACCTCTGGCGCAACGGCGCGCAGGTGCCGCTGCCCAACGATCTCGTGAAGGTGGGCGAGGCGCCCGGCGCCGGCTACTCGAAGAACCGCCTCGCCTACGCCGACGACCTCTGCGCGCAGGACTCGCTCGACTTCATCACGCGGCACCAGGCCGGGCCGTTTTTCCTCTTCGTCTCGCTCGTGACGCCGCACGCCAACAACGAGCGCTCGCGCGAACTCGGCGAAGGCAACGAGGTGCCCGATCAGGGCATCTACGCGACGAAGCCGTGGAAGGAGACCGAAAAAAACCACGCCGCGATGGTCACGCGTCTCGACCACGACGTGGGCGCGCTGCTCGACCACCTGAAAAAACTCGGTCTCGACGAACGCACGCTCGTGATGTTCTCCAGCGACAACGGCCCGCACCGCGAGGGCGGCCCGGACTACGACCCCGCGTTCTTCCACGTGAGCGGCCCGCTCACCGGCCTGAAGCGCACCCTCACCGACGGCGGCATCCGCGTGCCCTTCCTCGCGCGCTGGCCCGGCCGGATCAAGGCCGGTGCCGTCTCGCCGCACGTCGGCTACTTCGGCGATCTCATGGCGACCTGGGCCGAGGTGGGCGGCGGCACGCGCCCGACCGAGCACGCCGCCGACAGCCTCTCGATCATGCCCACGCTCCTCGGCCGCGGCGCCCAGCCGAAGCACGACTATCTCTACTGGGAATTCTATGAGCAGGGCGTCAGCCAAGCCGTGCTGATCGAGGGCCGCTGGAAAGCGATCCGACTCCGCACGCTCGCCGCGCCGATTGCGCTCTACGATTTGGTGAATGACATCGCGGAGAGAACCGATGTCGCCGCGAAAAATCCCGCGCTTGTCGCGCGCGCCACGGAGTTGTTCAAGACGGCGCGGTTCGACAACGAGCATTGGAAGCTCGCGGACGCGGCGGCGGCGGCAGGAAAGAAAAAGTGAAGCAAGAGGGCCGAAGCATTGTCGTTTTTCTGGCGTCCCCGGCATTCGCGTTTGCGCACGGAGAACAGATCTTGGTTTTGCCGGTGGGTCATGCGGGCGCGCTGGTCGTAACGCTGATAGTCGTGTTTTCTTTAAGGATGAATGTGCGTTGGCGAATCGCCGTCATCGCGGCTTCGCTCCTCACCATGATGGGCACTTGGTTTATACCGAATCTCTATTTCATCATCATGGATCTGGTCGGAACAAATATGAACATGTGGTTTTTGGTGGGGCTGTGCCCTCCAGTGCTGATTGCCGGGCTTACCTATGGAATTCTGCGCTTTGTGTTGGGGAGACCCAACAGCGAGAAATCAGGCCCGTGATTTTCTTCTGCTCAATTCGGTGGCCCCGTCTACTGGCCGAGCCTTTCGATTTTCCCTGCCAAGAATTTCTTCTCCGCCGGCAGCAGGGCTAATTTGAGCGCTTGCTCCAACGCTGCAACCGCCGCCGTGATTCGCCCGGCGGCTTCCAGCAGATGGCCATGCACGGCGTGGAAGAGGTGATAGTGCTCAAGCGTGCGGCGATCTTTCAGCGCGGCGATGGCGCGCAGGCCGGCGTCGGGGCCTTGGACTTGTGCGAGGGCGATGGCGCGGTTGAGCGCAATGATGGGCGAGGAGTCGAGAGCGAGCAGCGCGTCGTAGAGTTCGAGGATGTGGGGCCAGTTGGTTTGCTCGGGGCTCGGTGCGAGGGCGTGGGCGGCGGCGAGGCCGGCTTCGAGGTGGTAGCGCGTGACGCGTTCGCCGGCGGCGGATTTTTCCAGTGCGAGCAGACCGCACGGCCGCAAAAAACCGTAGCCGCGGCAAACGAGGCGGTGACCCGGCGCAGGCCGGGCTATTTCTTCGCGCCTTCGGCTGGCGGGAGCTTGTTGGACTGCCAGGCGAGGAAGCGCCACCGGCCGCCCTCTTCGCGCCACACGGCGAGGTAGTTGAGATCGTTGATGACCTTTGGGCCGCCGGCCTTGGGCTACATAGTGAAGATGGCGCGGCCCTTCATCAGCACGATGCCGGGGCCGGCGGGGAGGAAGGTGCGCTCCTGGTATTCGATGCGCTCGTAGAGGTTGGCGCTGTTGACGACGCCCTCGGTCTGGGTGGCCTTGTTGTCCACCTGGCCGTTGGAGTGCGCGTAGTGGAGCTGGTCCGAGTAGATGGCATTAAGGCGGGCGAGGTCGCCGGCCTTGGTGGCGGCGACGCGCTCGTCGTCAGCCGCGCGGAGAGCCGCAATCAGTTTTTCATCGGCGGCGTGCGTGACCGTGAGCGCCAGCGCGAGGAGGGCGAGGAGGCGGAGCAGGTTTATTTTCATGGGGTGGGGAAAGGGCTTTAGCGGCGATTGTAGCGGAGCAGGGTGCGAATGCCCTCGGCGGCGACAAACAGCTGCCGGCCGTCGGCGGAAAAGCATGCGGCCTCGGCCTGCACGAGCGCGGGCTCGCGCAGGCGCACGGGCGGGCGGGCCAGGGCCTCGGCCCAGGCCTCGCCGGCGCGGCGCGGAAAAAGGAGCAGGTCTCCGTAGGTGAGGACGAGCGCCGCCGAGCCGTCGGGCGCGAAGTCGAGTGCTGTCACCTCGCCGCGGCGCCGGCCCAGGTAGCCTTTGGCCACACGCTGGGCCGCGCTGAGCAGGGGCAGATGCGGGACGGCGCCAACGCGGCGTGCGACGGCCAGCTCGCCGTCGGGCGCGTCGAGCGGCACGCGATAGAGCCGCGGCGGTTCGTCACGCTTGGTCAGGAGGTAGATGGCGCGCTCGGTCACATCCACGGCCATGGCCTCGCAATCGCGCGGGCCGTCTTCATACCGCACGGTCAGCGTGCGCAGGGGGCGGGCGCGCAGCTCGGTGTCGGGCTTGAGTTCGGCGAGCGCGGGCTCGGCGACGAAGTGGAGCGCGATGGTCGGTCGCTTGGCGTCGTTGTCGCCCGTGTCGCCGACGACGATCACGGCCTGGCCGTCGAGTTCGCAGGCGGCGAGGTCCTCCCAGTCCTCGTTCTTCACGCCGCGGAGGTGCAGCGCGCCGAGGCGCCGGCCTTCGGCCGTGACGGCATAAAGCGTGGCGGCGCCCCCGCTGTCATCGTGGGTCCAGAGCAGGCCGGGATTGCGGCGCGAGGCGGCAAGGCCGCTGGTTTCGAGCTTGGGCGGTGCCTCCAGCTGCCCGGCGACCACCGGTCCCGCGAAGGAAGGAGGCTCGGCCGCGGGCAGTAGCGACACGGAGCCTAGGCAGAGACCGGTCGCGACAACGCGCGCTAAAAGCATGGGGGCGGCTCGAAACACTCGGGCCTACGATGCTTCCACCGGCACGCGACGCAATCCCGCGGCGGGACTTTTCGTTTGTTTTCGCTGCGGCCCGCGCGATAGTCCGCGCCATGATCGCGAAGTCTCCCACCGCCGGGTTTCGGCGGCTGTTTGATGAGGTCGGCACTGTCGATGCCGTCGGCATCGAGGAACGCGTCGCCAAGTTCACCACGCGCTCGATCAAGAAGGCCTCGAAGGTGCAGGGCCTGAAGCTCGCCGTCTCGATGGTCGATCTCACGACGCTCGAGGGGAAGGACACGCCCGGCAAGGTCGCCTCGCTTTGCCAGAAGGCGCTCGCACCGCACGACGCCGACCTCGGCGCGCCGCAGGTCGCGGCGGTGTGCGTCTATCCCGCGATGGTCCGGCACGCGCGCAAGGCGCTCGGCAGCGACACCGGGGTGCGCATCGCCTCGGTCGCGACGGCGTTTCCGAGCGGACAGGCGCCGCTGCGCACCCGCCTCGCCGAGGTGAAGGCCGCCGTCGCCGACGGCGCGGACGAAATCGACATGGTGATCAACCGCGGGGCGTTTCTCGCGGGCGAGTTTGGCGCGATGCAGGACGAGATTGCCGCCGTGGTCGAAGCCTGCGGTGACACCGCGCTCAAGGTGATCCTGGAGGTGAGCGAGCTCGAGACCTATGACAACATCCGCGCCGCCTCCTTCCTCGCCATGCGCGTGATCCGCGAGGGTGATTTCATCAAGACGAGCACCGGCAAGACCTCGCTCAACGCCACGCTCGGCAACAACCAGGTGATGCTCGAAGCCATCCGCGATTTCTACCTCGATACGGGCGTCGCCATCGGGATGAAGCCCGCCGGCGGCATCCGCACCGCGAAGCAATCGCTGCAATTTCTTATCGCTGTGAAGGAGACGCTCGGCGACGCGTGGCTCACCAACGAGCGCTACCGCTTCGGCGCGAGCTCCCTGCTCAACGATCTCCTCCGCCAGCTTGAAAAGGAAAAGACCGGCGCCTACCAGGCCCCGTATTATTTCAGCGAAGCCGCCGAATCCTACTGATCCAAACCATGCCACAGAGCGCCGACATAGAGAGCACAGAGACGAGCCGACGTGTATTCCTCTGTGAACTCTGGCTCGGCGCTCCGTGAACTCTGTGGCAAAAAAATTCCCATGCCCACTTTAGCTGAGAAAAAATCCACTCGCGGCCCCGCACGCACCGGCCGCCCTGCGCCCGAGCTGATCTTCGGCGATCTCTGGGTGTTCGATCCCGCGCCCGAGAGCGCGGACCCCAAGCTCAAGCCGCGCTACGATCTCTTCATTGGCGGACAGTTTGTCGCGCCCAAGTCCGGAAAATATTTCGCGTCCATCAATCCCGCCAACGAGCAGAAGCTCGCCGAGATCGCGCTCGCGGGTCGCGAGGATGTCGATGCCGCCTACGCCGCGGCGGAGCGCGCCTTCAGCACCACGTGGGGCCGGCTGCCCGGCCGCGAGCGCGCGAAGTATCTCTTCCGCATCGCGCGCCTGCTGCAGGACCGCGCGCGGGAGTTTGCCGTCGCGGAGACGCTCGACGGCGGCAAGCCGATCAAGGAATCGCGCGACTTCGACGTGCCGATGGCCGCGGCGCACTTTTTCTACCACGCGGGCTGGGCCGACAAACTCGACTACGTGGCGCCCGGTCGCCGCGTCGCGCCGCTCGGCGTCGTGGGGCAGGTCATCCCGTGGAATTTCCCGCTGCTGATGCTCGCGTGGAAGATCGCGCCCGCGCTGGCGATGGGCAACACCGTCGTCCTCAAGCCCGCCGAGACCACGAGCATCACGTGCCTCAAGCTCGCGGAAATTTTGCAGGATGCCGGCCTGCCGCCGGGCACCGTGAATTTCGTGACGGGAGCCGGCGAGACGGGCGCCGCGGTGATGGGCCACCCGACCGCGGCGAAGGTCGCGTTCACCGGCTCGACCGAGGTCGGCAAGATCATCATGCGGTCGCTCGCGGGCACCGAGAAGAAGATGACGATGGAGCTCGGCGGCAAGGCGGCGAACATCGTGTTTGACGACGCCCCGATCGATCAGGCGGTCGAGGGCATCGTGAACGGGATTTTCTTCAACCAGGGCCACGTGTGCTGCGCGGGCTCGCGCCTGCTCGTGCACGAGCCGGTGGCCGACCGTGTGCTCGCCAAGCTGAAGAACCGCCTCCGCGTGCTCCGCGTGGGCGATCCGATGGACAAGAACACCGACATCGGCGCCATCAACTCGAAGGAGCAGCTCGGCAAGATCGCCGCCCTCGTCGAGAGCGGCGTGCAGGAGGGCGCGGAAATATTTCAGCCGCCGTGCCGGTTGCCGACAAAGGGTTATTATTTCCGCCCGACGATCTTCAGCGGCGTGAGCATGAGCCACCGCATCGCGCGCGAGGAGATCTTCGGTCCCGTGCTGAGCATCCTCACGTTTCGCACGGTCGAGGAGGCGATCGAGAAGGCCAACAACACCGCCTACGGCCTCAGCGCCGGCGTGTGGACCGACAAGGGCTCGCGCATCCTGAAGATGAGCGTGGAGCTGAAGGCCGGTGTGGTGTGGGCCAACACCTACAACAAATTCGATCCCGCCTCGCCCTTCGGCGGCTACAAGGAAAGCGGCTTCGGCCGCGAAGGCGGCCGCCAGGGCCTGCTCGATTACTGCAAGCTGGTGTGAACCACGAATGGACACGAATGAACACGAAGGCGGAAAGCTGCTTCACGGGGAATTGGCGTATGCGATCGTGGGTTGTGCTTTTGAAGTGCTGCGGGAGCTGGGGCATGGGTTGCATGAGAAGCCCTACGAGAATGCACTTGCGGTGGAGTTTGGTCTCCGTGGCATCGCGATTGAGCAACAGCGCCGTTTTGACGTGCTCTACAAGGGTGTCAGGGTTTCTGAATTTATCCCCGATCTCATTGCCGGGTCGGCGGTGGTCGTGGACACCAAGGTCCTCGACCGCATCACGGATTTCGAGCGCGGCCAGATGCTGAACTATCTCCGAATCACCAAACTTCGGGTCGGCCTCATCATTAACTTTCAAAAGCCAAAACTGGAATGGGAGCGCATCGTCCTCTGAATTCGTTCGTGTAGATTCGTGTCCATTCGTGGTTCAAAAAATCATGCCCCGTCTCCTCATCACCAAGACCCCCAAGCCCTATGTCGGCGGCGCGTTCATCCGCTCGGAGAGCGGGCGCACGTTTCCCGTCAGCGACGCGGCGGGAAATTTCTTCGCCAACATCCCGCAGTGCACGCGCAAGGATCTGCGCAACGCCGTCGAGGCGGCCGCCAAGGCCGGCCCCGGCTGGGCGAAGCGCACCGCTTACAACCGCGGCCAGATCCTCTATCGCCTCGGGGAGATGCTGGAGGGCCGCCGCGCGGAGCTGATCGACACGCTGGTGCGTTTCGGCGGCACGAAGGCCGCCGCGGCGAAGGAGGTCGAGGTCGCGACCGACCGCCTGATCTACTACGCCGGCTGGGCCGACAAGTATGAGCAGGTGCTCGGTAATGTTAATCCCGTGGCTTCGCCGCACTTCAACTTCACGGTCACGGAGCCCATGGGTGTCATCGGGGTGATCGCGCCCGCGGCGCCGGCGTTGCTCGGGCTCGTGTCGCTCGTTGCGCCGTTGATTGTGAGCGGCAACACCGTGGTCGCGCTGGCTTCGGAAAAGACGCCTTATCCCTCCATTCTGCTCGGCGAGATGCTCGCGACGAGCGACCTGCCCGGCGGCGTGGTCAACCTGCTCACCGGCTTCCGCCCGGAGCTCGTGCCGACGTTTGCGACGCACACGCACCTGCGCGCGATCAGCGCGGCGGGGTTGTCCGCGGACGAGAGCAAGGCCATCCGCCTCGGCGCCGCCGAGAGCGTTAAGCGCGTGCACTGTCTCGCGGACGAGACCCGGTGGCTCTCCGACGCGGCGCAGGATCTCTACGCGATCCGCGAGGGTCTCGAGTTCAAGACCACGTGGCACCCCATCGGGGCGTGAAGTGAGTGTGGCGCGGGTCCAGGCAACCTCTCGCGGCGGACCGCCCGCGTGGATCGCGGCGACGTTGATTGTCGCGGCGGTCGGCGTCGTCTTGCAGGCGGTGGTGCACGGGCAGTTCCTCATCTGGGACGACGACATCAACCTCACGGCCAACCCTCACCTGCGCGATCTCAGCGCTGAGAACCTGCGGTGGATGTTCACCGATGCGACCTACATGCGCCGCTATGTGCCCTTCGCTTGGCTGGGCTGGGCGGTGGAGCAGCGGGTGTTTGGGCTGTCGCCCGTCGTGGCGCATGCAGGCAACCTGATCCTGCACGCGGTCAATGCCGTGCTTGTGTTTTTCGTCGTGCGGCGGCTGACGCGCGCCGCGCTACCCGCAGGCGGAGCGAGCGAGGATCGCATGGCTTGGGCGGCGCTGGCGGCGGCGCTGGTATGGGCGCTGCACCCGCTGCGCGTCGAGGTCGTGGCGTGGGCCTCGGGGCGCATGTATGCGCAGGGGATGGCCGGCGCGCTGCTGGGCGTGATCGCCTACCTGCGCGCCGCAGAGATTGCGCCGGGCGATCGCGGGCGGCGGCGCTGGCTGGCGGCGGCGCTGGCGGCGTTCGCGTTTTCGTTTCTCAGCTACCCGGTCTTTGTGCCGGTGGTCGCGGTGCTGGCGGTGCTGGATTATTTTCCGCTGCGGCAATTCGAGCCGGGCGTGGCCCTGTGGCACGGAGCGCGCAACCGGGCGGTGTGGGGGGAGAAACTCCCCTTCCTCGCATTGGCCGGCAGCATTGCGGTCGTCACGATCATCGCGCGCGCAAAGGCGCAAGGCATCTGGGCGCCGCCGCCCACGCTGGCGGAGTTCGGGCTGTTCGAGCGCGTCGCGCAGGCGGGCTATGTGTGGGCCTACTACGTTTGGAAACCGCTCGTGCCGACAGGGCTCGCACCGGTTTACACGACCCTCGTGGACTTCGATCCGTGCGGGTCGCTTTTCCTCGCGAGCCTCGCGGGGGTGGCCGGGATGACGGTGCTGTTAGGCTGGCGGCGGAAGTGCTGGCCGGCGGCGTGGGCGCTGTGGCTGGCCCATCTGATCCTGATTGCACCCATGCTCGGCGTCGCGGAGAGCCCGCACTACGCCAATGATCGCTATGCTTATTTTCAAGGGCTGCTGTGGTCGCTGGCAGTGGCGTGGCTGATTGTGCGGACGGGCCGCACCGCGTTGATTGCGACAGGGGTGGCCGTGGTCGCGCTCGGTGTGCTCAGCGCGCGGCAGGTGCTGCTGTGGCGCGACAGCGAGACGCTGTTCCGGCGGCTCTACGAGCACGTCGGGCCGACAGAGTATCGCGCGGACATCGCGATGCGGCTGGGCGACGTGCTGCGGATGCAGGGGCGCTTCGGCGAGGCGAAGCCTTTCTTTGCGGACTCACTGAGGATTCAGCCGAATGTTCCCCGCGCCGCCGTGTCGCACACGGGCTTGGCCCGTATCGTGACGGCCGAGGGGAAAGCCCACGAGGCCTTGGAGCACTACAAGGAGGCGCTGCGGCTGGATCCGGCTTTCTCACCCGCTTGGGCCGGACTCGGCGAACTCCTCGTCGGCGCGGCCAATTGGTCCGAGGCGGTGCCCGTGCTGGAGCGGGCGGTGGCGCTGCATGGAAGCGATGCGGCCGTGCGAGAGTTGTTGGGCGTGGGCTTGATGCAGGTGGGACGTCCGGCGGAAGCCGTGGGACAGTTCGAAGCCGCGCTGCGGCTGCGGCCCAAGATGCTCGGCACCGTCTGCAACCTGGTGGTCGCGCTATCCGATGCCGGGCGCCGCGAGGAGGCGGTGGCGCTGGCGCGCGACGTCGCGCAGCGGGCGCCCGGCGCGGCGCAGGCGCACTATGCCCTCGGGCACGCCTTGCGCGCCGCCGGCAGAACCGACGAGGCGATCGCCGCGCTTTCGCGGGCGCTGGAACTCCAGCCGGACCACCACGTGGCGCGCGAGGCGCTGGCGCGGCTGCGCGCGCCGTAGCAGTTCACTGTGGCCACGGCGCGCCGGGCTGGCCGAAGCGTGTGCCGGGCGAGAAGTGCAGGCCGAAAAATTCCGCGAGGATCGCGAGCAGCTCGTCGGCCGTGGCGATCGTGCGGCGCTCGACGCGGCCGTCGACATGGCGGAGGTTGAAGTCGGAATTGACGAGCGTGTAGCGCCGATCGGAGAGCGTGCGCGAGGCGCGGAGGTTTTTCAAAAACGCCGAGTCGGGATGCGCGCACGTGAACCAGTTGGACACCTCAAGATCGATGCCGAGCGCGGGGTTGGGCGCGAACAGATAGACATCGCTCCATGTGTCGCCGAGCTGCGCCTGGTGCGCGACGAGATCGCCGCGGCGCGCGAGCCGGCGCGGCTCGAGGCCGCAGGGCTGGGCAGTCTCGAACTCCCAGCGCAGCGGCCGGTAGAGCGTCATGCTGCCGAAACCCACGTCGGCGACATGCGGTCCGGCGTCGGGGGTCTCCACGCGGAGAAACGCATGCACGAGCGGAGTCTGCACCTCGGCCGGAATCTGCCAGCGCACGCGGCCGAGGAGCATCGTCACTTCGAAGCCGAGCGCGCGGAGCACGGCGGCGAGGAGGGTGTTCTGCTCGAAGCAATAGCCGCCGCGCCGATCGTGGACGAGTTTGCGCTCGACCGATGGCAGATCGACGGCGATGCGGCGGCCGAGCTGGATGTCGAGGTTCTCAAAGGGAATCGTCTCCGCGTGGCGGCGGTGGATGCCGTCGAGTGTCGCGAGCGAAACGTCGCGCGGCCCCGTGTAGCCGATGCGCGCGAAATAGGCTGCGAGGTCGGGTGAGGGTGCGGCGGACATGAATTCATGTTGGCGGCGAGCCGGACGCCGACAAGGCCGGGTTGCGATGCCGCGCGCGCCGGTGGCCAAGGAAAAAATGTCCGCCCGCGATCAGCGCGCCGCTGGCGTGGGCCCATACCGAGGGCTGGATTGCGCGACGCGAAATCGGCGAAGAGCGCGGTGGCTTGGCCAAGATCGAGGAGTGATTTGGCGGCGACCAAGGCGAGGACAAGCAGCCAAAACCCCCGATCGGAGCGGGCCGTGCGGAGGTGCTCAAGCGCGAGCAGGACGAGCACGCCGGTCGCGAGGCCGGAGAGGCCGCCGTAGCCGTGCATCGCCGGCTCGAGCCCGAGCAACGCGAGTCCGAGCAGCGGCGCAGCGAGGACCGTGTGGCGAAGCAGGAGGCCGGGCCGCAGCGATTCGAGCCACGCACCGCCGGCGAGGAGCGCGGCGACGTTCCACAGCAGATGCGAGGTGGAGAAATGAACCCAGTGGCCCGTCCACAGCCGCCACACGTGGCCCTGCGTCAACGCGCGCAGATCGAGCAGCAGACCGGCGTGCGTCGCCGGGAGCGCGGCACAAAGCAGCGCGGGAAGCGCGAAGAGCAGGAGCGGGACGCGGAGCGCGCTCATCGCCGGGCCCGCAGGAATTTCGCGGCGAACAGCAGCGCGAGCAGCACGGCGAACGTGCCCCCGAGCGAGCCGCCCTTGTAGCCGGGCTTGTGCTCGATGCGCACGCTCTGCGGTTCCTCTTTGGCGCGGACTTTGAAGCGCTCGAGTTCCTGCGCGAGCTGCGCGGTCAGCTGGGTTGAGGCCTCGTCGATGCCCCGCGCGGAATCTTGCTTCAGATCATAGTCGGTGCGGAAGAGCGTCGCTTGGTTCCGGATCGCGCTCGTGCCGGGGGCGCGGAAGAGGAGGCTGCGGCTCGGGATGTCGTAGACCACGGCCTCCATCAACGTGTGCGTGGTGTTGCGCTGCGTCGGCACGATGTAGGCGCCGACGATGGTCCAGATGGCGAGGCTCGCCTCGGTGTCGCTGGAGTTCTGAGCCTGGTCGTAGGCGAGGAGCGCGACGACATCAAGGCCCAGCATCGCGCGGAGCTGATCGAGATTCTCGAACCCGCCGCCGGGCCGCAGATACATCGTCGGGATCGTCTCGATCGACTGGACGAAGGGCAGGGTTTTGAACTGCGCCGCGACCTTGCGCAGCAACTCCACCTTCTGCTGCTCGCTGAAGTTGGCCTGCACGCTTTAGTGGCCCGTGCGCCCGCCCGCCGTGCCGCTGGGCACGAAGGCGAGGCCGACGCGCAACGGCAGCCGCAGCGTGGGAATCCTCGGCTGGACGAAGGGTTGATTTTTGTCGGGGTAGAGGAACTGGACGACGCTGCTCGCCTCATGGTGCCGCTGCCGCTGGCCCATGAAACCGACGCAGCCGGCCAGGCCGAGGGTGAGGAGCGCGGCGAGCGCGAGCGGGAGGAGACGAAACCGGAAAAGCAGCGGCAAACAGGAGGAGCGAGTGGATTTCATGCGCCGCAGTTTACCCGCGTCCGCCTCGATCCGGTTAATCGATAAACCTGATGCGCGGCATCAAGTGAAACTATGCCGACTGAAAACAGAAAGGCCGCGGCAATTTGCCGCGGCCTTGAAGGCTAACACCCGTAGCTGCTCAACCCTTCTGCATCTGGTGCGGCGCGACGTCGGCATCGCCGGGGTTGATCGGGATGCGCATGCCGTAGAACGAGCGGTAGACGAACACGAGCGCGACGGTGAAGATCACCACGCCGAGGCCGTGCTTGAGGCCCGGGGGCATCTTGATCGCGATCTCGACGGCGAGGAGGCCGAAGAGCGTCGTAAACTTGATCACCGGATTCAGCGAGACCGACGAGGTGTCCTTGAACGGATCGCCCACGGTGTCGCCGACGACGGTGGCGGCGTGGAGCGGGGTGTTTTTCTGCTTCAGCTCGACCTCGACGATTTTCTTCGCGTTGTCCCACGCGCCGCCGGCGTTGGCCATGAAGATGGCCTGATAGAGCCCAAAGAACGCCATGCCGATGAGGTAGCCGATGAAGAAGAACGGATCGAACAGCGCGAGCGAGAGGCTGAAGCAGAAGATGGCGACGAAGATGTTGATCATGCCCTTCTGCGCATACTGGGTGCAGATCTTCACGACCTCCTTGGACGCCTCCGTGGAGGCCGAGGTGGCGTCGAGCTTCATGTTGTCCTTGATGTAAACCACCGCGCGGTAGGCGCCGGTGACGACGGCCTGCGTGCTCGCGCCGGTGAACCAGTAGATGACCGCGCCGCCCATGAGCAGACCGAGGATGGCCTCGGGATGGACGAGGGAGAGCTTCTCGATAGTGTCGGGGTAGATGGCTTTCAGCATCATGATAATGCCGAAGACCATCGTCGTCGCGCCGACGACCGCGGTGCCGATGAGCACGGGCTTGGCGGTGGCTTTGAAGGTGTTGCCGGCGCCGTCGCCTTTCTCGAGCTGGTGCTTGGCGTGCGTGAAGTCGGGCGTGAAGCCAAAGTCGCGCTCGATCTCGGCGGTGATGTCTTTGCGGCTTTCGATTTGGGAGAGTTCGTAAACCGACTGAGCGTTGTCGGTGACCGGGCCGAAGGAATCGACCGCGATGGTGACCGGGCCCATGCCGAGGAAGCCGAAGGCCACGAGGCCGAAGGCGAAGATCGGGGCGGCGAAGCGGAACTCGGCCGGCATCATCGCCTGCGCCGCCGCGTGCCCGGAGAAATAATACGCGCCGAACATGAGCGCGAGGATGCACAGGCCGGTCCAGAAGGCGGAGAAGTTGCCCGCCACGAGGCCGGAGAGGATGTTGAGCGACGCGCCGCCCTGTCGCGAGGAGACGACGACCTCCTTGACGTGGCGGCTTTCGGTCGAGGTGAAGACCTTCGTGAATTCCGGGATGAGCGCACCGGCGAGAGTGCCGAGCGAGATGATGGTCGAGAGGACCCACCAGAGGCCGGGGCCGACGGACGGATGGCTCGCGAGCAACAGGTAGCTGGCGAGGTAGGTCACGGCGATCGAGACGAGCGAGGTGATCCAGACGAGGTTGGTGAGCGGGTGCTCGAGGTTGAAGTCGCGCGCGCGGCTCCAGACGGATTTGCTGATGGCGTCGTTCAGCCAGTAGCTCACGAGCGACGTAATCACCATCAGGATGCGCATCGCGAAGAGCCAGATGATGAGCACGCCGCAGAGCGCGGGGCTGGCCGCGAGCGCGATGGCCAGGAAGGCGATAAGCGCCACGCCCGTGACGCCGTAGGTCTCGAAGCCGTCGGCGGTCGGCCCGACGGAGTCGCCGGCGTTGTCGCCCGTGCAGTCGGCGATCACGCCAGGGTTGCGAGGATCGTCCTCGGGGAGGTTGAAGACGATCTTCATGAGGTCCGCGCCGATGTCGGCAATCTTGGTGAAGATGCCGCCGCAGATGCGCAGCGCCGAGGCGCCGAGGGATTCGCCGATGGCGAAACCGATGAAGCAGGGTCCGGCGAGGTCGGAGGGCAGGAACGCCAGAATGCAGATCATGAAGAACAGCTCCACGGCGACGAGGACGAGGCCGACGCTCATGCCGGACTTGAGCGGGATGAGGAGCGTCGCGAGCGGATTGCCCTGGAGGGCGGAGAACGCGGCGCGGGAATTGGCGACGGTGTTGATGCGGATGCCAAACCAAGCCACGCCGTAGCTGCCGAGGATGCCGAGGACCGAGGCGGCGAGAATGATCACGACGTGACCGGCGGACATGTGCGAGAGCACGCCAAAGTAATAGCCCATGCAGATGGCGATGAGCACCCAGAGCGCGGCGAGGAACTTACCCTGTTGGAAGAGGTAGGTCTTGCACGTTTCCCAGATGATCTGGGAGACCGCGGCCATCGATCCGTGCACGGGCAGGCGGCGCGTCTGCAGGTATTGCAGCCAACCGTAAGCGGTGCCGAGGGCGCAGACGACCAGCCCGATCATCAAAATGGCGGTGCCGGAGACGGCGCCGCCAAAGAAGGTGATCGCGCTGAGATCAGGGATCTTGATATCGGCTTCGCTCGCGTGGGCGGCGACGGGGAGGAACACAGCCAATGCGGCTGCGATCCGTTTGATCGAGGTGATGGGATTCATGGGGAATGAAACTCGCGCCGCGCGTCGCGCCGGGGTGTGGCGCTGGGGGAGGGGTTTGGCGGGCGAGGGTTCTTTGGCGGGGGGGGCGCGCTGTCGCCAGTCTATTGTGGCAACCCGTGAGCGTGTGTCTGGAAAAGAAAGTCAGTCTAATCAGGTCTTCGTCTCGTCCCGCGGGTCGGCTAATTCACGCTGGGAGCGGCTTGGTGCCCGGGGCGGGGCTCGAACCCGCACGGCCTTACGGCCAAGGGATTTTAAGTGCGGGTTTAAGGTAGGGGCGATCTCGTAAGATGTCCGCTTTCTTCACCGAAATGTCCGCTTTGGCTCCTTGGTGGAGAGCTTCTTACGAGGGAAACTCATCGCACCATGAAAAATCCCCTCGAAAACGAAAATGCCCAGCAAGGTCAAAAAAGTGGCCAAGAAGTGGCCAAGAATTCCGCCGCTGCCGCGAGCACGCATGGCAGCACGGCGAAGCTGAAAAAACGCATTCAACAAAACACCCGGACCTATTACGGGAAAGGCACGGCTCCACAATACTTGATCCGCATTCAGTGCCGTCGTCATCGCGAATGGTTCGAACTTGGCGCCGACCTTGACGCCGCGGTGAAGCTGGCGCGAGAGACTGACCAGCACATCCGCCTGCATGGTTGGGACGCGAGCCGCAAAAAATACAAACCAGCGTTCGCGGTTGAACGATCGGACCTGACCGTTGGGAGATTCATCGAATTGGTGGGACAACACAGTCAGCTCGATCCGAGCACGGCCTACACTTACGCCTCCCGGTTTCGTCGAATCGTGAGCGGAATCCGCCGCCTTAAATTTGGTGGTGCGGACAAATTTGCAGGTGGGCCTATCCCATCGAAATGGCGGATGGCCGTGGACAGCACCTTACTGAATACGATCACGCCGGAACAGATTTCGACTTGGCGAGACGCCTATGTGGGCCGACATCCTTCCGGGTCCGAGGAGCGCACCCATGCTGAACACACCGTCAACGGCATCCTTCGCAATGCCCGCGCGCTTTTTGCCAAGCGCGTATTGAAGCGCGTCCTTTCGAAGTGCTCCAACCTGGCCCTTCCCGCTCCGCTGCCGTTCGAGGGGGTCGAATTTATCCCGGAACGGGAATCCGACTATTTCTACACCTCGGAGGTGGACGCGAAACAGTTGATCGAAGACGCCTTCAAAGAACTGTCGGGAAATCATCTCCTGATCTTTGTTTTGGCAATCGGTGCGGGTTTGCGTCGAAACGAGATCGACAAGCTGCCATGGGCTCATGTGGACCTGCCTACTGGCACGGTCACCATCGCCCCGACCAAATATGGTCGCTTGAAAAGCGATTCGTCAGTCGGGAAAATCCAGCTTGAGCCGCGTTTTGCGGAGGTTCTGCGCAAGCATGCGGTGGAGGGACGCGGCGAATTCGTCCTAACCTCTCACGTCGCGCCGCGCATCGGCTCGCTGCAGCGGCACTACCGCTGCAAGAAAGATTTCACCGCGCTTTGCGCGTGGCTGAAATCCAAGGGGATCACGCGTTCCACCTCCCGAGTCCACACCCTGCGCAAAGAGTTCGGGTCGCATATCGCGCAACGGCGAGGCATCTTCGCCGCTAGTTCGGGCCTCCGGCATTCAACGATTGGGGTCACGCGTAAGTTCTATGTTTCGAGCAAGATTGAACCCACCTCGTTCTTCACCACGGAACCGCTGATGCCGCCGGCGCAAGATGCAGCGCAATTGATGGAGTTACTGAGGAAGGCGCTCGAACAGGGTGCGATAAAACCAAAGGCGAAATCGGCCGCGTAAAACCCTCTCGGCCCGTTGGTTTTTTAGCGCACAAACGTTTTGGAAAGAACCAAGGTTCGAATCCCCGTAGGGACGCCAAATTCTAAAGGCACGTAATTATAGCGATTTAAGGGTCTATTTGAGGTTGCCCTGATTTGACGGACACGCGTTGAGCCCAAACAAAGGACTCAACCATGACCAAGAAGAAAGAAGTCGGGGCAACGCCCCGGCAGTGTGACGCGGCGTTCAAGGCGGAAGCCGTGCGTCTGTGGCAAAGTAGCCGGGACTCGGCGGAGAAGACCGCTCAGGAACTGGGGATCAGTGTATTCAACCTCTACAAGTGGAAGCGGGAGGGCGCGGCGCCCCGGGCCGCCGGGGCGTTGCGCCCTCCCGCTTCGACGGAGGAATTGCAGGTCGAGGTCGAACGCATGCAGCGCGAGCTGGCGCGCATGACTGAACAACGTGATATCCTTAAAAAAGCCGCGGGCATCCTCTCCGAACCGTCGCCGAGCGGCATGCCCGGATTCAAGCGATGAGCGACGAGTATCCGATCAACCGACTCTGCGCGGTCTTCGCCGTTTCGCGCAGCGGTTACTACGCGTGGTCGCAGGCCCCGGTTTCAGCCCGCCGGCAGCGCGAGCAGCTGCTGCGGACGAAGATCGCGCTCGTGCACCAGCAATCCCGGGAGACCTACGGCAGTCCGCGCGTGACCATCGAACTGCAGCGCCAGGGCGAACAGGTCGGTCGGCACCGCGTCGCCCGACTCATGCACGAGGATGGCCTGCGCGGCCGACAAAAACGGCGTTACCGGGTCCGCACGACCGACAGCGCTCACTCGCATCCGATCGCCCCGAACCGGCTGGCCACGCTGCCGGCCCCGACCAAGCCGAACCAGGTGTGGGTGAGCGATCTGAACTACGTGCCGACCGATGAAGGCTGGCTCTATGTCGCGGGGGTCCTCGACCGTTGCACTCGCTGCCTGGTCGGCTGGGCCATGGGCTCCACGCTCGATACGGCGGTGCCTCTGGCCGCCTTAATGATGGCGTTGCGACAAAGAAAACCTGCCCGCGGCTTGATCCACCACTCCGACCGTGGCGTGCAGTATGCGAGCGCCGATTATCGCGCGACGCTCGCTGACCACGGCCTCATCGCCTCGATGAGTCGCAAGGGGAACTGCTACGACAATGCCGCGATGGAAGCGTTCTGGAGCAGCCTCAAAAACGAACTGGTCCATCGCCGCCGCTTCACCACTCGGGCCGAGGCCCGCACCGCCATCTTCGACTATATCGAGGTGTTCTACAACCGCACCCGTCGCCACTCCTCCCTCGGCTACCAAAGCCCGCTCGACTACGAATCCACCCTCAACTAACCATCAACATCACGCTCTACGCGTGTCCGAAATTTCCGGGGAAGCACAATTCGTTGTTGGCGACCTTAAAATAAGAATGGGGGTAAGAATAGCTTCGTCAAGAGACGCCGACGTTTAGCGATGACGTGGAGTGAGGTGCCGGACCCCGTGGCTGAGTAAGTGTTTGGGCGCAGTGCAAATGAGCGCTTTTGCAGCTTTCGATCAGATTTGCGCGCGATAGTTGTGGGGATACGGGCCGGTGTTCACTGTCAAGAGCGACCCATCAAAACCAAGTCCCTCGTCCACGATGCTCTTTGCCCCCTCGCTTCGTCCGTCGCGTCTCCTCGTCCCAATTGTAGCCGGATTGCTCGCCGTAGCCTCACTGGCGGCCGACATTCCTCGCGTGTTTGAAGCGGGGAAACTGCCGGCCGATTCGCGCCTTGGTCCGCTCAAGGAGCTGGGCGGACAGTTTCCGTGGACGCCGTCGGCATCGAAAGCTGAATGGGAGAAGCGCGCCGAACGCGTGCGCCGGCAGGTCCTCGTTTCGCAGGGGCTCTGGCCGATGCTCACAAAGGCGCCGCTCAATGCGGTGATTCACGGCAGAATAGACCGAGGTGACTACACCGTGGAAAAAGTCTATTTCGAGAGCCTGCCCGGATTTTTCGTCACCGGGAGTCTCTACCGGCCGAAGGGAAAAACCGGAAAATTGCCCGGCGTTCTTTCACCCCATGGCCACTGGCCCGACGGCCGGTTCGTCGACAACGAAAAAGGCATCAAGGGCGAACTCGTTTCCGGTGCGGAGCGATTTGTGGAGGGTGGGCGCAGTCACCTGCAAGCGCGCCAGGTGCAAACGGCGCGGATGGGCTGTGTGGCATTTCATTACGACATGGTTGGCTACGCCGACAGCCAGCAGATCCCATTTGCGGTGGCTCACCATGAAGACGCGGGCCTCCGCCGCCGCCCCGAGATGAACACGCCGGAGCAATGGGGGTTTTACAGCGCCCAAGCCGAGGCCCATTTGGAGAACGTGATGGGCCTTCAGACGTGGAACTCCATTCGGGCGCTGGATTTCCTCCTCAGTCTACCGGACGTGGATGGCTCTCGAATCGCCGTGAGTGGCGAAAGTGGCGGGGGCACGCAGACCTTCATACTCGGTGCAGTCGATTCTCGGCCGGCCCTCTCGTTTCCCGCCGTGATGGTTTCGACGGCGATGCAGGGCGGGTGTAGTTGCGAGAATGCGTCGCTCTTGCGCGTCGGCACGGGCAACGTGGAAATCGCGGCGCTCTTTGCCCCGAAGCCGATGGGCATGACTTCGGCCGACGACTGGACGAAGGAGATGACGAAGAAGGGATTTCCCGAGCTGCAACAGCACTATCGCATGCTCGGGGCACCAAGTAACGTGATGCTTAAAGCGGCCGTCCATTTTCGCCACAACTACAACTATGTCAGCCGAGCGGCCTACTACAGTTGGCTGAACAAACACTTTCACCTTGGTCTCCCGGAGCCCGTGGTTGAGGAGGACTACATTCGCCTCACGAAAACGGAGATGTCGGTCTGGGATGCTCAACATCCGCAACCAACCGGTGGCCCGGATGTCGAGCGAAAGCTTCTGCGCACATGGTTGGAGGATTCCCAAAAACAGCTCGCGGTCGCCACGGATTCGCTCGCGCAGATGCGGCAGGTGATCGGGGGCGCCGTCGATGTGATAATCGGACGGAATCTCGATCAGACAGGAGACGCCATCCTCGAGCCCAAAGTGAAAACCGATCGCGGAACCTACGTGCAGTCAGTCGCGCTCCTGCAGAACAAAACGCACCGCGAAGAACTGCCCGCGGTGATGCTCGCCCCCAAAAATCCGAACGGCCACACCGTCATCTGGGCCGAGACCGCAGGCAAGGCCGGTCTCTTGAACGTCGATGGAACGCCAAGATCGGAAGTGGCAAAGCTTATCGCGAAGGGGTTCACTGTAATTGGCGTCGATTTGCTCTTCCAAGGGGAGTTTCTTGCGGACGGCAAAACGCCGAACTCGACGCGTCGGATTAAAGATCCGGCCGAGGTTCCGGCACTCACTTTCGGCTACAACCACGCCCTCTTCGCCCAGCGGGTGCACGACATTCTGACCGTGGTGCAATACGCGCGGAAACAAGAGTCAGGCGTGAAGGGCATTCATCTGGTCGGAGGCAAAGGTGCGGGTCCGTGGGTGGCGGCGGCACGCGCCCAATCGGGCGCGGCCATTGCTTCGGCAGCCCTCGACACGGAAGGCTTCCGGTTTGGTAAGATTCTGGATGTCCATGATGTGAATTTCCTGCCGGGCGGCGCGAAATACTTCGATCTGCCGGGGATGATCGCGCTGCACGCGCCGGGCAAACTATGGTTGGCTGGTGAATCCAATCCCGGCTTGGTGACCAAGATCTACGCCGCGAGCGGGGCACAGGAAAACCTTACTCTGGCGGACGATCGCAGCGCGGAGGCAATGGTTTCGTGGCTCATCGCATCCCTCTGAAATTTGTGGAAATCGGCCCCAATAGCACACGGTCGCCCGCTGCGTCGATGGCCCGACTGCACTCGCTGGATGCATTTCGCGGTTTCACGATGTTCTGGCTGATGGGCGGCAAGGCACTCGTCGTCGCGCTGTCCGCGCTGGCGGGTCTGGAGTTCGTGCGATATCAACTGAGCCACAGCGCGTGGGAGGGCGTGCGCTACTACGATCTCGTCTGGCCCTCTTTCATGTTGATGGTCGGCGTATCGATCCCGTTTTCGTTTGCCATGCGTTCGCGCACGCAAACGCGCGGGCAGTTGATGCGCGATGCATGGAAGCGTGCCGCCGTCCTTTTTCTTCTCGGGTCCCTCCGCGAATCGCTATCCGACGGCGTGCCACGATTGGTCGAGTTGAGCAGTGCACTGCAGCCGATCGCGCTCGCCTATCTCGTCGCTTCGTATCTCGCGACGCGGCCCTTGAAATTACAGATCGGCGTGGCAGCAGGGATCCTCCTGGGCTACGCGCTGCTGCTCGCCTTTGTCCGCACCCCGACGATCCATGCCGGCACCTATGAGATTAACAAAAACCTCGTCACGGCGTTCGACGAGCAAGTGCTTGGCCGATCGCATCGGGATGGGTGGGGCACGCTGCTCAGCGCCATTCCTTCCGTCGCGACTACTGTGGTCGGCCTGCTGTTTGGGCAGGTGTTGATGTCGGGCACGGCGCCCAAGGCCAAGTTGAAGGTCTTCGTATTGACCGGGCTGGGTTGCCTGGTCGCCGGCTTCGCGATTAGTCCGGTCGTTCCGGTGATCATGAAGCTATGGACCACTTCGTATGCGCTCGTCGCGACCGGATGGGCGTGCGTTTTCTTCAGCCTGTTTTACTGGGTGATCGATCTGCGCGGTTGGCGTTCCTGGGCATTCCCTTTCGTCGTGATCGGTGTCAACGCGCTCGCGGCCTACCTCCTCAATACGATCATCCCCATCAGCCGGATCGTTGGAACCTTCACCAAGCCGCTGGTGCCGGCCTTGGGAATCTTCGGTCCGGTCCTGTCCAGTGGGGCAGTCTTTTTCGCCGGCTGGTTGATCCTCCTCTGGCTTTATCGACGGAAAATATACCTGCGACCCTGATGCGCTCTCTACTCTGCTGGCTGGCCGTTTTGTTGCTCCCGCTCGGCGCACTGCACGCCGCGCCACGAGCGGTGCGCTACCGTTTTCTCATCGTGGTGGGCGATCAATGGAAGGACGGGACGAGCTTTTTTATTGATCGGCTCGCGGATTTTCAGGGCGTCGCTGCATTATTGAAGAACTGGGGGCTGCCATTCGACATCCTGCGGATAGTCTTGCTGGTGGTCGAGGCCCAACAAAGGGGTGTTACCTCCGGGCGAACGTTCGGGCCAATCTCTTAAATCACAGAACCCATCCCCTCAAAAACGATGAAAAGAAATAATCTCTTCGCCAAACTTGCCGCGATCGTCGCCTTGGTCGCCGCCTCTCTCGCGAGTGCGCAATCCACCGCCGCGAACACACGCACCGGCACGATCGAAGGCCGCGTCCTCGATGTCCGTTCCGGCAATTACACTGAGCGCGCCCGCGTTACCGTGACGGGAACTTCGCTGGAAACCTTCACCGACTCGGCGGGACGTTTCCGCATCGCAAACGTCCCCGCTGGCCCGGCAACCGTGAACGTGTTCTTCACGGGCCTCGACCGCCACAGCGAGAGCGTGATCGTATCTCCGGGCGCGTCGGTGCAGCGGGATTTCAGTCTTGGCAGCGAGGTCGTGAAGCTTGCGGACTTCGTCGTCTCGTCGTCGAAGGAAATGGCCGGCGCCGCGATCGCCATCAACGAGCAGCGCTTCGCGTCGAACATGGTGAACGTCGTCTCAGCCGACGAATTCGGCAGCGTGCTCGAGAGCAACCCTGGCGATTTCCTGAAATATCTGCCCGGGATCACCATCGATTTCATCGGCGGTGCGGCGCGCTCCGTCTCGATCGGAGGCGTCCCGTCCGAATATGTGCCGATTACTGTCGGCGGCTTCGACGTCTCGAGCGTTTCCGGCGGCGGCACGGCGCGCAGCGTGGATTTTCACACCATCTCCATGAACAACATCGCGCGGCTGGAGGTGGTTCATTCGCCAACCCCTGAGTCGCCCGGCTCCGCGCTCGCTGGCTCCGTGAACATGATTCCACGCAGCGCCTTCGATCGGTCGCGCCCGGTCTTTAATTATAGCGTGTTCATGATGATGCGCGACAACGACCGGCATCTCTTCAGCAAGACGCCCGGCCCGCGCTGGAACAACAAGCGGAAAGTCCACCCCGGTTTCGACTTCTCCTACATCAAACCGGTCAACGACCGCTTCGGCTTTACGATCAGCGGAGGCAACACCAAGCAATATACGGAGGAGGCCCGGACTCAAAACACCTGGCGCGGGGCGGGCGCCGCCACGACCGCGCTTTCGGCCACGGCTGCCACGCAGTATCCCGACACCACGCCCGACCGCCCTTACCTCACCGACTATGTCGTCGAGGATGGTGGCAAGACCACGATGCGGACCTCGGCCGCCGCGACGGTCGACTACAAGTTTTCGGCCAACGATCGCGTCTCACTCTCGTTCGAGGCGACGTTCTTCGATTCGCCGCTCAACCAGCGCACCCTGTCGTTCTTCGTGAACCGGGTGGCACCCGGAAACTTCACGTCCACCTCGACGCAGGGGGAGATCGGACGGGGCGAGATCCGGCAGACCAGCCAGGCGCGTCACCACTCACGTGTGAAGATTATGCCGACGCTCGTCTGGCGTCATGACGGGCCCGTTTGGAAAGCCGAGAGCGGCCTCGGCTACTCGAAGGAGCGGCTGCATTTCCGAAGCGCGGACAAGGGCTATTTCAACCAGGTTGTGTCGACGCGCCGGAATGTGACCGTGGCCTTCGACGACATCTTCTATCTGCAGCCGCGAAAAATCACGGTGACGGACGGCACGACGGGTGCCGCGGTCGATCCGTATAATCTCGATAACTACGTTCTTTCCACCGCGAACGCGACCTTTCGCCGCACCCAGGATGTGAAGCGCAGCGCCTACTCCAACCTCCGTCGCGACCTCGAAGTTGGCGGGGTGCCGTTCACGTTGAAGGGCGGAGTGGATGTCCGCGAATCGCGCCGGGATGATTTCCAGAGTGTGCCGCCGTTTGCCATCGTCGGCGCCGACGGCCGGGCCAGCACTTCGCCCACGGAGGCGGGCAGCGACGATCGCGCCGGCGTCGCTCTGGATCCGGTCTTTTCACAGCGAGTCGCACCCTACGGATTCCCCAAGATCCAGCACACTAGCACGCAAAATGTCTTTAACCTCTATAACGCGAACCCTGGCCGCTTCACACTCGATCAGAACAGCCTTTACCGTTCGGAGATCTCCAGTTCCAAGCTCGCGAAGGAACTCGTTTCCTCCGCCTACCTCCGCGGCGATGTCGCCTTGTTCGATCGCCGGCTGAAACTCGTCGGTGGTCTCCGCGGCGAGCAGACGAACGTCGAGGCGGAAGGTCCGCGCACGGATCCCACCCTGAATTACCAGCGCGATGCCAGTGGCCGCGTGATCCGCAATGCCGCGGGGCAGCCTCAACTGATCATTCCGACGAGCAATGCGCTTGGCGTTTCCCAACTTACCTTCCTGCCGCGCGGCACACAGGTGGAGAAGGAGTATCTGCGGCTCTTCCCGAGCATCAATGCGAGTTTCAACCTCCGCGAGAACCTCATCGCGCGGGCCGCGTGGTATACGTCCGTCGGCCGGCCCAACTTTAATCAATATGCCGGCGGGGTCACGCTCCCCGACCCAGGACTGCCGCCGGCGACCAATAACCGGATCACGGTGAACAACGCCGCCATCAAGGCGTGGAGCGCGCAGTCGACGAAGGTCCGGCTCGAATATTATTTCGAAGGCGTCGGGCAAGTATCGGTCGGCGCCTTCCACCGGGAGTTCGAGAACTTTTTCGGCGCAACGATCTTCCCCGCCACGCCAGAATTCCTCGCCCTCTATGGGCTCGATCCAGCGTCTTACGGCGACTATGACGTCTCGACTCAACACAACGTCGAGGGCGTCGTGAAGACAAGCGGGGTCGAGTTCGACTACAAGCAGGCGCTCACATTTCTCCCCCACTGGGCCCGCGGGCTGCAGGTGTTTGCGAACGCCAGTGCGTTGCGGGCCACGGGCGACCAGACCGCGGACTTCGCGGGCTATGTGCCGCGCGTCTATAACTGGGGCATCAGCCTGACCCGCACTAAATACAATCTTCGCGCCAATTGGAACTATCGCGGACGCAGTCGACAGGCCCCGCTTACCGGCCGGGGCGTCGAACCCGGCACGTTCACCTGGATGTCGAAGCAACTCTTTCTCGACCTCCAGGCGGAGTATCAATTTTCACGGCGCCTCATCTTTTTCGCGAATCTGCGCAATGTCGGTGACGCCACGAACGACACGGAGATTTTCGGTCCCGGCACGCCGGAGCACGCGCAATTCCGTCAGCGCACCACCTACGGTTCGTTGTGGTCATTCGGCGTGAAGGGATCGTTTTGAATGCGTTCACCAAGGTAAATTCCGCGCGGAGCGAGAGACCTCAACGACGGTTTGTCCAATCAACGTCACGACGTGGACAGCGCGGATGGGATGTGTGCAACGGTGTTGGCGTTAATGGATGAGATCTGGGTCGACGGGCGGCACCGCTCAACGGTGGACAGAGGCGGCCAACGCTGCGGGTTCCGTTTGGTCGGCGCAGAAGTCGGAGCGGTCCCTAGTAGCGACAAGCGACTAATCACCGCGGAGCGAAGGGTCCGCACTTGGTCAACGCGAATTGCGCAGCGAAGGACTCTGGTGATGAGTCCTTCGGAATTACCTACACCAACCAAAGTCCAGTTGCTGCAACGGACGCGCGGTCCGCGCGGCGGCAATGAGAAGGGGCGCGTATCTGACGCTACGCCCGCAGAAGCGCCAGCAGGCTTTCGGTCGTCTTGCGAATACTCGTCTACTTGGCCCCGGAGCCCAAAGCCGGCAGCCCCACCGTCCCGACTTCGCCGTGGGTTAGCGTTTCCCAGACCATGTGATTCATGTCCGCGCCGGTCGGTCGGTTCGTCGGGATGACTGCGGCCATCTTCGGTAGAGTGGCGCCGAGGCGCGTGTGAAAATGGTTGTAGGCGATTTCCCACGTGGGCTGGAGGGAGAAAACGATTTTCGGGGGTGCGGGCGTGGTGTTCGGCTTGAGGAACTGCGCTTGGTATTCCATCGCGGCGACGATGCGCGAGCCTTGTTCGGCGTAGAGGTCGAGGCCTTGCTGGCGCGCAGTCTCGGCCGCGTTGACGAGTGACGAGAAGGTCATGTTCGCGTGGTGCGGATCGCGCGCGGTCTCTTGTAGCACCCCGTCGACGAAGGGGGGAAAGACGCCTTTGTTGCTCCACGGTGCCGAGGCTGGCAGGCCGTTGGGCGGCGGGATCGGCGACGGGCCGTCGGACTTCAGGTAGATGACGGCGGGAGCGCGCCCGCGCCACATTCGCACACCGTGGGCGAACGTGATGCGGTCGTCGTTGAACACACCGATATTGATCAATGCCTCGGCCATCGCGAGTTCCTTGTTCCCGTTTTCGTCGCAGCCGTTGATGAGCGACGGGACGTATTGGGTGACGAGCATTTTCTGGAACCGCGCGATGTCCTCTTTCGCCCAAAAGTCGGAGGTGTAGCGGATGATTTCGGCGGCGCGTGGCCAGACCGAGGCGGTCCACGCGGCTTGGACGGGACCATTTTCATTGATGTGGCCGCCGGTGAGAATGCCGGCCCAGGCATTCATGATGCGGATCGCGTTGCGGGCGTATTTCTCGTTGCCCGTGATGTGCCAGGCGAGCGCCTGGGTATACGCGGCGGTGGCATCGCGGCGCTCGTCCTTGCAGCCCAGATCGGGGCGGGAGTTCGGCCCGCACTCAATGGTAGCGCGCGGGCTCGGCGTGTAATTCAAGTCGGCGAGCGGACTTGTGAGCAGTGTGGCGAAGGCTGTCTTCTGCGGTTCGGTGCCGGCAGCAACCCGTTGCTGGATGAGGTCGAGCTGGGCGCGGTTGAGCAAAATACCGGGGTGGTTAAACGGCACGCGCGAATAGTCGGTCTTGGCTGCGAGAGGCGCGAGGCAAGCGAACGTAACGAGGAGGAGGGCAAGAAGGCGCATGGGGTGGTGAAAGGGTAAATAGCGCTACGGAGGCAAATCGGGACAGAGATTCGTGAGGTAGGATGTCCCAAATCAGCGGCCTGGCGCTATTGACCTCTTTACCCCGCGGATTCCCTGCCTCTTCCATGAAAGAACACCTGTCCCGTCGCACCTTCCTCAAGTCCGCTCCCCTTCTCCCGCTGGTTGCAACCGCGGGTGGCGCTGTCCTCGGTGGCACTTCAGTCCAAGCTGCCGTTGCGCCGATCCAGCGGATTGGTGGCGCCCAGCTCAAGGTGTCGTGCAACGCCTACTCTTTCGCGAAGCAGCTCGGGACCGGCGGCAAGGGGCCAATGAGCCTGGTGGCGTTCGCCGAATTTTGCGCCAAGGCAAACTTCGACGCGATCGACCCGACCGGCTACTATTTTCCCGGCTACGAGAAAAACGGCCTCGGCGTGCCGACGGACAAGTTTATCTACGAGCTGAAGCGGCGCTGCTTCGACCTTGGCCTCGGGATCAGTGGCACGGGCCTCGGCAATAATTTCACCATAGCGGACCGGGCCGCGCGCGCCCACGATGTGGAGCGGATCAAAAAATGGGTCGAGGTCGCCGCAAAGCTCGGCGCACCGGTAATCCGGGTCTTCGCCGACACCCAGATGCGCGCGGAGAACTGGCAGTCGGTTTCGAAGGGTGCGCCACGTGACGACGTGGAGAAATGGGTCGCGGACGACATCCGGGCGTGCGCCGACTACGGCGGGAAATTCGGCGTCGTCATCGGCGTGCAGAATCACGGCGACTTAATCAAGACCGCCGACGATCAGATCGCCCTCATCCGGCGCATCGACTCACCGTGGTGCGGGGCAATCGTCGACACCGGCTACTACCGCGGGACCGACAACTACGCCGAAATCGCCAAAGCCGCGCCCTACGCGGTGAATTGGCAGGTGAAGCAGGGCACGGAGGGCGTCGAAAACGAGGCCTCCGCGCCGACTGATTTGATTCGCTTGGTGAAGATCGTGCGGGCCTCGGGCTATCGCGGTTACCTGCCAATCGAACTGCTTTCGTCCCGCGGCGGCACGGAGCCCAAAGATCCTTACAAGGCTGTGCCGGAGTTTCTGGCGGAGGTGCGACGGGCCATCGCCGCGACGGCCTGAAAATTTTCCCCATGAAACGAATCATCCTTCTTCTGGCATTGATTGCCACGGGCACCTTCGTCTTCGCCGCCGAGGAGGCAATCGATAGCCGTTTCGTAGCCGCGAAGCCCGGCGCGCAGCTCGCTACCCCTGAATCGCCGACCCTCGGCGCGAAGGCTCCCGCCGGTGCGGTCGTTCTCTTCGACGGGAAAAATCTCGACGCGTGGGCGAAGAAGGCGGGCAAGGACTGGCTCAAGCAAGACGGACCGGCGAAATGGAAACTCGTCACAGGCGGCGCCGTCGAGGTCGTGCCCGCCAGCGACTCCCTCATCTCGCGCCAGAAATTTGGCGATGTTCGACTGCACGCGGAGTTTCGCACCCTCGGTGCGCCGACCAACAGCGGCATCTATTTCCAAGCGCGCTACGAGGTCGATATCAACGAGACCTACGGCCGCATCGACGGCAACGCGTGCGGCAACCTCGGCAACTGCACGCCGAAAGGCACGACGCCGAAAGCCCGCGCCTCGCGTGCACCGCTGGAGTGGCAGACGCTCGACGTCGAGTTCACGGCGCCGCGCTTCGACGCCGCCGGCAAGAAAGTCGCCAAGGCTCGCGCCACCGTGCGGCTCAACGGGGTGGAGATTTATCGCGACCAAGAACTCGATCCACCAACGGGCGCGGCGGGCCGGCTCGGCGAGGCTGCGACCGGGCCTCTGATGTTACAGGAGCACGGCATGCCCCTGCAGTTCCGCAATATTTGGGTCGTCGCCAAGTAAAGCCTCCGTCCCCCATCCGTTCGACTCCGTCTTCCTATGAAAAAATCCCTCCTCCCCATCGCAGCCATCGGCGTGCTTTGCTTCCTTGCCTCCGTGCGCCCTTCGTTGGCGGCCGCAGGCCTCGGCCCGAAGGCCAAAATCTTCGCCGAATTCGACACCAACAAGAACTCCGTCATCGACGGCGACGAAGTTGCCGCGGTGCGCAAAGCCTTCGCGGCCGACCCGAAGGGCCAATTTGCCGCTTACGACAAGAACAAGGATGGCAAACTCGACGATGCCGAGATCGCCGACATCAAGCCGCCTGGCGCGAACAAAGGCGGCGGTAAAAAAGGCACCGACACGCCGAAGAAAAACGAAACGAAGTAGCTTCGGCGCCCTGACCCTGAACCCCAGCCCCATGCACCCCGCTCGTTCCCTCCGGTCTGCCGCGCTCTCGCTCGCGAGCCTCGCCCTTGGCTCGCTGGCGTCAGCGCAAGCCACCAAATCCGAGCAGGCGATCATGCTCTCCGAATTCACCGTGGCCGAAGGCGCCGACGGCAGTTACGTCGCCTCCGAGTCCATCACTGGCACTCGCGTGCGCACGCCGATCAAGGACCTGACGTTTACCGTCAACGTCATTACGAGTGAGTTCCTCCAGGACTTCGCCTATTTCGAAATCAACGACCTCGGCTACACGAGTTCGGTGAACAATTTCGACAACGGCGGTGGCAACGTGAACATCCGCGGCTACGGCGCGACCTCGTATCTGCGCAACGGCTTCCTCCGCCTCGGCCTCGTGGATCGCGTCAACGTGGATCGCATCGAGGTCATCAAGGGGCCCGCCGCCGCCATCTACGGGATGACGACGCCCGCCGGGATGTTGAACATCATCACGAAGCGTCCGAAGGATCGCCCGGCGCAAAGTTTTTCGATTGCCGCTGGCAGTTATGGGACGACCCGTGCCGACTTCAACGCGGCCGGGCCCGTCGGATTTCTCGGCAACACCAACTACGCGTTCAGCGCCGGTTTCCACGAGCGTAACTACGATACGCCTTGGGCCATGACCCGCTCGAAGACCGGCTCGCTCGCCGTGCAACACAAGTTCTCGCCGCGCTCCAGCGTCCTCGTTGAACTCGAATGGATCGCGCGCCGCACGAATCCCATTGGCGCGATTCCATTCCGCTCGGTCTCGAATGCCCCGGCCACCGCGCGTATTCAAGGACTCGCTACAGAGCTGAAGAACTTCAGCCAGAACGGGCCGAATTCCGAACAGAACCGCGACGTTGCTTCGGTCAATATCATCTACGAAAGCCGACTGAGCGACGTGTGGTCGCTGCGCGTCGGTGGCGCGGCCTTTCACCGGCATTCGCTCGCGTTCAACAACGGCAACAGCACAACTTTCGATGTTCTCACACGTCGCATCACCGGCCGCACTGCGAGCAAAGCGTGGATCGGCGAGGACGGCGCCGCGGGCCAGATCGACGTGCTTGCGCATTACAAACTCTTCGGCGGGCGGCTCGATAACAAGACGATCTTCACGGCCGACCACTCGCAATACTGGAAATACAATCCCACGAAACAGGTCCCCGCCACGGTAAACAACAACGTCAACTTCTTCTCCGCTAACCTCAGCGTGGATAACCCGGACTACCGTGTGCCGGCCTTCGCTGCGGACGTTTACACCAACCTCAACCGCAAGCTCGTCTCACGCGTCGATGTGAACGGTGGTTTCCTCCGGCAGCAAATCACCACCCTGAACAACCGCCTCATCGCCGTCGCTGGCACGCGCGTGGACAACGTCACGTTTAACTTCTGGGACAAAGCCGCCGCCGCCGCGAACCCCGCCTCGCTCACAACGATCAATCATTTTCACGACTTCCAGTTTTCTCCGATGGTCGGCGTGAACTACAAACTCACGCGGGAGATTGCGTTCTATGCGAACCGCTCGAATTCGTTTTCGCCGAACGCCCAGCGTGCGACGGCCGGCCTCAACGCCAGCGAGTCTGCGCGGGGTTGGGACTACGGTTTTAAAACCGGGTTCTTCGACGACAAACTCCAGTTCACCCTCGGCGGCTACTACATCGACCGCACCGGTGTCACCGCGACCGAGGTCCTCCCCAACGGCACGACGGTCACGACCTCTGCCGGCAACCAAAACGCGCGGGGCATCGAACTCGACTTCACGTGGCGCGCTACGAGCGACCTGACCTTGCTGGGCGGCTACGGCTATGTGGATGCCCGCGTCGTCTCCAACGGCCGCGACCTCGACTCCGTCGGCCGCCGCCCCTCCCGGCTCCCTGCCGTCACCTACGGCCTCGCGCTCAAATATAATCTCGCCGCCGTCGCGAAGGGCCTCGCCTTCAACGCGGGCGTCCAGTTCACCGGCCAGACCTTCCCCGACTCGACTGCCGGCGGCATCAACGAACCGGCCAGTAGTCCCAATCGCGGTTTCACGCTTTCCCACGACGGCCGCCGCACGCTCTCGCTGCCAAGCTACACCGTCGTGGATCTTGGCTTGAGCTATCGCTTGCGTCCGGCGGATTCGAAATTCTCCCACTCGGTCCGGCTCAACGTGAAGAATCTCGCTGACGCCGATTATATCGACACCGGAAAAAAAGCCGGCGACCGCCGCGCCTTTTACGTGAGCTACACGGTGAATCACTAATCCACGCGCGTTTGATCCGGCCCTGCCGCCATCGGTCGCGCGAATCTCTCTTAAACCATCTCCCTCAAACCTCTTCCTCCCGTGAAAACCCCGCTCTTGCTTGTTTTTGCCACGCTGCTGTCTGGCGTGATCGCCGTCGCTGCCGATCAGCCCGCCGCTAAGAAGAAAGGCGGCTCCACCAAAGCCCCTGGCACGGCGGTGAAAGGTGAAGTCACCGGCGGCCTGCCGCCCGATGCCAGGACCCTCCAACTCGGTGACCGCGCGCCGGACTTCAAGCTCCTCGGCATCGACGGCAAGATGCACACCCTCGCGGATTATCAGGCGGCGAAGCTGCTCATGGTGGTCTTCCTCTCGAATCACTGTCCCTACTCGCATGCGTCCGAGACGCGCCTCATCCCGATGGCGAAGGAGTTTAAGGCGCAGGGCCTTGACGTCGTCGCCATCAATCCAAACAGCCCAGACAGCGTCCGCGTGGATGAGCTTGGCTACAGCAAATACAACGACGGCTACGAGGAGATGAAACTCTACGCCCGCGACTCGGGCTTTCCGTTTCCCTATCTCTACGACGGCGACACGCAGGCGACGGCCAAGGCCTACGGGTGCCTCGCGACACCCCACGTCTTCCTCTTCGATCAAGAGCGCAAGCTTCGCTACGTTGGCCGCGTGGACGATTCGCGCTTTGAGGATCCGAAGACCGTGACCTCGCACGACACCCGCAATGCCATCACCGAACTGCTCGCCGGCCGGCCGGTCACCAAGTCGAAGACCATCGTCATGGGCTGCTCCACGAAGTGGAACACAAAGCGCGACGACATCGCTCAGGCCGAGCAGAAATGGAAATCCGAGCCCGTCGATCTCGAGCTCATCGATGCAGCTGGCGTGGCCAAGCTCGCGAAGAACGACTCCAATCGTCTCCGCCTCGTCAACGTCTGGGCCACGTGGTGCGCACCCTGCGTCGCGGAATTTCCCGAACTCGTCTCGCTCGCCCGCCGCGTAGGTAACCGCGATTTCGAGATGGTTACGATCTCGATGGACGACGCGAAGATGCGGCCGCAGGTGAAGGCGTTTCTCGAAAAGCAGCACGTGGCCACGCCCGGCCGGCTCAAGCGTCTCCTCGCCGCGGAAGGCCGCACCGCGCTTAACTTCCTCTATACCGGCGCCAGCACCGATGACCTCGTGAAAGCCCTGGACCCCGAGTGGCCGGGCCCGCTCCCGCACACCGTCCTGATCGCGCCCGGCGGGAAAATCGTCTGGCGGCACAATGGCGCCGTCGATCCCGCGGTTCTCCGGCACAAGGTCATCGAACTCCTCGGGCCGTTCTACACTCCGGAGGAGAAGCGTTAGACTGCGAATCCGCGATCAACCGAGCGGTGGGCGCACCCGCCCACCCACCAAGAGGCCTCCGTTCCCCATGAAATCCCTGCTGTTCATCTCTTTTTTTGCGGCCGTCTCGGCGGTCGTGGCCGCACCGGCGAAAAAAATCCTGTTCTTCAGCAAGTGTTCAAATTTCGAACACAGCGTCGTGCGCGAACGCGGCGGTCAGCCAAGTTGGGTGCAGCAGGTCTTGTCGGAGCTCGGGCCCAAGCACGGGCTCGCATTCACGTTCTCCAAGGACGGAAGCAAGTTTTCCCCGGAGTATCTCGCGCAGTTCGACGCCTTCTTTTTCTACACGAGCGGCGACCTGCTCTCGCCGGGCAAAGACGGCAATCCGCCGATGGCTGCCGCGGGCAAGCAAGCGCTCCTCGATGCGATAGCCGGCGGCAAGGGCTTCATCGGTGCGCACTCGGCGGCGGACACGTTTCACACCGACGAGACCGCGGAGACCAACACCAACCAGCCGCGCACGTGGCGGTATCAGAACCGCGGTGACAAAACCGATCCCTATCTCCGGATGCTTGGCGGTGAGTTGATCATCCACGGCACGCAACAGGTCGGCCGCGTGCTTGTCACGGACTCGAAATTCCCTGGTTTCGCCGCGCGCGGTGCGAGCTTCGAGCTGCTGGAGGAGTGGTATTCGATGGTGAATTTTGCCCCCGATCTGCACGTGCTGCTCGTGCAGGACACCGCGGCTATGAAGGATCCGTTTGCCGGCACTAAAGACTGGCCGCCGGCCGGTTGGGACACGCCCTACCAGCGCCCGCCCTATCCCTCGACGTGGGCGCGGATGCATGGCAAGGGCCGGGTGTTCTACACCTCGATGGGCCATCGCGAGGACAACTGGCTCAACCCCGTCTTCCAGGAAATCCTTGTCGGTGGTATGGCTTGGGCGGTGCGAAATATCGACGCCGACGTAACGCCGAACCTCGCCCAAGTCGCGCCGCGCGCGAGCGAACTTCCTCCCGTCTCCGGCCCGGTCGGCGGTTTGCCCAAGGGCGTCACGGTCCCCGGCGCGAAGTGAAACCATTCCCTGTTTGAATAATTTCCCCATGAAACTTCGTCTCTCTCTTTTGCTCGCCGTGCTCCTCGCCCCGGTGGCCGCGCAGGATGCGCTCAAGCGCCCGCGTATCACGGGCATCTCTCACGCGGCCTTCTATGTCTCCGACATGGCCAAGGCGCGCGCCTTCTACGAGGGCTTCCTCGGCTACGAGTCTCCGTTTTCGATCCCGCGCAAGGACCCGAAGGAGCAACTCGTGTGGATCAAAATCAATGACCGCCAGACCGTGGAGCTGTTTCCCGGCTCCGAAGTCTCGCCCGACACGGATCGTCTCTACCACATCGCCGTCGAGACCGACGACGCCGAGGCGATGCGGCTTTATCTCCAGTCGAAGGGCGTGGCGGTTCCACCGAAGACGGCGATCGGGAAAATCGGCAATAAAAACTATTTCGTGAAGGATCCGAACGGCAACACGGTCGAGATCGTCGAGTATTTGCCCGAGAGCTGGACCGTGCGGGAGAAGGGGAAATACATGTCGGATCGGCGCATTTCCACCCGCATGAGCCACGTGGGCGTGATGGTCGGCCAGCTCGACCTCTCGATGAAATTCTACGGCGAGATTCTCGGTTTTACCGAGATCTGGCGCGGCGGCGGCGGGTCCACGCTCAGCTGGGTCAACATGCGCGTGCCGGACGGGGAGGACTACGTGGAGTTCATGCTTTACGCCAGGGCCCCCACGCGGGACGTCATGCTCACCAAGCATCACATCTGTCTCGAAGTGGACGATGTCGAGAAAGCCGGCGCGATCCTGGCGAGCCGTCCACTGCCTCCCGGTCTCAAGGCGCCCGACGCGATGAAAACCGGCGTGAACGGCAAACGCCAAATCAACTACTACGATCCCGACGGCACGCGCGTCGAAATCATGGAGCCGCGGACCTTCAACGGAAACCCCGTCCCACCCTCGCGCGCCATGCCCCCGGCGCCCCTGCCGCCCTACCAACCCGCCAGCAAGTGAGCCGATTTATTCACCCATCACCCGCCATGCGTTATTTGAAAACCCACCGCCGCGCGGCCTGCGCGATAACTCTCATGGCGCTTGTCGCCTCCGGCCTGGCCGCCGAAAACCCCGACCAGACGGTGCTCCTCTCTGAGTTCACCGTCTCCGAGAAATCGCTCAACGGCTACATCGCCTCCGAGAGCGTCACCGGCACGCGAGTCGCGACACAGATCAAGGATCTGCCATTTGCAATCAGCGTCATCACGAGCGAGTTCATGAACGATTTCGACATGTTCGATCTCGGTGCGGACCTCGTCTACACCGCCTCGCTCAACGCCGTGGATACGCAGGGAAACTCGAATCTTCGCGGCTACGGCGGCACCTTCACGCTGCGCAACGGGTTCTATCGCCTCGGGCTGAACGACCGCATCAACACCGACCGCATCGAAATCATCAAGGGACCCAACGCCGCGATCTACGGCGCGACCTCGCCGGCGGGTTTGATCAATTACGTCTCGAAACGCCCGAAGGCGACGCCGTCGCAGATGTTCCGGGTCACGGCCGGCAGCGATGACCTGATCCGCGGCGAGACGAACGTGAACAGTCCTCTCGGCTCACTGGGCGGCGTGAAATTCTATCAACTCTTCAGCGCGCAGGCGGAGAACAGTGGCTCCAATACCCGCTTCGCGAACACCAAGAAACGTTTCATCGGTGAGTCGGTCCTCGCCAAGTTTCCGGGTGGAGCGACCGTGTTGACGGAGTTCGAATGGTCGAAGCGCGATTCGGTGACGGCGACCTCGACCGTGCCCTTCGAATACAACCTGACCACGCGCACCTACTCGTCGGTGTTGCGCCCCGATCTCGCCAACTTCAGCCAAGGCGGGCCGGATTCGGAACAGGACCGTGAGTCAACGTCGGTGTATATGACGTTCGAGAAACGCTGGACGCCGGTGTGGTCGAGCCGCGCCGGCGGTTATTATTACCGGCGGCAGGCCTTCAACTTCAATTCCGGCTCCAGCGACCAGTTCGACCCGGTGCGGCGGCAGTTTGGCCGGGGGAATGTGCTGTGGGATCCGTTGAACGAAGACGGCGGCGCCTTCCAGATCGACACGATCGCGGATTACGCCCTGTTCAACGGCAAGGTGCAGAACAAGACTCTGCTGACCCTCGATTACTCGCAAAATTGGCGCTACCGCCAGCAGCGGCAGGCGAACAGCCGCGTTTACACGATCAGCGGCGTGCTCCTCGACAATCCCGACTACTCGTTGCCGCCGCACAGCGCGTTCAGCATCGTGACTCGTAACGACAAGACACGCTGGGATACCAAGGGGCTCTTCCTCCGCCAACAGACAACCGTGCTGGACGGCCGGCTCATTGGGTTCGCCGGTATCCGGCGCGACATGGTCACCTACAACTTCACTTTCGGCGATCAGTTCAACGCAGCGGGCGGCGCCCTGCGGACACGCGGCCAGGTCTCCCGCTACACGAGCTCGGCGTGGTCGCCGAACGTGGGCGCGAACTACAAGCTCACGCGCAACGTGTCGGTTTACTCCAGCCACAGCCGGTCGTTCACGCCGGCGGGTCAGAGCGCGCGCCTCGGCGAGCCCTATCTCGAAAACGAAACATCGCGTGGCTGGGATTATGGCATCAAGGCCTCGTTTTTGGGCGATCGATTGCTCTTCACGTTGGGCGGATTCTACATCGACCGTTTTGGGGTAAAAACCACCCAGCGCGATCCGATCACGGGGATCAACGAAGTCATCGCCGCCGGCACGCAGAATTCGAAGGGCGTGGAATTTGAAGGCTCGTGGCGCGTGACTGATGCACTGACGCTGCAGGCCAGCGGCAGCGCGGTGAACGCGAAAATTCGCTACAACGGCAACGCCACGACCGATGTCGGCCGTCACCCTGCCGGCGTGCCGGCGGATCAAGCGAGCGCAGTGATACGCTACGATTTTCGTCACGGCTCGTTGGCGGGCTTTGCGTGGAATGCAGGTCTCGTCTACAGCGGAAGCGCCTACCCGAACTCGACGGCGACTGATGCCCGCCGCAATGTGCAGACCGATTCCTTCACGGTCGTGAATTCGGGCGTCAGCTACTCGTGGCGGCGCAGCGCGGATCGCATTCGCCACGCGGTGCGGTTGAGCGCGAAGAATCTCTTCGATAAAAATTATCTCACGCCCCGCGCCGAGCTGGGCGCGAACCGGGGTATCTATCTCGCCTATACGCTGAACCACTGAATCTGCGCCGCTCTCTCCCATGTCTGAAGCACCTCAAGATGAAGCCGAGAATCGAAAGCGGCTGATGGCGTTGATGACGCGGCACCAGCGGCAGATTTTCGCCTATATCTATACTCTCGTGCCGGACCGCCATGACGCGGAAGACTTGTTGCAGGAAACCAGCTTGGTGATTTGCGAAAAGTTCGACCAGTTCAAATCCGGCACGGACTTCGTAGCCTGGGCGTGCCAGATTGCCTGGTGGCGGGTGCGCTATTCCCGGCAGAAGTTTGCGCGCTCGAAAGTCGTGTTCGACGACGAGGTGCTGGCGTCGGTGGCCAACACGGTGAGCACGATGCGCGAGGAACTCGACGCCCGCCACGAAGCGTTGGCGGCCTGTCTGCAAAAACTCCCGGCTCGCGACCGTGAACTGGTGTTGACGCGCTACGAGCCGGGTTGCGGCGTCGCGGAAGCTGCCCAGCGCTCGGGCCGCTCGATGGACGCGGCTTACAAGGCGTTGAACCGGTTGCGGAAATTATTGCATGACTGTGTGACCCACGAACTGGCGCACACGCAGCCGCATGGGGGTGCCGCATGAACCTGAGCGATGGCGATATTCTGGAGTTGAACGAACTTTTCGGGGCGCTGGTGGACGGCACCGCGACGGAGAAGCAGCGGGAACGACTGGCGCGACTGCTGCGCGATTCGGAGGCGGCCCGGCGCTGTTACGTCCGGGCCATGGGGCAATCGGCGAGCCTTCACTTGTATGCCGCCGAGATGCAGTCCGACGCACCTGACGCGCGACCGAGCAGGGGCAATCTGCTCTCTTTCGCGCGGTGGGTGGGCGGCGCGCTGGCGGTGGCGGCGGCGCTCGCCGTCGGTTTTATTCTCTTCAGCCGCTGGGCGAGCGGGGAGCGAAACGTGCGGCCTGCCACCCGCGCGGAGTTCGTCGCGCGGATTACAGGTGAGAAAGGCTCGGAGTGGAGCAGCGGCGGCGAGGGGTTGCAGCCGGGCACCTACCTGCGAAAAGGCCAGCGGCTCGAGCTACGCGCGGGCTACGTTGAAATCACTTTCGATTCCGGCGCGCGCGTGATGCTGGAAGGCGCGGCGTCGCTCGACGTCAATTCGGCTTGGGATGCAACGCTGCGGCGCGGCACCTTGAAGGCCAGCGTGCCGCCCGAAGCGATCGGCTTCCGCGTGAGCAATCCGTTCGTGGACGTCCTCGATCTAGGGACCGAGTTCACCATGATTGCCGATGCGAACGGTGGCGCGGAAGTGCTCGTGAACAAAGGCGAGGTGGAGGCGGCGCCGCGCGGGCGTGGCGAGGTGGAGGCGATCCTGTTGCGGGAAAAGGAAGCACGGCGGTTCGCGGAATCCGGTATGTCCGACGTGACGGATCGCGAGCGGAAATTCGCGCTTTTTACGCAGCCGCTCGAACTGCAACGCCTGAAGACGACGCTTGGTTATGCGCACTGGTCGTTCGACGGAACCCAAGACGCGTTTTCGGCGGATGGACCTTTGTCGCGCACCGGCGCATCGGCGTTCGCTCTCGTCGCGAACGGCGGGGGCACGGTCTCGCTCACCGAAAGTCCGCACGGGCAGGCGCTGCGCTTCGACGGGCAGATGTTTGCGAAAGCGAGTTTCCCCGGAATCTCCAGTGCGCGGCCGCGCACGATCGCATTCTGGGTCAGAGTGCCGGAGGACGCGCAGCCGGTGGATACATGGATGATCGCATGGGGCACGACGTTTCCCAAGCTCGGCTATCGTCCGGTGCATATCGGCTGGAACCGGCGGCCCGGCGAGGGTGCGCTCGGGGCGCTGCGCACGGATTTTGGCGGCGGTCACGCGATCGGCACGACGTCGTTGCGCGATGGCAAGTGGCACCATGTTGCCGTGTATTTCGCGCCCGGGGAAGGCATCGACGCGCCCGTGCAGGTAAAACAATACATCGATGGGCGCCTCGACAGCAGCACGATCGTGCCGGGTGTGGTCCGCGCGCCCGTGGGCATGGTGGATGCGACAGTCGAACACCAGGTGTGGCTCGGCTACCGCCTGACGGGACACAAACAGGAGGGCCGGCGATTTCGCGGCGAGTTAGACGAGCTTTTTATCGCAGATCGCGGCCTCCAGCCGCACGAGATCGTCTCGCTTATGAAAGATAACCGGCTGCCCGAGTCACCCCTAACCGTTCATCCCTGAAAAACCGTTATGTCGCACCGTGTTCATCCATTCCGCGTATTCCTCATCGGTGCGTTGGTCGCGGTAGGAGCACATTTTTTCATCACCGCACGCCGTCGACGGCGCTCGCGGTGCAAGGTGGCCGAAGCGATACGCAGGGTTAAAGGGTGGCACGGGATGCACACAGGCTGTGGACCACTCTCCTTTGCTTCTCTCACAGGAAGAGTGAGCGCGCTCATGCGCGTTGTGAGCGTTTGAGACCATAGCAATTGAAGCGCCGCTCCACTTGGACACCATTCCTGAGATCACTCGGATCATGCTCCTCCCGCCTCGGCGGCTGCTCCGGACTACACCCTTCGCTTCGACCTACTTAATCTATGACCTGCATCGCACGAATTAGCGCAATCCTGCGCAAGTGGACGGTGTTCGCGGGCGTCTTCGCCGTCGCCTGTTCCGCATTCGCACAATCTGCCGGCACCGGCACAATCGAGGGACGTGTCGTAAACGCCACCAATGGCCAGTATCTGAGCAACGCCCGCGTGTCTGTCGAGGGCACCGACGTGGAGACGCTCACCGACTCCTTCGGCCAATACCGGCTCATCGGCGTCCAGACGGGAAGCGCCCGAGTCAAAGTCGCCTACAGCGGGTTGCCGAGCGTCGAAGCGACCGTGACTGTGGGCACCGGCGTCGCCGCCACGCGGGACTTTACCTTGGGCGGCGCCGATAGCGCCGGCCAGGCCACCGACGTGACCAAGCTCGATCCGTTCCTTGTTAATTCCAACCGCGACCTGAACAACACCGCCATCGCCATCAACGACCAACGCACGGCCGGCAACATCAAGACCGTGATCGCCGCCGAACTCGTCGGGGATCTCGCCACGGACAATGTGGCCGAGATCATGAAATATCTCCCCGGAGTCACGCTCGACGGTGTGTCGGAAGCCTCCGGAATTCAGGTGCGCGGCTTTGCGGCGACCTTCACGACCATTACCAACAACGGCGCCCTGATCTCCAGTGCTTCGCCGGATCCGAGCCGCTACACCTCCGCGGGCGATTTGTCGGCCAACAGCATTTCTCGCATCGAAGTGACCAAGGTGCCGACGCCGGAGATGCCCGCCAGCTCGCTGGGCGGCACGGTGAATTTCGTGGGCAAGAGCGCCTTCGAGTCCGCCCGGCCGGTCTTCAAATACCGCCTCAACGTCAGCGCCCACAGCGACGAGCCGAACATCTTCAAGAAGACCCCCGGCCCCCGCGACGAATCTTCCTACAAGGGACTGCCGAGTCTGGAGATGAGCTACATTCTGCCGATCACGAAAAACTTCGGCATCGCGCTCAATGCCGTGACATCGAACCAATACTCCGGATTGAAACACGAGATGAGCCCGACATGGCGGTTCACCGGTCCAGCACCCACGAGCGCCGCCCCTAATGTCGCCACCCCGGCCAAGCCCTATTTTCAGGCGATGTCCTATGGCCCGCAGTCACGCAGCATCTGGCGCAAGGCCATCGGCATTCAGGCCGACTGGCGGCCGGCGAAGGACCACGTGCTCTCCGCCTCCGTGCAGCTCAACCTCGCCGAAAATCTTCAGGACGCGCTCCTGCAAGTGCCGACCGTCGGCAGCAGCGAGGTGCCAACTCCCGCCACGGGCGTCCCGCTTACCTTTGGCCCGACATTCACCTACGGTGCCACCGGCCGCGGTGCGAACAATCAGCAGAAATACACCTACGACCAGGCGAACTCGCAGCAGATGGTGAACCTCACGCACCGCTACAACGGCCGCGTCTGGGAAATCGATTCCGGCCTGAGTGGCTCGCTCTCGAAGAGCTGGTGGCGCGACCTTAGCCGCGGCCATTTTTTCAACGTCCGCACCACCCTCACCGGTGTAAATCGCGTTAACTTCGACGACATTTCGCCGACCGGTTCGCTCGCGCGCAAAATCACGACGTTCGGCGCGACCGGCAATGTGATCGACTGGTCCAAACTCGCCAACTATCGCGTCGGCAGTGTCGAGACCGCTCCGCGTGACGGGCGCAACACCCTCCTCCAGGCCCGCCTCAACGTGAAACGCGTGCTGGATTTTCTGCCCTTCGACGCCTCGCTGAAGGCCGGCGGCTCCGTCTCGCAAGACAACCGCGACATGCTCCGCCAGCTAAACGCCTACACGTTTGTAGGGGCCGACGGGATCGCCAACACCGCCGACGACACGGCCGGCCCGTTTGTCGACGCCAAGTCCTACGTTGAAAAATGGCGCTTCGTCGAGGCACAGGAGTTTGCCAGCTCCTACAAGCTGGCCGCGCTGTTCAAATCCAATCCGAACTACTTCACGCAGACCGCGGCCCAGCAGGTGACCAACGAGGTCAACCGCATCACCCGCTCCTACGAACTTTCGGAGCGCATCTCCGCCGCCTATGTGCAGACCGACGCGCGCGTGCTGCACAACCGGCTCCGCGTCGTCACGGGCGTCCGTTTCGAGCGCACCGACGACGAGGGCCGCGGCCCGCTCTTCGATCCGAACGGGGTCTTTCAACGCGACTCCGCCGGCCGGTTGCTCCGCGTGAACAACGCCTTCGTGCGCAAGCCCGAGGCTGGCGCGGCGGGTTCCTTGCAGGAACTGCCCTTCATCCGCAAAGAGCGCGGCGGCAAGTCTGACAAATCCTACCAGGGCTACTATCCCAGTCTCCACCTCACCTATACGGCAGCGGAAAACTTCCTCGTCCGCCTCGCCTATGCCGAGACCTTCGGCCGCCCCGATCTGACGAGCATCTTGCCCAACACGACCGTCGGCACCGAGACACTCCAGCCCGCCCCCGGCTCCCCTCCCGGCACAATCTCCGTCACCAACGCCGGCCTGAAGCCCTACGGTGCGAAGTCCTACGATCTCTCCGCGGAGTATTATTTCCCCAATGGCGGCGTCGCCTCCGCCGGCGCGTTTCGGAAAGACCTCCGTGATTTCTTCGGCACGCTCAACACCGTGGCGACGCCCGAGCTGCTCGATCAGTTCGGCGTGGAGCAGACCTATGTCGGCTGGGAGCTGCGCTCGACCATCAACGTCGGCAGCGCGCGGGTCACGGGCGTGGAGCTGAACTACTCGCAGCCCCTCGGCTTCCTCCCGTATGGCGGCAAGTATTTCAACGCCTTCGCCAACTACACGAAAATCAAACTGGAAGGCTCCAACGAGACGGACTTCACCGGCTTCATCCCCGAGTCCGCCAGCCTCGGCCTCAACTACAGCCGCAAGCCCGTCGTCGCCACGGTGCGTTGGAATTATCGCGGTGCCGATCGTCGCGGGCTGACCGGCAGCGCGCTTCCCGGCGGCTTCAACTACATCAAGCCTTTCCCGAGCGTGGACGTGAGCTTTGAGTATCAGATTAGCCGGCGCGTGAGCCTCTTTGGCAGCTCCCGCAATGTGTTCGGCGCCCCGCGGCTCTACGAGCGCTACACGAGCGAGACCCCGACCTACGCGCGGATTTACCGCAACAGCCCCGTCGGCGTGCAGACCGCCATCGGCATCAAAGGCACGTTCTGACCGGCCCAACGTGCCGGGTCGCGCCGTGATCGCCGCTTGAATCTGCGGCGGCACGGCGCGAATTTTTTCCCGTGCCCTTGTCTGATCCGATTCCGGTGCGTCGCGCCGCGTGGCGCGACGCCGCTGCGGCCGCCGCACTGTTCGCCTCGGTCATCCTCGCTTATGCGGCCGTGTTCCGCGCGGGTTTCATCTGGGACGACGACATCAATGTCACGGAGAACGCCGTCATCGTCGGCCCGCTGGGCTTGAAAGAAATCTGGACGACTTCGGCAGCGAATTATTTTCCGCTCGTCCTCACAAATTTCTGGCTGCAGCACGCGCTGTGGGGACTCAACCCGACGGGTTTCCATGCGGTAACCCTCGCGTGCCACGCGCTGTCCGCGCTGTTTCTTTGGCTCGTGCTACTGCGGCTGGACGTGCCCGGCGCGTGGCTCGGCGCAGCGCTGTGGGCGTTGCATCCCGTGCAGGTGGAGTCGGTCGCGTGGATCACCGAACTGAAGAACACGCAGTCAGCCGTATTCTTTTTGCTCTCGATTTGGTTTTGGCTGCGCTGGCTTGAGGTAGGGCGCCGTCGCTTCTACTTCCTATCGCTCGTCTGTGCGCTCCTCGCGCTGCTCAGCAAGCCCTCGACGGTGATGCTGCCCGTCGCGCTCGGCCTGTGTGTCTGGTGGCGGCGCGGCGGCCCGCGTTGGCACGACGCTCGCGCGCTCGCGCCGTTTTTCGCGCTCTCCGCCATCGTCAGCGCCTGGACGATCTGGGAGCAGAAATTCCATTCCGGCGCGCTCGGGGCGGAATGGGCGCAGTCGTTCCCGGAACGCCTCGCGATCGCCGGCCGCGCCGTCTGGTTCTACCTTGGCAAGCTGGCGTGGCCGGACCCGCTGCTGTTCATCTATCCCCGCTGGGAGATCAGCGTGCGCGAAGCCGCAACGTGGCTGCCACTGTCCGCCGCGCTCACGGCCGGACTGATCCTCGCGGGGTGGCTCCGTCGAGGGGGAGGACGGCCGGTATTTTTTGCGACGGCCTATTTCGTCGCGCTGCTTTTTCCGGTGCTCGGATTCTTCGACGTCTATTTTTTCCGCTATGCGTTCGTCGGCGATCATTTTCAGTATCTCGCCAGTATGGGTCCATTGGCGCTTGCCGGGGCCGCCGCGACGCAACTGCGCCGGCGGGCGGCCGTCGCGATTTCGAGCGCGGTGCTGGTGGCGTGCGCCGCGCTGGCCGCGGGGCACGCGCGCGATTTCGCGGACAGCGAGACGCTCTGGCGCGCGACGCTGACCCGCCACCCGGCCGCCGCGATGGCCTGGTTGAATCTCGGGGCGACGCTCGCGAAGCAGGGCCGCGACGAGGAGGCCATCGCGTGCTTCCAGCGCTCCGCCGCGATCCGCCCCGGCGACGTGCAGGCGCGCAACGACGCCGGCTGGGGACTCGTGAACTCCGGTTATCCGGCGGCCGCGGTGCCGCTCCTCGCGGAGGTCCTGCGGCTCAAACCCGATCACGCGGAGGCGCACAACAATCTGGGCAACGCACTGCGCCGGCTCGGCCGCCTCGACGAAGCCGCCGCGCACTACTCCCGCTCGCTCGCGCTGAAGCCGGGTTCCGCCGAGGCCCACAACAATCTCGGCGGCATCTTAGCGGAGACCGGCCGGCACGCGGAGGCGATGGCGCAATTCGAGGAAGCCATCCGGCTCGCGCCGAAGTTTGCGCCGGCGCACGCCAATCTCGGCGCGGCGCTCTGCCTTTCCTCGCGGTGGGCGGAGGCGATCGTCCCGTTCGAGACGGCGCTGCGTCTGCGACGCGACTACCCCGACGCGCACCGGCAGCTGGGCATCGCGCTGGCCAATGCCGGAAGAATGAGCGAGGCCGCCGTTTCACTCGCTGTGGCGGTTCGCCAGACGCCCGACTCGGCGGAGCTTCATCAGAACTTGGGTCAGGTTCTCGTCGCTCTCGGGCGCGCCGGAGAGGCCGCGCCACACTTTGAACGGGCGAAGCAAATACAGGCCGGGGCGCAGCCTCCGCCACTTCCGCCGCGTCGTTGAGGCGGCGCTGTCCTGACGCCGATCAATGCAACCGCTGAGCCACTGATGAGCGATTGGTGATCGCATCCAAACGGACTGAGAGTGCATCTGGGCGGGCGAACCGACTTTTCCGCGATGCGATTTTCCGCACGTCGTGTCGGCACCGGACTGTAACGGGATCGTGACCGGCATGTGGCGGAGTGCCGGGGCGAGGGCCCCGTCGCAGTTCTCCCGTCGTGAGCGATGACGTGCTCATTATGAGCGAATACGCGCGCCGCGTTTGAGCCGGCGGCGGGCTCATGCCACGTTCCCCTCGTAACTGCCGTTTGTCCGTCTGCCGACGGACAAATCTCCGAGACAACCAACACCGTCCCGCCATGAATCGTTCCCACCGTCCTTCGTTCTTGGTTCGCATATTGTTCCTCTGCGCCGGTGCCCTAATCGGGTTCCCGGTTGCGGTCGCTCAGACTGCCAGCACCGGCTCCGTCGAAGGTCGCGTGCTCAACCTGACCAACGGCCAATACCTGCACAGCGTCCGGGTAAGCGTCGAGGGCACGCGCCTGGAGACGTTCACCGATTCATTCGGCCAGTATCGCTTCACGGACGTGCCGGCGGGAGCGACCCGACTGCGGGTGGTTTACATCGGTCTCCCCGCGGCGGATGCGACCGTCACGGTCGTGGCCGGCAAGTCTGTGACGCAGAACTTCTCCCTCGGTTCGACGGGCGCCACGAGCGCCGATCCAACCAAACTCGATCCGTTCGTCGTCGCGACGGCGCGCGAGACCAACAGCAATAACATGGCGACAAACGAGCAGCGGGCGGCGGCCAACATCAAGACCGTGGTCTCCTCTGATGTCGTCGGCGACATCGTGGACGACAACGTCGGCGAACTCATGAAATACCTGCCCGGCATCACTGTCGATTACGCCGGGGCGGCGGAACCGTCCGCGATTTCGGTGCGTGGTTTCGGCAGCAATTTTACCGGCGTCACTTCCGATGGCGGCACGCTCGCCAGCGCGTCGAACGGCAACCCGAGCCGCACGTTCAACCTGAGCCAAGTCTCGGTGAACAGCATCTCGCGCGTGGAGATCACCAAGGTGCCGACCCCGGAGACCGCGGCGAGCCAGTTGGGCGGATCGGTGAACCTGGTCAGCCGGAGTTCGTTTGAGTCGGCGCGCGCGCGGTTCAACTACCGCACCTACCTCAGCTTTCACAATCACGACCACGAACTGTTCAAGAAGACTCCCGGTCCCGGCGACAAGGACACCTACAAGGTGCTGCCCGGTTTTGACTTCAACTACCTCGCGCCGATCACGAAGGATTTTGGCATCTCGGTGAGCGGACTCAGCTCCGCGCAGTTCAACGGCTGGCAGTATGAGTCCAACGCCACCTGGCGCTTCACCGGCGCCTTTGCCACGGTCGCGGCGCCCTACCTGCGGACCTACAACTACTCCCCCGGCCCGAAGCGTTCGGACCGCAACAATATCTCCGTCAAGGCCGACTGGCGACCCGCGCAAGATCACGTGCTCTCCCTTGGAGTGCAGGCGAACTACTTTCACAACTACTACGACTTCATCCTGCAGACCTTCGACATCGGCGGCACCGAAACACCCACGCCGGCCACCGGCGCTCCGCTCACGTTCGGGCCCACGTTCACCTACGGGCCGACCGGGCGCGGGGTTGTTTCCCAGGGCAAGTATGCCTACGACCAGCTGGGACTCACGCGCGGCGTGAGCCTGAATCACCGCTACCGCGGGCGCACCTGGGAGATCGACTCCGGCGCGAGCGCCTCGGTTTCCAAGTCTTGGTATCGAGATGGGAGCGAGGGACATTTCTTCGACGTCCAGACCTCGATGGTCGGCGTGTCGCGCGTCCTATTCGACAACATCAACTGGGAGTCCATTCCCGGGAAAATCACCGCGCTGGATGCCAACGGCGCCGTGATCGACTACACCCGCGCGAGCAATTACCGGATCACGAATGTGTTCACTGCGCCGCGAGACGCCGTGGACAAAATCAAGGAAGGCCGGGTCAACGTGAAGCGTGACCTGCCGTTTCTGCCGTTCCCGGCCAGCCTCAAGCTGGGCGGGCTCATCCAGCAGCAGGATCGCGAGATTGATCGGGCGCTCAACGGCTACACGTTTGTCGGGCCCGACGGTCTGCCGAACACGGCGGACGACAGCGCCGACCGCTACCTCGATCCGAAGTCGAACATCCCGAAGAACGAATTCGGCTTCGGGGCGATCCAGTATCCGAGCGCCTACACCCTCTACAGCCTCTTCAAGAGCAACCCCGCCTATTTCACTCAGACGAACGCGCAGGCCGTGGCGGCGGAGACGAACCGCATCAACCGCTCGTTCGTGTTCGGGGAGCGCATCACGGCGGCCTACCTTCAGGGTGAAGTGCGGCTGATCGAGAACCGGCTGCGATTGCTCGGCGGCGTCCGCTTCGAGCGGACCGAGAACGACGGGCTCGGGCCGCGGGTAGAGCCCAACGCGGTCTTTCAGCGCGATGCCAGCGGGCGCCTCGTGCGCGACGCGGGCGGCGCGCTCGTGCGCCGCGTCGATGCGGGCGCGGTCGGCTCGCTGCAGGAGCTGGCCCTGATCCGCAAAGCTCGCGGTTCGAGCGCGAGCCGCTCGTATGACGGCTACTACCCGAGCCTTCATGCCACCTACAATTTCACGGAAAACCTGATCCTGCGCGCCGCCTATGCGGAGACGTTTGGCCGGCCCAACCTCGACTCGATCTTGCCGAACACGACCGTCAACGAAAGCACGGCGGCCAATCCCGCGCCCGGCACGCCTCCGGGCACGATCACCGTCACGAACGCCGGCCTGAGACCCTACGGAGCCAAGAACTATGATCTCTCGCTCGAGTATTACTTCAGCCGGGGTGGCGTCCTCTCGTTCGGTGCGTTTCGCAAGGACCTCACGGACTTCTTCGGCGTGCTCAACACGATCGCGACGCCCGACCTGCTTGATCAGTTCGGTTTGGAGCCGACCTACCTCGGCTGGACGCTGCAGTCCCGGATCAACACGGGCGCCGCGCGGGTAGACGGGCTGGAGTTCAACTACAACCAGCCGCTCACGTTTCTTCCTTGGTGGGGCAAGCACCTGAGTTTCCTAGCCAACGGCACCAAGTTGAAACTGCAGGGCTCGAACGAAACGGATTTCAACGACTTTATCCCGGAATCGGCGAGTCTCGGCCTGAGCTTCAGCAGGTCGCCGGTCGTCGTCATGCTGAGGTGGAACTACCGCGGCGAGCAGCGGAACCTGCCGGTCACGAATGCGCCCAATGCGTTCCAGTATTCCACTGCCCGGACCAACGTGGACGTGAATGCAGAGTATCAGTTGACGAAGCATGTCACGCTGTTCGCCAACGTGCGGAACATCCTCAACCAGACGCGGCGGTTCGAGCGCCGGAGCACGCAGACGGCTCCCTACTCAAACTTCTGGCGTAACAGCCCGTTCGGCATCCAGAGCGCCGTCGGCATCAAGGGCAGTTTCTGATCCGTCACGCGCCGGCGTCTTCGCCGATGTGCGAGCGGGCAGGGTGATCCGCCGCGGCTAACGCGCGGCGGGGAGGTTGCGCAGTCGGTTGAGGTTTTGCCGCGCCATCGGGTGATCCGGGCGCAGGCGCAGGGCCTCGCTCCACGCTGCGGCGGCCTCGTCCCGGCGGCCCAGATGTAGCAGCACGGCGCCGAGGCTGTTGTGGCTGTCGGAATTCTCGGGCGCAGCCCGCACCGCGCGCTGGAGAACCGGGAGCGCTTCCTCGGCGCGACCGAGGCGCGCCAGGGTGAGCCCGAGGTTGGCCAGCGCCTCGGCGTGCGCGGGCTGGGCGCGGAGCGCTTGTTCAAGCCGCGCGACCGCCGCCGGCAAGTCGCCTCCCTCCAGCAGAACGCAACCGAGGTTGTTGGCCGCCTCCGCATGATCGGGCGCCAACTGCAACGTGGTCGAGAGCTCGGCCATCGCTTCGCGCGGGCGCCGGCTCGCGAGCAGGGCGAGCGCGAGGTTGTAATGGTGATCGGCCACGCCGGGCGCGCGCCGCACCGCGACGCCGTATTCCGCGGCCGCCTCGGCGAATCGCCCCATCCGGTAGAGGGCCTGTCCGTAGGCGAGCCGCGATGGGACATAGTCGGGGGCGAGGCGCACGCCTTCAGCGAAACGCGCCACGGCATCGTCGTGGCGGCCGAGCGCGGCGAGCGCGTGGCCGGCGTTGTGATGATGAACCGCATCGTCGGGTGCGAGGCGCAGCGCGACCTCATAGTGGCTGAGCGCTTCGGCCGGCCGGCCGGCCGCAAGCAGGGCGTTGCCGAGATTGTCGCGAGCCCATCGGTTGTCGGGGCGCTTCGCGACGGTGTCGCTCCAGATCGCGAGCACGCTGCGGTAGTCGAAATTCCGCCGCACCGTGAACGCTCCAAACCCCGCCGCCAGCACGCCCGCGGCGATCAGCGTGCGGCGACCGAACTGACGGTAACTCCACAGCACGGCGAGCGCGAGGAGCACCGCGAGCGGCAGATACATGCGGTGATCCGCCATCGTTTGCCGGCCGCCCGGCAGCATGCTCGTGGGGGCGAGCACCGCGAAAAACCAGGCGCCTACCAACGCCACCGGCCGGCCGCGCCTGAGCGCAAACAGGGTGAGAGCCAGCAACACCACGACGATGGCCGCGTAGGGCGCGATGTCGCCGACACCGCGCGCCCAGCGCACGCCGTGATCGAGCACGAGCGGATGCGGCCACGCGCTCAGCGCGAGGTAGCTCACGACGGCGTGAAACTGCGTCGCCCAATACTCCAACCAGCCGACGCCGAGGCTAAACCCGGCCGTGCCGCCGCGTCCGCCGGTGCCGATGGTGAGCCACGCGAGCAGCAGCCAAGTGGTGGTGAGTGCGAGGTGAACCTTGCCCCGGCGCTGCCACACCTCTCGCCACGTCGTGGCGAGAAACAACCGGTCGTAAAGCGCGACGAGCACCGGCGCGGACACCATCACCTCTTTCGTGCCCATGCCGAGGAGACACGCGCTCCACGCTAGGGCGAACCATCCTCCCGGCCGCGGTGAACCGGCTCCGCGGACCAACGCGTAGAACGTGAGCAGAAAGAAAAACGCCATCAGCGACTCCGCGCGCTGCACGATGTAGGTCACCGCGGACGTTTGCAGCGGATGCAGCAGCCAAAGTGCGGCGATAGCGGCGGCGAGCGGCAGGGCCGCGTCTCCGAAGACCCGGGACCCCGGCGGTTGGAGCAGGGTTCGCCGCACCAGGCCGAAGAGCAGCAGGCCCGCGCCGAGATGAATCGCGATGTTCGTCGCGCGGAAACCCGCCGGCCCGGCGTGCGCGGCGCGGTTGAGCGCAAAGCTCAGGTTCAGCACCGGACGACCGCTCACCGTCAGCCCTTCACCCGGCGGCGAGAGCGGCCCGCTCAACGGCCAGAGTTTTTCCAGGGTCGGGTTGCCCGGAATGGAAGGAATGTCGTCGAAGACAAACGGCGCTCGCAGGCTGCTTAGGTAAACGGCGACGGTGGCGACTGCCAGCAACGCAGCGACCACGGCGATCGCCGCGCGCGATGCGCTGGCGGCTACAGCGGAGGATGGTGGCGATGACGCCTTTTCGTTCACGGCGCAATGATGGCCGGACGCGAGCGGCGGTTCAACGTTCGCCTGTCTGGACGGCGGAAAAAATCGAGGTCGGCGAGGCCGGTGCAAATGGGGCAACGCTGCGGGCCTGTTCGGATGCCAGCGGTGCTCGCCGCCCGCGCGGCGGACGAGCATCGGCCATTGCGCCGTCGAGGAAGTGCCGTTCGCGGGCCGGGTGAGGAACCCGCGGAGGCGAGGAGGAGAAAAAGTCTGGCGAGCCGCGGGAAAGTTCAGACACCGGCTGCGCCCGGCGCCGCCTTGCGGGCGGGATTGCGGAAGAAGATCAGGAACAGCACCAGCACCGCGAGCGCGCCCCAGGCGGGCGTGAGCCAGATGGTTTTCCAATCGTGCGCGATGCCGTTGGCCAGCGGGGTCGCGAGCGCGTTCTTCGCGAGCACCTGGCCCGCGAGCAGCGTGCCGACAAACGCCCCCACGCCCCACAAGATGAAGGCGATGAAGCCCTGCGCGGCGCCGCGAATGCGTTCGTTGGCCTCTTCATCGACGTAGAGCTGGCCCGCGATGAAGAGAAAGTCGTAGCACGCGCCGTGGAGCAGAATTGCGGTAAAGATCAGCGCGGTCTGCGCGGCCCCGCCGTCCGCGCTGAAACCGAGCGCAAAGTAGCGCGCCACCCAGCACGCGATGCCGAGGAAGATCGTCAGCTTGTAGCCGAACTTGCTCAGGAAAAACGGGAGCAGCAGGAAGAAAATCACGTCGGACACCTGTGCGAGGGAGGTCTTCTCCAGCATGCTCGTCCACTTCAACTGCGTGAGGTAAACGCCGAGGTTTACGAAGTAGAAGTAGAGCGGGATGCAGATGAGGAACATGCACAGGATGAAGATCGCGAACGACGGTTTCTTCAGCAGCGCAAGCGCATCCAACCCGAGGATTTCCCCGAGGCTGACGTTGTCGCCGGTCTTCTTCGGCGGCGTGTGCGGGAGCGCGAGCGAGAAGATGCCGAACACAATCGAAGCGCCGCCTGCGAGGTAGAACTGGGTCGGCGACTCGGCGCTGGCGATGAAGCCGAGCCCGAAGAGCCCCGCAATCCAGCCGACCGCCGAGAGCATCTTTACGCGCGGGAAGTCCACCTTGGCGTTGGCGAGATGGTGCAGGGAAAGGGAATTGCCCAGCGCGAGCGTCGGAACGTAGAGCGCGCAGTAGAGGATCAGCATCGGGTAGAAGGAGCCGAAAGTCGTGCACCGCGGAATGAGGCACAGCACGACGCCGCCCAGGATCCCGAGCACGGCGAGTAGTTTCTCGGAGGAGAAGTAGCGATCCGCGATCAGGCCGACAAGGAACGGCGAGATCATCGCGCCGATGGCGAAGGCGCCGTAGGCGAGGCCGATTTGCGCGCCTTCGAATTTCAGCGTGACCGCGAGATACGGGCCCATGCTTACATACCATGCGCCCCAGATGAAATACTGGAGAAACATGAACACGCAAAGCTTGAGCTTGAGGGTGGGTTGATCGGCGTGGGGCATGGGGGGATTTGGGGCTGGGGTGGCCGTGCGCGCGGCTGGGATGAGTTGAGGCGTGGTGTGCCGGAGCTATGCGCGGAGCGCACCGCCCGCTTGGTCAGAGTTCTTTGATCGAGATGTTGCGGAACTGGACGAGGGCGGAGGCGCCGTCGTATTTGCCGTCCTTGAACGTGCCGTGGTGCTGAAATCCAATCGGGCCGGTCGCGGGGATGCCGGGGAGCTGCGCGTTTTCGATCACCGTCTTGCCGTTGAGTAAGATGGTGACGCGGTCGCCGCGCAGCGTGATTTCGAAACTGTTCCATTCGCCGACGGGCTTGTCGGCGTTGACCTTCGGTGTCGTGGCGCGGCGGACTTCGGCCGGCTGGGTGGCGTCGTTGCGGTAGCCGTAGATTTCACCGGAGCCGATGGGCCAGCACCAGATGTTGAGCTGCGCCTTGGTCGAGCCGCGCAGGTAAATGCCGGAGTCGGCGTTGGGCCGGTGCGTGAGGATCGGTTTGCCGTCGGCGCCGAGGCGGTAGGTGCCGTCGGGGAGGACGTCGGGCATGGCGTAGGTGCCGGGTGTGGCCTTGATGCGCCAGTCGAGTTTGAGGACGAAGTCGCGGTAGTCCTTCGCGCTCCAGAGGTCCTTCTGGCGCTCGGGAGCTTCGCTGCGGGCGTCGTAGTCGATCACGCCGTCGAGGACCTTCCAGTGGCCGTTGTCGCCGGGTGGAATCTTCCAATGCGTGAGATCCTTGCCGTTAAAGAGGGAAACGAAGCCGGCGGGCGTGGCGGCGTGGCCGAGCGCGGCGGAGGCAAGCGCCAGCGCGAGTGTGGCGGAACGGATGGTTTTCATGTTTGGGGATGAGGCGGATGGTTTAGTTTTTCGGCGCGCCAAGATCGGCGATGCCGCGCGGGAGGGAAAAAATGGTGCGAGCGTCGGCGTCGCTCAACTCGCGGTCGAAGATCGCGAAGTCATCAAGGAAGCCGACGTAGTTGAGGCCGAGCGTGAGCACGCTCTTCGCGGGTTCCCAATTGAAGAGATTGTTCCATCCGGTGAAGGCACCGATTTTCGCGCCGTCGAGGTAGAGGGTGCCGCGACCATCGGGTGAGCAGGAATTGATATTAGCGAACGTCACGAGCACGTGGGACCAGCGCTCGCGACTGAAAGACGGGCGGTGGATCGGCACGATGGGGCGCTCGGCTTCGGGCATTTCCTCATATTTCCGGTTGAGAGGGTTCCACAGTTTCGTGATGGCCATAATGCCAAATCGGAAATGTCGCGGGGAGTGATCCTTGCTGAACTCGACGAACAGATTCCCTTCGGTCCACGATTGGGCGTAGATTTGAAACGGATCGCAATAACCCGGCGGCAGATCCTTGTCGGGGTCGAGTCGCATCCAGAAAGAGACCGCGCCATCCCAGCCGGTGGGCTTGTAGCCGAGATTTTCCGGGCCGCGGAACAGCACGAGCGGGGTCATCTTTTTCCGGAATTCCAGCGCGGTGCCGAAGCGGCCTTCGCCCGGGGCGAGGCGCACGAGATCCGGCGCGGGCAGTCCGGGGCTGGCCTGGTCGCGTTTGTTGCGGTCAGGCGCGGTGTAGATCCGGCGGTCGCCGCGGGCAAAATCGGCGTCGGCGTCGGTATCGAACGAGGCGTGAAAGGTCAGCGCGTCGCGGAGGGCGGACAGCGGGGTGGGCGCGGCGACGGCGGGAAGCGCGAGGGCCGCGAACGCAGCGACCAGCGGGAGGCGAGCGGAATGCAATGTGATCACGGGCGGGAGGCGTTGATGGTGAATTGATCGAAGATTTCGCCGTTGGGATCGACGGCGCGGAAATCGGCGCGGCCCGGGTGGAGCGTGACCTCGAAGACATGGTTCCGGGAAAAGGAGCGATCGACGAACGTGGCTTTGTCGCGATCGAGCACGACGCGGGTGTTGACCGCCCAGGCCCCATCGCCGAGGTAGCGCGTGCCCGCGGGATCGGATTTGCCGGCGCGCAGCGGATGGGTGACCTTGTAGGCGTGATCGTGGTTTTCGAAGACGAAGCGGACGCCGGCTTCGTCGAACGCCGGCACCCAGTTCGCGCGGATGGCGATGGAGGTCGGACCGTTAAAGGAGCGGACCGAGGGATAGGCGGGCACGTGGTAGAACGGGACGACGAACGGCACGCGGCGGCGCTGCGCGAGAGTCGCGCGGAGCCAGTCGGTCTGCGGGCCGGGGACGGGATTGGTGTGGTAGGAGTCGAGCGCGACGAGACTGAGGTAGTCGCCGAAATCGAGGACGTTGTAGCCGGGGCGGCCGGGAAACGAAAAGAGCGTGTAGAAAAACAGGGCGCGATCAGTGGACATGCCGCGACGGGGTTCGCCGCCGCGAATCTCGTAGGTGTCGCCATGCACCTCGTGGTTTCCGATCGCCGGGATGATCGGGATGATGCGGCCGTCGGGCGCGCGCATCGTCTCGCCCCAGACACGGAAGAAATCGAACCAGCGCGGGTGGGCCTTGGGTTCGTCGTTCACATAAGCGATGTCGCCGCCGACCATCGCGAAATCCGGATCGAGGGCGGCGCCGGCGCGGCACATGAAACCGAGGAGTTCGAGGTTGGCGCCACCGTAGAGGTCGCCGCCGGAGATGAACTTCACGGGCCGGCTGAGCGTCGCGGGCAGCGTGCGAAAGGTATGCACGGAGCCGTGGGCCTCGAAGGAGGTGGCGCCCTCGCCCTCGAGGGAAACGAGGCGGCCGAAGCGGAACTGGTAGTCGGTGTTGCCGGCGAGGCGGGTGAGTTCAACGGTGTGGACCATGCGGTTCGTGAACGGCATCGGCTGCACGCGGCCGCTGGCGCGCACCCAAGGTGCAGAGGCGGCGGACGCCGGGCGGTATTCCAGCACGGAGTCGCTGAATCCGGTGGTCCACTCGGTGTGCCAGTGCACTGTCATCGTGGTGGCCGGATCGCGTTGCCACGTGAGGTAGAGAGCGACGGGCAGCGAGGGCGGCGGGAGCGGGACGGGAGGACGCGGAGCGCTGACCGTCGTGGACTGCGGCTCTGGCGGCGGTGGGACGAAACGCTGCGCGTGGCCGGGCGCAGTGATGAACGCGAGCGCGAGGAGAACGAAGCCGGAAAGCGAGCGGGAGGAGATCTTCAAGGCGGGGAAAGTGCGTTGGGCTTATCCGCGCGCGGTCGGGCCGGACGCGAGGAATCGGTCGAAGAGGTTACGGGTGATGCGTTGCACGCGGGCGTCGGGGCCGGGCGGGGTGTTGCCGTGCGAGGTCGGACGCAGGTAGCCGGGCGGGGCGCTCAGGCCGTCGGACCACCAGATGGTGGCGGCGTTGAACACGAAATTGTTTTTCGGCCCCGGGTAGATCGTCGCGGTGTATTCGGTGTTCTGGGGCCGGCCGTTGCTGAAGACTGGGCCGCGGGCGAGCACTTCCAGGCCGGGCAGGGCGGCGGGTTGGCCGTGATGCTCCCAGCCGACGAGGCCGCGGATGGCGTCGCCGTTCTTCATGCCGGTGCCGGCGAAGAGCCAATGGTCCGCCTTCACGCAGGTCCAGTCGGCGCCGCCGTTGGCGGGCTCGGTGGTGCGGGCGCCCATCAGCGGTGCGGGGTCGGGGCCTTGGACGGGAAACGTGTGGGCGCGCTTCCCTTGCGCGGCGAGCCGGTGCCCGCCGAACTTGCCCACGCGCGCGATGGTGCGGTGCGGCTCGCCGCGGGCGTTGGGGCGCAGCGGGACGACGCCATCGACGGAGTTGCCGCAGAAGAAGGCGGCGTTGACGCCGGCGGCGACAGCGGCGCGCACGTGGTCGAACATCTCGAGCGACCAATACTCGTCATGGCCGACGGAAAGAAATGCCCGCGTGCGCAGCAGGCCGCGCGGGTCGGCGTGCGTGTCCACGTTGCTGATGTAGGACACGTCGTAGCCGTGCTGCTCCATCCAGAACGCGAGGGGAAACTCCCAGAGGAGAAATTCGCCGGAGCCCTGTGAGAGCGGCGCATCAATGATCTGGCGGTATTTGCCGTAGGGGCGGTCCCAACTCGCGGTGACGCCGGGGCCGACAAACCAGTTGTGCGGCGGCGTGCCGTCGTCGTAGAGCGAGAAATAATCCGGCCAGCGGTTATAGGCGGACCAGGTGGTGTCGCTGCACTGAAAAAGAAAATCGCACGCGCGGTCGTCGCGCACGATGAAGATGACGTAGCTCTGCAAGCCGCCGCGCTGCTCGGTGAGCTTGCCGAGGTAAACGCCGCTCAGCCAGTCGGGCGGAATGGTGAGCGCGACCGTGGTGGCCCAGTTACACTCGCGCTGGCGCTCGGGGCCGGTGGGCGGATCGGGCTGCGGCGTGCAGGCGAAAGGGCCGACTTGGCGGACATGGCGGCCGCCGTCGCCGCCGTAGTAACCGAGACGGTAAACATCGATGACGACGGGCGCGGGAGGATTTGCGCTGACCTTGATCGCGAGTGAATCGCCGGCGCGCACGCTGGTGCGCGAACAGTAGCCTTCGACGGCGGAGCAGCGGCATTTCGAGTCAGGGTCGGTGCGCGTGTTCGTGAGTTTCCACTCCTTGGTGCCGGGCCGGCGGTTTTCCGCAGTGATGAGATCGCGCTTGGGCGACGCCGGCTGCGCGAAGCCACCGAGCGGCGCGAGAGCGGAGGCCGCTCCGATGGCGGCCGCGTTTTCGAGAAATGCGCGGCGCGAGAGGCGGGCGGCGGCTTGATCGGGCGGCGTCATACGAAGCGGGGCGCTCAATGCATTTCCACCTGGCAGGTGCCGATGCCGCCGCGGAAGAAGTTGAACTGCACGTTCGGATGATCGGAGAGGAGCGACATGGGCACGGCGCTGTCGGCGATGCGCTGCGAGATCATCAGCGTGGTGAGTCGCTGGCCGAAGGGGCTGTCGTGGGCGCCGGCCTGCCAGATGGAAATTTTTTCGGCCTGCCACGTTTCTACCGGACCCACCGTGAGCGCACGCGTGGGCACGAGCGCTATGTTGCCGCCGCCGGACGTGCGGGCGTTTTGCGCGAGCGTGACGGGATGGAGATCGACGACGCGGGTGCCGAGCTTCCGATACTCGGCCGGCGTGGGCGGCGCATCGCGATAGGCACCTTCGCGTTTCACGGGATCGTTGAAGGCCCAGTGTTTGGTGTCGCCCTGCCCGCCCTGCATCACGGCGCAGCGGACGCCACGCCAGCTCGCGGCGTAGCGCGCGAGGTCGGCTTTCGGAAAATGGAGATGAGCGTCCGGCATCGCGAGTTCCGGACGGATGCGATCGAAACACAGCTCGCGGTCGGCGCGCTCAAAGGAGAGCGGGTGCGTGACGGGGGCTTCCTTCCCGTCGAGAAACCATTCGTCCATGCCCCAGAAGTGCGCGGATTTGAGCGAGAGGCCGAGTTCGTTGACGAGCTGGGCGACGAGGGGAAGCTGTTCAGTCGGACCGATGGGGCCGCAGATGCCGACGGGATTGTCGGGCGTGGATTGGCGCCAGGCGGTGATATATTCGAGCGCCTCGGCGAGGTAGAACTCGGCGAGCGTATCGTAGAACACGACTTTGAATCCGGGACGCGAAAGGCCGGCCATCGCCTCGGGCGTGAGGCGGGCGGCATCGGCGATGAGCGCATCGTCGATCGTGGTGTAGTCCCACCAGTCGGGGGCGATGGTGCTGAGTTTTCGTGGCATGAGAGTCTGAAGTTAAATGCGCGGGATGATTCGCTCGTCGCCTATTCCTGAAATTTTAATTCGCGGGTGTCGCATTCCTGTCCGGTGCGTTGCGTGAGCGGTCCGTAGAGTTCCGGTCGCCGCGCGCGCAGCCAGAGCCGGCCGGTCGCGTTTTCGAGGAGACTTCCATCGAGGTCGGCCACGACCATCGCATCGGCGGCCGCGGAGGTTTCGGCCAGAACGCGACCGTAAGGATCGAGGATCATCGCGTTGCCAGTGCGAATCTCATCGTCGTCCACGCCGACGCCATTGCTGAAGATGAGAAACATCCCGTTGTCGTGCGCGCGGCTCGGCAGCCAGCGCATGAGCCAGCCGCGCCCTTTGTCACCGAGGAATTCGCGCTGGATCGCCGCGGGATCGCGGTGGCGATTGTCCCACACTACACGCTCGATCAGGCCCATGAGGTGCGGGTTCCGGCTGCGGACCGCGCCGGTCTGGTGCGGCGCGATCAGGATTTCCGCGCCGCGCAGCGCGGTCAGGCGCACGTTTTCGATCAGGTTGCAGTCGTAACAAATCAGCACGCCGGCGCGGAAGCCGTCCGGCAGATCGAACACCGTGAGTTCGCCGCCGCTGCGCACCGCCTCGTGCTCGAACGCGTGCAGCTTCCGGTGGCAATGCACGGTGCCGTCGGGGAGCGCCACGACGTAGCTGTTGTAAAACTTACCGCTCGCGCCGGCCTCAAACCAGCCCGCTCCCACGGAGATGCTGTGTCGGCGCGCCAGCGCGATGAGTCGTTGCGTGCTGAGACCAGAGGGAATGGGCTCCGCCAGCGTGGCGAGTTGCGGCAAGGTGAGATTGCGAACGAACCAATAACCGCTGATGCAGCCTTCGGGAAACACGACGAGCCGCACACCCTGCGCGGCGGCCTCGGCCGTGAACGCCTCGACCTTCAGGAAGTTGGCCTCTTTGTCGGCCGGCGCGCTTTCGAACTGCACGGAGGCGACGCGGAGTTGGCGGGGTGATGACGACATGGAGGCGAATCGAAATGAGGTCTGCAGAATCAGCCGCGGGCGAGGTCGCGCTCGTAGGCGGCGTTAACGAGATATTTTTTGCCGAGAGCGTCGCGCAGCGGATCGGCGCCCTCCGCGCAGAAGCCCATGTGCGAGTGGCGACGCCAGCCCTCGGCGTGACGGAAGCGCCGCGAAAGGCGTCCGAGTTCGCGCGAGGTGTCCTCCATGGTGCGGAGGTAAGAGTTCAAGCCCTGGGTCGCTTGCAACCAGCCGTGCTGGCTTTCGTGACACGCGAGCGCGGCGAGTTTTGTTTTTTGCACGGTGGTGGTGTCCACGTAGGAGCCGGCGGCTACGCGGCGGCGGAGGCTGTCCTGCAAACCGACGGGCATGGCGTGGTAAACGGTCGCGTCGCCGGACCACGCGGGCCGCCCGGCGGGCGTTGTTTTGAAGTTGGGGCAGCCGCGCGCGAACGTCGCAGTGATGGCGAGGCGACACGTGTTCATGTGGTCCTCCATATAGTCCTGCGGCGGATGAGTTAGGACGATGGTGGGGCGGACCTCGCGGATGACGCCAGTGAGCCAGCGCAAGAGCGGAGTCGTGTAGAGAATCTCGAGGTCGTCGGTGCGGCTCGCGTGAAACGTTGCGCCGAGAATTTTCGCCGCCGCCTGACCCTCCCGGCGGCGAATGCCGCGGAGCTTGGCCGCCGGCCACTGGAGGCTGCCACAGGAGCCGGTGGAAACATTGAGATAGTGCGTCGCGATGCCCGCCTCACGCAGGAGGCAGAGCGTGCCCGCCATCGTGAATTCGATGTCGTCGGGATGTGCCGCGATGGCGATGGCGCAGAGCCCGCTCATTGCATTTCGGCGAGCTTTACGGTGCGGTTTTCCCGCGCAGAAAGATCCGCGGCGAGGACGGCGAGGTGCGATTTCATCGACTCGGCGAGCGAGGTCATCGGCATGATCTCGCCACGTTCGACGGTCTCGAAGAACTTTTGGAACTGCGTCTGATACGGGTGATCGGCGACATCGCCCGAATCGAGCATCTTCATCGAAAGTTCGCTCCACTTGTGCTTGTCCACCCCGAGGCGGGTGGAGTGGAACTTATTATCGAGTAGGCTGCCCTCGCTGCCGACGAGATGGGTGTGGAAATAGTAGGGCTGGAGGCAATCGATCACCGACGCGACCTTGCCGAGCGCGCCGTTGGCGAAGCGCAGAACGCTCACGCTTGTGGTGGGATATTGGTAGTGAGCAAAGATCGCGTTGGCGGAGCTGGTGGTGTGGCTCGTGACGCTTTCAACGTCAGTGCCCATGCACATCAGCAGTGCGTCCATCGCGTGACAGCCGGCGGAGAGCAGACTGCTGCCGCCGGATTCCTTGGAGGTGTTCCAGCGGAACTGGCCATACCACGGGCCGATGCCGTGGTAATAGTCCACCTCACCGTAGTGCAGTTTGCCGAGGAGGCCGCTTTCGATCACGGCTTTGGTGGCGCTGAGCTGGCTGGAATAGCGGCACTCGAAACACACGCAGGCTTTGACGCCAGCGGCCCTCACGGCCGCGGCGACGCGGTGGGCATCGGCGAGGGAGAGCGTAATCGGTTTTTCGATGATGAGGTGCTTGCCGGCCTGAGCCGCAGCAATGATGTGATCGGCGTGCTGGTGGGGGTAACTGCACACCGAAATCACGTGCAAGTTGGGATCGGCCAGCATGGCGGCGAGGTCGGTGTAGGAGGTGATTTTCCCGCCGTGTTTGGCGCTGACGGCGGTCGAATCCTGCGGGCGTGATGAGTAAATCGCAGTGACCTGAGCGAGTGACGTGGCGTTGATGGCAGCGATATGCGCTCCGCTGACCCAGCCATAGCCGATGATGCCGACGTTGTATTTTTTCATGCGGATTTCTGGTGTGGTTGAGACGAGTCCAAGCTCAGCGCTTGAGGGGATGGAGCTCGATACGGCGGAAGAAAATCTCCGCGCCCTCGGTTTGGAAGAGCAGCGAGCCTTCGCGGAAACTGGATTGCGTGCCCACGTTCACCAGAACGCCATTGAGCACGAAGCGGACGGAGTCGCCATCGCAGGTGATCTCGGCGTGGTTCCATTCGCCGACCGGCTTTTCGACATCCTGCCGGCCCCGGTAGCCGAGCACGTCCTTCCACTCGGGATCGCGGCCATACCAGTCGATCCGGCCGCCGGCGAACTTCGTGGGCGTGCCACCGGGTTTCCAGTTTTTGGTTTTTCCATCGGTCGTGGCGGTGAGTTCGGGTGAGATTTTTTTGCCGCCTTTGGCGTCGTAGCCTTGCACGAGGATGATGTCGCCGGTGCCGCCTTCGATGATTTGAAACTCCACCGAGCGCATCCACGGGGCGGTGAAGTCGTCCTTGTAATTGCCGAACGCGCCTTGGCAGTGCAGCAGGATGCCGCTGTCGCGCGTCCTGTTCTTACGCGGTTCCCACGTCACCGGCCCCCAGCGAAATTCCACCACGAGGCGATAATTTGTATAACGCTCCTTGGTCACGATGCCGCCGAAGTGCTGTCCGCTCAACCGAATGGCCGGCGCGCCGTCAATTTGGTCCACGACGGTGCAGACCTTGTCGGGATCCGTGTGGCCAAAACCGACGAGCCATGTGACGAACGGCGACAGGTCTTTCCCGTTGAACAGTGGGATGATTTTATCGGGCGTGATCGGTGATTGCCCCGCAGTGTGGAGTGCGGTGAGCAGCGTCAGGCAGGCGAGGGAAACGAGTTTCATGGAAGGAATGGTGAAGAGGGGCAGGTCACTGTAGGCTTTTCAAAAAGGCGACGAGGTCTGCGAGGGTCTTGGGGTCGAGGGCGCGGTCGAGGCCAGCAGGCATGAGCGAGGTGGTGATGGATTCCATTTTGACGATGGCGGTGCGCGCCACGGGAATTTCCCGGCCGTCGCCGGTGGCGACAATGAGTTCGCCGGCAGTTTCGCGCGGGATGGTTCCGACGAGGGTTTCGCCTAGTTTGGTTTGAATGCTGAACGTTTCGTAGCCGCGCGCGAGCGTGGCGCTCGGGAAGGCGATCGCCTCAAGCAAATCGCGCGTCTCCCGGATGCGCCCAATATGGGATAGATCGGGGCCGATTTTCGCGCCGATGTCGCCGACACGGTGACAGCTCACGCACGCTCCCGCACCGGCAAGGAAAGCAGCCTTACCACGTGCGGGATCTCCGCCGCTGGCGATTTTCTCGAGTTCAGTGACACGGCTTTCCTTCGCGACGGCCTGATTCAAAATCTCCGAGATCATCGGCGCGGCGTTTTCGGAGGCCGGCGGAGGAAAGCGCCGGAAGAGGGTCTGCAAATCACCGCCGACGAGCGACCACCGGGCGGGCGTGGCTTGGAGTTGGGCAAGGAGAGCGGCCGCGATCTCCGCATCGGCGGGACCACGTTGAAACGCGCCCAGCAGCTGCGGCAACTCTACCGGCCCCGCGGCCGGCAGGCGCGCCGCGAGACTGAGGAGATGCTCCCGGCTCAATTTTGCACCGCTCAATACCGACGCGGCCTGCTGCCGGCCTTCGGGCGATCCGCCCGTCACAAATGGCTCCATCAGCATCTGAAACGATTCGGCATCGAGCAGCTTGTCGCCACCCGCCGCCGTCTGAAGCGACGCCACGCGAAACGCCGTTGGTCGCGCTGGATCGCCCGCGACTTCGCGGAGCGCAGCCGAAAAATCTCGGTCGCGATGAATCGCGATCGCGCGCAATGCCGCCTGGGCCAGTGTCAGATCGGTGGAGCGGAACGCGGACAGCAGGGGCTCGCGCCAACTGTCGTCCCACGCCCCGGCGGCGGAAGCGATCGCGTCGAGCACGGCGCGCGGGGTGAGGGCGGAAGCGGCGGGACGGGACGTGATATGTGCTTTCAGCCAAGCGCGCACGTCTGCCGACGCGATGAAGGCGGAGAGGATGCGTGCGCCAGTTTCGACGCGGCCCGCGTCTCCTGCCTCGGCAAACGCATACGACAGATGGTCGGCCGCCTCGCGACTCCACGCGGTGCGCTTGGCCGCGATTTGGAGGGCGGCGGAGCGCAATCCGGCGTCCGAGGATTTGAGTGCGTCGAAAACGGACCCGGCGACGAGATTTCCGCCGAACATCTGATCCAGCGCGATCAGGCCAGCGCGGCGAACGCGGGCATTTTGGTGATCGAGGAGTTTTTGGGTGTCCGCCGGCTGGGCGATCTCGATGAGGGCGAAGATCAAGGCGTGGGTGAGAACAGGGGAGCTTTCCGTGGCGGCGATCGCGGTGGCGAGGACGGAAATTGCGGCGGGATTGCGGAGGCGGCCGAGGGCGCGGGCGGCCTCGCGTTTCACGGCGGGCGATTCGTCGGCCAGCAGGCGGGCGAGCGACGGGAACGCGTCCTGATCGTTGGTCGCGAAGACGCTCTGCGCCGCGGCTTCGCGCACACGGGCGTCGGCATCGGCGAGCGCGCGGCGGGCGGCAATTTTGGCGGCAGTCGTGCCGATGCGAGTGAGCGTCCAGACGGCATTGCTGCGAACGAGGTAGCGGGGATCACCGAGCGCGGTGGCGAGCGCACTCACGGCGTCAGATTTTTTGGCCAGTTCGGCGACGGAGCGTTCGCGCACGACAGGCCGAGGATCGGCGAGATGCTCGATCAGTTTTTCGGGAGAGAGTTGGGTCCACCGGATCGCGAGGCCACGGGGATCGACGGGAGATTTTGCGCCGGTGCGACGGATGCGGTAGATGCCGCCGAGGATGTCGGGCCTCGCGACGCCTGAGGTCGGGCAGCCGCTCCGAAACCAAGCGCCGGTGTCGATCACGAGGAGACTGCCGTCGGCGTCTTCGATTACGTCGGTGAAATGGACGCCGCTGTCGGTGCTGGTCGCAAAAATTTCGGGCCGGCCGTGGAAGGTCGCTCCGTCGCGCTCAAACGCGACGCGCATGATGCGACGCGTGTTGAACTCAGCGAGGAACAGGTTGCCGCGATAGTCAGGAGCCCAGGACTCATTTTTCACCAAGGTGGTGCCGGCGGGCGCGACGTGGCCGAGGGACGTGATGGGCGCGAGCAGATCGCCGGTGCGTTTGAATTCGGCGATGATGCGCTCCTGATCGAAGCGGGGATAAACGCCGCCGTAGATCCAATGCACGACTGCATCCGCGCGCGGATTGGCGAGAAACAGGTTTACCGTGCCGAAGATGTTTCCCTCTTGGTCGAAGGTGATTTCGGTGGGATTGTCCATGCCGCCGCCGGCGTGGACTTGAATGTCGGTGCCGTCCGCGCGGCTGGACCAGATACGCGCACCGACTCCTTTCGAGACGAGAGTGCCGTCCGACTGAAAGACTTCGTGACCTTTGCGGCCGTGGCACCAGTAGAGCCGGCCGTTGGGATGAAGAAATGGCCCGTGCACATCGGCGGCGTTGCCGGTGAATTTGAATCCGGTGGCGATTTCCCTGCGCGTGTCAGCGCGCCCGTCGCCGTCGGTATCCTCGAAACGCCAGATGGACGGCGGCGAGGCGACGTAGAGTGCGCCATCGAGCCACTGCACACCTTGCGGAAAGGTCAGCTTATCCGCGAAAATGGTGGAGCGGTCAAAGATGCCGTCGCCATCGGTGTCCTCCAGCATGCGGACGTGGCTGGGCGGTTGGGCGGCGAGCGCCGTTTCGTTGAGATTCACGCCGGCGTTTTCCGCAACGAACAGGCGACCGCGATCGTCGAAACCTCCGAGCATCGGAAACCCGACCAACGGAGGCGCGGCGACGCGAACGACTTCAAATCCGGCGGGAACTTGGATGGGCGCAGGCGGTGGGGTCTGCGCGTTCGCGAGCAACGTTGCACTGGCGAGGACCAAGGTCGCCAACCGTCCGACGGCACGCGGACGGTGTCCGGTTGGAAATAAACGAAGCGGTGCGATAGTCATGATGCGAGGGCGTTGTAGCCGAGGGTCTCGGCGAGCTGCAGGCACTCTTGGACGGGTTTCATGCCGGCGGAGCAGCTTGGGTCGTAGAGTGAGGACGCCGCCGCACAGACGCCGAGGCGCAGGCATTCGGCCACGGGCCAATCCTCGTGCAAACCGTAGAGGACGCCGGCGGCGAAGGCATCGCCGGCACCGGCGGCACCCTTGATGTGATGGGGCGGCACGCGCAGGCTGGGCTGCCAGATTTCATCCTGCCGGCTGGCGGCGAAGCTGCCTTCGGTGAAGTGAATGAACACCCACGAATGGACGCCGGCGTCGAGCAGGGCCCGGCTGGCGGCGCGGACGGCGGAGGAATCGAGCCGCAGGCACGCGCGGAGCGGGATGCCAGTGAGTTTCTCTGCCTCGTAGTCGTTTGCGAAAAAATAATCGACATGGGGCAACGCGGGAGCAGCCACTGCACGGAAGCGATCGCTTTGGTCGCTCACGCAATCGAGCGAAGTGCGGAGGCCGGAGGCGCGGGCGCGGCGCAGCACCTCGGCGGCACCGGTCTGGCCATCCGCGGCAATGGCATCGAGGCGGTCGAGCAAGAGAAGATAGCCCAGATGGAAAGTTTTCGCAGTCGTCTGCGTGAAATCGAAGTGCTCGGGGCCGAGGTGTGCGTTCGCGCCGCGCTGGTGGAAAAATGTCCGCCGGCCAGTGGCCTTCACGGTCATGACATCGGTGTAGCTCGTCGCGGCCGTGGCGGTGCGATGCAATTGCGCCGAGTCAATCCGGTGCGCGTCGCAGTCGGCGAGAATCGAGCGGCCGGTGTTGTCGTCGCCAATCAGGCCGATGCCCGCGAGGGGGAAGGGCGCGCCGAGGCAGGCGAGGTCCTTGAGGATGTTATAGGCTGAGCCGCCGTTGCCGGAGGATTCGTGGAGGATGGTCACCAGAGCGTCCTGCGCCGGCCAGGCGTCGACAATCTTGGTGTGATCGACGATCCAGTTGCCACCTGCGATGATGCCGGAACGCATGGATCGGAATGAGGCTAGGCGGGGACGACCACCGACTGGTTGCGATGCGAGGCGAGCGCGGCGCTCCACAGTTCGTGGCTGGCGACGGCCTCGTCGGGCGTGGCGCACCCGAACCGGTCGCCGAGTTTTCCAGCGCGTTCGGCGATGAACGCTGCCCACATTTGCTGCATGAGGTCCGGGAATCCTGGTTCGAAGATGGAGCCGGTGATGGTCTTGAACGGCACGGCGAATCCGAGATCCGTTTTCTCCCATGATTGCTCTTTGCCCCGTCGATAGGTCCAGAAGGTCTTGGGTTCTTTGGTCGAGTAGCGGGCGCCGAGGTCGGTGCCGAGGATCTCAATGTGCCAGGTGTTCGTCTCGGTGGGCGCCATCCGTTTCATCTCCAGGGTCATCGGCGCGGCGTAGTCGCCGAGCTTGACGGTGGTGTGCAGCGTGGCGTTGTCCCACGTGTCGCAATCGGCCCGGCCGCCTTTGCCGTCGGGCCGGCTGGTGTAAACTTTCTGAAGCTGCGCGTAGAGCGTCTTCGACCGCCAGCCGAGCCGCAGGGGGATGTGCGCCACGTGGAGGCCGAGATCGCCCATCACGCCGATCTCGCCGCAGAACCGGTTCTGGCGTTTCCAATTGATGGGCTTGAGGGGATCGAGATCGCTGGAGTGGAGAAAGCCCGCGCGGATTTCGAGGATACGCCCGAAGGCGCCCGTGGCGGCCATTTGATGGATGCGCTGCGCGCCGGGCAGAAACGGAAACTCGGAGGACACGCGCACGAAGCGCCCGAGTGCCTTGGCCTCGTCGCGAATGCGGCGTGCCACCGCCAAATCGACGCCGAACGGCTTCTCGGCCAGCAAATCCTTCCCGGCCCGCAGCACGTCCAGATAGATCGATTCATGCAGGTGGTGCGGCACGGCGACGTAAACCACATCGACATCTTCGCGCGCAAGCAGCTCATGATGATCCACGGTTAGGCAGCGCACGGTGGGAATCTGACTGAACCATTCAAGCAGCCCCGGCTGGATGTCGCACACCGCGACCAATTCAACGCGGACGGGAAAATCTACCAAGGTAAACCAGCGGGCAAAAGCCGAGGCGGCTTCACGGCCCATGAGGCCGCCGCCGATGATGCCGATGCGAACCGGCTGAGAGGGGTTAGTGCGTGAAATCATTTCTTCAAGGCTGCCGTAAGAATTCAAGGGCCTTGTCCGCACCGGCGCCCTCGTGAACGACCGCCATCAGCGCGCGGGTGATCGCAGCGGGATTAGCGTGCTGGATAATGTTTCGACCATAAACGATGCCCGCAGCACCTTGGGCGATAAGTGCAGCCGTGCGCGCGAGGATTTCGTTTTCAGAGGCCTTGCCGCCGCCGCGCACAAGCACGGGAATGCCCCCGGTGGTTTCGATGACCTTGTGATACACCGAGACATCGTCGGTGGGGTCGGCCTTGATGATGTCAGCGCCCAGTTCGACGGCCTGACGCACCAGCGGTATGATTTTTTGCGGGTCGCCATCGACCATGTAGCCGCCGGCTTTCACATTAGGCTGAAACACCAGCGGCTCGATCATCAGCGGCATGCCGTAGTGGTCGCACTGCGGTTTCAACTGAAGGATGTTGCGGATGCATTGGTCGGCCACCTCGGGCTGGTCCGGAATGCGAAAGAGGTTCACGACGATGCACGCCGCATCGAGCCGCACGGCCTGAAGCACGGGCTCCTCGATGAGCCGGGAAAAGAGCGTGCGCGGCAGATCTGGGCCATAGACATTTGCCACATCACTGCGGAGCACGAGGGCCGGTTTGGGGCGGAGGGGGAGCCGTTGCAGATGGGGCGCCTGACCCACGCTCAACTGGATCGCGTCGGGAGCGGCGGCGACGAGCGTCGCGATCGTGCGCGGCATGTTTTCGATGCCGGCGAGAAACGAGCGCTCGTTGAAGAAGCCGTGATCGATCGCAACATCGAAACAGCGCCCCGTCTTGGGATTGAACAGGCGGTTGAAGCGGGCAATTTTCATGAACGAATTAAGCGAGCACGATTCTGACATTGGCGGCGGCGAGCTTGAGGCGCGCGTCGCGGGAAACGTCGGCATTGGTCACCAGCGAAGTGAAGGCTGCCCAGGGGGCAAAATGGACCGCGGTGGGTTGATCCCATTTCTCGGCGTCAGCCACGAGCACGCGGAGGCCCGCGCGGCGCAGGGCCTCGGCCTTCACGGCGCCCTCGTGTAGTTCGGTCGTGTAGGCTCCGGTCGCGAGGTCGAGACCCGACGCTCCGACTACGGCCGCGTCAAAGCGCAAATGAGCGAGCCACGCTTGTGCGAGAGCGCCAGTAAGCGCGAGGGAGACTTTGCGGACTTCACCCCCGATCGCGATGACCGTGGCGCGTGCTTCGGCTCCCTGATATATGAGAGGAATTGAATTGGTGAAAATGTGCAGATCGGGTCGATCAAGCAGAAGGCGTCCGACTTCGAGGCAAGTAGTCCCTGCATCCACGAAGACATTGCCCTCGTGCGGAAGCAGGCCAACGGCCTTGCGGGCAAGGCGAGCCTTGAGGCCCATGTGCCGCGCGGCCTTGGCGCGAAAATGGGGTTCGCCGTGAAAAAACTTGGCAGGCAGCAGGCCCCCGTGGCTGCGCGCTGCCTTGCCGGCGTCGGCCAAAAACACCGCATCGCGGCGGGCGGTCGCAGCCGAGACGTTGAAGCGCTCGGCAATTTCGGTCACGGCCACCCGCCCGTTTTCGGAGAGCAGCCGCAGAATGGCACGATGACGTTCGTCGGTAAGCATGAAGGCAGCCGTAGACTGTTGGACTGGGGCAACAACCAGCAACCGCTATGCGCAAAACCGCTCATAACGTGCACTTTCACTCCGATGATAGCGATGAGCTGCAATCTATGCCGACGAATGAGCGAACCTTACCGTGCAAGTGCAAAAACCCACGCGCAGTAACCGGCTTTCAAACCTTTGGAAAGCTTTGAGCCATCATTTCCCGAACCAATCGCCGTGGAAACATTTGCTACGTGGCTGTCGTTATTCTCGGCGGTCTGATCACTTCGACGCTTCTTAATCTCGTGCTGATGCCAGCCCTTTATTTCCGCTTTGGCGGGAAGAGGGAGGTATTAACAACAACTCATCGGTAAAACGTGAATATCTCACCGTTCGCACCCCCGCTGAACCGCGGACACATCGGCGAGACGGACCTTGCTAGCGCTGGCCGCGGTGGCAGGTCTTGCTGGTTCGAGGACGCCATGGAACGAACGCTCTGCCGGCGTGAAAAACGATGCTTGGACAACGTAGGCATCCGCGGGACTCGGCTCACTCCCGCGGCCCTCGTTCTTTGCCGCCCGCGCCTTCACAAATCGACGACGCCAAACCTCCATCCTTCCCTCGGGCCGTAAACGCATTCGCTGTCGCATCGAGGGCGTGGACACACAGCGCACAGCGACAAGGCTTCGGTTGACGCAAGATAGCATCGGCTAAAATCGTCGAACCCAGCCCTAAGCTCTTTTTACTGCGATCGCTCGTAATGCAGGTCAGCAGCGCTGTTGGGCTTCGCCGCCCCTGCGACAGAAGAGCCCCATATGAGACATGTGTTGGGTTTACAGGCTGGCCTCCCGTGGATCGTAGCCGAGGAACGCGATGATCGGAAGCATGGCCTTCTTGGTGAGCCGATAAACGCCGCGTTCCCATTTGCTGACGCTGAGCCATGTAACCCACCTATTTCCGGAGACTTAACCATTTTTCATCACCTGCACGTCATTGCTGTAGGTCCACTAGTGCCGCTTTGAACGCCCCCGCGTCCATCCCGCCGGCAAGCCGCAGTCCGTGCTGAATTGGAGTTAGTGAAGCGAAGGAGATGACCGGCATCAGTCCAGGAGGACGCAGCGCGCTTCGCTCCCTTCACGACAGGTCAGCGCTGTCATCTGACTGTGTGTCCTCTGCCATATTCTACCCAAACACTGGCCGAACGAAGCGAGTGAGAAATAGCGGGCGAGTTCCGTCCAAGGGAGTCGAGTAACCTGCGTCGAAGACGGCGGTCCAAAGCCAACGCGCTATGAGCGAATGGATAAAATCCGTGATCCAAGGGTTCTCGTATCCAGGCATCATCTTTTTGATGTTTCTGGAGAATGTGTTCCCGCCGATTCCTTCGGAACTGATCATGCCACTCGCTGGTTTTTTCAGCACCACCGGAGAGTTGTCACTCTTCGGCACAATTGTCGCGGGCACCGTCGGGTCAGTTTTGGGCGCGGTGCCGCTATACTATCTCGGAAAATATGCGGGCGAGGAGCGATTGCGGCGTTGGCTGGATCGCTGGGGAAAATGGGTCGGCCTATCGGCCCGCGACCTCAAGAAATCTCGCTCTTGGTTCGACCGACACGGCGCGAAAACCGTGTTGTTCTGCCGAGTTGTGCCGGGTGTGCGATCGCTCATCTCAATTCCGGCAGGCGTAGCAGGAATGCCAATTGTGCTTTTTCTGATGTTCACCACAATCGGTTCCGCAGTTTGGACCGCAATGCTCGCATGCGCGGGGCGGGCTTTAGGCGGGAATTATGATCAAGTGGAACGCGTGGTCGGCCCAATCAGCACTGCTGTGATGATCGGTATCGTTGCGGTGATTGTAGTGCGAGCGTTCCGGCAGAGGCGAACGGCGTCACGCTGATCCGATCCAGGCGGGTGTCTCTCCGCGGGAATTTTGCGGCGCCCAGAACTCGTCCGTTACCTTTGCATGACGTTGAGATGACAGCTTCGTCATTTTCCTAACGGTCGCGGGGCGGAAAGGGTCTTACCGGTATGACTTCTCGCGTCTGCCGCCGATTGTCGGATTTTCGAAATGCGCTACCGCGACTGTGTCAGTCACCGTGCGTCGTGACCGGCACGCCGGTCAGTTTTGCTTCCCTCATCGGATAATCGTGGCCTTTCATAAGAGGGAGTTGTCCGCAGCGGACGAATCGTTCCAACCGAGGCACACTCAAGGCGTCGCTGTGCTCGCTGGCGCCTTGGTAATTCTATACTTTCTGTTCCTGGGCGCTGCGCCGTTGGCGAGCCCCGATGAAGGTCGGTATGCGGAAATCGCGCGGGAGATGGTCGCCAGTGGAGATTGGGTAACACCGCGGCTCAACGGTGTCGCATACTTTGAGAAACCACCGCTGGTCTATTGGTCAGTCGCGATCTGCTATAAGCTGCTTGGAGCAAGTGAATGGTCGATGCGGATCACGCCGGCGCTTTTTGCGCTCGGGGGAGTGGCATTCACCTACTTCGCTGCACGAAAATTTTTCGGCCATCTCGCCGGACTGCTGGCGGGAATGGTGCTCGGTAGCTCGGCTTTCTATTTCGCGTTGGGACGTATTCTGCTCCTCGACATGGTCGTGTCGGTGCTGATTAGCAGCACGCTCTTTTTCTTCATCCTGGGAGTGCGCGAAACGCGAGCGCATCGGCGTCGCAAATTCTTCTATGGCCTTTACCTCAGCGCGGCGTTGGCGACTCTGAGCAAGGGGCTCATTGGGTTCCTGCTGCCGGGAGCCGTAATGTTCGTGTGGCTGCTGGTCTTTTGTCAGTGGCGGCGACTGCGCCCACTCTATCTTCCCAGCGGATTACTCCTGTTTCTCATTGTGACCGTGCCTTGGCACGTCTTGGCGGCGGACCGCAATCCCTCTTGGGCGCATTTCTATTTTGTGCACGAGCACTGGGAAAGATTTACTACCACCGCTCACTCAAGGGTTCAACCATGGTGGTTTTTTCTGCCGGTGGTGCTCTTTGGACTTTTCCCATGGGCCGGTTTTCTTGGCGCGGTGCCCGCCACCCTGAGGGGTTGGTCGCAGCGTCGGGAAAATGCGGATGTCTGGTTCTTCGTCGTCTGGGCGGGGTTCATCTTCCTGTTCTTTAGCGCGTCGCAATCGAAACTCCCGCCCTACGTCCTTCCCGTATTTCCGCCTCTCGCCGTGCTGATGGGGGCAGGGCTCGCGCGTAGTATTTCTGAACGCGTGTCACCCTGCGTGAAAGCAGGATTTATCGTCTTTTCGTTCCTCAGCGTGCTCTTGACCGCCGCGCTCGTTTTCGTCGTGCTTCGACCGGCGATTGCCCGAATTGATGCCGGGCAAGCTCTGGCGCTGCAGCCGTTCGCCTTCGCGATGGCAGGATCCTTGTTCGCCGGTAGCCTTTGCACTTTGTGGCTATTTCGAAAAGGACGAGTCGTGCCGGCAATTATCGGCCTGCTGACGGCGACGGGGTTGTTTTTCGCGACCCTGGCGGTGGCAGCCGAAAAAATCCAGCGCGCCGGGACACGCGAACTCGCTCGATATGTGACCGCCAGGCTGCCGCCCGACGCCCCTCTGTTTCACTACCATGATTTCTTTCACGACTTCGTTTTTTACTCCCGACGTTTCGTCGGCACGGTCGAATACCACGGCGACGAACTCGAACTGGTGAACGACCCTATCGCGAGAGGTAGCGGCCGCTTTATCGACGAGGATGCATTCAGGAAGCGTTGGCAGAGTCCCGAACGCATCTACGTGGTGGTCCGGAAGAAGAAACTTCGCGATTTGCGGCGCGACTACGATGCGCAGTCGTTGAAGCAGAAGGAGGCGGCGCGAGGCGCGGTCCCGCTAATTGATTCGCTGCCTCTTCCTTCCGTTCTCATAGATCCTATCTCCAACTTCCACGTGGTTCGCGAAACGGCCGATCACTATCTGTTCAGCAATCGCGACAGTTAGGATGATTGTTCCGCAAAGGCCGGAAGTGTGACGACAAACTCCGTCCACCCTGCCGGTGAGTTGGAGTTGAGCGTGAGATCGCCGCCGTGTGCGCGCGCGATCTCGCGCGACAGGCTAAGACCCAGGCCGTGACCACCACGCGTGCGGGCTGAGTCGGCGCGGAAGAAACGGCGGAATAACTGCGCGCGCGCTTCCACCGGGATTCCACTCCCGGAATTGCCGATTGTTAGGATCGCCGCGTCGGCCGTCGTCTGCAGGCGGCAGGTCACTTTGCCGTTGAGATGATTATGGCCCACCGAGTTGTCCAGGAGGTTTAGGAGCAGACGTCGGAGGTGGGCCGAATCCCCTTCGAGGTAGACGCCGGGCACGATTTCCAGCTTGAGGGAAATCTCGCTCACGCTGGCGAGCAATTCGATGTCTTCGCACGCAGCGCTGACGAGCGCGCTAAAATCAACCCGTTCTAACATCAGATTTTTTCCGCCGGCATCGAAGCGCGCGAGCAGCAAGAGTTGTTCAGTGATCCGGTTTAACCGGCCAATTTCCTCCTGCAGGCTGACCAATTTGCGCTGCTGCGCCGTATCGATTCCCGGCGTGTGCACCAGCGCTTCAATCTCGCCGTGCATGATGGTCAGAGGCGTGCGTAATTCATGCGAAGCATCGGCCGCAAAACGGCGCGCCTGAGCGAAGCTCCCTTCGAGCCGACCCAGCATAGCGTTGAGCACGACGGCGAGGCGCTGAATCTCATCGACCGCGCGAAACTCAGGCACGCGGCGGCTGAGATGTTCGGCCCGGATAGTCTCAGCGGCGGTAGCCAGCTCGCGCAGCGGCCCCAGCGCCCGGCCCGCCACCCACCATCCGCCAAAGGCGGCGACGACCAACACGAGGGGTAACGAGAGGGCGTAAGCGATCAGCAGGTCGTGCACGATCTCGCGCACCTCGACCAAGTCGTAGGCAAGGACGATCGTGGTGTTGGTGCGACGAACAGTCGTGAGGCGCCAACGCTCGCTCCCGTGCCGCGCGGTATGGAGCTTCGACTCGATCAATGCAGCACGCGTGAGGTCTTCCGGAAGATTCGGCGAACGCCGGATGAGTTCACCGCGGGCGTTAAAAATGGCGCCGGCGAGCCAAGGCTGAAATCGCAACAACTCGTCCAGCTTTCGTTCGGAAAGGGCGTTGTCGTCGAATGACGCCAAATGCTTTCCAGCCGCTTCGAGTTCCAAGTCCACGGCCTCGATTTGCTCGTGATAGAGATTCAGATACGTGCCGCCGGCGAAAAGTATCAGCGCCACGCCGAGCAGCGCTGAAGACCAGAGTGCGATTTTCCATCGGATGGGAAACGGCTTCATACGTCGTCGGATTGGAGGGAGTAGCCGACGCCGCGCGTGGTTTGGAGCAGCTTGCGGGGAAACGGATCATCGAGTTTGCGCCGTAGCCGTTGAATCGCGACATCGACGAAGTTGGTGCCGGGGTCGAATTGGTAGCCCCATACTGCCTGGCTCAGTTCCGTGCGCGTCACCACTTTGCCCGGCGACCGCAAGAGGCATTCCAGCACCGCGAATTCGCGGTGCGTGAGCTCGATTCGCATGGCCCCACGCTTCACCTCACGGGAGGCGGCGTTGAGCGTCAGATCGGCGTAGCTCTGCACCACGAGACCGTTGCCGTTCCGACGCCGGAGCACGGCGCCGAGTCGCGCCACGAGTTCAAGCATGGCAAATGGCTTAGCCAAATAGTCGTCGGCTCCGAGGTTCAGGCCTTCCACCCTTTCGTTTACATCGCCGCGCGCCGTGAGCAAAAGGATGGGCACGGTTTGGCGGGCTTCGCGGAGTTTGCGCAGCACGCTGAGTCCATCCCGACCCGGGAGCATGATATCGAGAATGATGGCGTCGAACGATTCATTCATCGCGCGCTCGATCGCCGAATTGCCATCGTGGCAAGTTTCCACGGCGAAGCCATGTTCCATCAGGCCACCTTTCAGGAGAGCGGCCACCTTGATCTCATCTTCCACTACGAGCACGCGCATCGACCAACTACTATGAGGACGTGAGGGACTCGGACCAGTGCGAACTCCATGACGAAACTCCAACGGCAACATTACGGCTCCGTCATGATTCTAACGCTTTCCGACATCTGGCGTCGGATACGGCATGTCGAGCGTCCCTTCCAGCCCGTCCTCTTCGTCCCGCCCGGCCGCAACCGGCATACCGCCCATCGGCCGTTTCCGGCGGCTAGTGGCAACGCGCCACGGCGGGGCTTGGCTCGCACTCTCGTTCGCGTTGGGGATTGGGTTTGCGACCCGCGTCGCCCTGTTGTTGAAATCGGCGGAGGAGGTCTCGTGGAATTACAGTCTGCTCGCCAGTTTTGTGTGGGGTGGGCTCTTCGACGCAGCGGCCGCGCTGTGCTGGATTCTGCCCTTGACCGTGCTGCTCACTCTCCTGCCGGCGCGCGTGTTCGCGTGGCACGCGGCGCGGGTTCTCGCGCATGTGGGGCTGTTCGCGATAGCGTATGTGCTGCTTTTCGGTGCGGTGGCGGAGTGGGTTTTTTGGGACGAATTTGGCGTGCGGTTCAACTTCATCGCGGTCGACTATCTCGTCTATACGACCGAGGTGATTGGAAATATCCGCGAATCGTATCCGATGCCTGCGATCTACGGCGGCCTCGGCGTGATAGCGGTGCTGATTTACGGATTGCTGGCCCGGACTGGCGTCGCCGGTCACTGGCTCAAAGGCTCCGCTTCGCCGGAACGTCGGTGGCGCAGTCTCGCCGGCTGGGTGCTTGCGACGCTGGTGCTCAGTGTAGGCCTGCGGGAAAGTTTCATCCCTAATTTCGCCAACAACTATAACCGCGAACTCGCGAAAGATGGCTTGTGGTCGCTCTTCGCGGCGTTCTGGGCCAACCAACTCGATTACGAGCGGTTCTATCCGACGATGCCGAATGAAGCGGCCTTCAACCGCGTCCGCATGATGTTGGCCGAAGACGGCTCGAAGCCTCTGACCTCCGACCCGCACGATTTGCTTCGCTTGGTGCAGCACGCCGGCCCGGAACAGCGGTTGAACGTGATTCAGGTAACGATCGAGAGCCTCAGCGCCGACTTCCTCAGCCATTTCAACCGTGCGTCGAAACTGATGCCCAACCTGGAGCAGATCGCGACGAAGAGCCTCGTGTTCGATCAGTTCTACGCGACGGGCACACGCACCGACCGCGGGATGGAAGCGCTAACCCTCTCCGTGCCGCCAACGCCGGGCCGCTCGCTGGTGAAGCGTCCGCACAACGAGCACCTTTTCACGCTCGGCTCGGTGTTTCGCAGCCGCGGCTACGAGACATCGTTCATTTATGGTGGCTTCGGCTACTTCGATAACATGAATTATTTCTTCGGCGAAAATGGCTATCGCGTGCTCGATCGCACCAAGGTCCCGAAGGACGACATCACCTTCGCCAACGCCTGGGGCGCGTGCGACGAGGACCTTTTTCGGTGGACGCTGCGCGAAGCCGACCGCAACCACGCGGCGGGCAAGCCGTTCTTTCACTTCGTCATGACGACGTCGAACCATCGGCCGTTTACGTTTCCAGACGGGAAGATCGACCTGCCGTCGAAAACGTCGGGCCGCGCGGGCGGCGTGAAATATACCGACTATGCCGTGGGCGAGCTGCTCCGCGTGGCTGCGACGAAACCCTGGTTCAAGAATACGATTTTCGTTTTTGTGGGCGATCACTGCGCGTCCAGCGCGGGAAAAACCGAGTTGCCCGTCGAAAACTACCACATCCCCCTAATCGTCTATGCTCCCGGTGGCCAGATTCCCGCAGGTGTCGTTCACGCGTTGACGAGTCAAGTCGACTACGCGCCAACACTGCTTGGCTTGCTCCGCTGGACGTATCCCAGCCGCTTTTACGGCCGGGACGTTATGGCCCAATCGAACGACGTGAAAGGCCGCGTGTTTATCGGCAATTACCAAAAGCTGGGATTGCTGCGAGATGGCCGGCTCGCCGTGCTGAAACCGGTGCGCCAATCGGCCACGATGACCTACGACCGAACGACGCACGCCATGAAGAGGAGCGCTGCCGACGAATCACTCACTGATGACACGATCGCTTACTATCAAACGGCCAGCTGGCTGTTCAAACAGGGGAACCAGCGCGAGCTTAGCGCCGCTGAGCTGAGCCGTTACGGTCCGGTTTCCAGCCGCCCCGTAGCCAGCCGCGAGTAGGCCCATTTTGTTCGCTCGGTCGATTTTTCATGCCGCTCCGCATTCTGATCCTCGGCGCCAACGGTTTCATTGGCAGCTCTCTCACGCACGCGATTCTCCAGCAGAAAGACTGGCAAGTCTTCGGCATGGATGTCGCGAGCCACAAGCTCGACAACTGCCTCGGCCACGAGCGCTTCAAATTCGTGGAGGGCGACATCACGATCAATCGCGAGTGGATCGAGTATCACGTAAAGAAGTGCGACGTGGTGATCCCACTCGTCGCGATCGCGAATCCGATTCAATACGTCAAGGATCCGCTGCGGGTCTTCGAACTCGATTTCGAGGCCAACCTGGCGATCGTCCGCCAGTGCGTAAAATATAGAAAACGCATCATCTTCCCGTCTACCTCCGAAGTCTACGGCATGAGTCCGGACGCGGAGCTGGATGAAACCGCGAGCCCCCTTGTCTACGGTCCCATCGAGCGTCAGCGCTGGATTTACGCCTGCTCGAAGCAGCTGCTCGACCGCGTGATTTACGCTTACGGCGTGCGCGACGGCGTCGACTACACGTTATTTCGACCATTCAATTGGATCGGCCCGAAGCTCGACGATGTGTTTGAGCCCAAAGAAGGAAGCTCGCGGCTGTTCACGCAGTTCATCTCGAATGTGATCTTCGAGAAACCGCTCCAACTGGTCGATGGCGGTAAGCAGAGCCGCTCGTTCACGTTCATCGACGACGGCGTCGATGCCCTCCTGCGCATCATCGAGAACAAAGACGGTCGCGCTTCGCGCCAGATCTTCAATCTCGGCAATCCGAAGAACAATGTGAGCGTGCGCGATCTCGCAAAGCTCATCATCTCGGCCTTTCAGGATTTTCCTGAATTCGCCGAGCGCGCGCGACTCGCGAAAACCGTCGTCGTTTCGTCGGATAAATACTTCGGACGCTATTATCAGGATATCGACCGCCGCGTGCCGGTCATCAAGCGCGTGCGCCAACAGCTCGGTTGGTCACCGAAAGTTCCCCTCACGGAGGCGATTCGACGGACCCTCGACTATCATCTCGCACACCAGAACTATCGGCTGGAGTGAAGTATGGGTGTCTGATGAAGAGAGATTTGTCTCTGCTCTTGCTGCGCCCATGTTCATGTTCGCTTCCATTAATCACCCCATGATCCGCTTCGCGGCCCGTCCCTGTCTCGCAGCGGGTTTGTCCTTGGTTAGTCTGCTCCTTTCCGGATGTGTCGCGCCGGAGAGCAAATACACCCAACGGGGGATCGTCGGGGCTGATTTGCAGGAGCGCGGGCTGACCACCATTCGCGCCGACGGAGTGCAGGCCACCGCACAGTTGCCGCCTGGCATTTCGGTGGATGACGGCCTCTCCGAGCGAGAGGCCGTCGCGATCGCGTTGTGGAACAACGCGGCTTTTCAGGAAAACCTCACTAAGCTCGGGCTGGCTCGCAGCGACCTCGCGCAGGCAGGGATGCTCGCAAACCCGACTCTCTCGATGTTGTTCCCCCTCGGGCCAAAGCAATTCGAGTTCACCGCAACGGCTCCGCTTGAAGCGCTTTGGCTACGGCCGAAGCGCATCGCCATCGCGGAGGTCGAAGCGGAACGCGTGGCGCAAGGACTCGTGCAGTCCGGACTCGATCTTGCTCGCGACGTGCGTGTAACCATCAGCGACGCACTGCTTGCACGCGACCGCGAGAATGTGGCGGCGGAAACGCTCAAGATTCGTGAACAGATTCTCCGTATCGCAGGAAACCGGCAGCGGCTCGGAGATGCCAGCGAATTGGAGACGACCGCGGCGCGCGCCGAGCTGGCGCGCGCTGGCGACGAGGCCGGGCGCGCGCAACGCGACCACTCCATTGCGCGTGAGCGGCTTTCGTTCCTCCTCGGATGGCCGGTGCCCGCAGCAGCCGCCATTGAGTCCACAGCTCCCACGATTCCAACGGCCGTGCCCGTGGCGGCTCTTCTCGAAACGAAGGCGTTGTCGGCGCGACCCGATCTGCGGGCCTCCGAACTCGCGCTGGAATCTGCCGGTCGCAAGGCCGGTCTTGCCGAAAAAGAAGTGTTCACGCTCTCAGGGCTCATCGACGCCAACGCGCAGGGCAAGGACGGCTTCGAGATCGGACCGGGCATCGCTTTGCCGCTGCCCATCTTTAATCAAAACCAACCGAACCGTCTGCGCGCAAAAGCTGAAGTGGAACGCGCGGGCTGGAACTACCTCGGCACCCGCCAACGCATCGTCGCGGAGGTGCGCGACGCGCACGCGAAGTTCGAACAGGCCGCCGCGACCCTCGTCGCATATGAGACGCAAGTGCTGCCGCCATTCGAGGAACTGGAGCGCGCATCACGCAGGAGCTACGAACTCGGCGAGGTTTCGCCTTGGGTAGTGCAAGAGAACACGCGGCAATTACTGCTTCTTCAACTCCGTCGCGCCGAGCTTCGTGCAGAGGTGCGCCGCGCTTGGGCCAATTTGGAGCGCAACGTCGGCACGCGTCTGTAACTCATAGCCCAGGCTGATTGAAACCGTCATGAAACACGCTCTGCCCTACGTCATAACTGCGCTGGCCATTGGCATTTCACCCGGCTGCAAGCCCGCCAAGATCGAGACGCCGAAGGTGATCCCCGCCGTGCAAGTCAGCAAAAAAATGTCCGAGGCGGACCTCGCCGTGGTCACACTCACGCCTGAGGCCGAGAAGCGTTTGGGCATCGAAACGGTGCCAGCCGAGAATCGGCCGAGTGAGACGATGCGCAGCTACGGCGGCGAGCTGATGTTGCCGCTGGCGCGCGGCGACGCGGCGTCGGGCGCAAAGAACTCACGTTCGATTTTCTCGCTCGTGCCGACGATGACGCCTGCTGATCTGGTGCGGACCGCGCAAGCGCAAGTTGACGCCGATGGCGCGGTGAATGCCGGGAAGGTGCAGCTCGAAGCGGCCCAACTCGCCTTCAAGCGTGCCGAGGAATTGATCGCCGCCAAGTCCGGGATCGGCCGCACGGTGGACGACGCCCGGACGCAAGTCGGGCTTGCCGAAGCGGCCTTACGCACCGCGCAAGAGCGGCGAGCGCTACTCGGCGCGCCGCTCTTCGATGCCGTCAACACGAATCAACTCTGGGTGCGTGTGCCGGTCTACGTCGGCGAGATCGCCCAGCTCAAGCCGGGCGCGCCGGCCACGATCGGCGTCTTCGGCGCCGACGCTAGAACGCAGGGAGTGAGCGCGACACCGGTCTCGGTCCCGTTCTCCGGGTCCACCAACCCGCTCATTTCGGAATTGTTTTATGAGCTGAAGGCGGGTGCACCCGGTCTCCGCCCGGGGTCAAAAGTAAACGTCACGCTTCCCGTGCTCGGCTCGGAAGAAAGCCTCGTCGTCCCGGCCTCGGCCATTCTCTACGACGTGCACGGCAACACCTGGGTCTACGAGAGCCTCGGGGCGCAGGCCTACACGCGGCGGCGGGTGGAGCTGCGGCGTATCATGGGCTCTGACGCGCTCCTCGGCCGGGGGCCGAAGGCGGGCGCGAAGGTCGTGACCGCGGGCGCCATGGAGCTTTTCGGCACGGAATTCGGTGCGGGCAAATAACCTGGGCGCCCTATGATGAACTGGCTGATCGCAACATCACTCCGGCTGCGCATTGTCGTGTTGGTGCTGGCCGCGGTGGTAACCGTCGTGGGCATCCGGCGCGCCCAGCATGCCGCCTTCGATGTATTTCCCGAGTTCGCCCCGCCCTTGGTTGAAATCCAAACCGAGGCGCCCGGTCTTTCCACGGAGGAGGTTGAGGCATTCATCACCGTCCCGATCGAGAACGCGCTCAACGGCTCGCCGTGGCTGAAGACGCTGCGCTCCAAATCCGTTCTCGGCCTCTCTTCCGTGGTCCTGATTTTCGAGCCCGGCACGGACTTGCTTCGGGCGCGGCAAATCGTGCAGGAGCGCCTGACCGTCGAAGCATCGCGCCTGCCCACCGTCGCCAAGCCGCCGGTGATTCTCTCGCCGCTCTCCTCGACCAGTCGTGCGCTGAAAATCGGACTTAGCTCCAAGAAATATTCGCAAATGGAGCTGACCGATGTCGCGAAGTGGACGATCCGTCCGCGGCTGATGGCGATTCAGGGCGTCGCGAACGTCGCGATGTGGGGACAGCGGGACCGCCAGTATCAAGTCATCGTCGATCCGCTGCGGCTGCGCGCGAACGAAATCACCCTCGATGCCGTGATCCGCGCCGCCGGCGATGCAGTTGTGATCAGTGGCGGCGGGTTCGTCGATTCACCGAATCAGCGCCTCGCCATTCGCCATCTCTCGCCGGTGCAAACGCCGGACGATCTCGCGCGCACTGTCGTGGATTTCCGGCAGGGCGCGCCGATTCGGATCGGCGATATCGCTGAGGTGCGCATCGGACACGCGGCCGCCATCGGTGACGCGGTGATCAACGACGTGCCGGGCCTGCTGCTCATCGTGGAAAAGCAGCCGTGGGGCAACACGCTCGACGTGACCAAGCAGGTGGAAGCCGCGCTCGCGGCGTTGCGCCCGGGGCTCAAGAACATTGAAGTCGACTCGACGATTTTCAGGCCTGCGACCTTCATCGAGCGCTCGCTGGAAAATCTGCAACACGCGTTGTTGCTGGGCTGCGGCTTGGTCGTCGTCGTGCTGATCGCGTTCTTTTTCGAGTGGCGCGCGGCGGTGATCAGCCTCGTCACGATCCCGTTGTCGCTGCTCGCGGCCGGCCTCGTGCTGATGTCGCTCGGCGGCACGATCAACACCATGGTGCTCGCGGGCCTCGTAATCGCCGTCGGCGTCGTGGTGGATGATGCGGTCATCGATGTGGAGAACATCGTGCGTAGGCTGCGGCTGAATCGAGAGCAGGGTAACCCGCTTTCGACATTTCAAGTGGTGCTCGACGCTTCGCTTGAGGTGCGAACCGCGGTCGTGCTCGCGAGTCTGATCGTGGCGCTGGTGTTCATCCCGGTGTTTTTTCTGCCGGGACTCGCGGGGTCGTTTTTCCGTCCGCTCGCACTGGCCTACGTTCTCGCAATCATGGCGTCGATGGTTGTGGCCCTGACGCTCACGCCCGCGATGGCGTTAATGCTGCTGCCGAAAGCCGCGGAGCACCGAAGGTCACCGCTTTCGGAGCGCCTGCAAAACACCTATGCGCGCTGGCTGCCCAAAATGGCCCAACGGCCAAAGGTAGCGCTCGTCGTCCTCGGAGTGACGCTCGGCGGGACTGGCGCAGCGTTGCCTTTTTTGGGCGAGGAATTTCTGCCCAACTTTCAGGAAACGGACTTTCTTATGCATTGGGTCGGCAAGCCGGGCATGTCGCTCGAAGAGATGCGCCGCATTACCACGCTAGCGAGCAAGGAGCTGCGCACCATTCCCGGTGTCCGGAATTTCGGTTCGCACATCGGGCGCGCCGAAGTGGCGGACGAAGTCTACGGGCCTAATTTCACCGAGCTGTGGATCAGCATCGAGCCGACCGTCGACTACGCCTCGACGGTGAACAGAATCCAGGAGGTGGTGGACGGCTATCCGGGACTCTACCGCGATCTCCTTACTTATTTGAAAGAGCGCATCAAGGAAGTGCTCACGGGGGCGAGCGCCACGATTGTGGTGCGCGTTTTCGGACCCGATCTCGACGTGCTGCGGGCCAAGGCTCGCGAAATTTCCGGAGTCATGGAGAAAGTGCCGGGCGTCGCGAATCTCAAAGTGGAGACGCAGGTGCTCGTGCCTCAGATCACCGTGCGCCTGAAGCCTGAGGCAGCGGCGCGATTTGGCTTAACCGCCGGGCAAGTCCGGCGGGCCGCGACGACCTTGATGCAGGGGCGGATTGTGGGTGAGGTATATCGCGATCAAAAATCCTTTGCGGTGGCAGTGTGGGGCAGCGACGCCGTGCGGGCCGACCTTCAAGCCTTGCGGGAACTCTTGATCGACACCCCGGCGGGAGTGGCGGTGCCGCTCAGGGATGTCGCCGAACTCGCGGTCGAGCCGGCCCCGAACGAGATCAAGCACGAGAACGCGTCGCGGCGCATCGATATCATCTGCGATGCCAACGGCCGCGACCTAGGTAGCGTCGCACGCGAAATTCAGGAGAAGGTCAGCGCGCTGCCCTTCGATGCCGGTTACCATCCCGAATTCCTCGGCGAGTATGCGGCCCGCCAGGAATCGCAGCGGCAATTGCTGCTGCTGTCGGCGTTCGCGCTCCTTGGCATCGTGATTCTGCTCCACGCGGAGTTCAGTTCGTGGCGGTTGACATGGCTGATTTTCCTCACGCTTCCTTTCGCGCTGATCGGCGGGGTCATCGGGGCCTTCATGGTCGGTGGCGTGCTCTCGCTCGGCTCGCTCGTCGGTTTTGTCACCGTGCTCGGCATCGCCGCGCGCAACGGCATCATGCTCCTCAGTCACTATCAGCATCTCGAGGAGGTCGAGCGTGAGCCATTTGGCCTCGGTCTCGTCGTCCGCGGAGCGAAGGAACGGCTCGCGCCGATCCTTATGACGGCGCTCTGCGCCGGACTCGGACTCGTCCCGCTCGTGATGGGGGGTAACAAGTCGGGGCATGAAATCGAATTCCCGATGGCCGTGGTGATTCTCGGCGGATTGATCACATCGACGCTGCTGAATCTCGTGCTCATGCCCGCCCTCTATTTCCGCTTCGGCCGGAGTCGGCGCCAAGGCAAGGGTTTGGCGCCGGCCTAACGAGCCGTGAAGTATGCACCGCTTCATCGCATTCCTCGCCTTGCTTATCGTCCTGCCATCATTCGCGGTCGAATCGCCATCCGTGGGCAAGGTAACGGGCAGCGTCGTCGATCAAGCCACGAAACCGATTGAATACGCCATCGTCGCGGTCAAAAGCAGGGCCGACGGCAAGGTTCTCCATTCGGGGGCGACCGACGCGAAGGGGCGGTTTCAAATCGATAATATTCCCGCCGGCGAGTTTCTACTCGTCTACGGCCTGGTCGGGGCCGAGCAACTCGAAAGCCCTGCGTTTACGATCGGCGCTTCCGCGCGTGCGGTCGATCTCGGGCGTCTGATCGTCGTGCGCGACGCCGCGGTAAAGCTGGGAAAAGTGGAGGTCTCCGCGCGGAAGGAAACGTTATACAATGCGATCGACCGGAAGATTTACAACGTCGGGCAGGACATCCGGAGCGCAACGGGTTCCGCGAGCGACCTCCTCAAAAACGTTCCCTCCGTGCAGGTCGACATCGAGGGCAACGTCAGCCTTCGTGGCGACAGCAACGTGCTCATCTTGGTCAACGGTAAAACCTCGACGGTGATGGGCCGCAACCGTGCCGCGGTGCTCGAACAGATGCCAGCGGACGGCATCGAAAAAATCGAAGTCATCACGAACCCGTCCGCGAAATACAAACCGGACGGCACCGCGGGCATTATCAATCTCACGCTCAAGAAAAAGCAGGACGCCGGATACTCCGGCAGCGTGCGCGGGTCCGTCGGCAACGACGGTCGCTACAACGGCAGCGTGACCGCGAATTACAATCCCGGGAAATACAACTTCTTCGGCAGCGCGGCGGTGCGCCAGGACAACCGGCCGCGCACGGTGCAGGACGACCGCTCGCATGTGGACGCCGCGACCAACTCGCTCGTTTCAACCTCGCAACACACGACCGAGGACTCGCGGCCTCTTTCGCGGATCGCGCAGGCCGGCATCGACTACAGGCTCCGTGAGCAGACGAAGATCGGCGGGCACGTGAACTACAACTACCGCGACTTCGTCCGCGATTCCGTCGTCACCAATCTTTCGCGCAACGCCGCCGGCCTGGTCACGACCGACTACGATCGACTGCGACGTGACCCCGAGTTCGAGGAGGACCTGGAATTCACTGGCACGGTGCAGCACACATTTCCGACGGAAGATCACGAGCTGAGCATCGAATTGCGTCGCGGGAGGACCTCTGAGCAGGAGGACAATCGCTACACCAATGTCTATCGCGTGCCCGCGCGGGTGGCGGTGCGTGAAAATGTTCTCATCCAGAAGGCCGAGACCAACACGGAGGCAACCGCCGACTATGCACGCCCGCTGGGCGATCATGCGAAGCTCGAAACGGGTTACTCGGGCCAGGCGAACACCACGGACATGAATTATCGCGGCAGCGTCTTTGATCCGGTGACGAATCTTTGGCGTGTAGACGCCGCGCGCACGAACCACTTTGTCTATGACGCGAAGATCCACGCGGTCTACGCTACCTACGCTCACAAAAGCGACAAAGTCGGCGTGCTTGGGGGACTGCGTTTCGAGCAGGCCAAAATTGCCACCGATCAGGTGACCGCGCGGCTCGCCAACGAAAACAGCTACGCCCGCTTCTACCCGAGCGTGCATTTGACCTATTCCCTCACCGAAACGCAGCAGCTCCAGCTCAACTACAGCCACCGCGTGCGACGGCCCGAGGGCGACGACCTCAATCCGTTTCCGGAATTTCAGGACCCGTTTAACCTGCGCGCCGGAAATCCGCGGCTCGTGCCGGAGGACATTCACTCCCTCGAATCCGGTTGGCAGTATCGAAAAGACGACACCACCTACCTCGCGACTGTCTACTATCGTCAGCGTTACCGCGGCGTGACGGAGGTCTCGCGTTACATCGACGCGACGACGTTGCTCACGACCAAGGAGAATCTCGGCACCAGTCGCTCCGGCGGCCTGGAACTCGGCGCGACCACGTTAATCCGCGACCGCATCGCCTTAAATTTCAGCGCGAACGTTTACCGCAACGAAATCGACGCGAGCAATCTCGGCTTCAGCACTCGGCGCGCGACCATCGCGTTGGACGCGAAACTGAACGCAAGCTGGGACGTGTCGAAGGCGACGCTGGTGCAGTTAAACGCGAATTACACGGCGAAGCGGCTCACGCCGCAGGGCTACCGTTACCCCACGCATATTGTAAACCTTGGCCTGCGACACAATTTCAAGGACCGCAGGATCGTCGCCGTCGTGAGTTTGTCGGACGTCTTCAATTCCCTGCGCGAGCGCACCCGCATCGAGACGCCGGTCCTGCGGCAGGATATCGAGCGCCGTCGCAGTTCGCGCATCCTCTACGTGGGGTTCATTTATCATTTCGGCCGGCCGCCTAAAAAGGCTAAGGACGATCTGCAGTTCGATGCCACTCTCTGAATTTACATTGTTGGTGGCGCGAACTGCCTGTTCGCTGGGATCAGCGATCCGCGTCGGGTGGCGGCGCATGGGATTGCTCGGAAGCGTGTCGTCCGGTGTGACGCGCTTCGCTCTCACCTCGTCCGTGAGGGATCCTGTTTGGATGATGCTCACGGGGACGATCTCGAAATCCATCCCGGTGCTAAACCCGCCGTGTTGGAGCGAGCGGTCGAACGAATGCGACGCATATGTATGGACGGTATCACGGGTGGAATACGCCTGACCACTTGACGTGCGCAGCAGCGACTACGCCGGCGAATGTCGAGAGCGGCGCGACGACCGATCGTCGCCTCGGCCGGCTCAGAGGATGCCCGCCTCGCGAAAGCTAAAGTAGCCCTTGGCGAGTGGCTCCGCGCTCGCGCGTCCGACGACCACGTGGTCGATGAGATCGATGTCCACCGTCTTTGCCGCCTCGCGCAGGAGTCGGGTGACGTGCATGTCGGGTGCGCTCGGCGCCGGGTCCCCGGGGTGGTTATGCGCTACGATCAACGCGGAGGCGCTTGCCAGGATGGCTCCCCGGAAAACTTCGCGAGGGGAAACCAGCGTCGAATCCACCGTTCCCAACGAAATTAAGTGGCGACCCAAGGGGTGATTCTTGCGGTCGAGATAGACGCAGTAGAATACCTCCTGCATGGGATTTTCTTCAAACGCGGGGCGGAGGTAGGTGGCGATTTGATCCGGGGTAATCAGGCGGACTTCGTCGCCGAGGGAAACGAGGGAATAGACCAGTTTGGCTTCATATACGCGCATGGTGAGCGCTCGCGCGAGCCGCGTTTCCCTACTCGACGTAGTGTCGAGTGATCGCGGGTGCTGCCCGGTTGAGCGCCCGGTCGGGATGGGCGAAAGTCAAAGCGCTGGATGGAGCGCCGAGGCGGCGGATTTATCCGCAACGAGGGGGAAGCGGAATGTTTGCGCGTGGTGGAGATCGCGCAGCGATACGACCTTGACCGCCCATAAAATGGGGCGCTACGGACGGGGCAGAGCTAGAAAAAACCGAGCGCAGCGAGCATTACTGCATTGGTCGATTGTGGGGAGTCAGTCGTCGCGGATCGTGAGCTTTCGCGGTGTGCGACTCTGCCAAAACGCTAGTTGCACGGGCAGGAAAAAGCCCACTCGCGAGAGTGGGCTGAAAATCTTCAGGAGGCCGTTGCGCTCCGAGATTTTGCTACTTCGTGAGGGCCTTCAGTCGGGCGTTGAGGACTTTGATGTCCACTTCGGCGCCGGCGGCCGTGGCGCGGGCCTTGGCCAATCGAACCTCGGCGTGCATGAGTTCGCGTTTCAGTTGGGAGAGTTCTTCGTCGTTGACGATGGGCCGAGCCGACCGCGAGGCATTCGGCGGACGGTCGGCGAGGGAGGTGTCATGGGTTCCGTTGTTCATGTGATGGACCGGCGTGGCCGGCGATGGATGGTTTTTGTGCGTTGTGATCGTTCGGCCTCGTGGCGGAACGCCATGAATTCAGCGGCGGTGAACGTGAATGGCAGCGGCGCGCCCCTACCGGAAACGCGGGACGGCATCTGCCGAAAAAAGGGGAGCGGCCCACGAGCCGCTCCCCCGTGCGCTCAGTTCTTCGCGAACTCGCTCGCTAGCGTCCAAAGCGCTTTATCCCGACATGCCGATAACTCCGACATGATCGAGAGGCGCGAAAGAGCTTTCGAGTAGACCACGGCACTCGGGGTGTCTGCGATATCGGGATTATCGGACGGCTTCGAGGAACAGCCTTGAGCTGCTTTCGT
>JAUYAK010000077.1 GCA_030693515.1 Opitutaceae bacterium
TGAAGACCGGCAAGGGCATCGTCCGCACCCGCGGCAAGGCCCACACCGAGGAACTCAAGGGCGGCATGGAGCAAATCGTCATTACGGAAATTCCGTATAACGTTAACCGTAACACCCTCGTCCTCCGCATCGCCGAACTCGTTGGCGAAAAGGAAATCGACGGCATCCGCGATCTCCGCGACGAATCCGACGAAAACACCCGCATCGTCATCGAGCTGAAACGCGGCGAGCAGGCGAAGGTTGTCATCAACCAGCTCTTCCAGAAAACCGCCCTCGAATCCTCCTTCGGTGTCACACTGCTCGCGCTCGATAAGAAGCGCCCGAAGCAGATGAACATCAAGGAACTCATCGAGTGCTACATCGAGCACCGCCGCGACGTCGTCACGCGCCGCACGAAGTTCCGGCTCAAGGAGGCCGAGGACCGCGCTCACATTCTCGAAGGCTACATCATCGCCCTCGATAACCTCGACGACTTCGTCAAAATCATCCGCGCCTCCTCCAACCGCGAAGAGGCTAAGGTCCGCTTGATGGCCAAGTATCCGCTCTCCGAGCGCCAGACCGACGCCATCCTCGAACTCCGCCTCTACCAGCTCACCGGCCTCGAGCGCGGCAAGATCGAGGCGGAATACATCGAGCTGATGAAGCTCATCGAGGAACTCCGCTCCATCCTCGCCTCCGAAGCCAAGCTCCTCGCGCTGATCAAAATGGAACTCGGCGAGATGAAGGCGAAATACACCTCGCCCCGCCGCACCGAGATCGTCGGCGCCGCCGGCGAATTCCGCATGGAGGACGTGATCCCCAACGAGGGCTGCGTCATCACCGTCTCGCACCTCGGCTTCATCAAGCGCACGCCCGTCGCCGATTACCGCTCCCAGCGCCGCGGCGGCAAGGGTGTCATCGGCGCCGAGACCTACGAGGAGGATTTCGTCGAGAACCTCTTCACCGCCTCCACGCACGACTACATCCTCTTCCTCACGAGCATCGGCCAGTGCCATGCGAAGAAGGTTTACGACGTCCCCGAAGGCACCCGCACCGCCAAGGGCAAGTCCGTCTCGTCGTTCCTCCGGCTCGCCGAAGGCGAGAAGATCGCCGCCATGATCTGCGTGAAGGATTTTGCCGAGGATTGCTTCCTCGTCATGGCCACCCAGCGCGGCGTCATCAAGAAGAGCTCCCTCGCCGACTACGCCAATTGCACGCGCGAGGGCGGCCTCATCGGCATCAACCTCGCCGAGAAGGACGCCGTCATCGGAGCCGTGCTCACCACCGGCGACAACGAACTCATCCTCGTCTCAAACCAAGGGCTCGCCGTGCGCTTCCGCGAACGCAACCCCGAGACCGGCGAGGATATTTTCCGCGCGACCGGCCGGGCGACGGGCGGCGTCACCGGCATGCGCTTCAAGCTCGAGAGCGACGGCCTCCAATCCATCGAGGTCGTGGATCACGAGGCCAAGTTCCTCGTCGCGAGCGAGGCCGGCCTCGGCGTCCGCACCCGCTTCGAGGATTATCGTCTCATCAACCGCGGCGGCAGCGGTGTGTGGGCGATGGATCTGCCGGAGGACGGCTCCGTCCGGCTCGCCGGCGCCCTCAGCGTGCGAGACACCGACGAGATCATGCTCCTCACCGCCAAGGGCCAGAGCGTGCGCTGCCCGGTGAACACGATCCGCGAGGTCAACCGCGGCGGCAAGGGCGTGAAGCTCCTCACGCTCGAGCCCGGCGACAAACTCCTCAGCATCGCGCGCATCGTCGAGACCGACGAGCAGCAGGCGGCCGCAGCGGAGCCGCCTGGGGCCGATTCACCTTCGGCGTAATCGCTCCAACGTGAGCGGGGCAGCACCCCCGCTCACGTCGGCCGTCGTTTTTCTCCTTTCCTCTTTCCGCCTTCGGCATTCGCTGTGCCCCTCATGGCCGGTCGCATCACATCGCTCCTCGATCCGTCGCGCATCAACCTGCGCCTGCAAGGCGTCAAGCGCACCGCTGCGCTCAACGAGATTGCGCGCCTGCTCGAGGGCCATCCCGACGTCGGCAACTTCCCGGGATTCTACGACGAGCTGCTCGCGCGCGATCGCCTCGACACCACCTGCCTCGGCAACGCTGTCGCCCTGCCGCACGCGCGCACCGAGCACGTGAAGCAGATCGTGCTCGCCGTGGGCCGCTCCGACACCGGCATCCCCTTCGACGCCAACGGCGAGATCGTGCGCCTCTTCTTCGTGCTCGGCACGCCGAAGACCAAGCCCGGCGACTACCTCGCCGTCGTGAGCGCCCTCTGCAAGATTCTCAAGGATCCCGCCGACCGCGCGACTTTTCTCAACGCCCCCACGCCCGAGGCCTTCGTCGCCGCCATCGCCGCGGCCGAGGCCAAGCTCGGGTTGTAAGTTGCGGCGGGCGCCCTGCCCGCCGGCTCAGGGTATTCGTCAAGCCTTGGCGGGCAGGAACGCCCGTCGCTACGCCGCGCTCGACGCCGCTCCGCACGGTCCTCACGCTCCGCCCCCGATGATCCGCTCCTTCATCTTCAGCGACGGCAAACTCGTCGGGCAGGACCTCGAGATCGAGGCGCTGCGCCTCGTGCGCGCCGACAAAGGCCTGCTCCTCTGGGTCGACTTGGACAATCCGACGCCCGAGGAGACCAAGACGGTGCTCGAGGGCGTCTTCCAGTTCCACCCGCTCGCCATTGAGGACTGCGTGCAGCCCAACTCCCTGCCGAAGGTCGAGGACTACGAGGAATACCTCTTCATCGTCACCCACGCCGTCGATTTCACGCGCACGGAGAAGTTCAACACCACCGAACTCGATCTCTTCCTCGGCCGGGATTACGTCGTCACCTTCCACACCGCGCCGCTGCGCTCGGTGTCCACGCTCATGGAGCGCTTCGCCAAGGCCGCCGGCGCGGGCCCGCGCGGCCCGGATCGCATCGCCCACACGCTCATCGATCTGCTCGTCGATCACTACGCGCCGGTCGTCGAGGAACTTCGCGCTGAGCTGGAGGAAATCGAGGAACTCGTGCTGGCCAAGGCATCCGGCCACAAGCGCATGGTCAACGAGCTGCTCCACGTGCGCAACGACTTCACCAAGCTGCGCACGATCGTCCGCCCGCAGCGCGACGTGATCGAGCGCCTGGCGCGTGGCGACTCCAAGCTCATCCGCGCGAAACTGCTCCCCTACTTCCGCGACCTCCGCGACAATCTCGCCCGCCTTGAGGGCACCGTCGCCAGCTACCACGAGCGCCTGCTGATGGCCTTCGATATTTTCCTCAACAAGGCCGCCTTCGAGGCCAACGAGGGCATCAAGTTCCTTACCGCGATCACCGCGGTTACGATCCCCGTGATGGTCATCGGCACTTGGTTTGGCATGAACTTCGAGACCATGCCCGAGCTGAAAGCCGGCTATCCTTGGGCGCTGGGCTTCACCCTCCTCACCACGATTCTGATGGTGATTTACCTGCGGCGGAAAAAATGGTTCTGAACGCGTGCGCCGCCGGCCCGCTTGCGGGTTGACCCCGCCGGGCGCCGCGGCTGTCTTCCGCCTCGATTTCCGATGCCGGCCTCCTCTCCACCGCCCACTCATCCCGCCGCTCCGTGGCGTGTGGCCTTTGCCGGCGGGCCCGGCGCGGCGGGCGAGGCGCTGCTGATTCAGGCGCCGTGGCTCGCGGGCGAACCGGCGGAGGAAATTTTCCCCGCCGCGGTGCCGGCCGGCGAGCGCGATGGCGTGCGGCTCTTTCGCTCCGGCGGCTTCTTGCTGGGGCACGCCCGCGAACCGTTTTCGCCTGCAGATTTGACCGTGCGCACGGAGGCGCTCTATCGGCGCCTCCTCGCCGCGACGGCCGGCCTGCACCTCTGCCGCATCTGGAACTACGTGCCGCGGATCAACGATCACACCGGCGGCCTTGAGCACTACCAGGCGTTCTGCTCGGGCCGATCGATCGGATTCGAGCGGGCGCTGGGCGACGGGTTTCAATCGCGCCTCCCGGCCGCCTCGGCCGTCGGCGTGGGTGGTGATCACGTGGAGGCGGTCTTTGTGGCGAGCGAGGCCGCGCCGCGGCATTTTGAGAATCCCGCGCAGGTGCCCGCCTACCACTATCCGCCGGAGCACGGTCCGCGCTCGCCGAGTTTCGCCCGGGCCACCGCCGTCCGCGAGGGCGGCGCGGTTTGGTTGTTCCTTTCCGGCACCGCGGCCATCAAGGGCCACGAGACCGTCGCGCCCGACGATTTCACGCTGCAGATCGAATGCACGGTCGACAACCTGCGCCTGATCGGCCGCGCCGTCGGCCTCGGCAACGCCCTCGGCACCGGGCGCGTCGCGCGCCGTCACTTCAAGGTCTATCTCCGCCATGCCTCCGATCTCGCTGCCGCGCAGGCCCACTTGGATCGCGAGGTGCTCGCTCCCGGCGATCGCGTGACCTATCTGCACGCCGCAATCTGCCGCGCGGCGCTCGCCGTGGAAATCGAGGCCACGATTTGCACGGATCCCTGACGGTGGCGCGAGGCTGCTGCCCGCGCTCGGGGCGAAAATCTCATCCGGTTCGGCGCGGGCTGAAGCCTCGCGCCACCCCGGAGCTGCTTGGCCAAAACGCTACGCCTCCAGCATCGCCCGCAGCCGCGCTGTGTCGGCCTTGCCGCGGGCGGTCAGGGGAAACGCCGCGGTCACCACGATCTTCCGCGGGATTTTCCACGCGGCGATCCGTTCCCGCAGCGCGGTGCGCAGGGCCTCGGCCGGCGTGTCGCCCGCCACCACGGCCGCCAGCGATTCCGCGCGCTCCGCGTGCGGCGCCACGAAGGCCTCGCGCACGCCGGGCAGCGCCCGCAGCGCCCGCTCGACCTCCGCGAGATCGAGCCGGCGACCGGCGATTTTGACGGTGCGGCCCGCGCGCCCGAGCAGCACGACCTCACCGTCGGCCGTAAAAGCCAGGTGATCCTTGGGCCGGTGCGCGCCGGGCGTGCGGTTGCCGATCGTGAAGACGGCGGGGCTCTCGATCACCACGGTGCCGGAGCGGTCCGGGGTCAGTCGCACGCCGGGCAGCGGGGGGCCGACGCTCTTTCCGGTCAGCGCTGCGTCCCCTGTGTGGTCGTAGGTGATGCCGCCGGTCTCGCTCGAGCCGTAGAAGCTGTGGATTTTTTTTCCGAAGCGTTGATGGAACGCTGTAGCGATTTCCGGCGCCAGTGGCGCGCCCGCGGAAATCACCGTGCGCAGCGAGGCCAGATGCGCCGGTGCGATGTCGGCCAGCGCGAGCGCGCGGAGCAGCGCCGGCACCGCGGGAAACACCGTCGGCCGCCAGTGCCGGGCCGCCTCCGCGATCGCGTGCGGCAGCCCGGCGACACCGGTCACCATCGCGGTCCCTTGCGCGAGGAGCGGCACGACGAGGTTGCCGAGGCCGTAGGAGTGGCCGAGCGGGATGAGCCCGAGGTTCCGATCGTTGCCGCGGATGCCCATGCCTGCGCACACCTGCCGGCCGTCGGCCAGCAGCTGCGCATCGGTGAAGGCCAGCGCGCGCGGCGTGCCCGTGGAGCCGGACGTGAGCTTGAGCAGGCGTCGTTCATCCCGGGCGCGGCGCGGGCGCGGGGCGATTTGTTCCAAGCCCTCGTCCCGCCAGAGCCACGCCGCCCGGATGGCCGCGGCGGTCGTGCGTTGCGCCGCGAGCGGCTCGCCCGGATCGAGTGGCGCCACGACGGCGTCGGCGTGAAGGAGACCGAGGAAAACCCGCCACCACTCCGCGCCGCCGGGCAGGGCGAGCACGACGGTCTGACGCGCGAGTTTCGCGCCGTGCTGGTCGCGCCAGGCGCGCCCGCTCGCATCGAGTTCCGCCCGGGTCCACGTGCGGCCCGTGGCGGCATCGATCAAGGCGACCGCGCCGGGCGCGGCGCGGACGGTGTCTTCCCACGCGGAGAGCAAGGTGGCGCTCATGCGTCGGTTCGTCGCGCGAGCGGCTCCAGTTCGACGACGAGCAGCGTCGTGACCACAATGAGCGCCACGGTGAGCCCGAGCGCATGAATCACCGGGATGCGGCTGCAGGCCAGCACCCCAAAAGACGCCGCGGTGGACAGCGCGGAGAGTCGGACGGCCGCGGGCGGCGGCTTGCCCGACGTCGCATGGTCCGAGGAGAAGATCGCGTAGTTGTGCGAGAGGCAGACGCCGAGAAACGCGCCGAGCAGATGGAACAGATTGAGCGTCTGACCCGCGAGGCCGAGCGCGCCGAAGACGAAAAAGCACGCGCCCGCCGGCACCACCGCGATGCGCAGCCCGCGCCGCGGCGGATAGATCAGGAACACGCTCGCCATCACAAAGCCCAGGCCGACCAGGCTCAACCGCAGCGCCGACCAACGGTAGCGCGTGAACAGATCGTTTAGCGACGCCAGCTGATTCAGTGCGAGGGTGTGCGGTGCCGGCGCGGCCTCGGCCGCGGGCTGTTCCACGACGGTGAGGAACCAGAACGGCGCGGCGCTGGTGTGGCTGAGCAGAGACAGCGGTCCGGTCAGCGACGCCCGCAGATCGGTGGCGAGCTTTTCGTAGGTGCCGGCGGCCGGACGGGTGATCGCGTCATGCCACCCGGTGAAGAAAGGCTCGAACGATTCCGGGGTAAATCCGCGCGCCGCGAGTGCCGCGCGAAACTCCGGGGCGAACGCGCCCAGCGTCGCCCGCCGGGCCAGCCACGCGGTCCAGTCGGCCTCGGTGGGCAACAACTGCCCCACGCTGCCGGCCGCAAGGCCACTGCGGCTGGCGAGAAAGGCCTCGAGCCGCGTCCGCGCCTCCGCGAGCGTCGCGCCATGCGTGAGCCAGAGCGAGCGCTTCGCCGAATCGCCGAAGAGCGCGCGCAACGCCGCATCGTTGGCGTGCAGCTCCGGCGAAGGCAGGTCGAGCTCCCGCACATCGTCCCGCCAGGTGAGCCGCAGCGGCCCGAGCACCGCGACCGCGATCGCTGCGATCGCCAGAAGCCGCACAGCGGGGCGCCACCGACTGCCGTGCCCCGCGAAATTGCCGATGGTGCGGCCTTCGAGCTGCGGGCGATCGAGCTGCGCAAAATAAAGCATGGCCGCGCCGAGCGCGCAGAGGAGGCCGGCCGATACGAAGACGCCGATCTGGCGGATGAGCGGCAGATCGGAAAACAGCAGCAGTGAAAAACCGATGACCGTCGTGAGACAGCTCGCGAGCAGCGGTTTCAGCAGACGGCGCAGTTTCTCGCCGTAGGGTTCGTCGGGCCGCAGCGAGGGCTGCATGTAGAGGTAGAATCCATAGTCGATCGCCACGCCGCTGAGCAGCGATCCGATCACAAAAACGAGGATGTGCAGGCGATCAAAAATCAGGGTGGAAATGGTCCACGCGCCGGCGAGGGAGAGCAGGATGATCGGGACCAGATGCAGGAGCCGCCAGATGCGGCGCACCAGCAGGCTGCTCACGCCGAGCACCGCGAGGAGCGAACCGAGGTTGAGCAGGCCGATCTCGGATTCGATGCGGGCGCGACTCGCGGCGGCGAAGCGGGCGATGCCCGTCCACCGCAGCTCCACGCCCGGATGCGCGGCGCGGGCCTCCGCCAGCGCCCGCTCGATCACGGCGAAGATCGGGGCCTGGCCTTCCTCGGCTAGCGGCGAGGGCCGTGAGAGGGCCCAGATGAGCGCGTGGCCGCCCGCGTGGGCGGCCGGCGTCGCCAGCAGCCGGGCCTTCTCCGCCAGCGATGGGACGAGCAGCAGCGGATCGCGGGGGAGAATATCCTGCATCGCCGCGGCCTCGGGCCGGGCGAGAAACGCCTCCAGATCGGCGGCCGCCTGCGCGGCGAGCCAGCGGGGAAACTCCGCCGGCTGCGCTCCGGTGGCGGCGAACGCGCGCTCCCGCTCGGCGAGCCAGGTTGGCAGCAGCCAGTCGAAGCGGTGCTCGAAGATCTTTTTTCCCAGCTCTCCGTCGGCCGCCGGATCGCCGACTGCAACGGCTTCGGCAAAGAGCGGCGAGGCGCGCAGCGCCGCGGCAAAGGCTTGCGCCGCCGTCGCGGGCGGTGTCTCCGGCGCCCGGGGATCGCGCAGCGCGATCAGCACCACGCGCGCCTGCGCGCCCTGGGAAAAACCGCGCACGATCCCGAGTTCCAGCGACTGCTCCGCCGCCGGCATGAGATCGAGGACGTTGGTCGAGATCTTGGCCGCGTGGTCGAGCCGCAGCAGCCACCCGCCGCAAGCGGCGGCCAAGGCCAGCAGCGCGAGGCGGGCGATCCACTTGGGGCGGGACGCGGCGTTATCCACAGCCGGCCATCATCGGAAGAAACGTCGCACCGTGTCACCGGTGAAAAGCACGTCCTCCACGCTGTCGCGGAGGGCGATCTCGATGCGCTGCGTGGGTGATTTAACCAGCTCGATGGCCCGCAGCTCGTGGTTTTCCCCGCGGATCGTGAGCGTGCCGAGCAGGGTGGTGAACGCCGGATCACGAGCGACGAACACGAGGGTCCACGCGGCGCCGTCGCGCCGGCCGTGCACGGCGAAGTCCTTTTGCAGCGCCGCGAGATCGAAGCGCAGCACGCGCACGAGCGCGGAGGTCGCGGCCTGCGCGCGGCTGTCGTTGGGCGGGGTGCGCTCGCGGCCCTGGTCGTCGCGCAGGAGCAGGCCCTGGGCGTCGGCGATGAGCGTGTTTTTTTCCGGCGTGAGGTAGCGCAGGCTCAGGCCCAGCTCGGGCACGATGCGGACCTCGCCGGTGAGCACGATCGGCTCCTTGCGAAACGGAAAGAAGCGGCGCTCCTCGAACTTCGACTGACGGGTCTTGTTCGGCGTCAGTTTGGCCAAGAGATCGCGCCACGCCGGATCGTTCGCGGGATCGGCGAGGAGTGTTTCCGGCGTGAGTGGCAGTGGCTCGGCGGCGCAGGCGAGCAGCGGGAGGAGAAAAAAGATCAGGCGCATGGCGTTTTTAGCGGGCACGTGACGCGCGCACCCGCCCGACAGAGACCCAGCGCCACAGGAGAAGTTGCACGATGAGGCGCGTGTGCAGCCAGATGAGTTTCAGGTTATCGCGGAGATAGTTGAAATGCGACACGCCGCCCTCGTCCTTGGCGAAATAGCGGCACGGGGCCGGGAGGTTCACCGTCGGCACGCCGGCCCAGAACATCCGCACCGCCACCTCCGGGTCGAAATCAAAGCCGCGGGCGCGCCGCGTGGAGGCGAGCGCCGCGCGCAAGGCGGCCGCCGGATAAACGCGAAAGCCGAAGAGCGGATCATCGATGCCGGCGCCGAGGATCTCGAAACGGGCGAGGCCCACGCTGAGTTTGCGCCCGTGCAGGCGCTCAAGGGGAACCTCCGGACCGAAAAGGGGCCGGCCCAGGACCAGCGCGGCAGGCTGGGCCTGCGACGCCGCCATGAACGGACCGATGTGATCGACCGGGTGCTGGCCGTCGGCGTCGAGCGTGAGCACGTGGGTGAAGCCGGCGGCGAGCGCGGCCTCGACGCCGGTGGCGACCGCAGCGCCCTTGCCGCCGTTTTTCAACCGGACGATCACGCGCACGCGAGAATCGGCGGCGTAAGCCCGTGCCACGCCGCTGGCGCTGCCGTCGGTGCTGCCGTCGTCCACGATCCAGACGAGGGTCCAGTGCGCGAGCGCGGCGGCCACGGTCGCGGCGAGGCGCGGGCCGGGGTTGTAGCTCGGGATGAGGACGAGGTGCGTGGCGGACGGCATCATGACGCGGCGAGGGCCGAGGTGAGTTGGCGGGTGGCCCGGGCGGTCAGTTGCGCCGCAGTTTCGCCCGCCTCCGGCTCGATTTCGGTGAGCAGCGTGATGTCCACCAAGGAGGGAAAGGCGGGCGCGCGCCACCACGGCCAGCCCTTCGGCACCAAGTCGCGCGGCGCGCGGACCACGATGATCCGAATCGGGGCGCAGGCGCGCGCGGCGATGAGGGCAAAGCCCGGGCGCAACGGATTGAGCGCGATGCCGGGCGCGGTGCGCGTGCCCTCGGGAAACACCAGCAGTGAGCGGCCGTCGGCCACGCGCTGCGCGACATCGCGGATGAGATCGACGCCGTTGTCGCCGGCCGCGTAGCCGGCCATGAGCGCGGCGGGGCCGAGCACCGGGTTGCGCATGAGGGCGGGCTTGAAAATGCAGATGGTGTCCGGGAGGCGCGAGAGGATGAACGTCGCGTCGAGCAGCCCGGGGTGGTTGGCGATGTAGATGGCGGGCCCCGCCATCGCTTCGGGCGTGAAGCCGTGGAAACGCACATAAATGAGCCGCGTCGCATGCAGCCACGCGCACCACGCGGCGAAGAGCCGCCGAATCGCGCGGCGCGCCGCCCCGCCGTAGCGCTGCCGATCGCGGAGGAGCAGCAGCGGCATGCACACGAGATTAAGCGTCACGCCGACGGTGGCGAACAGCGTCCACGAGACGATGTTGGCCGGGTAATGATAAAGGCGCAGCAGCCGGCGCGGGAGCGTCATGGCGCGGGCGGGTTGAGCGGCGTGAAGTTGAACCAGAGCGTGGGATCGGCGTGCAGCCAGCCTTCGATGCGCGTGAGGAACTCCTGAAAGTGCGCGCGCGCACGCTCGAGGTTGGCGGCCTTGCCGGCGTCGTCCGGGCGGAAGAGCGGTGAACAGTGGATCGTCGAATGCCCGGGCCCCGCGGGCAGCCCGACGCTCAGGATGACGGGCCGGCGGAAGATCAGCGCGAGGTGGTAGATCGTGAACGGGAAAATCCGGCGCGCGCCGAGGAACTGAAACGCCTCCGTCTTGGCGCTGAACCCGAGCCGGTCGCATTTCATCGCGACCGAGCCGCCGGTCGCGACCGCCTCCTTGAGGGCGAAGAGGAGATTGGCGGGCTCGTTGACCCAGATGAAGCTCACCCACTGGGCGAAGTGCGCGCCCAGAATCTCCGTGTCGTGGGAATTTTCCCGGTGCTGCCGCACCATGAACACACGGCGGCGCTCCTGCGGGCCGATCAGAAATCCCGTGAGATCCGAATGCCCGAAGTGAAACGTGCCGAGCAGCGCGGGCTCGCCACTCGCCAGCAGCTCACGAAACCCGGCCGCATCCGGCGCGAGCTCGCCACGATGGGGGAGGCCGCGGGCCACGCGCAGACGCAGCATCATGAATTCCTCGAACGCGAAAAAATGGCGGAAGATCTCGCGCAGCGTCGGCTCACGCTCGAGCACCACCGCGAGATACGCCCGGGAATTCGCGCGCTGCGCGTGCATCTTGGCGATCGCGGCGGCCGTCCCCAGCCGGCGCAGCGGACGGAACAGCCACTCCGGCAACACCGCGTCGCACGCGCAGAGGAAGCGAAAGCCCCAGCCCGGGCCGGGATTCCGGACGGGCGCGATGTTGGAATCGGGGGCACCTGCGTTCATGCGGGGCTCCTGCAGTGAGACATCGCGCGCGCGAGCATGACAGGCTAAATCCACGCGACGCCCAGCCGCCGGCCCGGTGCCGCGAGCTGATCGATGGGCTGGCGCGCGCGCAGCGCGTCGAAAAAATCAGGCAGCGTGAATTCTGCGTTCGCCGTGTCGTCGGCCGCCGGCGCGAGCGTCACGCGGGCGAGCGAGCCGGCGGGATCGCGCGAGAGCGCGAGGGCGAAGGCGAACGTGCGATCGCTGGCGGCGCGGTGGGCGAGCAGCCAGGTGCCGCGCTCTTCGCCCCCGCAGAGAATCACCCGCGGCGCGGGCGCGAGCAGCGCAGTTTGCAGGGCCTGCGCCGCGAGGTGGGCGCGGCCGGTGAGCGGAAAAAATTCCCCCACGGCGTGCTGCCGAGCGATCAGGGCCTGTTGCACGGCGCTCGGATGGATCGAGGTTTGAAAGAGCGTGGGGCTGGCGGTCGGAAAGCTGTCGAGGTAGCCCTCGAGCGCGCCGGTCTCGGCAAAGCTCGACGCATACACGATCGTGTCGCCGGGCTGGGGCGCGAGGTCGTCGAGCGCGGCGCCGAGGAGCAGGCCGAGCTGTGTCATGCGCCGCGTGGCGCCGCGCGGGAAGCGATCCTTCAGCCGCTCGCGCGTCGCCGCGAGATCCTCGGCACCGGCGTCCGCGAGACTGAGGGCGTGGAGCTGGCGCTCAAGCATGGCCGAGGAAAAATGCGGCGTGCGCGCCGCCGAACGCGTTGCTGGTGCAGACCACGCCATCGGTGCCGCGCAGGTCGAGCGGCGCGAAGGCGACGTGGTCGCGGAATCCGGGGCCGTCGCTGCCGAGTGTGCCGGGGGCGCGGCCGGCGCGGATTGCTTCGCAGGCGAGCGCGAGTTCGACGAGGCCGCAGCTGCCGAGCGTGTGCCCGAGGCTGCCTTTCCACCCCGTGAGCGGGGCGCCGGGAAACGCCTCGGCGAGCGCCGCGCACTCGAGCCGGGCGGCCTCGAGCGTGCCGGTGCCGTGGCCCTTGAGCCACACGCGGCGGCCGGAGACCGCGGCCGCCACAGGCGCGAGGCATGTGGCGAAACCCGCGCCGTCGGCCCGGTTGGCGGTGAAGTGGTGCATTTCGTTGTGCAGGCTCTGCGCCGTGATGGTGAAGTCGCCGGCGTCGCGCGTGAGCACGGCGAAAGCCGCGCCATCGCCGAGCCCGATGGAGCCGGTGGCGCGCGCCGCATAGGGCGCAGGGAAGCCGGCATTGAGGATTTTCAGCGCATGAAAACCACCCGCGACAAACGGGCTGATGAAGTCGAAGGAAAACACCAGCGCGCGCTCGGCGAGGCCGGCCTCGAGCGCGCGGGTCGCGAGCAGCAGCCCGAGGTGCGCGGATACGCAGGCGTGCGAGACCGTGGTGACGTTGGCGCCCCAGCCGAGTTCGTGAGCGAGCCACTCGACGCTGCGGTGCGGCGTGCCGTAGGCGAGGTGCGCCGGGTCGCCGTGGCGGCGAAATGCATAGAGGCTGCCCACGCCGAAATTGCTGCTCGTCACCCACACCGGCCGGCGCGCCGTGCCCCAGCCGTCGCCCGGGATTGTGACCGCGAGCGCCCGCACGCCGTCGATCCAGTTGGGCGGCGCCGTCTCGTCGAAGCCCCGGCCGGTGGCCAGTGCGAGCGGCACGTGTTCACCCCCATCGGCGCCGAGCACCGGGTGCGGGCGCAACGCGATCTCGCCGCGCAGGAGGGCGGCGTGCGTCGCGCGGGCGTCACCGAGGGCGGTGAGGCAGCCGGCGCTTTCCAGATGGACGGCGGAAGGAGGGGCCATGCGCGGCAAGGGGCGGGCCCCGGGGCCTCAGCGCGGCAGCCGCGCGGGGTCGGCGCGGGCGCGGATGAACTCGGCGAGGTGCGCGATGCTGGCGAGCGCGGTGCGTGATTCCTCGCTGCTGCTGATCTTGATGCCGAACTCCTTTTCAAGGGTGACGACCAGCTCAAGCGCGTCGATGGAGTCGAGGTTGAGGCCGGAGCCGATCAGCGGTTCGTCGTCCGCCATCTGCGCGGGGGTGACGTCCTCCAGCTTGAGCGTGGTGACGATGAGGGTTTTGAGCCGGGAAATGAGCGGATCGGGCATGAGGGTCAGACAGCAGCGAAGGGAACGTGTGCGCCCACGGCAAACGAGATGATTGGAAAAATCAGGGCTCCACCCGCCGCAGCACATGGCACACGTTGCTGCCGCCGAAACCGCTGCTGTTGTTGAGGACGAGGCGCGGAGCTTCGCCGAGCGTCGCGCGCGGGAGGTCGAGGCCGGCGCAGGCTTCTTCGGGCGCGGTGAGGTTGGCGTTGCCTGGGATGAAACCGTCTCTGATCGCGAGGGCGCAGAAGGCGGCTTCCATCGCCCCGCTCATCGAGAGCGGGTGGCCGGTCAGGCCCTTGGTGCTGCTGATGCGCGGGTGCGCCCCGGCGGCGGTGAACACGCTGCCCAGCGCCAGCGCCTCCGAGCGGTCGCCGGCGGGCGTGGAGGTGGCGTGGGCGTTGACGTAGTCGATGTCGGTCGCGGCGACGCCGGCATCGGCCAGGGTGCGGCGCATCGCACTCGCGAGCCCGGCGCCCTCGGGATGCGAGACGGCGATGCTGTGGCCATCGGCCGCCGCGCCCCAACCGGCCAGTTCGGCGTAAATCGGCGCTCCGCGCCGGCGGGCGGTCTCGGCCTCCTCAAGCACCAGGCACACGGCGCCCCCTGCGGCCACAAAGCCGTCGCGCGATTGATCGAAGGGTCGCGAGGCGGTTGCGGGGTCGGCGCTCGACGACAGGGCGCGCATCGCGGCGAAGGGCAAAACGGTCTCCGCATTCACTTCTTCGGCGCCCACGATCAGCATCCGCGTTTGCCGGCCGAGGCGGATGTCGTCGAGCGCGCAGCCGAGCGCGTGGCTGGAGGAGGCGCAGGCGGCGACGAAGCCGCCGACCGCGCCCCGGATGCCGTAGTGGGCGGCGAGGTTGAAATTGAGCGTGCCCGCGATCGAGGAGACAACCCCGAGGGGATTGCAGCGTTCGCCGCGCGCGGCGGTCATCTGCGCGACGTGGTGGTGCAGCAAAAACGCCGAGCCGGCCGAGGCGCAGTAGAGCCCGGTCGCGCCATCCGTGATCGCGTCGCGCGTGAGCTGCGCATCGGCGAGGGCCTGCTCGACGGCGCAGAGGGCGTAGAGGCCGTGGGGCGCAAGGCTGCGGAGCGTCTCGCGGGGAAAATCGTAGCGCGCGGGCCAGCGCCAGTCGCGCCAGCTCGGCGAGGCGACATCGAAGTCCCGCACGATGCCGGCGACCTTCACGTTCACCGCCGGGTTGCCGAAAAAATCGATCGGCGCGAGGCCGTGGCGCAGGGCGCGCAGGCTTGCCGTGACGCCGGCGCGGTCGTGGCCAATGGGTGTGATAAAGCCGAGGCCGGTGACGACGGCGGTGCGGCTCATGCGTGCGGCAGGCTCGCGAGCTTGTGCCGCACAAAGGCCCGCAGGTCGGCCACCGTGCGCACGCGCACGATTTCGGCGTTGGAGACGTTCACCTTCAGCAGGTCTTCGAGGAAGAAGACCATCTCCGCGATCGCCACCGAGTCGAAGCCGAGGTCGCCGGCGAGGGTCGCTTCGTCCGTGATCGCGGCACCGGGCCGCGGCCTGTGGTCGGCGACGATGGCGAGCACGAGCAGGTCGGCCGCGGCGGGATCGCGGGTGGCGACGACGCGGGTGTAGGCCTCGCGAACGTCCGCGGAAAAATGGCGCAGCAGCGTGTCCGCCGCCTCGGGCAGCGCGATTGGAGCGGTGGGGGGTGAAGGCGCGCGAGTGTTCACGTTTGGTGCGGGAGGGGGTGGGCGGCGAGGGGCGCGGCGGTGGGGGTCGGACGATGGGCCGGCGCGAACCACGTGCGCCAGCCTTCGCGCAGTTCGACGCCAAGCCAGAGAAAAACGAGCCCGGCCACGCGCACCGGCAGGCGGCGGTTGAACTCGTAACTGGTGAAGGCGAAGAAGCGCCGGTCGTTGTGGCGCCCGAAGACACCCCGGCGGTGGCGCGACTCCGCGATGGCGGCGAAGCGGCGGTTGTAGAGCTGCATGAGGAAAAACGCCCACCCGGACTCACGGGAAGTGAAGGGTGGCGTCTCCAGCAGGTGATTGCCGTGGCGGAAGGGCAGGGCGACTACGCCGAGGTAATAGAGCCCAAGATCGAGGCGGAACGCCAAGGTCATCAGCTCGTAGTCCGCGATGTAGTAGTATTTGTTGCGGTAGAGCGCGCGAAACCAGCGGTCGTAGCTGCGGGCGAATTGCGCGTTGTGGCGGGCGACGCGCGGCGCGACGGGTTTGCCGCGGAAGCTGTCGGTGATGAGCGTCGCTGCGGCGCTCGTGGTGAACACGATCCAATCCATGCCCGGCGAGTAGAACGGATCGATGAAGCCGGCGGCGTCGCCCACGAGCACGGCGCCATCGGTGGCAAACGTCGTCGTGGAATACGCGAGATCGCGGCGGAAATGCACGTCGCCTTCCTGCCAATGGGCGTCGGCGAGCAACTCGCGGCCCACCGGGTGCGAGACGAGCATCGTGCGCAGGCGCTCGCCAAGATGAGGCCCCGGAGGCAACTCGGTGATCCGTTGATCATAGGTGACGCCGACACTCACATCACCGCCCTTGAGCGGGATGAACCACGCCCACCAGCCGCGGCCCGTGAGATGATTCGTGGCCGGGTTGCGCAGGCCCTTCACCCGCGCGGACCAGGCGGGGTATTTCGCGGTGAATTCGCGGCTGTCGAGGGAGCGCACGCCGGTCCAGCGGCTCCAGCAGGTGGCGGTGGGGTGGGCGGTGTTGGGGGTGAACCAGCCCTCCTGCCGCGCGAGAATGGCGGCGAAGCCCGAGGCGTCGACAATCCAGCGCGCCGTGGACGTGTGCGGGGCGCCGGCCGCGTCGTCCCACTCGATGGTCTGCGCGCCGCCGTTGGAGAGCTGCACGCGGCGGATGCGCGCGGAGCGTTGCACGCTGGCACCCTCGGCCAGGGCGGTCGCCAGCACCTGCTCGTCCAGCACGGCGCGATCGACCTGGTAGCCCGGGAGGCGGACGTTGTAGCGCGGGCCGGTCTCGCTGCACTGGTCGAGCGCGCGGGCGCGGTCGTTGGCGAACCAGAAGCGCATGCCCTGCTTGGGCACGTGTTTATCGAGGAGATGCTCGGTGAGGCCGAGGACCCGGCCGAGAAAGTGCGCGCTGATCTCGACGGTGGATTCGCCGACGCGGCGCTTGAACTTTTCCGAGCGCTCAAGGATTAGCACGCGGAGCGACGGGTTCTTGCGGCGGAGCAGGCACACCGTGGCCGCACCCGCGAGGGCGCCGCCCATCACGATCACGTCCCAGTCGGTGCGCGCGGTCTCATCCATCGGCAGGGAGGAGAAATTCGGGAGGGGCTCGCGGCAACCGCAAACCCTCGCAGGGTTGTCAGCTGGCGATGGGTTGCCCGACGGCCGCCGTGGCGGGGCCGGCGGGCCGGCGCACGATTCTCAAATAGCGCTGGAGCCGGCAAATCAGGAGGAAGAGGGTAAACCGCCACCGCAGCGGCCAAGTCAGCCGGGCATGGCCGCCCACGATCGAATTGATCCCGCGCATGAGATCCCACGGCACTTGCTGGCACATGAAGACATCAAAGGCGTCCTCGTCGTAGAATGCCGCGATCAGTTTCTGGAAAACCCCGGCGCGGCCCTTGACCGTGCGGGTGTAGCCGCGGCGTTCGCGCGGGGTGAGGCCGCGATTTTCGCCCGCCGCCCGCGCCACCAGATCCGCGGCGGTCTTGCCCGACCACGTCGCCATGTAAACCCCCGAGGAAAAAATCGGATCGAAGAAGCCCGCGGCGTCGCCGGCGAGAACGAGTCGCTCCTGCGCCAGCTCACGGCGGAAGTAGCTGTAGTCGCTCGTGACGTGGAATCCCATCGTGGGTGCCGCGCCGCCCAGCAGCTCGCGCAGTTTCACCGAGCCCGCGACCGCGCGTTGAAAGAACACCTCGGGCGCCAAGCCCGCCGCGCGAAACCCCTCGACCGTCGTCACGATGCCCACCGAGGTCCGCTCCGCGTCGATCGGGATGATCCAGAACCAGCCGCCGTCGAGCCGCACGGTGAGGACGTTGCCGCCTTCGGGCCCCGGGGCGCGGCCCACGCCGCGAAAGTGGCTGTAAACCGCCAGGCGCTTGGGAAACGGCGACGGCTCCAGCGCGTGTTTCTGCTCCGACATCAGCCCCGGATCGCGGCCCGTCGCATCAATGACCCACGGCACGGTGAGGGTCTGCTCGCCCGCGGTGCCGTCGAGCACGACGCGATGCCCGTCGCCCTCGCGCTCCACGCGGCGCACCGTCGTCTCCATCCGCACCTCCGCCCCGAGGGAGCGCGCGTGGTCGAGCAGCAGCGCATCGAAACGGGCCCGCTCCACCTGAAACGCGCTGTTCAGCCCGGGAATCAGCCCTTCGCGAAAGACGACCTTCTTCGTTTCGCTGCCGTCGGCGCGGTGGAACTCCGCGCCGAATTTCGGGATGAAGCCGCCGGCCGCGACCTTGGGCAGCGCGCCGATCTCGGCGAGCACGTGGTTGCCGGCCGGCAGCAGCGACTCGCCGATGCGGAAGCGCGGGAACGCGTATTTTTCCGCCACGAGCACCCGCAGCCCATGCTGCCGCAGCCGGGCGGCCGCGCAGCTCCCCGCCGGTCCGCCACCGATCACGAGCACGTCATGACTGAATCCGTTTTTTGGCATCATCTCACCGCTACGTATTCGCTGAAGAGCCCCATGATCCGGTGGCACTTCACCTCGGCAAAGCCGGCGGCGCGCATCGCCTCAAGGACGGTCGCGGGCGGCACGCTGGCATCCATCGTCTCCCAATAGTAGCGCATCATGTCGCGCGCCGCCGGGCTCCGCGTGAACAGCCGCGTGAGGCCCGGGTAGATTTTTCCGAAATAGAGCCGGAAGAAAAAATTCCCGACGCGGCTCGCGGGCTTGGTCACCTCGAGGATCAGCACGCGGCCGCCCGGCCGCAGCACCCGGTGGTATTCGCGCATCGTCACGGCGAGATCGGCCACGTGGCGCAGCGCGTAGCCCATGGTGAGAAAATCAAACGATCCGTCGGGCAATGGCAGCGCGTCCGCGTAGCCGCGCACGAAGGTCGCGGGCAGCTTCTTTTTCGCCTCGGCCATCATGCCCTCGCTCGGATCGAGGCAGGTGATGTGTTCGGCGGTGCCGAGGATGCGCGCGGCCTCGACCGCCATGAGGCCCGTGCCGCAGGCGACGTCGAGCAGGTGCATCCCGGGCCGGAGCCCGTGGCGGTGCTGCACCCAGCGCCGGTAGGCGCTGCCGCTGCCGAGAAAGCCCCACCCGGTGACGCCATCGTAGTGCTTGGCCGCGGCGTCGAAGAGCTGGTTGACGAAGACGGGTTTGTCCTCGGCGCGCGTGAAGTGCGACGGCAGCGGCGGGTGCGGAAGCATGGCCGCACGCTTGGTTTTGGCTAAACCCGACGCGAGCGGAAACAAATCGCCCCCTTGGTGCAGGAAATTCGACCGTCCCAGCACGTTCTCGCTTTTTTTCGAGGACCGGCGAATCTCCTAGGCGTGAAACGCCTCGCCGCCGCGCTCACCATAATAAGCGCCCTTGTGTGTCCCGCGCCCGCAGCCGAGCCGGCGAGGGCTGGCGGGCTCCTCGAGGATATCGCGCGGATTGGGGTGATCGATCATCACTCGCACGCCGAGGCCGTCTCGGCCGCACGCACCGAAAAATGGGACTTGTTCCGTCCGCAGGGCACACCGCCCTATGCACCGGTCGTGCGGCTGCGTTTGAACAACCCCGAGTGGCTGCGCGTCTGGCACGCCCTCTACGGCTATCCTCATGCCGACATGAATGTGGACCACACCCGCGGCCTGCTTGAGACGAAACTGCGGATCATGCGGGAGCAGGGCGGAGATTTCCCCGCGTGGGTGCTCGACCGGGCCGGGATCGATGTGGCGTTCGTCAACGCCGACACACTCGGGCCCGGCTTGGAGGGCCCGCGCTTTCGCTGGGTTCCCTTCGCGGATGCGTTGCTCTATCCGTTCGACAAAAAACGCGCGACGCTCGATCGGCTGATGCGCGAGTCGAAGGCGAGCGCGCTCCCGGCGACCCTGGGCGAGTATGTCGGAAGCGTGGTCGTGCCGACGCTTGAGCGCTGGAAATCCGCCCGCACGCCCGCCATCAAGTTTCTCGCCGCCTACCGCCGCCCGATCGATTTCTCGCCCGTGCCGGAGGGGCAGGCCGCGGCGGCCTACGCCCGTTACGCCCGTGGGGAGGAGCCCGGCGGTGACGACTACAAGGCTCTCCAGGATTACCTGTTTCGGCGCATCGCCCGCGAATGCGGTCGCGTCGGCTTGGTGGTGCAGGTCCACACCGGCAATGGCAACGGTCCCTATTTCAACAACAGCGGGGCGAATCCCGCGCTCCTCGAGCCGGCGCTCGACGACCGCGCCTTGCGGCAAACGACCTTCGTGCTCGTGCATGGCGGCTGGCCGTTCGAAAAGCTCGCCGGAGCGATGCTCGACAAGCCGACCGTCTACGCCGATTTTTCCGCCCAAGCCTTCTACCTCTCGACGCACGCGCTGAGCGAGGTGCTGCGCGGCTGGCTCGAATGGCAGCCTGAGAAAGTGCTCTTCGGCACCGACGCCTATTCCGACGCGAACACGCCGCTATCCGACTGGGAGGAGAAAGCGTGGCTGACCACGATGATTGCCCGCGAAGCCCTCGCCCGGGCGCTGGAAGGCATGATGCGGGACGGCCAGATCACACGCGACCGGGCGCTGGAGATCGCGCGATTGGTCCTGCGGGAGAACGCCATTCGAATCTACGGATTGTCTGTCGCGGCGGGGAGTTCTCCCGGTTCCCGTGAACTCCCGTCGCACAACTGAAGCTGCGCGGTTTCCGCGCAAGGGCCGAAATCTTCTGCAGCGACCCGAGCCACTCGGCCAAAGTCCGGCCGCGGCGAAGTGAAATCCGAGCCGCCCCGCCGTTGGACCATCCCGCACCGAAAATTCGACCGGGTTTTCTTGTTGGCGGCCGCGGCGCACCCCGCTTCAACGCATCTCACCTCATGGCGATGCGCTTCAGTATTCTCGGCAGCGGCAGCGCGGGCAACGCGGCGTTGCTCGTGACCGAGGGCGCGCGTGTGCTCGTCGACGCGGGCTTCTCCGCGCGCCGGCTGGGGGTGCTGCTTGAGCCGCTCGGGGAGTCGCTCGACCGCATCGACGCGATCTTCCTCACCCACGAGCATGGCGACCACGCGGCCGGGGTGGAGGGGCTGAAACGGTTTCCGCATATCCGCGTTTTTGCCAACGACGCCACGGCCCGGGCCGTGCAGTCCGGCCTCGGCCACCGGCCGGATTGGCAGATTTTCCAGACGGGCGCGCGCTTTGCCTTCCGTGATTTGCAGGTGGAGAGCTTCGCGGTGCCGCACGACGCGCAGGAGCCGGTGGGCTTCCGTTTCACGAGCGGGCAGGAGGGCGATCTCTTCGCGCCGCGGCGCTCGCTCGCGTGGCTCACCGATCTCGGGCACGCGCCGCAGAACGTCCGCGAGAGCATCCGCGAGTGCGAGGTCGTCGTCGTCGAATCCAATCACTGCTCCGAAATGCTGCAGGCCGACACCAAGCGCCCGTGGTCCACCAAGCAGCGGATCGCCGGCCGCCACGGCCATCTGTCCAACGCCGCCGCCGGCGAGCTCCTCGCCGCCGTCGCGAGTCCGCGCTGGCGGCGGATCTACCTCACGCACCTCTCGCGCGACTGCAATTCTCTCGCGGCGGTCGAGCTGGCGCTGGCCGGGGTGCGCGGCGCGTTGGGCGCGTGCGAGTTTGCCGTGGTCGGCCCGGGCGAAGGCACGCCGTTCTACGATCTGCGGTAGCGCGAGGCTTCAGCCCGCCTTGCCCTTCAGGCTCGTGTGGTGCGAGATGCTATACATCAGGATCGCGCCCAGCACGGCGAAGGGGATCATGTAGTAGAAAAAATAGGTGTAGCCCGACTTGTCCATCACGCGGCCGAGGAGCTGAATCGCCAGGCCCGCGCCGAGATACTGGAACGAGTTGATGCAGCCCGAGGCGAAGGCCGCCATCTTGCGCCCGCCGATGTCCATCGCGGCGGCCGGCCCGAGCAGCGAGTGCGTGGAGTTTACCGTGAAGGCGATCGCCACAAACGCGATGGCGATGGCCGTCGGTCCCTCCATCTGCGCGGCGATCACGATCACCACGATCTCGATCAGGTAGATGCCCATCGCCACCGGCGCGCGGCGGCCGGCGAAGAACCGGTCCGAGATGATGCCGGAGATCAGCGAACCGGCCGACGCCACAAAAGGGATGAGAAATGCGACCCACTGAAACGTCGCCGACTTCATGTCCAGGTGGTGGACCTCCTGGAGGTAACGCGGGAACCACTGGTCCACGGTCTGCCGCACCGCGCCGGTGCACGAGTAGGCCGCGGCGATGATCCAGACGAACTTGTTCGAGATGATTTTGAAGAACGTCTCGCGCAGATCGCTGCGCGTGGTGGTGTCCGCGTGGTCGGCCTCGTGCTTGTAGACCCCGTGGAAGCCCGCCTCCTCCGGCGTGTCCTTCACGACGAGCGCCAGGGTGATCGCGGCGATCACGGCGATGCCGGCGGGCACCCAGAAGAGCCACCGCCAGTGCAGCGGCGGCACGTGCCACATGCCGAGGAAGACGAACCCCGCCAGCAGCGACGGCGCGAGCCAGTTGTTCAGCAGCCGCCCGAGGTTGATCATGAACCCGAAGATGCCCGCAAACGTGCCGCGCTCGCGCACGCTGAACCACGAGGTGTTGACCTTGATGAAGCCCGGCGCGCCGAACGACTGCATGTAGCCGTCGATGCCGCGCACGAGCATGAAGAGCCACAGCATCGAGGCGAACGACGCCGCGCCGAAGGCCACGTTCATCAGGATCGTGCCCGCCGCGCCGATGAGCATGGCCCGCTTGCCGCCGAGCTTGTCGGTGAGCAGCCCGTTGACGACCTGCCCGATCGCGTAGGCGTAGAGCTGCGTCGAGATGATGTCGCTCATGTCCGACTTGGAGAACCCGAACTCGTCCGCGATCGACTTGTTCGCGAGCGGCAGGTTGTAGCGGCACATGTAGAAGCTCGTGTAGAGCAGTCCGACGGCGCCCCAGTTGAGCCCGCGCCGCGCGCGGAAACCCTCCGGCAGCGGGGTGGGGCTGGCGCCGATGGCCTCGCGGGCGGCGGATGAACTCATGTGGGCCGCGTTGTAGACGAACCCTCCCGCGCTGCACGGAAATTCTCCCTCGCGCCGCCGCGGCCTTTGCGACACCACCCTCGCCATGAGCTCCGCCGACACGCTGCGCCGCACCAAGATCATCTTCACCCTCGGGCCCGCCACCGAGAGCGAGGCGATGCTCGAGCAGCTCATCCGGGCCGGCGCCGACATCGTGCGGCTCAACATGGCCCACGCGCGCCACGACTGGACCCGCACCGTGATCCGCCGCATCCGCGCCGTGAGCGAACGCGTCGGCCGCGATGTCGCGATCATGATGGACATCAAGGGCCCGGAGATCCGCACCGGCGATCTCGAGGCGCCGATTGAGCTGAAGGCCGGGGAGATTTTTGATTTCACCGTGCGCCCGGGCATGGACGGCGGCAGCGGCGGCGGCGCGGAGGAAGTGCGCTCCGTGGGCGTCAATTACCAGGACCTCGCCAAGGACATCAAGGTGGGCGACACCGTGCTCGTGGACAACGGCCTGCTCAGCCTGGAAGTGCTGGCCAAGGACGAGGCGCGCATCCGCTGCCGCGTGCTCATCCCCGGCGAGCTCAAGTCCCGGCGCCACATCAACCTCCCCGGCGTGAAGGTGAACCTGCCTTCGTTCACGGAGAAGGACCGCGCCGATTCCACCGTGGGCCTGGAGGAGGGGATCGATTTCCTCGCCCTCTCGTTTGTCCGCGAGGCCAAGGACATCGCGCTGCTGCGCGTCTTCCTGGAGGAAAAGAAATCCAAAGTCCGCATCATCGCCAAAATCGAGGACCAGTCTGCCATCGCCAATCTCGGCGAGATCGTCGCGGCGTGCGACGGCCTCATGGTCGCGCGCGGCGACCTTGGCATTGAGTGCGCGTTCGAGGAGCTGCCTCTCATCCAGCGCCGCGCCGTGCAGGCCTGCCTCGCGCAGGGCCGCCCCGTGATCGTCGCCACGCACATGCTCGAGTCGATGATCTCCCAACCCGTGCCCACGCGCGCCGAGATCACGGATGTGGCCAATGCCGTCTTCGAGTCCGCCGACTGCGTGATGCTCTCCGGCGAGACGACGATCGGCCGCTACCCGCTCGAGTGTGTGGAGATGCTCGACAAGATCGCGCGCCGCATCGAGTCCGCCGAGGACGGCAGCGGGCGCCCGCCCGCGGTCTTCACTGGCGAGCGCATGAAGGTGCTGCACTCCGCCGTCGTCCTCGCCAACCAGATCCCGCGGTCGAAACTGATCACGTTCACGCGCCACGGCTTCATGGCGCACGGCCTCGCCGCCCTGCGGCCGGTGCACGCGCCGATCTTCGCGTTCACGCCGTCGCCGCAACTGTTCCGCCAGCTGCGCCTCCTGCGGGCGGTCGAGCCGTTCCTGATGCCGCTGGCCGCCGTGCCGGATGCCACGATCGAGAACGCCATCGCCTTCCTTCGCCGCACCGGCCGCCTCGCGGCCGGCGACAAGATCGTGCTCGCGACCGATATCCTCGCGCAGGACCGCCTCGTGGACAGCGTGCAGCTGCGGACGATCCAGTAGGCCGGGCCAAGAGCGGGCGGCGGTGGTTTTTTGGCTCGTGCCCCGTGCGGTGGCAGCGCATTTCACGAGGCGCATGATACCCCTGATTTCCGTGCGCATCGCCATGGCGGCCGCGTTTCTTGGTGCGCTGGCGGGCTGCGAGACCACCTCTCGGCCTACGCCGCCCGTCGTGTCTGGAGCCTTGCCCGCCGCCGCCGATGCACCGGCCTCTGCGCCGATCACGAGCGAGGTGTTTGATGTTTCGAAACTCGATCAGGTGCCGGTTCCGCGCTTTCAGGCGAGGCCGCAGTATCCGTTCGAGCTGCGGCGGCGTGGGGTCGCGGGCGAAGTGATCGTGGATTTCGTCGTCGATGTTAACGGCGACGTGCGGAACCCGTATGCGCTGCGCGCCACGCATCCTGGCTTCGGCCCGGCGGCCGTGGCGGCGGTGGCGCAATGGAAATTCGAGCCAGGCCGCAAAGGCGGGCGCGATGTGAACACCCACATGCAGGTGCCGATCGTGTTTACCCTTGATAAGCCGGTCTCGCCCGATGCGCTGGCCGCGGTGGTGAGAAACGCCACCGCCCAGGTGGCGCTGGAGGCGATTGATATCAGCAAGCTCGATGTGAAACCAATCGTGGTTTCCCAGGCTCGACCACGCTACCCGGCTGATCTGCGGACGAGAAAAATCTCGGGCGAGGCGGTGGTCGATTTCGTCGTCGATGTGGAGGGAAACGTCCGCAACGCGTTTGCGCCCAGGTCCACGCATCCGGAGTTTGCCATGGCGGCCGTGGAAGCGGTCGCGCAGTGGAAATTCAAGCCCGGCCAAAAAGGTGGCCGCGAGGTGAACACCCACATGCAGGTGCCGATCGTTTTCACGCTCAACGCCAACTGAGCGGCGCCGCACGCTCACTTCACTGCTTCGACGAGCAGCCGGAGGTTTTGGTTGAACTCCCCCTCCGCTCGCCCCGGCTCGAATTTCCCCGGGGTCTTTGCACCGCGCACGGCGACCACCATGCGCAGGCCGGGAAAGACGGTGAGCGTGTCGCGATTCCAGAGTCCATTGGCCTGGTAGGCATCCGGCGGCGCCGCCGGCCACACGCGTTCACCGGATGAAGTGGGGGTATTGAACCAGAAATTAAGGCCATATCCGCCCGGCCCATGCGGGGTCTGGTTCGTGCCGCCGCCGTAGCTGCCGATGGCGAGGTAATCTTCGGGCTTTGGCCCGGCCGTCACCGCCCGCGGCAGATGGGCCGGCACTTGCGGGCGCACCTCGGCGTTGAAGAGTTTTTCGGCGATGACTTCCACGCCCCGCCAGCGGCCACGGTTGAGCCAGAGCCAGCCGAGGCGGGCAAAGTCGCGCGGGCTGGCCACGACGTCGAGGCCGTTGCGATGGCCGAAGAACGCGCCGTCCTGAAACTGCAGCGCGGCGAACCGCGCCGCAAACGCCTCGGCGAGCGGTTGCGCAAAAATTTTCTCCAGCGATCGCGCGTAGAGCTGGATCGCAAAGTCATTGTAGGCCCATGCGGCGCCGGGCGCATCGGCGGTGGCGTAGCCACTCGTCATGTTGGCGAGCTGGCGGAAGGTCATCGGCGCGTCTTTCTCCGACAGCGCCCAGCCGGCGTCGCGCACCGGGGCGTCGAGGGATGCGAGTTTTCCTTCCTGCACGGCCGTGAGCAGCAGCGTGCTCAGCACGGGTTTCGAAGCGGAGGCCCACCATTTGTGGGTTGCGACCTCGCCCCATGTTTTCACGAGGAAGCCGTCCTTGATGATCACCCCGTCCCCGCCCACGCGGGCGGCAAAGGCGTCGAGTTTCGCGGCGGCGAGGCCGAGTTCCGTCGGCGCGCGTTCCTCCCAGCGCTCGCCGGGGAAACCCGATTCACTGGCGGGCGCGGTCGTCGTGCTGACACCAACCATGGCGACCACGGCCATGCGATGGGCCAGTGCGAGCAGGCGCATGGGAGTTAGGGTCGCGGGGGTGATGCTGCGGCAGTGAGAAACCACGGCTTTGCCGTGGGATCGGTTTTAAAAAAGTCCAGGAGCAGGCGCGCGACCTTGGCGCGGCCGGTCTCGCCGGGGTGCGTGCCGTCGGCCGCGAAATCGCCCGGTTCGTAGGTGAGCCGGTCGGCGGCGCGCGGAGTGGCTCCGTCGGCCCAGAGATACGGCCCCCACAGCAGCAGCGGCGATCGCACGGCGCCGCGCGTGGCGTCGAAGTTCAGCTCGGCCCGCCCCGTGATTTGATCCTGAATCAACCGACGGACAGCGAAGGCCGACTCGTAGGCGTAGGGCTCGGGATTGAGCGCGGTCGTCGCGTAGCCGGCGTAGATGCGGCTGGAGAGGTAAACGAGGCGCAGGTTGGGGAAGCGCTGTTTCAAATGGCCCAGCACGACGACGAGATTCTCGCGCAGGACATCGGTGTGCTTGGGGAAATCGCCGAGCCGCGCGGGTCCGGACTCGGCCTGCTTCATCCATACGGCTTGGATCTGCGCCGCGCTGAGGCCGGCGCGGGCGATGCGCTCGTCGAGCTGCGCCCAAAGCGGCGCGGCGGGATCGGCCCAGCGCGCGCCCGTCTGTCCGCCCTGCGCGCCATCGACGAGCACGACGCGCGGGGATTTTTGCGGGTCGCGTGCCGCTTCCTGCATGAAACGGGAAAATTCCTGCGTGGTGTTGGACATGCCCACGGCGAGCAGGCCGATCTTGCCTTCGGCGGCGGCGCGGCCGGCGGCGTCGAGCGGACGGATCTGGGCCGACTCGCGGAGCGCCGCGGCCAGGTGCGCCTCCGGCGGCGTGTTGCGCCCGCCGCCGTAGAGCCCGCCGGCCTCGCCCTTGTAGGTGGCGGCGCCGAGTTCCGTCAGGGGGGTGAGGGGCTGGGTCCATTTCGGCGGCGCGCTGGGTGAGTTTTTCGCGGCGGGCTGCTTCTGCTTCGCCTGTTTCGCGCGCTCGACGTAGGCGCGATCCTCGGACGAGAGGGTTTCGCCGTTGCGCGCGCGCTCGAAGATCCGGCGCGCCTTCTCAAAATCCACGGGCGCTTCCTGCGCCCGCGCGGCGAGCACGATGACAGAGCAAACAACGAGGCCAACGATTCGATGCATGGGGAAACCGCCTAGGGTGGGGCGGCGTTGGTGATTTCGCCCGACCTCGTCGCGATAGGCAAGCGCGCCGCAGGCGACCGCGCCCCGGATCGCGGTTGACCCTTCCGGCGCGGCTCGCGACCGTTCGCCCGCTTTCGCTTTTCCCATGGCCCTCCCTTCGCTTCCGCTCCGGTCCGGCGTGTTCGCCGCGCTCCTCGCCCTCGTCGCCGGCTGCGGCAAAGCCCCGGCAACCGCCGAGGCCGCCAAGTCCGGCCGCACGGAGATTCGCTTCGCGCACGCCCACGCGCCCGATGCCAACGCGGAGCTGCACTTCACCGCCACGGCTTTTGCCGAGGCGCTGGCGCCGCTCTCGGCGCGGCTCAACGTGCGGATTTTCCCGCAGGGCACCTTGGGCAGCGAGCGCGAGGTCTATGAGGGCATGCAGCTCGGCTCCGGCGCGGCCTGCACCGTCACCGGCACTGCGATCCTCAACAATTTCGACCAGCGCATCGGCGTGCTCGATCTGCCCTACCTCTGGCAGGACTACGATCATGTGCACCGCGTGCTCGATGGCGAAGTGGGCCGTGATCTCGCCGCAGGTTTGGAGAAGCAGGGCCTCATCCTCCTCGCGTGGATCGACGGCTGGGGCTACCGCAACCTGATCACCACGCAGAAAGCGGTGAAGACGGTCGAGGATGCGCGCGGCCTGAAGATTCGCACCATCCCCACGCCGGTCTATCTCGCCGCGCTCCGCCTCATGGGCACCAACCCCACGCCGATGGCCTACGGCGAAATCTACACCGGCCTCCAGACCGGGGTGATTGACGGGTTTGAGCAGGCGCCCGCCATCGTGGTCGCGGAGAAATTCTACGAGGTCACGAAACACATGACGCTCACGGCCCATCTCTTCCCGGTGATCGTCGTGTGCTACTCCAAGGCCCAGTGGGATCGCCTCGGCGCCGAGGATCAGGCTCAGGTCCGCCAAGCCGCGGGCGTGGCGCGCGATCGCGGCCGTGCGCTCGCTCCGGTGCGCGACGCCGAGAGCCTGAAGCTCCTCCGCGATCGCGGCATGGCGATGCACGAGATCGACACGACCGCGTGGCAGCAGGCCGCGATCAAGCTTCAGGATCAGCTCGCTGCCGAGCGCGGCGCGACCGACCTGCTGGGCAAGATCCGCGCCGCGGCGAAAAAATGAAGGCCCTCGCCCACGCCGTCGGCCGCGTCGTCGCCCTCGCCGATCGGGCCGCCGAGCTGCTGATCGTGGCGCTCTTTGCCGCGATCGTGCTGGTGGGCGGGTTGCAGGTGCTCTGCCGCTACGCGTTCAACGCCTCGCTGAGCTGGAGCGAGGAATTCCAGCGCTACGGCCTCATCTGGATCGTGTTTCTTGCGATCGTCGTCGGCTACCGGCGCGGGGCGCACATCGGCATGGGGCTTTTTCTGGAAAAAATGCCGCGCGCCGTGCAGCGGCCGATGGGCGTGTGCATCGACTTCCTGTGGCTCGCGCTCGGCGGGGCGATGGTGGTCTTCACCGCGGCCTACGCGTCGGCTTCGGGCCTCACGTTCTGGCGCAGCGTGGCGCGGCAGAGCAGCGCCGGCATGGGCGTGCGGATGGATGTCATCTATGCGTGCATCGTGATCGGCGGCGTCTACCTCGTGCTCGCCGCGCTGCACAACCTGTTGCGCCGCGCCGCGGGCGAGGCCCCGGTGATCCTCGCGGAGAGGCCGCCATGCTGATCGGGCTCTGCGTCGCGCTGCTGGCGCTGATCTTCCTGGGCGTGCCGGTGATCCTCGCGATCGGCGCGGTGGCGCTTGGCGGCATTCTGGCGCTGCCGGAGCTGGCGCCGGTGGAGTTTCCGCGGAAAATGTTCGCGGCGGTGGATTCGTTCAGCCTGCTGGCGCTGCCCTACTTCATCCTCGCGGGCGAGCTGATGGTGCGCGGCGGCATGAGCCGGCGGCTGGTGGAGTTTGCCGAGTCGCTCGTCGGCCACCTGCGCGGCGGGCTCGGCCACGCGACGGTGCTGGCCAACATGATTTTTGCCAACGTGACGGGCTCCTCCGTGGCCTCGACCTCGGCCATCGGCTCGCTGATGGCGCCGGAGATGAAGGCGCGCGGCTACAAGGGCGGCTTCATCGCGTCGCTCGCCGCGACCTCCGGCGTGATCGGCGCGATCATCCCGCCGAGCATGGTGATGGTCGTCTATGGCGCGATGGCGGGCGTCTCGATCGGCGGGCTCTTCCTTGGCGGGTTTCTGCCGGGGCTGCTCATCACGGGTCTGCTCATGCTCGTGGTGCATTTGCACGGATATCATCCGAGTTTCCCGGAGATTCGCGCGACGACCGGGAAGTTCAGTGTCCGCCGCGCGGCGGGGACCTTGCCCCGCGTGTGGGTCGCCGTGCTCGCGCCGGTGATCATCCTGGGCGGGATCATGGCGGGCATCTTCACCGCGACGGAGGCGGGCGTGGTGGCGTGCTTCTATGCGCTGATCGTGGCGATGTTTGTCTATCGGTCGGTGACGCTGCGGGACCTCCCGCGCATTCTGCTCAACGCCGCGGTCACGACCACCGTGGTGCTCGGCATCATCGCGGTGGCAGGCGCGCTCGGCTGGCTGCTCACCTACCTCAACTTCACCGAGATCGTCGGGAGCTGGCTGCTCGGCGTCTCGGACCAGGGCTGGGTCGTGCTGCTGGTGCTGCTCGGCCTCATGCTCCTGCTCACGATGTTCATCGAGTCGCTGGCCGTGCTGATCATCCTCACGCCGCTCATCGTGAAGATCGGCGCGACCTTCGGCCTCGATCCCATCTACCTGGGGATGCTGGTTATCATGACCACGCAGATCGGCGGCACCACGCCGCCTGTGGCGGTGTGCCTCTTTGTCGGCACCAGCATCGCGGGCTGCCGCTACGACGAGACGATCCGCCGCTGCTGGCCGTTTGTCGCCGCGCTGATGCTCGCGCTGATCCTGGTCTTCCTGATGCCCGGCTTGGCGACTTGGATCCCGCGCACTTTCCTGAAATGACCGCGCCCGGCTTCGCATGATCATTCGCCACCAGCCCTACACGCTCGAGCTGCGCCATGCCTTCGGCATCGCCGCACACACACGCACCACCACGCCCGCTACGCTCGTCGAGATCGAGCACGCTGGCCTCACTGGCTACGGCGAGGCCGCAATGCCGCCGTATCTCGGCGAATCGCAGGCGAGCGCCGCGGCGTTCTGCAATCGCGCGGCGCCGCTGCTGGCCGCAGTGCGGGATCCTTTTCAACTGGAGGAAATCCTGCCGGCCCTCGATGCGCTTGCTGCCGGCAACACGGCCGCGAAGGCGGCGCTCGACATCGCGCTGCACGACTGGGTGGGGAAAAAACTCGGCGCGCCGTGGTTCCGCCTCTGGGGCCTCGACGCAGCGAAGGCTCCCGTGACGTCGTTCACCATCGGCATCGATACGCCGGAGATCGTGCGCGAGAAAACCCGCGAGGCCGCGATCTACAAAATCATCAAGGTGAAGCTCGGCCGCAGCCCGGAGAGCGATCGCGAGATGATCGAGGCCATCCGCTCGGTCACGGCCGCGCCGATCACCGTCGATGCGAACCAGGGCTGGAAAAATCGCGACGAGGCCCTGCGCATGATCGAGTGGCTGGCGGGGCGCGGCGTGGTCTTCATCGAGCAGCCAATGCCGAAGGAGCAGGCCGAGGACACTACCTGGCTCCGCGCGCGCAGTCCGCTGCCGCTCATCGCCGACGAAAGCTGCCAGCGTCTCGCCGATGTGGCGCGCTGCGCGGACTCCTTTCACGGCATCAACATCAAGCTGATGAAGTGCACCGGCCTTCGCGAGGCGCACACGATGATCCGGCTCGCGCGGGCCCTCGGCCTGAAGGTGATGCTCGGTTGCATGACCGAGACCTCGTGCGCAATTTCGGCCGCCGCGCAGCTCTCGCCGCTCGTCGATTGGGCTGACCTCGACGGCGCGGTGCTGATCAAAAACGACTGCTTTGACGGCGCGACCATCGTGGACGGGAAAATCACGTTGCCCGAACGGCCCGGCATAGGCGTGGTGAAAAAATGAAAACGCGCCTCCTTTTTGCCTTGGGATTAATTTCAGCCGCGGGCGCGCAGCAGCCGTTTGCCGAGTTGAAATTCCACGCGCCGCCGCGCGCGCTGCCGGCGGGCGTGGTCACGGAGGACTGGCCGCACTTTCTCGGGCCGCACCGCGATGCCACCACGCGCGAGACCAAGCTGCTGGACCGCTGGCCGGCGGACGGCCCGAAGCTCGTCTGGGAGATGACGCGCGGCGAGGGCTACGCCTGCCCTACGATCGCGGAGGGACGGCTCGTTTATTTTCACCGCGTGGGCGAACGCGAGACGGTCGAATGCCTCGAGCCGGAGACGGGTCGGCGCTTCTGGCGCTTTGATTATCCGGTGGCCTACGAGGATCGTTATGGCTTCAGCCCCGGGCCGCGGGCCAGCGCGGTGATCGAGGAGGGGCGCGTCTTTGTCGCGGGCGTGACGGCGATGCTGCACTGCCTCGACTTGAAAACGGGTGCCGTGATCTGGAAACGTGATCTGCGCGCAGACTACGGTGTGCCGACGGGATTTTTTGGCTACGGCCCGACGCCCTGCGTGTGGCAGGAAAAACTCATCGTGACTGTCGGTGGTAAACATCCCGAAGGGGGCCCGGGCGTGAGCGTCGCCGCGTTGGACAAGGCCACGGGCAAAACACTCTGGACCGCCGTTGATGCGTGGGGCGCAGATTACGCCTCGCCGATCGTCACGCGGATCCGTGGGCGCGACGTGGTGCTCGCAGTCCTGGGCGGTGAGAGCCGGCCCGCCGCCGGCGGCCTGCTCACGATCGATCCGGCGGACGGACGCGTGCTGGATCGCTTCTCGTGGCGGGCGCGGACCTACGAGTCGGTGATTGCCGGGACCGCGTTCGCGGTGGACGACCGGCGGGTGTTCATCTCGGAGTGCTACGAAAAGGGCGGCGTGCTGCTGGAGTTCGACGAGCAGATGAAGGCGCGCCCGGCCTGGACGCAGCGGGACTTTGGCTTGCACTGGACGGCGCCCACCAAAATCGGCGGGCACCTCTATGGCTTTGCCGGGCGCAACCCGCCCGACACCGAGCTGCGCTGCCTCGATCTGGCCACGGGCCAGATCCCCTGGCGCGACGACACGCGTTTCGAGGAGGGCGGGCGGGTGCAGAGCTTCTTTCGTGGTTCGATCCTAAGCGCAGGCGGGCGCGTGTTCGCGCTGGGTGAGGACGGTTTGCTCGCGGAGTTTGAGCTCTCACCCAAAGGCCTAGCGGTGCGGCAGCGGGTGCGGCTCTTCAGCGCGACCTCGACGTGGACGCTTCCCGCGCTGCACCGCGGCCTGCTCTATGTCGCGCAAAACACCGCGGATGTCCGCGGCGGCCACACCCCGCGGATCGTGTGCTACGATTTGCGCGGGGAATAAACGCGCCTCCGATCGACTAACCCGCATCGATCACGCTAAAGAGGCCAAGGCATTGGCCACAGAGAACACGGAGCGATGACACGGAGGTCACGGAGCAAGACAGGGTTTGGCTCTGTGAACTCTGTGTCGGAGCTCTGTGCGCTCTGTGGCGAACCGGAAGCCGCATAAATGTGAGACATTCCGGCTGAGCAATTGGCTCGACCGCTCCGGCCTGCGTGCAAAACTTCTCGCGCACTGCGGGCCTATAGCTCAACGGTTAGAGCAGAGGACTCATAATCCTTTGGTTCTGGGTTCAAATCCCAGTGGGCCCACCAGTGTGTGCTTGTGGCGCCGCGGACCGCTTATTTTTTCGCGGCGCGCGGGCGGGGCAGGAGGGGAAGCGCGTTGCCCGGGACGATTAGCGGCGCAGCCAGAAAGACCTGAGCCGAGCCCGGATCGACGGTCACGAGCACGGCGTGAAAATCGGCGGCGCCGAAGGTCTCGAGGCGGGTCACGTTGGCGAGGGGCTCGGAGTTTTTCTCGAAACGCAGCCCGGCTTCGTGGCGGAAGCGGTGTTCATCGGCGTGCACGAGCAGCACGGGCTTGGCGAAGGCGCGCGATTCGGCTTCCACGGTTTTCAGGAACAGCTCGAACCCCGCGCGGTAGCCGGCGGCGTTGCGATCGGTCTGGAAGGGCTGGGCTTGGAAAAACAGCACGAGGCCCGGCGCCGCGGTCGCGCGGGCGGCAGCGAACGCAGCGCGCACCCACGCGGCGTTGGCGGCGTCGCGCGCGCGCCACTCTTCCATCGCGCCGGGGATGGCGGCGCTGTGGTTGTTGTTGCTGCCGACGACATGCACGGTGGCGAAGACCACGCCGCCGTGGGTCCAGCGCGCGTTTTCGACGTAGTCGGAGAAGGTCGGATCGCGGCGCTGGGTGACGAGCGGGATGGGTTTTTTGCCGAGGCTGCGTTCCTCCGAAAAATACATCAGGCGGATGCGGGCGAGGCGCTCGGTGGGGATGTAGCGGCCGGCCTTCTCGGTGTGCGTGTCGGTCCATTCGTTGTCACCGGGCGTGTAGATGAGCGCGGTGGCGAAGGTGTTGAAGTCGTCGCGGCGCTTGAGCAGCAGGGCGTCGGTGGCTTGCTCGTCGCTGGCCATGGTGTCGCCGAGATGCACGGCGAACGCGGGCGCGTGGCGGTTGATTTCGGCAATGACGCGCGCGAAGGACGCAGCGGCATCCGGATTACGCGCGTAGGGCATGCAGCCCAGTGCGGCGAAGGTGAAGGGCGGCGGCGCGGGCTGCGCGACCCCGAGGGGTGCGAGGAGCGCCGCGAGCGCGACGAAGGCGAAAAAACCGAATCGTGGGGACATAAGCGGGCGCCGGCGATCCGGCGTGGCAAGGTTCTGCTGGGACGCCGCGGAGGCGCAAGCCCGCGCCACGCGCGGATGGCCGGCGCGCGGGCTAGGGTGCAGCTTCAAATTCAATCACAGGCAGCAGCATCGCGGAGTGTGGGCTTGGTAGCCCTGCTCGTGATAGCAGGGGACAGCCGGAAACTTGAGCGGCGGGCCGTCCCGCCACTCACGAGGCGGGCTACAACGAACCGGCGGGTGTCGTCTTCGGTGGGCGGCGCGTTTCGACGGGGAGCGTTTCCAGCAGCTCGTTGGCGCGGCCCTCGCGCTTGCGGAGCGTGAAGGCGTCGTAGAGGCGGTTGGTCGCGGTGCGCGCCTCGTAGCGCAGCTCGCCGCCGTCGACGGTGATGATTTGGAAAAGCTGCGTGTCCTCCGCGGTGCGCACGGCCCAGGCGTCCGACATCAGATCATACATCTTGGGGCCGCTCACCGAGACGACATACACGGTGCCGATAGCGGGATCGTAGACTTGGTTGTAGCCCTTGGCGGCATTGACGGAGCCGACGCGCGCCCGGCCGGCCATGTCGCCGCTGCGGGCGTAGGTGTGGTCGTGACCGGTGAGCACGAGATCGACCTTGAACTCGTCGATGAGCGGCTTCCACAGCGCACGGAGCTTCGGGTTGTCGCGGTCGTTGGCCGGCGAGAAAATCGGATGGTGAAACGTGAGCACGGTCCAGCGCTGCGGGTTTTTCTCCAGCACGGCGCGCAACCAGGGAACCTGCTCCTCGTGCAGCCGGTTGGAATCGAGCGAGACGATGCGTGTGCCTTGGTAGTCGAACCAGTAGCAGGTCTCGGCGAGTTCCGCGGGACCGTGCTCCGGCAACGTGAACTGCGGGCGCCACTGCATGCTGAGCGCACGCGGGGCGTTGGCGTCCTTTTCGTCGAGCTTCGCATACTCGTGATTCCCGGGCGTGGGGACGACGGGGATCGTGGCGTTGACCCACGCGGGGGCGCCGTGCCACTCGCCCCACTGGCCGTCGCGGTGGGCGTTGTTGATCAGATCGCCGGCGTGGAGCGTGAAGGCCGCGCGCGGCGCCTCGCGAAACGCCTCGCGGAAGACGCGCGACCAATGCGTGCGCACGTCGTTCTGCGCATCACCGAAGTAGACAAACGTGAACTTCTTCGCGTCGCGGCTTGCCGTGCGGAAGTGGAACCACTCGCTCCAGTTCACGCCGTCGCCCACGCGGTAGGCATAGAGCGTGTCGGGCGTGAGTCCGGTGAACTCCGCCGAGTGGTAGTGCGCTTCGCTGAGATCGGTCGTGAGCGTTTGGGTGCGCGCGGCGACCGACTCGCCCTTGAGCGAGCGCCCGGCCTCGTTGGCGACAGCAAACTCGGCGACGGCGCGAGTGATGGTGGTATCGGTGCGCCAGGTCACGGCCTGCGAGGTCGCGGGATCCCCGCGCCAGGTGAGGACGATGCGATCGGGGAGCGGGCGCGGCGCGTGCGCGAGTTTGTCGGAGTAGGGCGTGCCGGGGACATGAACGTGGTTTTCGTGACCGACGAGCGGGAGCGTGAGGACGAAGACAGCGAGCGGGTAGTGGAGCGAGAGGGTGCGCATGGCGGGAATGGGATGGGGCGTGGAAAAGGAGTAGGGCGGGTCTGTGACCCGCCCTGTTTGGGGAAGCGCAACGGTAAGGCTGGCGCGAAAAGGGCGGGTCACAGACCCGCCCTACCTCAGATTCAGAACCGCAAGGACACGCCGACCGTGGCGCGCCACGAATAGGTGGTGTAGTCCTCGGGATTATCCGGGCGGCCGCGGCCTTGGTAGGAAATCTGCGGCTCGTCGGTGATATTGTTCACGTTGAGGAAGAGCCGCGTGCGGCGGTCGAGCTGGTAACTCGACTCCCAGTTGAGCGATTCGTAGGCCTCGAAGTAGTCGTCGAAGAATTCATTGGCATCGAGACCCTCGAGGAAATCGGAGCGGTAGGTGTAGCTGAGGCGCGCGCGGAGGCCGGCGCCGGCGTATTCGAGTGCGGCGTTGTAGATTTTGTCGCTGAAGCCGTAGGTCGGCAGGTCTTCGCTGAGGCGGCCCGGATATTTGCCGTCGCTTTTGGTGAGTGTCGCGGAGAGCGACACGCCGAGGCCGTTGAAGGGCTTGGGGAGAAAGAGAAGTTTCTGCCGCGCGATGAGCTCGAGGCCGAGGTTGGTGGCGCCGAGGGCGTTGTCGGTCGAGGAGTAGAGGCGCGTGCCATTGGCGTCGGGAATCGGGTAACCGCTGGCGTCGGTGTCGGTGAACCGGAGGGTGCTCGAATAATAGAAACCCTTCAGCTTTTTGTAGAACACGCCGGCGGAGTAGAGGCCACCCTTGGGCGTGTAGTATTCGAGCTGGACGTCGAAGTTGTGCGAGGTGGAGGGCTCGAGGTTGGGATTGCCGCCGGAGATGTTGCCGGTGGTGGTGTCGAGGTTGAGGCCGGCGACGAGGGCGTTGACGTCGGGGCGGCTGTAGCTGCGGTTGTAGCTCTCGCGGAGGATGAGGTTGCGGCTTAGCTCGTGGCGGAAGTGGAGGCCGGGGAGCCAAAGCGTGTAGTCGCGCTTGGCGTTGACGGCGGTGGGCGTGGCGGGGGCGTTGCTGTTGTAGCGGTAAGTGAGCGACTCGAAGGTGTTTTTCTCCATGCGCAGTCCGGTGATCATCGTGGTGCGGCCGGCGCGGACGGTGCCCATGACGTAGGCGGCGGAGGTGTCCTCCTGGGCGCGGTAGTCGTTGATCACATCGTTGAGCAGCGCGGTGTTGGTCTGGAGGGCGAAGAGGTTCGGGCTGGAGCGGCGGAGGGCGTCGAGCTTGTCGAGGTCGGGATACATGTAGATCGGCAGGCTGCCGAAGGCCTTATCGTCGGTGCGCCTGAGGATGCTCGCGTAGGGGAAGCCGGCAGTGTTGGAGCCGGTCTGGTAAACGATGGAGGCTTGGTCCTGCTCCTTGACGGTGGAGCGGAATTTGGCGCCGCCCTTGATCGAACCGGCGAGGCGGTCGCCGACGAACTTGCGCTCGACGTCGAGCCGGGCGCTGGAGGCCTTCTCCGCGGCGTCGCGTGGCGAGTAAGTGAGATCACCGCGGTTGGTCGAGGTGACGTCGTAGGGATCCTTGCCGTTGAGGATCGTGTAGACGGGATTCCAGCGGATGGTCTGGTCGTAGCCGAACTGGTAGCCTTGGTTGCGGACGACGTAGGCGAGGGACTTGTCGCGATTGGAGTCGTTGTTGGAGCGGAAGAGATCGAAGGAGACCGTGGTGCGGTCGACCTCGTGGCGGCCGCCGAAGGAAGCGCCGTAGACGTCGTTGTCGGAGACGCTGAGATCGTTTTGGTAGCGGAGCTCGGTGAGCGTCGTGGCGAGGCTGCGGCCGGTGTTGTAGGTGGCCTCGGCGATGCTCTTGGTGCCGGTGGCCGAGTTGAAGTTGTGATTCGCGTTCACGTAGTAGCGGGCGCGGGGCTTCTCGCCGAAGACGTCGTTGTGGCGGTAGAAGGGCCGGAGATAGAGGGAGGTGGCGGGGCCGACGCGGTAGTCGAGCGCGACGTTGATGCTCTCGGAGGTGGTCTCGCGGTAGTTGGTCTGCGGGGCGGCGTTGGTGTGGAAATAGAGCGGCGCGGTGAGACGGAGCGCGGGCTCGAAATCGGGGCGGAGGACGGCGTAGTCCTTGTCGAGGTTGTCGTAGTCGCGGGAAGTCTCGGCCCACGCGACGTTGACGCCGAGGCCGAGGTTCTTCGTGCCGCCGGCGACGGAGAAGATGTCGAGGTAGTTGAGCGAGGCGTTGTAGTTCCACTTCTCGCGCTTGTCGTAGTAGAGCCCGCCGACGGCGAACTCGACCGTGCGGCCCTCGCGCTGGAAGGCGGAGCGCGAGATCACATTGATGATGCCGCCGAGGGCGTCGCCGTCGCGGTCCGGGGTGGCGGCCTTGACGACCTCGATGTTGGCGACGGCGTCGGCGTTGAGCTGGCCGACGGAGAAGGCGCGGGAATTGCCGGACGAGGGCATGCGGTTGCCATCGACCTGCACGGAATTGTATTTCGCCTCGAGGCCGCGGATGTTGACGCCGGAAGGCTCGCCATCCTCGCCCTCGTTGACGCTGAGGCCGGGGAGCTGCTGGAGCGTGAAGCCGATGTTGCCGCCGAGGTTGGTGTTGAAGGTCTCCTCGGACACGATGTTCACGAGGCCGCTGGCGGTCTTCTGCTGGTTGATGGCGAGAGCCTGGCCGCGGACGGATTCGGCGACGGTGAAGGCCTCCATCTTCAGCGTCTTGCTCTCGAGCACCGCGTCGAGGGAAGCGGTGGAGCCGGCGACGACGACGAATTCGCGGATCGAGGAATCGAGGCCGACGTAGTCGACCTCGATCCGCTGCGGACCCGCGGGAAGGGCGGAGAGCACGAAGCGGCCGTCCGCGTTGGTGTAGGCCGTGGCGGACGTGCCGAGGACGCGGACGACGGCGCCTTGGAGCGAACGGCCGGTGGCGGCGTCGGAGACGCGGCCGGCGACGGAGCCGGTAGCTTGGGCAAACAGCGCGACGGGTAGCAGCGCGAGGACAGCGAGGAGCAGGCGAGGGAGGGAGCGGTTGAGTTGCATGGCGAAAGGCAACATACTGCGCGCCGCATATGTCGGGCCGGCGAAGGTGTAGCGACGATCCGGTGACATTCCAATCCATAGCCGGGAAGCGAAGTTCGCGCGATTGTAACCGCGGCGCCATGGGTTCGCCACCCGGGTCGGTTTCAATGGGCGGCAAGGTAAACACCGCACCACGCGCCGACGCACCCCGTGAAACTCGCCCTCGTCACCGAAACTTTCCCGCCCGAGATCAACGGCGTGGCGATGACCTTCGGCATGATCGCGCGGGAACTCGGGCGGCGCGGCCACACGGTGAGCGTCTACCGCCCGCGGCGCGACGACCTGCCGGCGGGCGATCCGCACCCGGAATTTGCGGAAGTTCCGATGCCGGGCTTTCCGATTCCGCGCTACCCGATGCTGCGGATGGGCCTGCCTGCCGGCCGTGCGCTGCGACGGATGTGGACGGAGGAGCGGCCGGACCTCGTGCATGTGGCGACGGAGGGGCCGCTCGGCGCCTCGGCGGTGAGCGCGGCGCGCGCGATGGGGATTCCGGTCACGTCGAGCTTCCACACCAACTTCCATGCCTATACGCGGCACTACGGGTTCGGGCTCTTCCACCGGTCCGTGCTCGCGTGGCTGCGGCATGTGCACAACCGGACGCGCCGCACCTTTGCTCCGACGGTCGAGCTGTGCCACGAGCTGGCCGCGCTCGGCTTCCGCGAAACCGCGCTGCTCTCGCGTGGCGTGGACACCTGGCAATTTCACCCGGCGCGCCGGGCCGGGACGCTGCGGCTCAAATGGGGCGCCGACACCAACGATCCCGTGGTGATCCACGCGGGCCGGATGGCGGCGGAGAAAAACTACGGGCTGCTCGTGCGCGCCTTTGCGGCGATGCGCGCGGCCAATCCGCGCTGCCGCTTCGTGCTCGTCGGCGACGGCCCGCTGCGCGCGCGGCTGCAACGCGAGCATCGCGATTTCGTATTCCCCGGCTTCGTCCCCCGCGCCGAGCTCGCGCGCCATTACGCCTCGGCGGACATCTACATCCACGCCAGCCTCACGGAGACCTTCGGCAACGTGCTGACCGAGGCGATGGCGAGCGGGCTAGCCGTGGCGGGCTTCGACTATGCGGCCGCGCGGCAGTTTGTCGTCCACGGGAAAAACGGCCTCGCCGTTCCGTGCGCTGCGCCGGAGGCGCTGGTCGAGGCGGCGGTGCTGCTCGTGACCGACGATTTGCTGCGGGCGCAGCTGCGCGGTGCGGCGCGTCTCGCGGTCGAGTCGCAGTCGTGGGAGACGGTCATCGCGCGCTTCGAGGCCGACCTCGCGGCTGTGGCCGGCGAGGGCGTGGTCCGCCCTGAGCCGGTGATCGCATGAAACCGCGCGTCCTCATCCTCACGGCCGGATTTGGCGAAGGGCACAACGCCGCCGCGCGCGCGCTCGCGGCCGCGCACGAGGCGCTGCATGGCGCCGGCACGGCGGAGGTCGCCGATGTCTTTGCCCTGGCCGCGCCGCGGCTCAACGAGCTCGTGCGCCGCAGCTATCTCGGCTTGATCAATCGTGCGCCCCGTCTCTGGAGCGTGGCCTACGCCTGGCTCAATCGCTCGCCGCTCGCGCCGCGGCTCATGGGCCTGCTGCGAACCGAGACGCGCGTGCTCGCCCGTCTCATCGGGCAGCGCCGCCCCGACGCGATCTGCGCGACCTATCCGGCCTATGGCTTCATGCTGGCCAAGCTCGCACGCGCCGGCCGCGTCGATGTGCCGTGCTTCAGTGTCGTCACCGATTCGATCAGCATCAATTCACTCTGGTGGCGGGCCGGGGCGGCGGGTTGGTTTGTGCCCAACGAAGATTCCGCGGCGGTGATGCGGGCCGCGGGTGTCGATGCGCGCCGCCTGCATGTCGCGGGGTTTCCGGTTAATCCGTTCTTCCGCGAACACGCCGGTTGCCTCGCGCCGTCTGACCTCGGCGCCGGCGCCACCCCGCGCGTGCTCTACATCATCAACTCTGGCACGCGTGGCGCCGCCGACACGGCGCGCCGGCTCATCGCCGAGACAACGTGGGAACTCACCTGCACCGTCGGGCGCGACGAAAAACTCCACGCCGAACTCGCGGCGCTCGCAGCGCGGCGCCCGCACCCGACCGCGATCCTCGGCTGGACGAACGAGATTCCCCGGCTGCTGATGACGCACCACGTCGTCATCAGCAAAGCCGGCGGGGCCACGACGCAGGAGGCGCTTGCCGCGCGCTGCCCGATGATCGTGAACCAGATCGTGCCGGGGCAGGAGGAGGGCAACTACGAGCTGCTCCGGCGACATGGCATCGGCGCGCTCGCGGAGACGCCTGGCGCAGTGCTCGTGGAGCTGGCGCGCGCCTTCCGCGATCACGGCCGGGTGTGGGCGCAGTGGCGCGCCGCGCTTGAACCGCTCTCCCGGCCCGAGGCGGCGCACGAAATTTCCACGGCCATCGCGGCCCACGCCGCCGCCCGCAGCGCGACCGAGCCCGTGCCCCTGCCGCTGCGCGCGGCCCCCGCTTCCGCATGAAGACCCGTTTCATCTTCAACCCCTGCTCCGGCCGCAATCGCCGCCGGCCAGCGCTGGCCGAGGCGATCCGCGCTTTTATCGCGGCCCGCTCGCTCGACGCCGAATTCACGATGACCGAGGGCCCGGGCCACGCGACCGCACTGGCGCGCGAGGCCGCGATCGCGGGAAGCGAGGTGATCGTCGCCGTCGGCGGCGATGGCACCATGAACGAAGTCGCCCAAGGTCTGCTCGACACGCCGGCCGCGCTGGCGCTGGTGCCGTGCGGCTCGGGCAACGGCCTCGCGCTGCATCTCGGGCTGCCGCGCGCGCCGCTTGCGGCCCTGCAGCTCGCGACGGGCGTGGGCGGCCGTGTGGTCGCGGTGGACACGGGTCTGGCCAACGGCAAGCCGTTCTTCAACGCGATGGGCCTCGGCCTTGATGCCGACGTGAGCTGGCGCTTCAACCGGCTCGTGCGCCGTGGCCTGCCCGCCTACGCGCGGGTCGCGCTCACCGCGCTGCGTTCGCTGCGTCCGCAACGCTGCACGATCAGCAGCGGCGCGCGCACGGAGTCCATCGATGTGCTCCTCGTGGCCGTCGCCAATTCCGACCACTACGGCAATCACGCCCGCATCGCGCCCGGCGCGCGCGTCGACGACGGCCGCCTCGATCTCGTGGCGATCAGCGCGGGGAGCTGGGCCGGCGTGGCGGCGCTCGTGCCGCGGCTTTTCCTCGGCAACCTCGACCGCAGTCCGCTGGTGACGCGCTTTACCGGCCCGCGCTTCGTGATCGACCGGGTGGCGCCCGGCTTGATCCACACCGACGGCGAGACGCATGAAGCCGGCGCGCGCGTCGAAGTCGTCGTGCGCCCCCGGAGCCTGCGCATGGTGATCCCAGTGGCGTCGACTGCGGTCGCGCCGGCGTGCGTCTCACCGCGGGCACGGTTTGCGCTCCAGTTCCCATGAAGCTCAACGTCCGCACCATCATCCTCTCGGACGTCCACCTCGGCACGTCCGACTCCAAGGTCCGCGAGGTGAACCATTTTCTCCGCGAGACGCGCTGTGCCCGGCTGATCCTCAACGGCGACATCATCGACGGCTGGCAGCTCCGCCGGGGCGGCAGCTGGACCAAGGCGCACACGCGCTTTGTCCGCATCGTCCTCAAGAAACTGGAGAAGCGCGACACCGAGGTAATCTACCTGCGCGGCAACCACGACGATATCCTCGCCACCTTCCTGCCACTGGCCTTCGAGAACCTGCGCATCGTCGAGGACTATGTCCACGAGACCCCGCGCGGCCGCTACCTCGTGCTGCATGGCGACATCTTCGACACCGTGACGAAGAACTTCGTCTTCCTCTCGCACCTCGGCGACTGGGGCTACCGCGCGCTCCTCAACATCAACCGCGCCTACAACGCCTGGCGCGCCTGGCGCGGCCTTGAATACTGGTCGCTCAGCCGCGCGATCAAGGCGCGCGTGAAGGAGGCGGTCAGCCACATCTCAAATTTCGAGGACCACATCGCGCGGCTCGCCCGCGAGCGCGGCTGCACGGGCGTGATGTGCGGCCACATCCACACCCCGGCCGATAAGATGATCGGCGACATCCACTACCTGAACTCGGGCGACTGGGTCGAATCGCTGACTGCGATCGTCGAGCATTGGGATGGGCGCCTTGAGCTCGTCGAGTTCACGCAGTTCCTGCGCGAACATCCGATGGAGGACGGCGAACCCGTGGAAATGGAACCCGCGGTCGTGCTGGTGGAGGCCTGAATTTCGCAGCGGGGGGCGTCCCGGCCCGCCGTTTCAGGGCGTCCGCCAAACCTCGGCGGGCTGGGACGCGCGCCGCTACCCAGAATGACAAACAGGTTCCGGCCCGGCAAAGTTCCGGTGACACGCCCGATGCGGGATTGTGAAATCGCCGCGGCCGCATGGCCTCGGTTGCCGATGCCCGCTCTCAGCCTCGCCCCCGCCTTGTCTTGGTATGCCATGCTGCACGCGACACCGTTGCGCCCGCTGCACACGTTTGTCCGCACCACCCAGGAGCGCTTTCGTCCGCCCTGCGCCGCGACCTATGTGCCCGCTTTGCCGCGCGCCGAGCACGAGCTGATGGCGCGGGGCTTGGTCTCGGCAGGGCAGCGTGCCACGGTGCTGCGCGAGACCGGCCGCGGGCGCGTGCCGACGATTGTGCTCGGCGGTTTCGTGCCGGATTCCGCGGAGCAGGTGTTTTTGCTGCGGCGGTTCTTCCTCCAAGCCGGCGATCTTTACGCGATGGTTTATCCGCGCGATGGGTTCTCGCTCGATCTGCTGTGCGCGCAACTCGACGATCTAGTGGCCGGGCTCGCCGCCCAAGGTCAGCGGCCGGTGATTTTTGGCGTGAGCTTCGGCGCGGGGCTTCTGCTCGAATGGCTCCGCCGCCAGCGGGTCGCCGGCGCCACACCGGCGATCGCCGGCGTCGTGATTGTGAGCCCGGTCGCGTGCGTGGCGGATGTGGTGGCGCCCGGCGCGGCGAAACCCTCGACGCTGCTCGGGCGCGCGCTCAAGCCCTACCTGAATCCCATCGCGCCGGCGGGCGAGGGCGCGGTCGAGAAGTCGCGCACGGTGTTCGTGCGGATGTTCGAGGCCGGGGCCCAGAACAAGGCGGCGCTCCGCCGGCTCATGACCATGCCGGAGCTGGAGCGACTGCGAAGCAGCGTCGGCAGTGCGATCCGATCGATCACGGCGCGCGGGGCGCGCGAGCGGGTGCAGGCGCTGGTGCAGATGCAGGCGCCGACCGACTACTTCCTGCCCGCGCTGCTGCCGCTCACGACCGCGCCCGTGCTTGTCCTCTTCGCCGAGCGGGAGGATGACGTGCTCGATGCCCGCGCGCCCTCGATCTTTGCCTTCAAGCACGGGCATCGGGCGTATTTCCCGCAGGGGATCGTGCGCGAGGTGGCGGCGCGCGCGGGCGACGCGCCGGTGCAGCACGCCTCGCTCATCTTCCATGTCTTCGAGTTTCTGCCGCCGTTGCAGGCGTTCTATGGGCGGCTGCGCACGGCCCTGCCGCTCGCTGCATGAGCGCCGCCGCCATGGCTCCAGTTTCCCCGCGCCCATCGTGGCTGCAACGGGCGGTCGCGCTCGGCGCCGCGGTGCAGACCGCGCGGGTGGCGCGGCGTTTCCGCGCAGAGGACGACGCGCGGGAGGCGCAGGAGAGAACGCGCCGCGCGTTGATGGCGAGATTTGCCGCGACCGCGTTTGGCCGCGAAACGGGCATCGGGCGGACCCTGTCCTATCCGGAGTTTCAGGCGCGGGTCGCGCCGCGCGCCTACGAGGCTTTCACGCCGTGGATCGAGCGGATGAAGCGCGGCGAGGCCGACGTGCTCTGGCCGGGACGCTGCACGCATTACGCGGTGTCGTCGGGCACGACCGCGGGCCGCACGAAATACCTGCCGATCACGCGCGAGATGCTGGGGCATTTCCGGCGCACGGGCCTCGACTCGCTGTGCTTCTACGCGCGGCGCACGGGCAGCGCGCGGGTGTTTCGCGGCCGGCATCTTTTCCTCGGCGGATCGACCACGCTCGCGCCCATCGAGGAGGCGCGGCCTTTTCGCGCTTGGGGCGGCGATTTGAGCGGCATCACGGCGCTGAACTTGCCGGGGTGGGTCGAGCGGCACCTCTACGAGCCCGGCCGCGCCATCGCGCAGATCGGCGACTGGCCGGCGAAGCTCCGCGCCATCGCGGCACGGACGGCGGCGCGCGACCTCACGCTCGTCGCCGGCATCCCGAGCTGGCTGCTCGTGCTGGCGGAGGAAATGGCCGCGCACACCGGGAAGAAGCCGCTGCGCGCGATTTGGCCGCGGCTGGAGTGCCTCGTGCACGGCGGCGTCCCACTCGGGCCGTTTGCGGCCGAGCTCCGCGCGGCGGTCGGCGAGGGGGTGAATTTCCAAGAGGTCTATCCCGCCTCCGAGGGCTTCATCGCGGCACAGGACGATGAGCCCGCCGCCGGGTTGCGGCTCATGGCGGACGCGGGGATCTTCTACGAATTTCTCCCGCTCGCGCGTTACGACGAAGCCCGGATCTCCGAGCTGGGCGGCGAGGCCGTGCCGCTCGAGGGCGTCCGGCCGGGCGTAGATTACGTTCTCCTGATGACGACGCCCGCCGGCCTGTGCCGCTACGTGATTGGCGACGTGGTGCGGTTTGTCTCCACTGCGCCGGCGCGGCTCGTGTATGCGGGCCGGACGCGGCTGCAGCTGAGCGCATTTGGCGAGCATGTGATCGAAAAGGAACTCACCGATGCGCTTGCCGCCGTCGTCGCCGCGCACGACCTGACGGTGGCCAATTTCCACGTCGCGCCGCGCTTCATCGACGCGCGGGCGGGCGAGAAACGCGGCCGGCACGAATGGTCGATTGAGCTCAAATGCGCGCCGCGGCGCCGCCTCGATCGGGCGGCGCTGGCGGCGGCGCTCGACGCGCACCTCCAGCGGAGCAACGACGACTACGAGGCCAAGCGCAAAGGCGGCGGACTCGAATTGCCCCTCGTGCGCCTGGTCGCGCCGGGCACCTTCGAGCGCTGGCTGCGCGAGCGGGGAAAGTGGGGTGGCCAGAGCAAGATGCCCCGCTGCCGGAGCGATCGCGCCATCGCCGACGAGCTGGAGTGGTTGCAGGAATGAACGAAAAAGGCGGGCCGAAGCCCGCCTGGGTGATGCGACGCGTTGCGGTGATTACAGCTTCCAGCGCACGCCGAAGTTCGCGCTCCAGCCGTATTCCTCGAGTTGGGTGAGGCGGGTGCCGTTCTTGCCGAAATAGACGCGGAAGGGCTCGCTGGTGAGGTTGAGCCCCTCGGCGAACAGCTCCCAATTCCGGTTCAGGCGGTAGGCGGCGGTCACATCGAACTGCTTGAAGTCGTCGACCCAGCGGTCGCTCGCGGCGTCGGCGCCGAGCGGCTCGTCTTCGCGCAGGCGCGGGGTGCGGAAATTGAGCGCGGCGCGGATAAAGAATCCGCCGCGCTCGAACGTGAGCGCGACATTGCCGATCTCCTTCGACTGGCCGATGAAGTCGAGCTTCTCGCCGGGCCGCGTCGGATAGGTGGCCTCGCTGTCGCTGCGCGTGTAGTTGGCCATGAAGCCAAGGCCGTTGAACGGCGCGGGCAGCGCGCGCAGCTGCTGCTGCCACGCGAGTTCAAGCCCGCGGATGCGGCCCTTGTTGCCGTTCACGAAGGTCACGAGCGTGAAGCCGGTCGCCGGATCGCCGCCGGGCAGCGTGCGCTGATAGGTGAAGTTCTCGATGGAGCCTAACTCCGATATCGGAGTTAAGCGCTTTATCCCGACATGCCGATAACTCCGACATGATCGAGAGGCGCGAAAGAGCTTTCGAGTAGACCACGGCACTCGGGGTGTCTGCGATATCGGGATTATCGGACGGCTTCGAGGAACAGCCTTGAGCTGCTTTCGT
>JAUYAK010000095.1 GCA_030693515.1 Opitutaceae bacterium
TCCGCTGGCCGAAAAAATTGATCAAGCTGCCCGAGGGCACCGATCTCAGCGTCTTCTACAACGAGTCCGCAAATTTCACCCCGTCTGGTGGCCGCGTCGACGGGTTTAATCAACCGCTCGCTTCTCCCAGCGGCAAAACCAGGGAATATGGTTTCAGCATCTCCGGTTTCCACGACAAACTCAGTCTCCGGGTAAACTGGTTCCAGACGGACGTGCAGGGGCAGAGCTTCACGCCCGGCGTTTACGGGACCACCATCAACAACGGCATTCTCCAGATCGCCGACTTCTGGGGCGTGGAGGGCAACGTCAATCCGCAGCTCGTTGCGATGCGCAATGCCGACATCGCGACGCTCTTCAGCCCGCTGCCCGCCAACTTCCGCCAACTCTATGGCTGGGGTATCCTCGGCACCGCCCCGAACCTCGCCGCCGCCGGCCGCCTCAATAACCTGAGCGGCGCCGGCGATACGACAGACTTCACCGCCAAGGGCACCGAGATCGAAATCGTCTACAACCCCACGCGCAATTGGCGCATCCTGATGAATGTCGCCAAGCAGGAGTCGATTCAGACCAACAGCTTGCCCTTCCTGAAAAAGCTGATCGGCCTGATGACGCCGACTTGGAATCAATTGCGGGACCGGGCGCGAAACGCCTATCCCGTGGGTTGGCTGCCGGGCGACCCATTGACCGGCGTCCTGACCTACGGTGACTGGCTCGACGCCAACGTGCTCGTGCCCTTTGCCACCGCCATCGCCACCGAGGGCTCCGCCTCCGCTGAGCAGCGCAAATGGCGCGCGAACCTCGTCACCAACTACACCTTCCGCCAGGACTCTCCTTTCGGTGACAAACTGAAGGGCTTCGGCCTCGGCGCCGCCGTGCGCTGGCAGGACAAGCTCGGCATCGGCTACCCGACGACGCGCAATCCCAACCAGAGCGTGACGCTCGACCTCGCGCATCCGTTCTACGCTCCGGCCGAGACCAATTTCGACGCGTGGGTGAGCTACGAGCGCAAACTCTGGCAAAACCGCATTAATTGGAAAATGCAGCTCAACGCCCGCAACCTCTTCGGCGGCACCAAGACGATTGCCATCGGCGTGCAGCCGTGGGGCGACCCCTCCACCGTCCGCCTCGCCCCCGAGCGCCGCTGGTATCTCACCAACACGTTCAGTTTCTGACCATCCAAGGGACGCACCGCAGTTCCGTCACGAGCCTGAGTGCAGCACAGGTCCAACCCAAACCATCTTCGAAGCCAAATGAAGCCACGTTTCTTCCCCGCCACTATGCTGTGCGCGATTCAGGTTGTCTGCGCGACGACAAGCGCATGGGCCGCCACCCTCCCCGCCCCCGCAGTGAGGAAGCCCAACATCCTCTGGATCGTCGCCGAGAACATGGGGCCGGATCTGGGCTGCTATGGTTATCCGCTCGTGCGGACGCCCCACCTCGATCGGCTGGCCGGGCAGGGAATGCGCTATCGGCTGGCGTTCGATACGGCGCCGATATGTTCGGCGAGCCGATCCTCCTTCATGACGGGCATGTATCAGACGACGATCGGCGCGCACAACCATCGCGGCCACCGTTCGCCCGGGTTGGACGATCATTTCCTGCTGCCGGCGGGCGTGCGCCCGCTCCCGCATCGACTGCGCGAGGCCGGATACTTTACCGCCAATGTCACGACCCTCGCGGGCAGACCCGTGGGCACGGGCAAGACGGATTTGAATTTCGAGGTGGAGGGGGAGGTGCTGCGTCCGCGGGAAACGCCGCCGGCCAATCCGCAACGCGAAAGCGTGATGCACAATTTCAACAACTCCGTCCGCTTGTTTCAGGCGACCGAGTGGACGGCGTTGACGGCCCACCAGCCGTTTTTCGCCCAGGTCAATCTGCCGACGGTCGAACGCGGGGGAGGCAAGGGCTGGGTTGGATCGAAGAGAAACCCATGGTTCGGCCAGACGCACCCGGAAATAACGGACCCCGCCAAAGTCACAGTCCCGCCTTACTACCCGGACGACCCCATCACCCGCGAGGACTGGGCCGGCTACCTCGATGCCGTGGGCGGCATGGACACGCGGGTAGGCGAGATCCTCGCCCGGCTCGAACGCGACGGCCTGGCGGACGACACGGTGGTCATTTTTTTCGCGGACAACGGCCGGCTCGAACATCGCGGCCTCGGCTGGTGTTACGACAGCGGCGACCGCGTGCCGCTCATCGTCCGCTGGCCGAAAAATTTTCCCGCTCCCCCGCAATACCACGCCGGGACGACGAGCGAGCAACTGATCAGTTTGTTGGACTTGACGGCCACGACGTTGGCCGCCGCCGGGGTGCCGAAGCCGGTCGGCATGCAGAGCCGCGTGTTCCTCGGCGCGCAGGCCGATCCGGAACGCACGGTCGTTTTCAGCGCCCGCGACCGGCACGACGAAGCCGTGCAGCGCATCCGCGCCGTGCGCGGCCATCGTTACCGCTACATTCGCAATTTCCTGCCCGAAATTCCGTTCATGGCGATTCATCGCTACAAAGAGGCGGTTTATCCGGTGGTGCCGCTGCTGAAAAAGCTGCACGCCGAAGGCAAGCTCAACGGCCCGCCGCTGGCCCTCATGGCCCCGCGCCTGCCCGATGAGGAACTCTACGACCTCGTGGCCGACCCCTACGAGATCCACAATCTCGCCACCTCCTCTTCTTCGGAGCACCAGCGCACCCTCCGCGAGATGCGCGCCACTCTGGAGAACTGGATCGAGGAAACCGGCGACCAGGGCCGGACGCCCGAATCCCCCGCCGTCATCGCCTACTGGACCGAGGTGATGGAAAAAATGTTTCCACTCCGCCCTGATCAACCGCGCCCGCCCGTCGCACCGGATGGCCGGCCGGTCCATTGATGCCAGCCCCCAATCTACCAATCTATGAAAACAACCCTGCATTTCCTCTGCGTCTGGCTCCTCAGCCAGCTATCACTCGTGGCGGCCGATTCCTGGCGGCCGCTTTGGGACGGCCATTCCTTCGCCGGCTGGCACCTGATCGGCAAAGGCGTCTGGACGATCGAAAACGGCGCGATTCACGGCGTAAATGTGGCCGCTGAAAAGGACTACGGCCATCTCGTCTCCGACCAAATCTACGGCGACTTCACGCTCCGCCTGAAATTCAAATCGATCAAGGGCAACAGCGGCCTCTATTTTCGCAGTGAGGAAACCGGCCCGAGCGGCGTCACGGGATTTCAAGCCGAGATCGACGCGACCAAGGATGTCGGCGGCCTCTACGAAACCCACGGCCGCAAGTGGGTGGCGCAGCCGACACCGGCGCAAGTCGCGACTTGGTTCAGGCCCGGCGAGTGGAACGAGATGACCGTCACCGCCCGCGGCGGGCACATCGTCGTGCGGGTGAATAGGAAGATTTCCGCCGAGCTGGCCGACGATCCCGGGCGCAGGAAAGGGCGCTTCGCCCTGCAGTTGCACGGGGGAAAAGACGTCGATGTCTGGTTCAAGGACATCGGACTCCGGCTGCCCTGATCCAATTTTCATCAATCCAACCAACAGAGATATCCCAAAAAAACATCATGAATACACCCATCGGATCCAGTATCTCTCGCCGTCGCTTCATCGCCCACACTGGCCTTGGGCTGGCAGCCGCCTCCACAATCAGTCGCGCCATCGCCCAAGGCTCCGTCGCCAACAGTCGCATTCGCCTCGGTTTGATCGGCTGCGGCGACCGCAGCCAGATGATCATCGGCCCGCTCTTCAAGGAGCACGGCGGCTACGAGATCGTCGCGCTCGCGGATTATTTTGAGGATCAGATCAAGACCACGGTGGAGAAACTCCAACTGACGCCCAAGCGGACCTTCACCGGCTTGCAATGCGCCGAGAAGATGATCGCCGCCGGCGGACTCGACGCTGTCGCGATCATCAGCCCGCCCTATTTCCATCCTCCGCAGGCGCGGGCGGCGGTCGCAGCCGGCCTGCACGTTTATCTTGCCAAACCGGTGGCCGTCGATGTGCCCGGTTGCCAGTCGATCCAGGCAACTGGCGAACTGGCGCGCAAGAAAGGGCTCGTGTTTCTCGTCGATTTTCAGACCCGCGCCAACGATTTGTTTATTGAGGCGATCCGGCGCGTGCATGCCGGCGCGTTGGGTGAAATGTGCTTCGGCGAGGCCACCAACCATGTGGATGGGCCGCCGCAAAAAGCGACTTCAGGCACGCCCGAGGCGCACTTGCGCAACTGGCTCTGGGACCGCGCGCTCTCCGGCGAGATGGTTATCGAGCAAAACATCCACGTCATCGACGTGATGAGCTGGGCGATGAAGGAAATGCCGCCTCTGCGTTGCACTGGCACCGGCGGACTCAAAGGCCGCCGCGAGTTCGGCGACACCTGGAATCATTTCCAACTGCTCTTCGAGTATCCCAACAACGTCGGGATCACGTTCAGCTCGCGGCAGTGGAAAATGCATGGCACCCCGGGTGGCTTTCTCAACCGAATGTTCGGCACCAACGGCGTGCTCTCGACGGCCTACGGCGGCGAAGTCCTGATTCGCGGCGGCGTGGATTCATTTTATCGCGGCGGCAAGACCGATAGCCTCGGCAAATTTGGGCCGGGAACTAATATCAAATCCTTCCATTCCATGGTTCATATCAAGGACGCGGCAAACGTGACGCTGGAATCGAGTGTGAACAGCAACCTGATCGCGATCCTAGGTCGGACCGCCGCGCGAAACGGGCGCACCACGACCTGGGACGAAGTCATCCGCTCGAAGGAGCGCATGGAAGCCGACCTTTCTGGTCTCCACGCCTGAACCCTGCCACCCGCTCCCACCATGCATCTGACGAACCGCCGCACCTTCCTCGGAACCTCCCTCGCAACGCTCGCCGCTACCGCCTTCACGCGGTTGCCGGGCGCCAGCCCTGCATCCACTGCCGCCACGAACGGTTTTCGCATTTTCGCCCCCGATTGGACGCTGGACAGGCGGTGCGATCCGGCCGCCTATGAGTTGGCGGCCCGGATCGGACTCGACGGCGTCCAAGTTGACTTCGGCTGGCCACCGGAGGGTGGTGGCCGTCCCCCGCTCTTCGCCGAAGCGAAGCAGGATGAACTCATGGCGTCAGCGGCGCGCCATGGGGTGACGATCAGCTCGCTCGCTTTGGGCGCCGTCAACCGCACACCCTACAAGAACTCCGCCGAAGGGGAACAGTGGGTGCTCGACAGCATCGCCGTATTGCGGCGGATGAAACTTCGCGTCGTGCTGCTGCCCTTTTTCAACAAGGGCGATCTGATCGGTGATCCGGCCGGTTTGGAGGAGGTCATCCGCCGGTTGCGCCGTCTGGCGCTGCGGGCCGAGGAGGCGGGCGTGATCTTCGGCATCGAGTCGTGGCTGCAAGTGCCGGAGTTGGAGCACATCATGGACACGGTGAAGTCGCCGGCGGTGCAGGTCTACTACGATGTCGGCAACATGCAGAAAGTCGGCGAAGACGTCGGCGCTGCGATCCGTCAACTGGGTCGCGAGCGCATCTGCGAGGTTCATCTCAAGGATTACGATGATCTCTACGGCAAGGGTTCGATGGATTTCCCGGCCGTGCGCGCCGCCCTCGATGCGATCAACTATCGCGGCTGGGTTGGCATCGAGGGCACGAAGACCCCGCTCGGCGTCGAGAAAAGCATTCGCTACGATCTCGACTATCTGCGTCCGCTCTTCCCCCGGAAGATAGGCTGAGGCCGATCCGGCGCCCCGGTGCGTTGACGCTCTGACCGAGGCAAACGGAGGGTATCTTCCGCGCTCGTTCGTCGCGGAGTGAAGCGCCCTCGTGACGTCGCGCGAATTGCACGTTCACCGCGCGGGAGAACACGAATCGTTCACGGTCCGGGCGCAGTGGGCCGCGCCACGATTTGGCGCAGGCGCACGCCGATCAATTCGGCCAGCGCGATCAATTGCTGCGCTTCGTCCGGCGGCAAATGCGCGCGGCAGTGGCGCTGCCACAAATCGAGCCACGCGGCAAAGTGCCGCTCTTCCAGCCCGAGGCTGAGGTGCTTGAACGACATCGGACCGCTGTAGCGCGCCGGACCGCCCGTGGCTCCGGACCAAAAGTCGGCGATCTTTTCGAGATGGGCCGGCCAGTCGGTGATACGCGCCGCGAAGATTGGGCCGATCTCCCCGTGCTGTCGCACGTCGGCGTAGAAGTGCCGCAGCAAATACAACAAACGTGGCCGACCGCCGAGACGATCGAAGAGCGCGGCAGGGAAAGTGATTTCGGACATCGCGACAACGAAGAAGGATCAGCGCTCCATGTCCATCCTCGGCAAGGTCCCGACCGAACGACCGCACCGCACGGACTCATGCTCCGCAGGATTCGCGACGTCCCGAGCCTGAGTTCGCCTTATCACCTGCTCGCGCACGCCAGGGCCAGCGCGATTGCGCCCGGCACCGCCTGCACCCACAAGATTTTCCGATTCGCCGTCGCCGCGCCGAAAATCCCCGCGACGATCACGCAGCTCAAAAAGAACAGCTTCACCGGATAGCCCTCCGTCGGCCCCGCGTAAACGCCCCACGCCAGCCCGGCGGCGAGGAATCCGTTGTAGAGCCCTTGATTCGCCGCGAGCGTCTTCGTGGCCTGCGCAAATTCCGCGGTGAGACCAAACGTCCGACGTCCCAGCGGCTTCGTCCAGAAAAACATCTCCAGCACCAGGAAATACAGGTGCAACGCTGCCACGCCGATCACCGCGCCCGAGGATATCGTGTTCATCCGCCCGACCTTGGTGCCGTCGCGTTTCACGGCAATGCAAACGTGCCTCCGCCGCTCCCAGCCCACGTGTTTCCGTGGGTTGAATCGTCTGCCCGCTCCTGCGACAATCGACCTCCTTCGCGCTGCCGCCGGCACTCGCAGGTCCCCGTCCCCGTTACCCTGATGCTTTGCTTCCTGCTCCTCCACTCGCACGACATCGACGTCTCCCGCGATCACGACTACGTGCGGAAGCGTCTCGCCGAGTTTGGCCCGGAGTTCCGCTTCACGACGATCAACGAAATCATCGCCTATCTCTTCGCGGAGGTGCGGGGCGGCGCGGACGGTCGGATCGAGTTTAACTATGCCCCGGAATTTTGCCGGCATTTCCAAACCCGCGATTCCAGTTGGGAACTCCATCTCTCGGACAATTTCCGCCATGCGCTGAACCGTCCCGGACCGGCCGGAATCGCCGTCGACGGCAAACTCACGGCTCCGCTAACGGCGGACTTTTTCAAGGAACGAATGAAAATCCCTGTGCCCGCGGAAACGGGACGGCACACGTGGGAAGTCCGGCGTTAAATGCGAAACTCCAAATCGTCCCGCTCAATCAATTTCCTCATGCAAACTCACCTCCGTCTCCTCGCCCTCGCGATCCTCTCCTGCGTCGCATTCGCCTCCGCCGCGGACATTCCCGCGCAACCGCTCGGCACGAAACACAAACTTGTCTTCTCCGACGACTTTGAGCGCACCGGCCTCGGTCCGGCGCTGAAGTCCTCCATCCCGGCTTTCACCGTCGCCGACGGTCTGCTCAAGGGCCGGCAAGAGCGCGCGGACCATGGCGGCACACTCGCCGCCACGCTCCCGCTGCCTGACGGCAATCTCATCCTCGAACTCAAATTCCGTTTCGCCGGCGCGCGCGCCTTCGGTGTGGCCTGCGACGACATCGCCTACCAAGGCTCTCACGCCGGCCACATCAGCCGCATCATGGTGCAGCCCAGCCGCATCACGCTCTTCGACGACAAGGAGGGCGTCATGCGTAACGACATCTATGTCCTGCGCAAATCCGGCGACCCGAAGAAATTGGCCGAGGGCGACCGTCTCGCCGAAAAAGCCACCATGAATATCCCGGTCAAATTGGAACAGGGCCGGTGGTATCGCCTCGGCCTTGAAATCGCCGGCGACGCGATGCGCGTGACCATCGACGATCAAGCGGTCGGCTACTTGAAAAGTTCCGGCCTGACTCACCCGACGAAATCCAACCTACGCCTGAGCGTCACGGGCAAGGAGCCGACGATGGAGGCGCACTTCGACAACCTGCGCATTTGGTCGGTCGCCGCCACGCCCTCGGCCGCCCGTTGAACAATCCTGCGCAGACCGGCATGAAACACAGTTGGAGCCTCTTCCGAGCCACCGTCTCGGCCGTCACGGTCCGTGCGGCGGACACCGACCCAATCATCCCTCGCGTCCACCGACCTCATCCACACTCCGCCCCATGGCCACAGCTTCCCGATGGTGTGCGACCGCTCACGCATCGTTTGATCGAGGCGGGATCAACAAGCGTTAACTTGCAGAACCAATCATGAAACACACCCTCCTTACCCTCACCGCCCTGCTGCTGGCTCCGCTGCCCGATCTAAGCGCCGCAGATTCACCGAACACAAAAGCCACCGCGCCCGGGAAGCCTGCCGCCTCTGTTGCAAAGACCGTGTTTGCCGCTGACGAACAGAAATGGACCTCACTCTTCGACGGCAAGTCGCTCGATGGCTGGGCGGCCGAGGGCGGCACTGCCAAATACGAAGTGAAGGACGGCATGATCGTCGGCAGCACGGTCGAGGGCAGCATCAACACCTTCCTCTGCACGAAGCAGGATTACGCCAACTTCGAGTTTGAGGCGGACGTGCTGTGCGACAAGGAACTGAACAGCGGCTTCCAGATTCGCAGCCACGTCTATGCGAAGGACGAGCCGCAGCCGTCGAAGAAGGAGCGCATCCGCAAGGCCGGCGAGATCTTCGGCTACCAGTGCGAGATTGCCCCGGCGGCCTCCGGCAACAGCGGCAATTTCTGGGACGAAGGCCGCTGGACCAAGTGGCACGATGACTGGACGAACAAGCCGGCGGCAAAGCAGGCGTTCCGAGAGGGCGAGTGGAACCACTACCGCATCGTCGCGCAGGGCGACCACATTCGCTCCTGGGTCAACGGTGTGCCGTGCGCGGACTTTCACGATTCACTCGACAAGTCCGGCTTCATCGGCCTGCAAGTCCACGGCGTTGCCAAGGGCAAGGGGCCGTATTCGGTCCGCTGGAAAAACATCCGACTCCGCGCCACCGAATAATTCCGCAGCGCCGATCCGAACCTTCCTCCCATGAATCGTCACCGCCCTTTCTGTCGCCCGTTCGTCGCCGCGGCCATTGTCGTCCTCGGCCTTGCTCCCGCACTCCACGCGCAAACCGACCGCTTCGGCGGACTGGAATCCATGACGGCCAAATCGACCGGCCGCTTTGGATTGGAAAGAATCAGGGATCGCTGGTGGTTCGTGACGCCCGAGGGTCACGCGATGATCTCGCTCGGCGTGAATCATCTCAACGAGGTGAAAAACGCTGCCGAGTATCCCCGCACGGTCCTCGCGCAACGCTTCGGCAAGGACTGGCCCCGCGTGCATGCAGAAATCGAAAAACAAATCCGCACGTGGGGCTTCAACAGCGCGGGCTTTTTTCCACCGCAGGAAATGCGGCGCACGATGCCCTACATCGTCACGACCAAGTTCATGTCCGCTTCGTTCTACAGTGAGCCGCTGGCTTACGTGGACGTCTTCACCCCCGCCTTCGCCGCCGAGGCCGAAACCAAGGCGGTCGCAGCGGCCACCGAAATGAAAGCCAACCCGATGGCCATGGCCTGGGCGTGGAGCGACTCGCTGAGCTGGGATCTCAAACTGACGCGGCAGTCGCGAGGCGCCGATTTCGTTTCCTTCATGCGTGGTCTGGCCGTCGGTGCGCCAGGGCGCGACCGTTACACCGCCTTTCTGCGCGAGCGACATGGTGGCGACCTTGCCAAACTCAACGCCGCCTACGGGGCGAAATTCACCTCCTTCGAAGCCGTGGGCGGCGCCTCGCTCGATCTCGGCCGTGCGGCCGTCTTCGCCGACGACCGCGAGTTCCTGCGCCTCATCGCGCGGCACTATTTCCAGACGATCAGCACGCCCTTTCGCCGCGAACATCCCCATGGTCTGCTCATGGGCGAACGCTTTCAGTTGCGCGACCATCCCGACGAAGTGCTGGAGGAAGCCGCGAAGTTCATCGATGTGCTCGGCATCCAGCCCGGCGACCATTTCTTTCCGCCCATCGCCCAACTCACGCGCCCGGACGAGACGTGGTTCGACGTGGCCGAGTTCGACCGCCTGCACCGGCTCACTGGCAAGCCCATCGTCGTCGTCGATCACCAGTGCGGTTTCTTCGATCAACAAACCCCCAAGACCGGCGGTTGGCATCAATACGCCTCCGCCGAGGATGCCGCCGTCAGCTACGACCGCTTCCTGCGCGACGCCTTCGCCCGCCCCTACCTTGTCGGTTATTTCCGCTGCCAGTATCTCACGATCTACAAGGACCAGCTCAAACGCTACAAGCAGGGCCTGCTGCGACCCGATGGCACGCCCTTCGAGGACTACGTCACACGCCTCACGCAGACCAATAAGGATGTGATCCATCAAATTTTCGGCACCCCCTGACCCACGTCGCGCCCGCCACCACGGCAATATGACCACTCTCCGAAAATTCTTCATCGCCCTTACGCTCGCGCTCCTCATCAGCAACTCCCGCGCTGCGGACCCCGGCCTCGACGCCTACGGCGGCACGCGTTCGATCAAGGGCCAGGCTACCGGCTGGTTTCACCTCGAGCAGTTGCAGGGTCGCTGGTTCTTCATCACGCCCGACGGGCATGCCTACATTCCCATCGGCGTAAATCATCTCGGCACCTACTTCACCGGTGCGGATCGCAATCTAAGTTCCACCGAGCACGACTTCGTCAAAGAACGGCACGGCGGCGAGGTGAAGCAGGCGGCCGTTCACGTGGAGAAAATAATCCGAGACTGGGGCTTCAACTATGCGGGCTACGATAGCCCGGTCCACTTCCGGCAAAGCCTGCCGTTCTCCACCGGGTTCAGGCAGACCCAAACATCGGGCGTTCGCTCCGGCACTCCCCCGCAATACACGGATGTGTTCGCCCCTGAGTTCGCCGCCGATCTGGACCGACGCGTCGCCGAATTTGTCCGGCCCTTCCGGGAGAGCCGCTACCTCCTCGGCTACTACCTCGTCGATCTTCCGCTCTGGGGCGATCACGCCTACCTCGCCGCCGAGGAGAAATCGCAGGGCGAAAGCTGGCTGTCGTTCTTTCGCAAACTCCCGCCCAACTCACCCGGCCAGCTCGCGTATGAAAAGAGCACGCGAAACGCGCCCGACCTCAAGGCCGCCGAACTGGCCTTCACCGTTGAGATCGCCGAGCAATCCTATCGCCTCACCGCCGAGGCCTTCCGCCGCCACGATCCCCACCACCTCGTGCTCGGGGAGCGTTTCGCCGGCGTCCGCTTGTTCATGCCCGTGGTGGAGAAATCAGCGAAATATTTCCCGGTCATCGCCACTCAGCTCGATGGCGAATTCAACCCCGCCTGGTATCGCGAACTTCACCAACGCACCGGCCGGCCCATCATCAGCGTCGATCATGTCGCCAATTTTCCCACCTCCGCCACGGCCAGCGTGATGGGCCGCCCTTTGAAAAACGAGGAGGCCGCGGCCGCCCACTATTCCCGCTACCTCCGCGCCGCCTTCGCCGAACCCTACCTGGTCGGATACAACCACTGCCAGCTCGTCAGCCGCATAAGACGCGAAGGCGAGCCGCCGAGTTGGAAGCAAGGCATCCTCGATCCCGCCGGCGCGCCCTACCCTCTCCTCCTCCAAGCCATCTCCGCGACAAACCACGAAGTGCTGGAGCGTCTTTATCGAAAGTAGATTTCGCCCGCCCGATGGAGTTGCCGGAGTGATGAAACCGCCTTGGCGGACACGCCCGGCATTGCCCCCTCCTGCAATCGTAACGCGAGCCAGATGGCATGGCCGCAGCATGAACGCTTCGTTCCTCACTCGATCGTTCGTCATGACACCCATTCGCCATCGCCCGCGATCAATAGCCGAGGGTCGTGCGCACAAACTCGCGGCTCAACTTCACACTCTCCCGCAGCGGACGGGTCAGCTTGAAAGTTTTTTCGTGCGCCAGCTCGATGATCGCATCGCCCGCGAATCCGACATCGTTCAACGCGGCCGCGATGCCGGCAAAATCCGTGTCGCCCTCGCCGATCGCCTCAACCCATTTCCCGTCTTTGCTCTGGTCGCGCAGATGAAGAAAAACGATCCGCTTGCCGTGCTGGCGGATGAATGCGGCCGGGTTGACGCCTCCGCGAACCAGCCAGTTCAGGTCGGGCCCGAGCTTCACGTCAGGGATCCGCTCCAACGTGCCCTTTAGGTCGTGGAGTTCGTTTTCCACCTCGTAGGCGTGGTTGTGAAGATTGAGCACGACGCCATGCTTGGCGCAGAGCGCGATGATCGTCCGCAGGCATTCCGCCTGCGCGTCGAGCTGCTCCGGCGTCTTGCGCAGCGTCGGCGTCGCCGGGCGCGGTTGGCCGACGGTCGCACCCAGCGTGCGCCCGCCCAACTGGGCTAGCCGCGTAATCACTTTCTCCGCGTCCTCGAGCACAGCCGAGTGCTGCGCGCGGTCCCACATCGCGCCGCCAAACGAAGTGCCGATCACGGGTAGCCGGTGTTTTTGCGAGAGTTCACCGATTCGCGCCACCGCGTCACCCGGTCGGAGCGCTGTGTGCATCAGCTCGATGCCCTCGATCCCGGCGTAACTGAAGTCGGCAAAAATCTGCGGCAGCACCGGCGTCGGATCGTAGTTCGGCTGCGTCGCCGCATAGACCCACGGGTGCGCGCCCACGACGACTTTGCGCTTCGTCGTCGCGGCACCGAGCGCGCCACTCAGGCCCGCTGCCGTTGCCGCAATCGCGGTGGTCTTCAAGAAATCGCGACGAGAGATCAGATGAGTTGGGTGCATAGGGAATGGAGTTATTTCGAAATCGTGGTGACGCTCCCGGGCTTCCGCGGCGCGCCGGCATCGGCACTCGCGAGCGCGGCAAAGCAGAGCGCCAAACTGTCGAGGTTGTTGCGCGCACTGTGCGCCGGCTCGCGGTTCTCCTCGATGGCGCAAAGCAGTTCGCCCATCGCGCCCTGAAAGCCGCTCGTAAACCACGTGCCGTCCAACGGCACCGTCGCCTGCCCATCGGCCGTGTGGAGCACCACTGTCTGCTCCGACAAACTCGGACCAACGCTCCGCAGCGTGCCGCGACTCCCGCACACGACCGTGCGATCCTCCTGCCCGTGCCGCACGTGGCCGTTGAAATTCAGCCGCACCTGCGCGCCTGGATAGTCGATCATCACCTGTCCGAGCATCGGCGGCTTCATCTCCTGAAACGCCGTGCGCCGCACGCTCGCCCAAACCCGCTCCGCCCGCTGGCCCCGCATGAACCGCGCTGCCATATCGAACCAATGGATGCCGAAGTCGAACAGCACGAGATGGCGAATCTCCTCGAACGCCGTGCCCGCCGTCCACGTGTGATCCCATTGCAAGGTAAAATCCACGCTCGCCACCTCGCCGATCACGCCCGCGTGAAGCGCCGCCGCCATGTAACTGAAATGCGGCGCCCACCGGCCGTTCTGATTCACCGCGAGCTTCACCCCCTGCGCGTCCGCGAGTGCCACGAGCCGCTCGCCTACTTCCAAATCCAGCACGAAGGGCTTTTGGCTCAACACGTGTTTCTTCGCCCGCAACGCCGCCTCGATCACGTCGATCCGCTCCTTCGGATGCAACGCGACATCGACGACCTCCACGTCGTCCCGACGCAACACCTCGTGATAGTCATCGCACACGGCCGCCTCCGGGAAAAATTCCACCCGACGCTTCTCCGCCCGCGTCACATTCCGGTCACACAACGCAACCACCTCGAGCCCCAGCGCGCGATACGCCCGCAGGTGATATTCGGAAATGCCGCCGCAACCGATCAGCGCGATTTTCGGCCGATAGCTGTGCGGCCTCGGCGGAAGAGAAGGCAGCACCGGCGCCACGATAGTTCCGCCCGCGCCGGCCGCGCTCAAACCGTAACCACCCGAAGTCGTAGTCTCGCTCATGGTCAGTCGATCAGTTTCACGGTTTTCCTGAGCCGCGCGCTCAACACCGCGCTGTCGACGATCTGCTGGCCGACGCGCGCAATCTTCGGCGAAAGCGGTCCCTCGACCGGTCGCCCCTCGCGGATGCAGTGCACAAAATACTGGATCGGGTCCTGCTCCGGCGCCTGCAGTGCATCCACCGGCACATCTTCGCCGCGCACGTTCGCCCGCGTCTGGACGCGCACCGTCGGTTCGAAGTCGTAGGAACTGATCGTCCCGTCCTCGCCCTTGAGCACGAATCCGCACTTCGGCTGCGGCTGGTTCGTCCACGGATCGGTGAAGGTGCCCCAGCGCGTCTCAAACTTCGACAACCCCGTCGCGTAGCGCGCGATGGTCACGCTGTGTTGGTCCACCTCCAGCCCGCGCGTCTGGTCTACGACCGTCGTGACCTCCACCGGCTTCTTTCCGCCGTGATACCACGTGCCCAAGGTCGTCCCGTAGCCGAGGTAGTCGAGCAACGAACCGCCGCCCGCCGCTTTCCGGTAGAACCAGCTCTTGCGCTTCATCGGTGCCGTTGGCTCCACCTCGATCTTGTCGGCGAGGTGATAGAGCGGCCCGCGATTACCGTCGTAAAAATGCACCTCCTGCAGGGCTCCGATGCGTCCCTCGCGCAACAGCCGATGCGCCGTCGCATGGGCCGGATACCACCGCAGTGGCCAGTTGATCGCGAGCAACCGCTTCGCCCTTTTCGCCGCCGCGATCATCCGATCCGCCTCGGCCAGCGTCGCCGCAAACGGCTTTTCCACGAGCACGTGCACACGATACGGCGCCACCAATTCGACATACTCCGCATGTCGCGCCGTCGCCGGACAGAGCACGACAAAATCGGGTGCCGTCTCCGTCAGGCAACAGTGTGGATCGGTGAACACGCGCTCCGGCGGAATACCGAAATTCCGGATCGCCGCCTGCATCCGCGCCGGGTCCGCATCGCAAATCCCGGCGATCTCGACGTCGGGATGCTCGTGGCATTTCCGCAGCAGATCGCCCATGTGCATGTGATCGAAGTTCAGGCCGGCGACTTTGAGTTTTTTCATGGCTGCGAAAACGCGAACGTCGAAGCGGGGGTGGAGACGAATATCCTGGCGAGTAGCGCCTGCGGCAATCCTGCTTCCCGGAGTTGCGCGGAAAAATCGCCCAGCAGAAAACTGAGCCCCGGTCCGCCTCCGTAGCTCCGCCAGTAGGCGCGTCGCGCCGCATCCATGCCGAGCATAATTTGGTCGGGAAACTCCGGGAGCAGCGCGACGATCAAGTCGCGCGTCGGGTTCCCCTGCCCGGCCTTCCAGCGAAACGCGCTGTCAAACTCCACCCGCACGCCGCTCGCCAACAACTCCCGGTGCAGCCCCGCATCCGGCTTTCGATCGGTGTGGGAGAGGCACACGTGCCGGAGATCCACCCCGTGACGGCGCAAGCGCTCGACTTGCGCCAATGCCAGCTCGCCCTGTTCGGTGTGCGTGAGGATCGGACAACCCGTCCGCCGGTGCGCCTGAGCCGCGGCCACGAAGATTTTTTCCTCACGCGCGGTGAACGCTCGGTCGCTCGCAATCTTGATCACGCCGGCTCGGTGCGACGTGCGCTCCACAAGCGGTCCGTTGTAGTCGTGCGCATCAACGCCTTCGGTGATGTCCGCGACGAAGAGCGCGGCGAGTTGGTCCTCCGTGTAGAAATTTCCCCAGTGGCCGGGATCGTAGTATTTCGCCAGATGAAGTCCGGTCGGGCAGATGAGATGAACCCCGGAGCGATGCGAAACTTCCGCGAGTCTCCGCACGTTACGGCCGCTGTCACACGGCATCGAATCGACCATCGCGCACCCGCCGTCAGCGGCGAACTGCCGCAGTTCCATCACCGCGCGCTCCACGTCGTCGATCAAAAATTCCGGCGTCGCGTGCGTCACAAAACTACCGTCGATGATCACGTGCTCGTGCGCGTAGCACACGCCGAGCCGCCCCGCAGGGATGTCGCCGAGGACCGTGCGCACGAAGCTTTCCGGAGCGAACGCCATGGGTCTATTCCGTCGCCTTAACGGCGCCCTCTTCCACATCAAGCGAGGCCGGCGGGCGGAACGCCACCAGTAGCAGCACCGCCGCCGCCAACGCCAGGCCCGAGGGCACGAGGAACAGCTTCTGGAAATCCACCGCTCCGTCGTGCGTAAGCGAAGCTTGGAGTGGAATGAACAGCCATTTCGCCGCGAGGTCCCCCAGTCCGAGGATGAGCAGGTTGAAGAGCCCCTGCGCGCTCGTGCGCACATCCTTCGGGAACGCCACATCAATGAAAATGTAGAGCGTCGCGAAGAAGAAGGCGTAGCAGATGCCGTGGAGCACCTGGACCGCCACGACCGCCGGGACATTCTGGCTGAAGAACGCAAAGACGAGGAACCGGCCGGCGTGCCCGAGGATGCCGACAATCATCGTCCACTTCCAGCCGAGCCGTTTCAGGCACAGGCCGAGCACCGCCATCGTGAGAATCTCCGCGACCTGCCCGATGCTCATGATCGGCATGATGTTTTCGGGTTTCACGCCAATCTGGCCGAGGAAGCCGCCTGCCATCAGGAAATAGCCGTTGTGGATCGTCGAGTCGATGAACGTGACGACAAAGAGGACGAGCAGGAACGGGGTCGTCAGGAGGAATTTCAGCGACTCCCGCCAGGCCGGCTTCTCGCCCGCGCCCCCGGCGACGGTCCGCGGCGGCGTGTGCGGCAGCGCCAGACTGAAGCCCGCGAGCACGATCGAAGCGCCGCCGGCCACGAGGAAGATGTAGCTGAGCGCGTGTTCCAACTCCGCGCCCTGCACGCCTTGCAGCACGAAATACAGCGGCCACGACGCCAAGATCCAGCCGATGGTCCCGCCCATGCGCACGAGGCCGAACTGCCGGCGGGCGTCCTTCAGGTGCGTGAACGCGAGCGAGTTCGCCACCGAGATGGTCGGCACGTAGCAGATTGAATGCACGAGCATCAGGGCGAAAAACGTCGGGAAATCCCGCGTGAAATACAGCCCCAGCATCGCGAGGCCGCCGATCAGGTGGCTGCCCGCCATGAACCGCTCGGCGGAAAACCGACGGTCCACGAACTGGTTGCCGAAGAAGATCGCCAGAATCGACGCGATGGCGAAGCCGCTGCCGACCCACGCGATCTGCGTGCCGGTGAAGCCGAGCCCGCCCATGTAGCTCCAGATCAGAGGCAGCCACGCGCCCCAGATGAAGAACTGGAGCACCATCATGATGAAAAGCCGGATGCCGGCGGAATGAGCGGAGGTTGGGGGCGGGTTCATGTTTTTCGGATTGAGGAAAGATCGGCGGCAGACGCCGCGAGGCTCCACCGCGCGCCGGCCCGTAGCACTGCATGCGGCTGGCCGAGCCGGCCGCACTCCGCCACGAACGCCAGGGGAGATGCGGTGTTGAAGGCAAACATCTCGTAGTGGCACGGCACCACCCAGCGTGCGCCGATCGCGTGCGCGAGCCGGGCCGCCTCGGGGCCATCGAGGTTGCCAGACACGCGGCGCTCGGGTGCGCGGCCATTGATCGGCAGCAGCGCCAAATCCAACCCAAACGGGCGGAGCCGCTCCACCATCCCGGGAAACCGCACCGTATCGCCACTGTGATAGAGGCGAAACGCTCCAACGCTGACCACGAAGCCGGCGAACTCGGGCGCGAGTTCCTCGTGCGCCGCCGGCACTGCCTCGAAGGTAAACGCGCCCACCGTAGCGCGCTGTCCGTCGGCCAGCGGCACGAATCGCGCCGCGGCGGCCGGCCCGAGACGCTGCGCGACGAAAGCGACATTCGCCGCGGGCAAGACGAGTTTCGCCGCCGGTGCGGCCGCGAAGAGCGGACCAAGCGTTTCCGCGTCGAGGTGATCCGTGTGGTTGTGCGACGACGTGACGGCGCTCACAAAATCCAGCCGTGCCGGATCGACCACGCGCTCGGTCATGCGCACATGCGGCTTGTCCGTGGCGGCATATTTCTTCGTGAGCGAATCGCTCAGATACGGATCGAACAGGAGAAACTCGCTCCGATAGCAGACGAGAAAACCGCTTTGCCCGAGCCACCAGACAAACAACCGCGGTGACGTGAGGTCGGCGCGGATCGCTGCGACATCCGCGAGGAACGCGTCATCTTGGAGGACGGGGCGAATCACAATCCGAGTTCCTTTTTTACCTGCCGGATCCCGGCGACCATGTTGCGCAGCTTCGGCTGTGCGGCCCAACGCGCCGTCTGGCTCAGGCCGCAGTCGGGCGCGAAGACCAGGCGGTCCGCCGGCGCGTGCTTGAGACAGAGGCGCACGCGGTCCGCGATGTCGGCCGGAGTCTCCACGTAGTAACTCTTCACGTCGACGATGCCGACCGCTGCGTCCATGCGCTGGGCGATCTGCGCGATGAGCTCGATCTCCGCAAACTCCCGGCTCGCCATCTCCACGTGCATTTCGTCGGCCTTGAAATCGAGGAACGCCGGGAACATCGGGGCCACGCGCCGGGGCCCGATGGCGCGGCCCTTGAAGTTACCAAAACACAGGTGCGTGCAGAGGCGGGTGCGACCATACACTGTCTCCACCGTGCGGTTGAAAATATCCACGAAGCGCCGCGGATCTTCCTTGTAGGCGTAGCAACTCATCGAGGGCTCATCGACGCTGATCTCGCGGCAACCGGCGGCGACGAGGTCCTCGAGTTCTCTGCGCACGATCGGCAGCAGCGCCTCGGTGACCGCCCAGCGGTCGGCATAGTGCGCATTGGGCACGAGCCGCCCGCTCAACGTATACGGACCGGGCACGCTGGCTTTGAGCGCCGCGGCACCGGCGGTCGCGAGACGTTGCAGGCGCTTGAATTCATCCACGACGCCCAGCCCGCGCGGTGCGCGCAGCTCACCGGTGATCGCGTGCTTCCCGCGTTGATCATGCGCCGGCGGTCCGAATTTCCGCGGCGAAACGCTCTCCAGTTCGACGCCCTGGATGTAGCCGTAGAACGAGAGGTTGAAATCGAGACGCGTCTGCTCGCCGTCAGTGATCACATCGAGGCCGGCGTCAACCTGATCATGCACGGCCGCGATGACCGCGTCGTTCTGAATCTCGCCTACGTCGGAGCGACCGAACACCTCAAGGTGCTGGCTGGCGAATTCGAGCCAACTGGGAAAGGGATAGCTACCGATAACGGAGCTGCGCAGGGGATTTTGTTTCATGGCGGGAATCAGGATTTCAGCCCCCGCAGATCGACTTCCATGCGCTTGTTCTCTTTGAGCAGCGTTTCCATCGTGAGCCGTGTGCGGCGCGCGGCGGCCTCGTAGCCGAGCACGCAGGTCAACACGCCGTCGACCGCGCGCTGGCAGGTTTCGTTCGCAAACTCGCCCGAGGTCACCTCGCGATGGAAGCGCGCGATATTCCGCCCCGCCCCGGCAGCGTAGAGATTTTCGACCGCGCCACCGCCAAAATGCTTCGGGCCGCCGCGCACAAACGACTTTCCCCAATAGGTGAGAAACGCGTTGGCCTCCGTCCCGTGGATGGCCGCGCTGAGTTCGCCGGAATTATTGTTCTTCAACGCCTGCCCCGCGTGCTGGTGGATCAAGCCGTCGGCGTATTCGTAGATGAGCGCGACCACATCGCGGGAGTCGCCGTGCGGCTTGGGCCGGCGGATCGCCGAGGTGCCCATCGCGGCCACCGGCCGCCGGCCCAGCACCCAAAGCGCGGCATCGATCGCGTGGATGTCGAAATTGCCGAGATAGTCGCAGCCCATCGCGACGTCGTTCACCCAAATGAGTTCGCGCAGCCGGCTCTCCATATTGGCCGTCTTCGGCGGATCTTTTTGCGGGCCGCAGTGGCCGGTCGTGACCACGCGGACGATCTGGCCGAGCCCGCCATCGCGGATGCGCGCCGCCACCTCGAGGTTTACTGGATCGGTGGGCAACTGGTAGTCAACAAGGAAGCACCGCTGCTGGCGTGTCGCGCGCCGGCCCGCCGCCTCGATGCGCAGCGCGCCCGGCACATCTGCCGCGACGGGTTTCGCCATGTAAACGTGCAGGCCCGCCTCGACGGCGGCCGTCACGTGCTCGGGAATAAAAAACGGTGGCGTCTCCACCGCGACGGCCTCAATGCCGCTCGCGAGCAGCCGCTGGTAACCCGAGAGCGTCGAAAACCGCCGCGCGCGATCCACGCCGAGTCCGTCACCGCACTTGTCGGCTACTTCCTGAAAATAATCCGCCACCGCCCACATCTCGTAGCCGCCGTGCGCCTGAAACAGCTTCGCGATCCACGCGCCGCGCCCGCCGTTGCCGATGACGCCGAGCTTGATCTTGCGCGAGATCGCCGGCGCGGGGGCGGTGGAGTCGGCGGCGATCGCAGGCAGCGACGACACGGCGGCGGCGAGGGCGCCACCGAGAAATCGGCGGCGGGAAAGTTCGGGATTGGTCGGGGCGTTCATGGGGATCGAGAAACGATTCAGGGGTGGTTGGCGCGCCAGTCGTTGCGGCCGGTGGCCGCCACGGTGGCGGGAGTTTCAAGGACGGCACCGCGCGAACGCAGGCGCGATTGCAACGCAGGGACGGGCACCGCGCGGGCGTCGCAATCTGCGGCGAGCGACAGCGCGGCGGCCGTTCCAGCCGCCTGCCCCATCGCCATCGTCTGCGCCATGGAGCGACACGAGGCGTGCGCGTCGTGGGTCGCCGAAAAACACCGGCCCGCCACCCAGAGTTCGTCGCGGCCGCGCGGGACCAAGGTGCGATAGGGCACATCGTAGGCCTGGCCGCCGGGCACATAGCCCCAGACCGTTTCCTCGCCACCGTCTTTCGTGGCACGGTGGTCCTCGATGGGCGCACCGCAAAGCAGCACGCGGTCGTCGAAACGCGCAACCGAAAGGCAGTCCGCTTTCGTGAGGCGATACTCGCCGAAGACTCGCCGCGTCTCGCGCACGCCGATCTGATGCGAGAGCCCGATGATGCTGGCCTCTGTGAAACCCGGCACGCAGTCGCGGAAAAACAGCTCGTAGGCGAACGCCTGCCGCCGCCCTTCCTGCTCGGCAGCGGTGAGCTGTTCAAAATCCGTCGCATCGAGATCGCCCACGCGCACGGCGACGGTCGAGATGCATCCACGCGCGTTCATCTCGTGCAGACTGCCGCTCTTGCGCGGGAGCGCGTGGGTGCCGCGATCCACCGCGTCGGCCATGCGCTGCATCAGCAGTTTCTTCCCGCCCGCCGCCTCATAGGAGAGCAGGTCGACGTTGCTCATGCGAAACGTCGTGGTAAGCGTCTGCGCCGGCTCGTCCTCGCCGGCTTTTTCATAGGCAACACCGGCGAGATGGCAGAGGTCGGCATCGCCCGAGGCGTCGATAAAACGACGCGCAGCGATGCGGAAGAAACCGCGCTTGGTCGAAATCACGACGCCGGAGATTCGACCCGAGGGATCGTAATCGGCGCCGACGAGCGTCGCGTGAAGCAATACTTGCACGCCGGCGGCGAGGAGCAGTTCGTCCCAGACAAGTTTGAGACGCTCGGGGTTGTAGTTCACGCCCGTGCCAGCCCCATAGGTGTTGGGTCGCAGAAAAACGGCGCCGGCCGCGTCGAGGGCGTTCACCACGCGGTCGGGCACGCCACCGACGACCTTGCGCGGTTCAGTGCCCGGCGTGAAGAAGCCGTAGAATGTGTCGAGCATCTGCGTGCTCGTGCCGCCGAGAAACCCGTAGCGTTCGACCAACCAGACGGGACCCGCTCCCTCCCCTGCCGCCGCGAGCGCCGCGCAGCATCCGGCCGAGCCACCGCCGACCACGAGAACATCGACCGTCGCGAGGACGGGGATTTTCTCGATAATCAAAGGAGACGTGGTCATGGCGCAGTCCGAATAGGCTGAGGCTCAGGCCGGCCCTACGTTGGCATAGAGCTTCGCAAGGCGATGCGCGTGCTCGTCGTAAGCGGCCTCGAACAACTCCGTCGCGCGGGCGGCACCCACCACGACGCCGGCGCTCAACACTTTGGGCGGGTGTCCGGCTGCGGTGAGTCGCGCTGCGACTTCGGCCTTGATCGAGTTGACGACGAGGCAACCGCCCACCGTCGAACCGGGCGCGACGGGCGTGTCGAGTCCTTCGATTTTCACCATCGCATCGCCTACCGGCGCGCCGGTATCGAGGATGAGATCGGCGAAGTCGGTGAGTTTTTTCCCGTCGGCGCGGCGTGACGTGGAGGCTTTCGCGTGGGCTGCGCTGACGAGGGCGACGACGCGGACGCCGCGGTGCCGGAACTGCTCGGCCATCTCGGTGGGCACGACGTTGCAACCGCTCGAGGAAATGATGAGCGCGCTCTCCTGCGTGCTCAGATCGTAGTTGCGCAGGATGCGCTCGGCGAGGCCGCTCACGTTTTCCAGAAACATCGCCTGCCGCTGGCCGTTGGCGCCGACGACGAGGTTGTGAAACGAAAGCGAGAGCTCCACGATAGGATTAAAACCGGGAAACGAGCCGTAGCGCGGCCACATTTCCTCCACCATTATGCGCGAGTGGCCGGAGCCGAAGAGGTGCACCATGCGCCCCGCGAGGATCGTCTGGGCGAACCAGTCGGCCGCCTGGTGAATGGCCGACTGCTGCGCCGCGACAGTGTCCACGAGAGCGCGGACTTTGGTGAGGTAGGTTTCGGAAGGAGTCATGACTTCGATAGATTCTGCAACGCACGATAGGCGGCACCAAAAGCCCCGGCCTGCGCGCCCAGCCGGGCGGGCACCACCGCCACGCGGGACGAGCCGACTCGCCATTCCATCCGGGCAAGCGAAGCGGCGAGCGGTTTGAACAACACGTCGCCGGCTGCCGCGATCCCGCCACCGAGCACGATGGTCTGCGGATCGAGCACGTTAATCAGACTCGCGAGCGCCGCACCGAGCGCGCGCACGGATCGCGCCCAAGTTTGCCCAGCCTCGCTGTCGCCCGCGACCGCCGCCGCGACCAGATCTCGGGTCGATTGGAAGCGTCCCCCGCTCCGTTCCGCCACGGTGCAATCACCGATTGCATCTTCCAGACTGCCGGGAGTGCCGACGATATCCGGCGTTCCTTCCGGGTTGAGCGAGACGTGCCCGACATGTCCGGCGCGCCCCAAATGGCCGCGGAGCAAGCGTCCGTCCACCATGGCCGCTCCGCCCACGCCCGTGCCCAGCGTGATCATCAGGACATTCGCACCGCCACTGGCCGCTCCCTGCCAGACCTCACCCAGCAGTGCGGCATGGGCGTCATTAAGCACGACGGTGGGCAACTCAAGTTCATCGCTCCATACGAGTCCCGCCAACCCGCGCAGACGTCCCGGCATATTCACGATCGAGCGTTCATCGCGCGCCGCGAGCCCCGGTGCACATAGCCCCGCCGCTGTGATTTCCGGGAAGCGTTGCCGCAGCGCCGCCACCAGCGCGCGAACATTTCCCTGCCACCCATCGTCGGCCCCATCTGCCGTCCGACGCGTATCCTCTCCGCATATTCGGCCCGATGAGTCGACGACGATGCCCTTCACGTGCGTGCCGCCCAGATCGACTCCGAGAATCAAGCGCGACGAGTTCATGGCGTTTCTTCGGGAATCTGTCCTTCACACACCGTCCAGCCGCCGTCGACCGCCAGCACCTGCCCGGTGACGAAACACGCCGCGTCCGAAAGCAAGAACACCGCCGCACCATCGCAGTCGGCGGGGCGACCGATGCGTCCGCCGTCGAGCGGCTGTTTCGTCGCGATAAACCGCAGGATGCGTTCGTCGGCCGCAGCGCGACGCGCCATGGGCGTCTCCACCAGCGCCGGAGCGAGCACATTGAGCCGGATGTTTTTCGCCGCGTAGTAACCAGCCGTCGATTTCGTGAATCCCACGATCGCCGCTTTCGCCGCCGCATAGACGTGGGTCGCAAAAAACTGCGGCGACGGCGACCAGCCGAGCACCGAGCCCATGTTCAAGACCGCACCACCGGTGCCCTGCGCGAGAAACTGTTTCACCGCCGCGCGGTTCGAGAGAATGACCGAGTGCAAATTTAGTTCGAGGGTTGCACGCAGTCCGTCGTCGGTGATCTCGTGCAACGGTCCGTCGCCCAGACGGCGTCCGCTGCCGCCGGCGACGTGATACAGGCCGTGAAAGCCTCCGAATCGCTCCATCGCGAGCACAATGGCGGCCGGTGCGTGCCCCGCATCGGTCGCATTTCCCACCTGCGCCGCAGCATCATGGCCGAGCGTCGCGATCGCCGCGCTCGCGCTGTTGGCATCGCGCCCGGTGACCACGACTCCACGCGCGCCGGCCGCAAGAAACGCCCGGGCCGCGGACAGCCCGAGCCCTGTCGTGCCACCCACGACGACGATCACCTTACCGGAAAGGGGTTGGTCGGCCATGGTGGAAAGCAGAGGCCGCGATCGCGGGCTTTCAAACATTAACAAATCGCTCGACGCACAAACTGATATGATAAATATCACGGGATGCCCCGCCCCCGTTCCGCCCACGTCAGCGAGGTGAAAGCCGCCCTGGTTGCCCGTCTGCAGGGCGGCTTCGCGCAGCCCGGCGGACGGTTTCTCTCGACCCGGGCGGTCGCCCAACGTTTCACCGTCAGCTACCAGACCGCGCATCGGCTGCTCGGCGAATTGGAGGCCGAAGGACTGCTGCAGCGCCGCGCCGCCTCCGGTTCCTATCATCCGGGCCAGAGTGTCGCGTTGCGCGGCGTGCAATTGATTTTCCACCTGCGCGCCAAACGGAAAGGTTCCTTTGGCGCCCACTTGTTGGAGTTGATCGAGCACACGCTGGACGAGAACGGCGTTCCCTTTGTGCGCACTTGGGCCGACGCCAACGTCGCGCCTCGCCTTCGCACCGAATACTATCCCGTCGCGTGGGAATGCCGTGCCGCTGTCGAAGCCGCCGCGGTGGCCAAAAAATTCGCCCTCTGCCTCAACGACCGCCCGCCGATGGGGATCGGCGGGGCCTACGTGGACGCGGTGACGACCGACGATTTTTCCGGTGGTGCGTGCGCCGCCGAACTCTTGAAAGAGCGGACGCATCATCGGAAAGGCTTCGCCGTGTTGGGCGGCCCCGTTGACGATCCTCGTAGCCTTCAACGCATCGCCGGCTTTCACGCCCACGCACCGAACGCGCACGTGATCAACGCCGCGACGTGGTTCATCGAGGGCGGTCGCGCGTGCGCCCGCGAAATTCTCGGCAAAAACCCCGCGGGCATTTTCGCCTGCAATGATCGTCTCGCCGAGGCGCTGATCGAACACTGTCGCATCCATGGTGCGCCCCTGCCGCCGCTCGTGGGCTTCGACAACGCCCCCGTCGCCGAACGTCTCCGTCTGACCACCGTCGGAATTCCGTGGAACGCCATGGTTGCGCAAGCGGCCAACGTCATCACCGCACGCCTTCAGGGCGGCCATGAACCCGCCCGATTCATCAGCCTCGCCCACGAACCCATCCTGCGGCTGACCTGTTAGCGGTGCCTTGGTTGGCTCTGCGACGACTAGCTTCGGCGCCACATCACCCGTTTTGTTCGCTCCGCGTCGCACAGACCAATCTCGGGGGGCGCGCAGTATTTCTTCGCGATCGGTCGCAACTTATTTTCCATGATTTACGCCCACCACACTGAGCAGAGGTCGCCGTGCGTGCTGGTGGTGCACCCGATCGGGCAGGATGAGTTTACGAGCGCCGAGGTCATGAAGACGTCAATGTGCGGCACCCGAAGCCCGCGCTTTCTAACCCGACTTCCGCGATTCGCCCATTTTTCGTGTTTTTTTGAGGTTTTTTCCGCCGGTTCGCGCGCGCAACTTGTTGCGTTGACGTGATCGGTCCTTTTTCAAGGGCCGTGTAGTGGCGACCTACCCCCTATCCGGCGCGGGCGCGACCCGCTAAAATGCCGGCATGTTCCTCAAATGCAGCGAGCGGCGCAAGGACGGCAAAGTTCACCGGTCGTGGTCGGTGGTCGAGAGCCACCGGTATGCGGGCGGCAAGATCGCGCAGCGTCACGTGCTCTACCTCGGCGAGATCAACGACAGCCAACGCCTCGCGTGGGAACGCAGCTTGGCCGTCTTCGACGAGCCCAGCGGCGAGACGCACCAGCTCGCGCTTTTCCCCGCCGACCGCACGCCGCCCGCCGACGGCACGCCGGCCGTGCACGTGCGGCTGGAAGCCCTCCGCCTTGAACGTCCCCGGCAGTGGGGTGCCTGCTGGCTGGCCGACCAACTCTGGCGCACGCTGCATCTCGACGATTTTTTCGGCGCCCGCCTGCCCGTCAGTCGCAAGGACACGGACTGGGAGAAAGTCCTGCGCGTCCTCGTGATCTATCGGCTGCTCGCGCCCGGCAGCGAATGGCGTCTGCACCGTCATTGGTTTTCCACGACGGCCCTGCCAGACCTGCTCGGCGTCGACGCCCGCGCCGCGCAGGACGACACCCTCTACCGCTGTCACGACCTGCTCCTGCCGCACAAAGAGGAACTCTTCGCCCACCTCCGCCAACGCTGGAGCGACCTGTTCGGCGCGCGCTATGAGGTGCTGCTCTACGATCTGACGAGCACCTACTTCGAGTGCGACGTGCCGACCGACGAAGACGATCCCCGTCGCTTCGGCTACAGCCGCGACAAACGCAGCGACTGCGTGCAAGTCGTCGTCGCTCTCGTCGTCACACCCGAAGGCCTGCCGCTCGCCTACGAGATGATGCCCGGGAACACTACCGACAAGACCACCCTGCGCGACATGCTCGCCACCATCGCCGCCGTTTCGGTGCCGCCGAACGGATTTGGATCATGGATCGCGGCATCCCCACCGAGGACATCCTCACCGAGCTGCGCGCCGCCGACTCCGGGGTGCGTTATCTCGTCGGCACGCCGAAGGCCCGCCTCACCCGCTACGAAGCCGCGCTCGCCGAGCGGCCGTGGCGGGAAGTGCGCCCGCAACTCCGCGTCAAACTCCTCCCGCAGGACGGCGAACTCTACGTGCTCGCCGAGAGCCAGGCCCGCGCCGGTAAAGAACGCGGCATGCGCCGCCGCCGACTCAAAGCCTCCTGGCAACGCCTCGGCGCTCTCCAGCGGCAGCGCCCGCCCCGCGACGCGTTGCTCACCAAACTCGGCGCCGCGCAGGAAAAAGCCGGCCGCAGCGCGACGAGTCTGGTGCAGGTCGAGGTCGCGGCGGACGGCGCCCTCACCTATCGGCTGGACCGTGACAAACTGCGCACCGTGCGCGGTCGTGAAGGCCGCTATCTGCTGCGCACCAACTTGAGCGCCGACGATCCGGAACTGATCTGGCGCTGTTATATGCAACTGTGTTTTGTCGAAGAAGCGTTCCGCACGCTCAAGGGCGACCTCGGCCTGCGGCCCATCTTTCATCAATTGCCCGAGCGGATCGAGGCACACCTGTTCATCGCGTTTCTCGCCTACTGCCTCTCGATCACGCTGCGCCAGCAACTGCGCACCGTCGCCGGCGGGCTAATGCCCCGTGCGGTCCTCGAAAAACTCGCGACCGTGCAAATGCTCGACGTCGCCGTGCCGACCACCGACGGCCGTGAACTCCTCCTCGTGCGCCGCACTGAACCCAGCCGCGACGTCCAACTGCTGCTCGACCACCTCAACCTGACTCTCCCTCCGCAACCACCTCCCCGCATCAGAGCCCCGCTGGCGTTGTAGTGGCGACCTTTCGGGGTGCCCACGCGACCAATCAACGACTTGCCCACCTCAACCCCTCCAATCGCGGAAGTCGGGCTAAAGCGCAAGCTTCACGGCCAAGGCCAGGACCGCGCAACTTGCCGCGCCGCACAGCGCTGTCACCGTCTTGGCTCCGCGGGCGTTGCGCACGTAGATGCTTTCCTGCGTGCGGCCGGCCTCGGCCTCGGCTTCGCGGGCGACGCGCCAAGCGCTGCGGGAGAAAAACAGCTTCAAAACCAGGCTGGCCGCCAGCAACCCGAGTGGAATCCGCCCGGGACCGTCCTCTTGCAGTATCCCCAGCGCCTTGCTGTCAATCAGCAGGATGGCCAGGATGTTCAGCATCGCGTGACGAGACGCGCGACCGGCGAGCACCTGCACGCGGCGCGAGGCGTCGTCCAGCCGGCTGGGATCATCGGAGGTGATGGAGTTGAGTTCATCCGGGGAGGTGCCGGCGGCGTCACCCCCGGCCGGCTCCCCTGGGTGGGGTGCCTTCCACGCGGCCCAGACCGAAGGCACCGAAGCCACCATCACCACGATGAAGAACGTCGCGAATCCGAGCCTCTCCGCGAGCGGGCCGGAGATCATGTTGGTCGGCACCATCACGAGGTTCATCAGCGCGGTGGCGAAAGCGTAATGCGTCATCGTGCAACGGCCCGGCGCCAACTGCTGCATCATGTAGATCATGTTGCCGATGAATCCGAAGCCGTAGCCGAACTTCTCGATGCTCACCATCGTCGCGATCGTCGCGTAATCCAGCCCCTGCCCGGTCGCGGCCGCGTGGCTCAAATAGACGTAGGCGAAACTCGGCACGTTCAGGAACAGCGCGAGGATCACAAGTGTGCGGGCGAGGCCGTAGCGCGAGACGAAAACCCCGCCGAGAAGGCCGCCGATGATCGTGGCGAGGGTGCCCCACAGCGCATCGATGTCGCTCACTTGGCCGGCTGTCAGGCCGAGGCCGCCCTGACTCACGGCCGACTGAAGGAACAGTTGTCCTTCCATCAGGATCAGGCCCTCGCCGAGGCGGTAGAGAAAAACAAAACCGATCATGCCCCAAAACATCCGCTTGTGGAAAAAACTGACGGCCGTCTCGCGGAATTCCGTCACCACCTGCCGCACGCCTTCGGGCCGCCGCGCCGGCCGTCCCGCTGGCAGGGTGAACGTATGCAGGGCCGCCAGTAAACCCATGATGACCGCGCATGCGACCATGACCATGACCCACATCTTTCGCTCCGGCCAGCCCTCCGCGAGTTTGATGCGGTCGAGCACGGAGATGACCACGCCCGATGCCAGCACCTTGCCCAGGACCCAGAACGTGCTTTGCAACCCGGCCAGGCGCGCCTGTTCGGGCTTCCGTAGCGCCGTCAGGTAGATGCCGTCGGCGCAGATGTCCTGGGTGGAAGAGGCAAAGGCCGCGATCCAGAAAAGGGCGATGCTCGTCCGGAAAAAATCCGTCGTCGGCAGTATCATCGCCACGGCGACCAGCAGCCCGGCGATCAGCACCTCCATCGCGAGCACGAAGAATTTCTTCGTGCCATACATGTCCAGCAACGCGGCCCACAGGGGCTTCAGCGACCAAGCCACCCCGATGCTGCCCAGCGCCACCGTGATCTGGCCGTCCGAGTAGCCCAGCGACTTATACATGCGTGCGGCCGTGCCTCCCATGATGATGTTGAACGGAATACCCATCGCCAGATAGAGCGAGGGCACCCACAGGAACGGGCGGAGGTTGAGCGGGCGCGTCGCGGTCATCGTCCTCGGGAATTTCAGGCGCGACCCGCCGGTTGCGGCACCCCGTCCGGAACATCGGCGGGCAGGGAAGCACCGTTGGTGCGCGCGCATTCGCCATACCACCGGGCGGAGTCCTTGGGCGTGCGCCGCTGCGTGGTGTAGTCGACATGGACCAGGCCGAAGCGATAGCGGTAGCCCTCCGACCATTCGAAATTATCCATCAGCGACCACGCAAAGTATCCCTTCACTTGCACGCCGCCCTGGACGGCCCGCCGGAGTTCCATCAGATAGCGTGCCAGGAAATCGGTGCGTTGGGGATCATGCACCTCGCCGTCGAGGGACACCCAGTCGTGCGATGCCAGTCCGTTTTCGGTGATGACAATCGGCAGTCCGTAGCGCTCATGCGTGAAGACCGGTCCCCAGCGCAAAGCGGCGGGGTGAACTGTCCAGTGGTTGTGAGTTGCCGGCGTGCCGGGGGCGGGCGCGAGGTTTTCCGGCGCTCCGTCGGCGCCGCGCCGGCAGTCGAAGCCACGATAAAGATTCAGTCCGATAAAGTCGATCGGCTGGTGGATTGTGCGCATTTCCGCATCGGTGAAGGCGGGCGCTGTGGCGCCATACGCGCGCAGGCCCTGTTCCGGATAGTAGCCGCGCAGCACCGGGTCCAGCCACCAAGCCATGTTCCAGACGTTGCCGGCCGGGACCTGCCAGAAGGTCTCCCGCGCCGCCGCGATGTCCTCCGGACTTTCCGTCGCGGGCGTGGGCACATCTCCGGTCGGAGCCCAGCCAATGATGGGCGGCAATTTCGCCCGGCTGCGGATGGTCTGCACCGCCAGCCCGTGCGCGAGTAGGGTGTGATGCGCGGCGAGGAGCGTCCGGTCGAGCGGCAGTTTGTCGCCGGGCGCATGGATGCCGGTCTGGTGCCCGAGTCCGATGAAACACTGCGGCTCGTTGAGCGTCATCCAATGCCGCACACGATCGGAGAGCTTGTCCACGATGACGCGGGTGTAGTCCTCAAACCAGCGCGGGCTGTCCAGGTGCAGCCAGCCGCCCCTGCGGTAAAGGGCGAGCGGGTAGTCCCAATGAAAAAGCGTCAGCCACGGCTCGATACGGGCTTCGAGTAGGGAATCCACCAAGCGGTCATAGAAGGCCAGGCCGGCCGCGTTCACCGGTCTGCGACCGGTGGGCATGACGCGGGACCACGCCACCGAAAATCGGTAGGCCCTGAGACCGAGGGTGCGCATCAGCTGCACGTCGGCCGCGTAGTGGTGGTAATGGTCGCAGCTCACCGCACCGCTATGGCCGCCATTAACACGGCCGGGCGTGGCGCAGAATTCATCCCAGACGGACGCGCCGCGGCCGTCGCCCGTGGCATGGCCTTCGATCTGATAGGAAGAGGTGGCGACACCCCAGGTGAAGTCCGGCGGAAAAATCATGGCAGCGTAGGAATTCGGGTGAGCGATGGCCCCGACGCGCGGCATCCCGGCCGCTTGTCCCGATGGCGTCAAAGCCGGCGAGTCGCTTTCTTATGCTTGCTAATGAATACCCGACACGCGTTCAGCGCTCCGCCGCGCGCGGCTTCCGTTCGGTCCGGCAGGGAGGCACATCACTGCCGTCCACCCAGTCGCCCTCGATGAACGTGCTGTTGCGGGGCCGGCCGGGACCCCGCTGGTTCGTGCGCAGGAGGATTGCGAGTTGCTCGACCGCGCGCTCGCCGACGATGCGGTGATTCTGGCGCAGGCCGGCGTTGACGCCGCGATCCGGCTCCAGATCAAGCGAGGCGACCACGATGTCCCTCGGTATCCGCCAACCCAAGCCGCGGAGCGCCTCCGGCACCTCCGGCCAGTTGCTGACGATGACCTCGATCTCGTGGGCTTCGATCCAGGCCGCCAGCAGGGGTGCGATTTCCACCGTGTTTGCGTTGTCCGGAAGCAACAGGGGCGGGAGGTGTCCCACGGCCGCATGCAGCGAAACCTCGACGTAGTAACCGGCGGTGAAGGCGTTCCGCAGATAGTTTTCTTCGCGCTCGCCGACCGCCAGGCCGATGCGACGGTAGCCGAGGTGATGGAGCCGGCGCACGGCCTCGCGGGTGATCTCCGTCTGATGGCTAGAGACCGTGTGCAGTGCACTCTCAAGCTGCTGAGACTCGATCCTCACGACGCTGAAACCGTTCCAGTCCATCTCGAACTTGAGCATCCGGTCGCCAAACGCCGCCAGGATCACGCCGACGACGCCGCGCGCCTTCAGGATGGCCTCGATGCGCTGGCCCGCCCCGGACGCCCTGTGTCCGACATAAAAAACCTCCAGTTGGTAGCCGATCCGTTCCGCCTGCCGGCGCGCGCCCTCGAGAAACAACCGGTGCGGGTGCGACGTCTTCATCTCCGCCTGATCACGGAAGTTCAGGAGGAAGGCCAGGGTCGCGGGCGCCTTCGCTTCGCGGCGGCCGAAGCGGTAGTGACTGAGCGCCGCCAGCATCGGATCGGGCCGGTAGCCGAGGCGATCAGCGATTTTTTGGATGCGCACGCGAGTTTTCTCCGGCAAGCGCGGATTGTTGCGCAGCGCCAGCGACACCGTCGTCTGGTGGACACCGGCCGCGTGCGCGATCGCTTGCATGGTTACCCGGGGCAGAAGCACGGAAACGCGAATGATCCATTTTCGTTCTTCAGCAAGCGCAAATATTCTCCGAGCCGTCTCCGGCGGCAATTGTCATGGCCGGCACGCGCCAATTCGCGGCGGATGCAGAGGGAGCCGGTGGATTATTCTGTCAGGCATCGCGTCAATGGACGGGCCAGGCCGGAATCGCACGCGAAAAAATCGTATTGCGCTCACCCAACGGACGACGCAGTTGCTGTTTCAAGTCAGTCGCCGTGAGCCTCCCCCACATAGTATCCGCGCACACCCCCGCCGCCGAACAAACCCGGTGGTTCACAGAGGAAGTGCAACCCCACGAGGCGTCTTTGCGCTCTTACATCGTGGGTTCGTTTCCAACGGTGCGTGACGTGGACGACGTGGTGCAGGAATCCTATCTCCGGCTGTGGAAAGCCCGGTCAGCCCATCCCATCCAATGTGCCCGCGCCTATCTTTTCGGGATCGCGCAACGGTTCGCCGTCGACGTGATCCGCAAGGAAATACGGACCATCGCGCACAATGTTGTAATGGATCTCGACACGTTGAACGTCTTGGAGGAGACGGCGGATGCCGCCGAAGCGGCCAGCACGAAAGAAGAAATCGCGCTGCTCGCGGAGGCGATTCATTCACTTCCCGCCCGTTGTCGCGAAATCGTCATCATGCGCAAACTCGATCAACTCTCGCATCAGGAGATCGCCCGGAGGCTGGGCATTTCCGTCTCGACCGTCGAGGTGCAGATCTTTCGGGGCATGGAAAAATGCACCCGTTACCTTCGTAGCCGCAAGGTCTCCTTCGGCCCTCGGGGAAACTCACCGTGAAGAACCCGGGCCGACGCTTCGATGCCATCGAATCTCAATCCGTCGCCTGGCTGGTTCGGCGCGACGGCGGAATGACCACCGCCGAAGCGGAGGAGTTCGCCCATTGGTGCGCCTCCGATCCGCGGCACGCGGCGGCCGTGCAGGGAATTGAGTCCACGTGGGCGGCTTTAGATCGGCCATCAACGATGGGCCAGACCGGATTGTTGCGCGACGAACTTCGTGCGCTGGATGCTCGCGCTCGCCGGCGATGGCGGGCTCAAGGCGCGGCGGCCATGGTCACGGTCGCATGTTGCCTGGCTCTTTACCTGGGTATTCAGCGGTCAATCACGCACGATACCGTGGCCGTCCTCCCGACCGTCGCGACGGCGGCGCGCGTATCGGAGCCGGAACGCCAGACGCTGTCCGATGGGTCGGTCGTCGAATTCAAACCGGGCGCAAAAATCACCGTGGCGTTCAGCGAAGAGCGCCGCGTCGTGATACTAAGGAGCGGTGAAGCGCACTTTTCGGTCACGCCCAATCCGCAGCGGCCGTTCATCGTCGAGGCGGGCTCGGTGAAGGTCCGGGCGGTCGGCACTGCCTTCGCGGTGCAGTTGGGCGGCACGGAGGTCGAGGTGCTTGTTACAGAGGGCAAGGTCACCGTGGCACCGCCGTCGGCCGAAGTGGATCGGACCGAGGCAGTGCATCGCGATGCGGCGCTCGCCGCGGGTCCGGAATTCTCTCCGCTGGTCACGGCAGGGCAGCGAACCAGCGTTCTGTTGGTGCCCACTGCGGCGGTCGCACCGGTGATCACGATCTCGCAGGACGAATTGGCGGAACGGTTATCGTGGCGGGTGCCTCGCTTGGAATTTTCGGAGACGACCATCGCGGAGGCCATCGCGTTGTTCGGTCGTCACACTCCGGTGCGACTGCACGCGGCCGACGGCGATGTGGCAGCGATGCGCGTCACGGGAGTTTTTCGCTCCGATAACATCGAGGGTTTCGTGCGGGCACTGGAAACGAGTCTGGGCCTGCGTGCGGAAAATGGGGCGGGTGAGATTCGTTTGCACCGCGGCAAGTAGCGTTTGCCCTCAATCGGCTAAAAATAGCTGTAAAGGTTTTCCGGCGCCCCAACGACGTTAAGCAGCACGAGGTCATCCGGCCCATTCGGTTGGCTGCTGCGTTATCAACCCCGATGTCTGCTCTGTCAATTTTACAGCACACCCTGCGCGTCGCCCGACGGTTGGGAGCCTGCGCCGCAACTCTGTCGCTCGCCGCCTCGGTGCTGTCCGCAGAAGCGGTCCGGAAAAAATTCGATCTGCCGGCGGATATCGCCGCGCACTCCCTCAAGGCCTTTGCGCACCAGTCCGGAGTGGAGGTGCTGATCAGCGCGGAACTCGGACGGGAAATCCGCACGCAGCCAGTCAAGGGCGAGTTTACTCCCCGTGAGGCACTCGGCCGAATGCTGGCGAAAACCGGGTTGACCGCGAAGCACGACGAAAAGACCGGCTCGATGGCGATCTTCGCGGCGCCTCGGACGAACGAGTCGCCGCCTGCGACGACCGAGCCTTCCGCTTCCGCTAAAAAAAAAACACCAAACCAAGCAGCCCCTGAAACCATGAAACCCACCAAGAATGCAATCGCCCTGCTGGGCTCCTGGCTCGCCGTAGCCCTGCTGCCCGGCCAAGTCGTCGACCCGGGTGCCGCGGCGACGCAGAAATCCGAAGAAGCGCTGGTCCTCAGCCCGTTCGTGGTCAGCAGCGACAAAGACGTTGGATATCTCGCGGCCAACACCCTGTCGGGCAGCCGGCTTAACACCCCGCTCGTCGACACGCCCGCGTCCATCTCGGAGATGACCAGGGATTTTCTGGATGACATTGGCGCCAACAACACCATGGACGCCGTCGCGTATGCATTGGGTTTCGAAGCTGATCGACCCGGGGCCAACGACAATCTCTCGCAATTCAGTTCGCAGACCGCCGTCGCGCGGGGCGTGGGGCGATCAGGCACCGTGTCGCGGGATTTCTTTCCGTGGAACCTGAGCTCCGATACCTTCGGGGTAGAGCGGCTGAGCCTGAGCCGCGGGCCGAACTCCATTCTCTTCGGCCTGGGCAATGCCGGCGGCATCATCAACTCGACCTCGAAACGCGCGAGCTTTCGCACCCGCAGTGAACTAAACCTGCGGGTTGACGACAACGGGAGCTGGCGCGTGCATCTCGACCACAACCGCAAGCTGACGGAAACGCTCGCGCTGCGCGTCAATCTGTTGAAGGACGATATGCGGACATGGCGTGAGCTGGAATATACCCGCTCCGACCGCATCCAGCTGGCCGGCACGTGGCGGCCCTTCACCCGCACGGAGGTGCGCGCCAACTACGAGCGCGGCGTGCAGGACCGTTTGGCGGGCCTGCGTTTTAGTGCTCGCGATGCATTTACCAACTGGTTCGACGCCGGTTCGCCCGCGTATGATCGCACGGTCAACGTTAATACGTATCCTGTTTCGACGGTTTCGTTGGGCGCCAATCAACGCCTGAGTTTCGATAGTGACACTCTGCGGTGGGTCAACTGGCAGCGCTTTGCCACGACCACCGGAAAGAACGACAACACCAACAACGGCCTCAAGCTGCAGGACGAGACCTATGTGCCGTTCACCGCTCTCCTGAACGGGCGGGCCTCGACGAGCAACAATGCCTACTGGACCGGCTCCGTTTTCGTGCAGCAGGAACTTGCCAAGAATCTCTACCTTGAGCTGGCGGTGAACAAACAGAGCAGCAACCGCGAGACGAACCGGGCCATGACTCACGCCCAGATGGCGGTCAGAATCGATCCGAACCGGACGCTCCCCGGCGGTGCCACGAATCCCAATTTCGGGAAATTCTACATCGAGGGGCAGGCACTGCAAAATACAACGCAGGGGTCGTCCGTCACTCCCCGCGCGACTCTGACCTACCAATGGGACACGCGCAACAAGTGGTTCGGCCGGCACCAGTGGTTGGGCCTGTTCACGCAAGAGGACGAAAAAGGAATGGGCCGGCAGTGGAACGAGGCGAATCTCACGCCGATCAGCCCCGCGCCTCCCGCCCGCACCAACGCGCAGAACACGATCTGGCGCCGCACCTATCTGAATTTTCAGGGCGGCAACCGCGGCTACAACCACGATCCCTTCCGCAATGCCCAGGCACCGTTCGCGTTTTCCGATCCCGCAAACGGGCTAAACGGCACGATCACTCCCGGCTTTTTCCTCTCCAGCGAAAACCCGACGACGTCCAAAAGCTCCGCTAGGATGATTGCCGGTCAGAGCAATTTCTGGGGCAACCGGCTTGCCGTGACCTACGGGTTTCGCCACGACTCGACCGACCGGAGGAACTCCCTGCTCAGCCGCGATCCGGTCACCCAAGTCGTCACGGGGTCCGTCCTCAATCCCACCGACACTTATGCGGGCAACACCCGAACACAGGGTGCCGTCTTCCACGTTACCAAATGGTTTTCGGTGTATGGAAACCTTTCGGATAATTTCAGCCCGCAGGCCGGAGTCGATGTCAATGGCCAGAACATCGGCAACGTGAAGGGCGAAGGGCGCGACTACGGTGTCAAATTTCGCTGGGACGACAACAAGCTCTACGCACGCGCCGGCTTCTACGAGTCGTCGGTGAAGGGTCAGGTCGGACGCAATTTCAACCTGCTGACCCAAATTCAGAATGTGTGGCTGGCCTTGGAAGGTGCGACCGGCCCTCACGCGGCGCTGTTCACGGGCTCGCCGCTCCTAAACACGGATACCCAGGATTTCGACGTCGATGGCTACGAGTTCGAGGTGACGGCCAATCCGCTCAAGGGACTCTCCTTCACTGCGAACTACGCAACGCTGAAGGGACGCGCAGCCAGCCTTTATCCCATCACCAAAGCGCACGTCGCCCAGAACCGCGCCCTCTGGCTGCAGAATGGCGCGACACCTTTGCTGACGGGAACCGGAACGGTCGTGAGCACGCTGGCCCTGATGGATGCGAATCTGGGACAAGACCGGCTGCAGGACGGCCGGGAGGGCACCGGCAATTACCGGAAATCGTTCAACTTCTTCGGTCGCTACCAATTTCAGGCAGAGTCGCTCAAGGGTGTGAGCGTCGGTGCCGGCTCTCGCTTCCGCGCCGGGCGCGTGCTCGGGTTCAATGCGGCGGGGCAATCCATCCGGGCCCCGAAGACGTTTTTGGCCGATGCCAATGTGGCCTACGTTCGCAAGATTTGGAACAAGCGCGTCGACATGCGGCTGCAAATCAACGTTCAGAACTTATTCGACAACCACGATCTCATCTGGGCGAGCATCGATCCTACGACGTATGTGAAGAATGACTATACGCTCTTCACGCCGCGCCTGTTCACGTTGTCAGGCAGCTTTAGCTATTGATTCACCAACGGCCGGCGCGTTCCTCCGCAACGCGCCGGCCTTCGATCCAAGGACACTGCGGGGCACCTCAAATACCACCCTTCCATGGTGCAGGGCTTTGCCATGCACCGTCGCAACTATACCTACCCAACCAAACGAGACTTCTTACGAACAGACCTCCGCATATTTGGCCTTTGCCTCCTGTGCGACTCGTGGAGCCCGCCCCATGGCGCACCAAGTTTTATCCAAGCCAACCGCCCTTCCTCATGATGACACCACAATCCCCTTCCGCTTTCGGTTCGGTCCTCGCGGCCTCCATGCGTCGCACCGTCCATTCCTTAGTCGTCACCGAGAATTTCCGCCTGTGTCTCGTTTTGTTCGCGCTGGTGGGACTCGTCCTTCCACCAGCACACGCGGCCATTCCTTCCGCTGCCCAAATTGATCCGCTGTTCGGCAAGGGCTATCTCGTGGTCACTCACTATCCCGGGGTGACGCTCAATGGAGACCAGACCACGGCGACCGCCACCACGGCGGCCTTGAACGAAGCGATAGCCGACGCTTACACGAACAACCTTGTGGCCTACTTCCCAGCGGGCACGTATGTCGTCAACGACACCCTCAAGGCCTATACCGCGACCGGGAAGCCGGCCGCTGTGCCCGGGGCTGCGTTTGCAACGCCCCGAGAGCATCTCGCCATTGTCGGTTCAACCAAAGGAATCCGGCCGGTGATCAAGCTGGTGGATAGTGCCGGCGGCTTCACCAACTCCGGCAGCCCCAAGAGCATTTTGGAATTCATGAACTTCAATGAGGGCCAGATCGGCAATCGCGCGCAAGAGGCCCCAGCCTCGGGCTACTATCAAATGCTGCGTGGCGTGGACGTGGACTGCGGCACGGGCAATGCCGGAGCCATTGGAGTCTACTTCAATCAGGCGCAGGGGAGTTCCATCGAGGATGTCAAAGTCACCGCCACGGGCGCATTCGCCGGCTTCAAGGCCCTGCCGGGCCGGGGCGCGCCGGTGGTGAATATTGAAGTCGAAGGCGGGCGCTACGGCATCGATACCGGCGGCACCTCCAACATCGGCACCGTCGTTGCCGGGGCCGTGCTGCGGAACCAGACGATCAGCGCCGTGCGGCACGACAGCGCTTTCTTCCCTCTCGTCATTGTAGGCTTCGAGATCACTACTCCGCCGGCTTCGGTCCAGGCGGCCGTAACGATCTCTGGCAGCGCCAAATCATCCGGCTCCGCAATCCACCTCATCGACGGCAGCATCCTTCTCGGCGGCGATCCGACTGTGGCGGCCATCGACAACCGCGCCTCCCGCATTTTTTACGCCCGGAACGTCTATGTCACGGGCAGTTCAAAGTTGGTCAAGAGCACCAACGCCAATCCCACGATCAGCGGCACGGGCACCTGGCAGCGCATTAACGAGTATAGCTATTGCAACCAGGCCGCGCCGGATACCGACGGCAAGATCGCCACCGACATAATCGACGGCGCGGTGACGCGCAGCCCTGGCCCGCTCGCCAACGGCGAAGTGGTGTCTGTTACGAACGATGTTTCCGCCCCACCGGCCGATCTGGTCAGCCGCCACGCCTGGGTTTCCCTGCCTTCGGTGGACGACGGTGATGCCTTCGATGCCTTCAACGCCGGCATCACCCCCGGCAACATTTCGAGCGCGGCCCTGCAGAATGTTATCAACACCCATCGGAAGGTTTTCCTGCGCAAAGGCATTTATTTTCTCGATGGTGTGGTCGGCCACAACGGCCCGACGCCCGTTTACGGACCGATCACCCTCCGTCGCGACACGATTCTGTTCGGCGCCGCCCGGCATTTGACACGGATCGAGGTTAACCCGAGCTGGGATCCGACAAGCGAGACGGCGATGATCGCCACAGACAATGACGCTACCGCCACTACCTATATCGGCGGCCTGACCCTGGGCGTGGATGCCACCGACCTGGTCAACGACTGGTTCGTGGCGTTGGATTGGCAGGCGGGCCGAAACTCCATGGTGCATATCGGCCACGTTTACCGCGAGCCGGCCTTCACCAATCCCAACCCTCGCGTCACAACCAACCCCCACAGCCTCCTCCGAATCCGCAATAACGGTGGTGGCCGGTGGTATGGTGCGGGCTCCCGGAAGAACTTTACGTCAATGGATCCCGGCGGGCTCTTCCGTATTCTCAAGGCCGAAGGCACAACCGAGCCCTTGTGGATATATGGTCTTAACATGGAAGGCCCTGCTGGCACCGACGCCTATGGAGAATTTAACAACACCAGCAATGTCCGGATCTATGCGGTGAAGACCGAGTCTGCGGCCTTGCCGAGCGGGTATGCGGACAAGAATATTTTGCTCAAATACGTCAACGTCACCAATCTGGCCCAATTCGGCCACAGCGCGATCCGCGATGCGGCGACTGACCGCGGGACGATCGAATTCCTCGGTTCCGGCACCGACCGCGTGCTGGCCACCCTGATCTGCCCGCAGACTGGCACGGTCGTGCCGAATAGCGACACTCTGCGGGAAAATCTGACCGGCCTCCCCGCCGACAGCGCCGGCATTCTGTTTCCGAATGTCGTTTCCCTCTACAAACGCGGTGCGATCACCGCGGCCGATGACGCGGTGATGAGCCACGACGCGGTTTCGTATGCGCCGGTCGGCGGCAATGTGCCGCCAACGGTGCAGATCACCGCGCCCGCCAGCGGGGCCACTCTCGCCCTGATCGCCACCACGATCACCGCCACGGCCAGCGACAGCGACGGCACGGTCTCGCTCGTGAATTTCTATGCCAATGGCGTGTTCATCGGTTCCGATACCACCGCTCCCTACAGCGCACTCTGGACGCCGACTGCCATCGGCACCTACACGCTCACCGCCACCGCCATCGACAACGCCGGAGCCTCCACGGACAGCGCGGGCGTCAATGTCAGCACGCTGCCCTCGGGCGTATCGACCGAACTCGTTCTGAATTCGATCGGGACGGAAGACGGTCGCGTGATCGAATCGACCGCGACCTCCGAGGTCGGTGGAAATAATTTTCCCAATGCCACCGGCTCGACCGCGCTGCGCCTGGGCGACGACGGCACGAACCGGCAGTTCAGAAACATCGTCTCGTTCGACACCTCGACGCTCCCGGCCAACGCGATCATTGTGAGCGCCTCGCTCGAGCTAAACCGGGGCAGCGGTGCCCAAGGCAACACGGGCAACCTCGGCCAAATCCTTGTCGATATCCGCACCGGCGATTTCGGCACCGGCCCGGCGCTTGAGAACGTGGACTTCCAGTCTCCGGCCACGGTGGCGCAGGTGGCGACCATGAGCGTCACCGCGCTCGAAAATGAATGGGCCATCGGCCTGCTCAATCAAGCGGGCCGGGATGCGATCAACCGCACCGGTGGCCGCACCCAGTTCCGCGTCTATTATTCCATCGGAGACAACGGCAACAACACTCAGGATTTTATCCCCTTCTTCGGCGGAGCCAGCAACGCCGCCGGCACCCGCCCGATCCTGCGGATCGGTTACGCGCTGCCGCCGACCATCGTCACGTCGCCCTCAAGCCAGAGCGCCACGGTGGGCGCCTCAGTGACTTTCACCGTCGCCGCGACCGGTCAGGCTCCGCTCACCTATCAATGGCGGCGCAATGGCGAGGCCATCACCGGCAACGCCTCGGCGCAAACCGCCGTCCTCACACTCACTGGCCTCACGACTGCGGCTGCCGGCAGCTACGATTGCGTGGTGTCGAACACCGTCGGCTCCAGCACCAGCGCGGCGGCCATCCTCACCGTGGCGAAGGCCCCGGCCACCGTCGCGCTCGGCGGACTCAACCAAATCTACGATGGCACCCCGCGAGCGGTCACCGCCACCACCAACCCGGGCGGCCTCGGCGTCTTCCTGACTTACGACGGCTCCGCCACCGCACCGACCAACGCCGGTTCGTATGCCGTTGTCGCGACGATTGCCGATGCCAACTACACCGGCTCAGCGACCGGCACGCTCCTCGTGGCAAAGGCAACGGCCACGATTGCGTTCGGCGACACGACGCAGACCTACGACGGCACTCCCAGGGCGGTGACACTCACGACGACTCCCGCCGGCCTCGCGACGTCCGTCACTTATGCCGGCAGTGCCACCGTGCCGACCAACGCCGGCCTCTACGCCGTCGCCGCCACCAGCACCGATCCGAACTACTCCGGCTCGGCCACCGGCACACTGACCATCGACCGGGCCGTTGCGGCCGTCGTCCTCGCCAACCTGAACCAGACCTACGACGGCACGCCGCGCCCCGTGACGGTCACGACGACTCCAGCCGGTCTCGCCGTGAATCTCATTTACGACGGCAGCACCGCCGCGCCGACGAACGCCGGCACGTATGCGGTCGCCGCGTCGATTGCCGACGTCAACTACCGCGGCGCCACCACCGGCACGTTGGTCGTCGCGCCGGCGGTGGCGACGATCACGCTCGCGGGCCTCACGCAGGCCTACGACGGCCTCCCGAAACCGGTCACGACGACCACCACGCCCGCCGGCCTCGCGGTGAGCGTCACCTACGACGGCCACACCACCCCGCCAACCAACCCCGGCTCGTATCCCCTTGTCGCGACGACGACCGATTCCAACTACCGCGGCAACGCCACCGGCACGCTCGTCGTCACGGTTACCGCGCTCGTGCGTCGCGCGCCTTCGCTCAACGGCGGGCTCGACGGCTCGCTGCAAATCCTCACCGCCGAGAGCTTCACGCTCAACGGCAATGCGTGGGTCTCCGGCGATGTCCTGGTGCCCGGCCTGCCCACGCTGCGGCTCAACGGCAATCCGGTTTATGGCGGCACCCTCGACGGTTCCGGCAGTGCCTCGCCGTCGAATTATCAAGTGACGCTCAACGGCAACGCCGCGCTCCGCCACTTGGTGCGCCGCACCGATCCGATTGTGCTGCCCACCGTGACCGCGCCGCCCGCACCCGCCGGCACGCGCAACCTCTCCCTCCAGAGCGCAGGCCAGGATCTCGGAGACTTCGCCACGCTGCGCAACCTCACGCTCAACGGCAACGCCGGTGACTACGTCGTCCCCGCCGGCACCTACGGCGCCTTCGACGCCAACGGCTCTAGCGGCCTCATCCTCGGCGAGCCCGGTGCGACGACGCCCGCCGTCTATCACCTCCAAGACCTCACCCTCAACGGCAACGCCCGGCTCCAGATCCTCGGCCCCGTCATCCTCATCCTCGCCCAGAGCGTGTCGATCGGCGGCAGCACTGTCGTCACCGGCGATCCCGCGTGGCTCACTCTGGCGGTCGCATCCGGCGGCGTCTCCCTCAACGGCAACGCGACCTTCCACGGCTCCATCCTCGCGCCCTCCGGCACGGTGACGATCAACGGCAACGCCACGCTCACCGGCCGGGTCGCGAGCGACCGCCTGACGATCAACGGCCAAGGCCTGCTCGAAGGAGTCACGCCATAGCCACCTGATTCCGGAGCCATTTAATCCGGGATTTCCCCTTACCCAATGCATCGAATGTTTCGGACCCTCTCCACGCGCGTGATGCGCCGCCGACATCAGCAAGCCTTTTGCTGCAACGGTCGGTGCCTCGCGCGGTTCGCGCGGAAATGGTCGGGCGTCCGGTGCATTGGAAAAGCTTTATGCCTGTATTCAAAATGAACCCTAGACCCTCCGCAGTGATCGCTCCCACCGGCCAAATGGCCTGCTCAACCTCGACCCTATCAACCATGTCTCCTACCCAGCCGCTCCCTCCACCAAGCCTGCTTCGCCGGGCTTGTTCCCCGTTCGGTTTGCTCCTCGCGCTGCTAAGTGCGCACGTGCCCTTGCACGCCGCAGTTATCGTTACACCCAACCCGGTAGCGTCAGCGGATGTTTGGGTGGGAAGTGCGGCCCCCAACGTCTCAAACAATGGGAACATTTTGACCGCTAGCAGTGCCAAGGATATCTATCTCCGCTTCAAGTTGCCGGTCCGTGGGCTCAATGTGACTGACGGGGTCACTGTGACTGACGGGGTTCTCACTGCACCTCCGCTTACGGTCAAATTGCGGCTCTGGAAAACCAGCGGGCCGGCATCCACTTTCAGTATCCATGCCGCGAACAATCTGGATACTTCAAACAGTGTTTGGAACGAAGCTACCGTGAATTGGAACACGCGCCCTCGCGTCGACAGTGCTTCCGCGCTGGCAACCAACCAACCCGTTGGGTCCGGCAACGGCTGGGTTGAGTTCGTCGTTACAGCCCCACCGACTTCAACAGTGGATCCAGAAGATCCTGCCTACATATCCGGCGCCGGCGAATATACCTTTTGCCTAAAAACTAGCAGCACTACGGATATTCAATTCAGTTCAATAACGGGTGGCCACGCCCCTCAGCTCTATCTGGAACTACCGTCGGATAATATCGGGAACGATTCGGAGTTCCGGAGGAAGGCCAGCAGCGTGATTCTTCAGGGCGAGCGCTATATTGATCGCTACATTGCGTTGAATGGCGGATTGGGCTCTCCCGGTGGCAATGCCGCCCGGGATGATGTCGTGAAGATCGGCTTTTTTGATGTGACCAAGGCACCCTACCATGCCCAAGCCGTCAGTGATGGCTCGGTCGACTCCACCCTGGCCATCCAACGTTGCATTAGTGAAGCTCGCGATGCCCGGGTCGCCGTGTATTTTCCACCCACCGACTCCAGCGCCAAGGCCTATCTGCTCAGCGATACTATCGAATGCGTGCAGGGGCTTGTGGCCTATGATCCACAGCCTTATTCTAATACCTACAATGAACGTTGGGATCACCGGGATTTTTCGTGTATCTTGATAGGACCTTCTGTCCTCTTGGCGGGGCAAATTCGTCCGCGCCTCCAAATCAAGGGTGACAGCACGGCCTTTAACAGCTCCCCACCGGTAGACCACAAGAGTGACGCCGACAGCGGAGCGAAACCTGTGCTGCACTTTTGGGCGCGGGGCACCGGCGAGGGCTCTACAGTCCCGACGAAGAATTACCCGGCGGCCAGTTACAACCATCTCGTTCGCTATCTGGATATCAATCTCAATGCCAAGGCCGGAGCCATCGGTATCGATATGGACGGAGCCCAAGGCACCGCGATTGAAAAACTGACGATCAACGCCAACGGAGCCTACGCCGGGCTCTCCGGCCTGCCGGGGGCGGGCGGGAGCACAACCGGTGTCACGATTCAGGGCGGCAAATACGGGATCACGGCGTATGATCCCGGATCCTCCGCCTACACCGTGCTGCTTACCCATTGCACCTTGCTGGACGACACGACCCCCGGATATCAGCAGCGCTCCGTGCGCTGGACCGGCCTCGGCCCAATGGTGCTTGTAGGCTGCAAGATTCAGGGCAAGGGCATTCAGATCGACGGCTCGGGAACGGGTGGAACGCCCGGTGACGCAGGCGCGGCCTGGCGCGGCAACATGAGCATAGTGGACTCCACTATTGAACTCATCGGCGCGGGCGGGGCTGCGGTCACAGGCTCCCGTTCGCTTTACCTGCGCAACGTCTATCTCAAAAACGTGACGCCCATTGCGAATATCACAACATCGTCTGGTGCAGGCGGCTTCGTCAACCGTCCGGGAGGCATCGGAGCATCCCAGTGGTTCCGGGTCCCGGAATATTATGAAGGGGCTCATCTTGACCAATACACGGGCAAGCCAACCGCCGGTTACCCAGACGACGGAGATCCTGCGGAAATCACCCCCAGCTTTATCAATCCGACCAGCAGCACCGATAAAAAGTTGACGGCGGCAGCTCCTGGCCTGCCGACCACAGCGGTCACATTTAGTGCCGCCGACCAGACGGCTTTCCTCAATCGGCACGCGATGCCCGATGTGCCCATGTGGACCGGCAATGCGATCAACGTGAAGACTTGGGCCGGGACCAAGGCACAGGGCAACAATTTGGGTGATGACACACCGGCCATCCAAGGGGCCATCGATGCCGCCGGTGCTGGGCAGGCCGTGTTTATTCCACGGGGAGAATATCGCCTGAAATCCACCCTCCTTCTGAAAGCCGGCACGGTGCTTTTCGGTCTGCATAAAAACCTGAGCCGGCTCAAGGCATCCGAAGACGCAGGCTCTGTTTTCGTAACCGGAGTTGAGAAGCCGTTGGTGGAATCCCCGAATAATGCGGGCGCTACGACCAGGCTGGCCGAACTCATGCTGCTGCAGCGCATGACCACACCGGCGGCCTATCTGCTCAAGTGGCAGTCCGGCGCCGGCTCGGTGGTGCAGAACATCAACTTCGACCGACGTATCGTGGGCAGCGGGACGCCCATAAACTTCCCTCTCGTCCTGATCACGGGCAGCGGAGGCGGGCGTTGGTATAATTTCCAGCACCAAAGCAGCGCCCATCAGAATGAAAGCCCGGGGTCCCTTTATCGCAATCTGCTGATTAGCGGCACGACGCAGGCGCTGAAGTTCTATATGTTTAACCCTGAGACGGATTCGGACAATATCTACAACGCTGAAATCAAAAATTGCTCCAACATCGATGTCTATCAAAGCAAGTTTGAGGGCCGGAAATCACCCTCGGTTCAGATCTCCAATAGCAGTGATATCCGCTGGATCGGCGTCGGGGGCAATGCCTATACCGATGCCGGTGAGGCCTTCATGTCGGTGGCAAATTGCTCGGACTATCTGATTTCCTCGTTCGCGAACCAGGCGAATTTCCTATCCGGAGCCACGCCTGCAACTGACTTCAATCGATTCAAGGAGACTATCTCCAGCCCCCCGCTCGGCACCGTTTCTCCCATCACCCTGCCCGGACAAAAACAAGCCGTGGTCTATCGCCGCGGTGTGCCCAACGACAACAACTAACGCCGGCTCCGCGCCAATTGTTTCCGGAAACAGGGCGGGCCTGCCATCACGGGCCCGCCCTCTGTAGTTCCGCCCGAGTATCCGAATATTTCCGAGGTCGTGCCTCACAACAACGGCACCCTACGCCGTCGCCGATCGCCATTCAAACGGTGAGAAAATGCCTGCCATAATCTTGGCCCATCACAAAGGTCTAGCCATTGCCCTGCTCGCCCAAACTTTCTGAACCCCAGCAAAAAACCATGACCCAACCGAGCGAAATCAAGCGGCGCGATTTTCTGAAATACGCCGGGATGGCGCTGGCCGCCTCCAGTCTGGCCGGGGCGGCGTTTGCCGCGAGCGGTGAGCGCGTGGAGCAAAACAAAGTGTTCGAAAAAAGCTTCCGCGCCTCCGCGCCGTATCGGGACCCGTTCAATGACGTCGAGTTCAAGGTGCGCATCACCTTCCCGGACGGCCGCGAGCAGACCTATCCCGGCTACTGGGCGGGCGGGGATGTTTTCAAATTCCGATTCTCGTCGCACGAACTCGGCGAGTTCAGCTACGTCACGCTTTCCTCCAATCCAAGCGATGCCGGGCTGCACCAGCAGCGCGGCACGTTTCGGGTCGTGCGCTATGAGGGCGACAACGCCCTCCTCAAGCACGGCCCGATTCGCGTCTCGGCCGACAAGCGCCACTTCACCCACCTCGACGGCACGCCGTTTCTCTGGCTGGGCGACACGTGGTGGTGCGGCCTGGCCAAGCGTCTGCGCTGGCCGGACGAGTTCAAGCTGATGACCAAGGACCGGGCGGAGAAGGGTTTCAACGCCATCCAGTTCACCGTGGGGCTGGCGCCAACCGGAACCTATTTCGACCGGAAGAACGAAAACGAAAACGGCCTGCCGTGGGATGAGGCGGCGCAACGCATCAATCCCGCGTATTTCGACGCCGCGGACCTGCGGGTCTTCCATCTGGTGGACTCCGGCCTGGTGCCGGTGGTCGTGCCTACCTGGGGATTCTACATTCTGCGCATGGGCACGGTGAATGCGAAGAAGCTCTGGCAGTATGTCATGGCCCGCTGGGGCGCATTGCCGGCGGTGTGGTGCCTCGCCGGGGAGATCTCCATGCCGTATTATACTTCCGCCACGCCCGCCGAAGACGGTCCGCGCCAAATCGCGGCGTGGAGCGAGGTGCTCGCCCACCTGCGCGAGATCAACTGCTACGGCCACATGATCAGCGCCCATCCAAAATTCGGCACGAGCGCGCGAGCCGAGGTGGAGAACCCGGCACTGCTTGATTTCGACATGATCCAATCCGGGCACATTTTCATGCAGGCCCTGCCACGGGCGCTCACGCTGTTGCGGCAGTCCCGGAGCGCCGCGCCAGCCATGCCCGTGCTCATGGACGAAGTGGCCTACGAGGGAATCGCCGAGACCAACTGGGAAGACGCGCAGCGGCAGCTCTTTTGGGCCAGCGTGTTGTCCGGCTCGCCCGGCTTTACCTACGGGGCGCACGGCATCACGCAGTTCAGCTCCGATGAGTTTCCTTCAAACGTCCAACCCCAAGGGCTGTCGTGGGGCGAGGACACTTGGCAAAACGCTTACCAATACCGCGGCTCGACCCAAGTGGGGATTGGCAGGAAAGCGCTGGCCGAACTCGAATGGTGGCGGATGGAGCCGCATCCCGAGTGGGTGCTCCCGGCGAAGAGCGAGAACATGAAAGCGTTCACCTCCTACGCGGCCGGTGTCCCTGGCAGACTGCGCGTCATCTATTTCAGCGCCCTGAGCGCAATGGAACTGACGGTGCTGGGGCTGGAGCCGGAGGTCAGCTATGAGGCGTATTTCATCGTCCCCTCCAACGGCAAGCGGCTGCCGGTGGGAACGGTGCGAGGGAATCGGGAGGGCGTGTGGAGCGTGACCCGGACCCGTAAGCACGATCTGGTGCTGGTCATGGTCGCCACCTAAGCCGCCGCTACAGCCTGATCTCATGCCTCAAGCCACTTCCGCTCTCAGTCGCCGACAGGCGATCAAGCTCCTGGCGATCACCGGGCTCGCGGCGTTGAGCCCACGAGCGGTGTTCGGTCAGAGTGGCCGGCCGGCTGTGGCCGCCATCACGGCATTTCTCGAATCCTTGCGGAGGCCCGATCACGGCTACGGTTGGCCCGATCAGGAAATCGCGCACCTCACGCCGACCTTTGGCGTCGTCGGCGCCTACCATCTCTTGCAGATCGAGTCACCGGACCCGGAGGAACTCGCGACCTATGTGCGCACGCACCACCCGCGCGAGGTGAAGCCGCCGCAACACGAGGCGCGGATTTTCGATTGGCAGCAGGTGCAGGCGCTCCAGTGGCTCGGGGCGGACGCGACGGGATTTGTCGAGAGAGTCGCCGCGTTCACCCAACCGATCGAATTCAAACGCATTTACGAGCGCCAGGGTTACCCGGTGGCCCAATCGGAACTCAGCGCGGTGCTGGCCCACGCGCTGCTCGGACTGCCGACGGCCGGGATCGCCGGTGCATTTGGCCGTTACCTCGACGAGCGCTGTCGCCCCAACGGGAGCTTCAACAACACGCCGGCGGCCGATGGTGGCGACGGCCACGTCATCACGACACTCATCGCGCTGCAGGCGTCGCACGCACTCGGTCGCGCGCTCCCGCCGGCGGATCCGCTGATCGAGTGGCTGCGCGCCTGCCAGCTCCCGAACGGTGGATTCACCTTTCAGCCACAACCGTCTTTCGGCGGCGTTGACGATGTCGCTTACGTCTCCGCCGCCGTGCGGGCGCTGCAGTTGCTCGGCGCTGCCCCGGCCCGGCCCGAGGCGTGTATCGGATATATCCACTCGCTGGCCAACGCCGATGGCGGATTCGCCGATCGGCCGGGCTGGCTTAGCAATGCCACTGCCACCTTCCACGCGCTCGACACCCTCGCCGCGCTCAGCGCCCTCGATACGCTGCACGTGGTCAAGCGCCGGCCGGCCCGCTCGCGCACCGCACTGCCCGCCGACCTGAAAATTTTCTCGGCACAGATCGAGGCGCACGGCACGGGCAGCCCGGCCGACGCGGTGGAACTCGCCCGCGGCCTGCAAATCGATTTGTGGGGAGCGAAGAAATCCTCGCGCGCCTGGCGTGATCGTTTTGCCGCCATCGCCGCGGAGCGGCGGGTCCCGGTCACGTTATTTACTTCCGATGAAGAGCACGGCACATGGGTGGACATTCCAGGCTTCGGCACCTACAGCCACATGAGTGATGTCATCGCCCCGGCGAGTGCGGACATCGGCGCTCCCGTGGGACTGGATCGCGCCACTGCACGGGCGGTCTCATGGGAGGAATTTCGCACCAGGCGGCTGGCGCCGCTCACTCGCGCCGACGGTCGCCTCATCTGGCAGTTCGGCGAGAACGAACCACTGATGCGGATGGTGCTCGACGACTCGGTCGCGCGCGGCGGGTTCGCGGCGATCAGCACCTACCATTTCGGCAACCCGGATTTCCTGAATTCGCAACCGTTCCTGAATCGCTGGCGGGGCCGGCTGCCGTTTGTCGCCCTCCAGGATGCGCATGGAGCGGAGCCTTGGTATTTCGCGGATTTCACGACGGGTTTTCGCACCCTGTTTCTCGCGACGGAGCCGACCTGGGCCGGCTGGCTCAACGCGCTCAAACAAAACTGGACGGTGCCGGTGCGTCGCGATGTTTGGACCAAGGGAGTGACGTGGATGCACAGTGGCTCAGACGAAGTGCTCGAGTTCGTGCGCGCGCGGGAGACGGAATGGCGCTGGTGGGACAACCCGCAGCGCGCGCGGCCCCTGGTGTCGATCGTGCCGGTGCGTCCGCACGACGAATTCGAAGCCGGTCGGCCGGAAAGCGGCATCAATCTCCGCGTGCGCTGCGCGTGGTCGAGCAATTACCTTGGCGCGCTCAGAACGCCGCTCGCCGAATTGGTGAAACTGATCGTGGACGGGCGTGAAGTGGAGCCGGTGTTGATCGAACAAAAATGGACCACGAAGCAGCCCGGCGAGCACGCGCACCACTACGCCCTGAGCGGCAGGGAGGCCGAAGGCGAACACGCCGTGACGGCAGTGGTGCGTGAGATCGCGACGCAAAAAGAAACCACGCACACCATCCGCTTCGGCGGACAGCGATCGTAAACGTTCCGCGATGTCCCCGCTGAAAGAACATGAAAGCGATCACTCCGCGCCGAAAGGCAGAGTCTCCACCGAAAACCATCATGCGCATTGAAACCATGAGACGTCCTCACGCTATGGCGATCACTCGGGGCCGCCGGTTCGTGCCGCAGAAAGGCGGGGATGTGGCGCTGGCGAACCTGAATCTTTGCTGCTTCCGCGACTTTCAGGCGACCGACTCGAAGGAGGATGAACGCCGATGAATGGCCATCCAACCGTGCTGGCGAGGCGGGATTTTTTGAAGACTTCGATGCTGGCCGGGGCGGCCGCATTGATGTCGCTGCGCCATCGTTTGGCGGCAGCCGAGCGCTCGTCGGCGGTTACGGGCAATTGGTTCCTGCGAAATCCCCGGGTTTATCTCTTGGATTTCCAAATGCCCGATCCGCTCGACCAAGGCGTCCCGGGCATGCCGCCGCGATTGCTGGAACACCTTGATCCGCGACTGATCAGCGAACAGTTGGCCGCCGGCGGGGTGACTACGCTGATTGTCCACGCCAAGTGCAACCAGGGGAATGCCTATTACAACTCAAAGGTCTGCCACAAGCATTCGAGTCTGGGTGAGTCCGATCTCATGGCCGAGTTTTCCCACCACGGCCGCCGGCTGGGCCTGCAGGTGCTATATTATGTGCAGCTGTCTCGCGAACGCCGTTCCTTCGAGGTGCCCGAGCGTCGCGCCATTGCCGAGGACGGACAACCGTTGATCCGACATAATCCTGACCCGCGTCTGCCTTCGAGGGAGGAAGCGCCCGTCGTCTGCATGAACGGTCCGCATCGACAGTATATCAAGAGCATCCTGGGCGAGCTATCAGCCAACTACGACTTCGACGGATTCTGGCTCGACTGCTTTACTTGGTGGGGGAATTTTCCGGTCTGCTATTGCGAGGCCTGTCGCGCGTCCTATCGGAAGGACACGGGGCGGGAGCTGCCCTCAAGAAGCGGCCTTACGGGAACCCGGGCGGGTCGCGACTACCTGCAATGGCGATGGGCGCTGAACACCCGGATTCTCGCCGAACTCATCGGGCACATCAAGACGATCAACCCGCACTTGACCGTCACGCACAACGGCTCGGCCGACAGTCCGTCCTTCGATTGGGCGTTCGTGGATGCCGATGACTACGTCAGCCATGAATTTCATTTCAACGAAGGCTTGGAGAATCTCTCCCTGCTGTGCCGAAGAAACTGGGCGACCAAACCCAATGTGCCTTTCGAGATCGAGATCTGGCGGTTTGCCAATCGCCTCGGCGGCGAGCGGGGCAGCAGCCGTGCCTACCAAGTCCGACCGGTGCCGGCGTTGCTGGCCGAGATGGCTGCGGTGAAGGCGCATGGTGGGTTTCCGCAATATTATGACCAGGTGCGCTGGGATGGTCGGCTTGATCGCCGCAGCCTGGAACGGTTGACGCCTTGTTTCCAAGCCATCAAGGAGCGCGAGGCTTGGACAGGCCGGGGGTGCCCCGTCCCTTACGCCGGGATCTTGTGGTCAAAAGCCTCCCAGCGACTTCTCTCGCCCGAGAAGATCCGGCAAACGGCCGATGGCATGGAGGGCGCGCATAATGCCCTGATCGAGTCTCATCTCCCGGTGTGCGTCATCACCGAGCGAGATGCGATCGCCGGCAAGTGGCGGGGCGTCAAAACGATCATCATTCCCGAGGCCGAGTGCCTGGCTGATGAGACGATTCGTGCGCTGACCCGATTTGTCGAAGCCGGGGGCGGCCTTGTGGTGACGGGTTCAACTTCCCTTGCTGATGGCAAGGGCGAGCCGCGCCGGGATTTCGGCTTGGCCGGTCTGCTGGGGGTCCACTACGAAGGGCTGACCGATACGTTCTATACGTTTCTCCAGCCTGAAATGGCCCACCCGGTCACGCAGGGGATCGAACTGGGTTTCCCGTTGAGCGTTTACAAAACCATGCAGGTGAAATTCAGGATGGCGCAACCGGATGGGGTGCTGGGCGTGATTGTCCATCCGATGCCGGGTTTCCACATGGGCTACCCGCCGCTGGACCGGACCGACACTCCGGCGCTGGTGGCGCGTTCAGTCGGGCTGGGACGTATTGTCTATGCGGGAGCGTCCTTGGGAGGGATTTATCTCCAATATAACCACCCCGATACGCGGACGCTTCTGACCAACGCTGTCATCTGGACGGCTGGCAGACCTCCTCCGGTGACTGCCACTGCGCCCGGCACGGTCGAAGTGGTGCCGTGGCGGGACGACGCCAACGGGGAAACCATTATCCATCTCCTCAATCGCACCGCTGCCGGACCGGCGCAAAATCTGGTCGGTCCAATGATCCACGAAACCATCTCCATCCACGATATCGAGGTTTCAGTGGAGAGTGCTCTGGCGGGAAAGAGCGCCCGGTTCCAGCCCTCCGGCAAACTGGCCCGGACCCACGTGCAGGGGAGCCGGCTGTTCATCACCGTCGAGCGCCTGAACGAATGGGAAACCATCGTGCTCGCATGAACCATCAGTCAATCTCGCGCCATCCTGAGAATCATTCGCGTCCTTCCGATCGACGAAGTCCCGCCCCGAACCAAACGCAGCGTAGGTGCATTCACCCGATCCTCTCCTCTTATGAAATCGCTACTCCCGATCTTGGTTTCGTGTTGCCTGCTGGCACCGTCGTTCGCCGCGTCACGGCCGCCGACATCATCATCTTCCTCGTGGACGATATAAGCCCGATGCCAACCGCCGGGAAACGTTTCTGATGCACTATCCGCACTCCCCGCATCGCAGCGACTACTGGACCAGCTATCGGGACGGCGGTTGGAAAGTCATCTATCATTACTTTCCGTCCAAAGTCTCCGGAGATTCCCATTATCAGCTCTTCCACCTCGCTCAGGATCCTTCCGAATCGAACAACCTCGCCGCCACCGAGCCAGCGAAACTCCGGCAACTGATGGAGGCATTGAGGGCGAAGCTGGCAGAGGAAGGAGCGCTCTATCCAGTGGCCGCCGACCACCTCACGCCGGTGAAACCACAGCTGCCCTGATCACCGATCTCCAGCATGCGACTGATTCCTGCACTTCTCTTCGCAACCCTCTTGGTGCAAACGGCGTTCGGCGAAGCACCTCGGCCGAACATCCTGCTCATCGTGTCCGACGATCAGGGCTACGCCGACGCCGGTTTCCAAGGCTTGCGTGACATCGTGACGCCGCACCTGGACCGGCTCGCGGCGACGAGGATTCGTTTCACCAACGGTTACGTCACCCATGCCTTCTGCAGCCCCTCGCATGGAGCGCGCCCGGCTCGTCGCGATGAACCGAGAGTTTGCGTGCAAGGAATCGACTGGGCGGAATCTCGCGAGGTCAACAGTCCCGTTTATTCGCAACCGTCCCCCGTGTTTGCGTGGGTTGAATCTCCGGCGCGCTCCTGCCACTATTACCGATTCTCTGCCCCTGCCACGCAGGTTAAACTCCGGAACCAGCGGGCGAGTCATTCATGATGAAAACCCTCCTCCTGTTCTTGGTTGTCACCACCGCTACGCTGCGCGCCGCTATTTCCCCGGAAGTGAAATGGCATCCCGGACACTACGTTTTCGTCGCGGGCTCCAAACTAACCGCCGAGGTGCTCACACTGCCGCACTTTCGCGGAGTGCAGAAAATCTATACGTGGCGGCAGTTTGAGCCCGAAAAGGGGCGCTACGATTTCTCTGCGCTCAAGGCCGACCTGGCGCTGGCGAAGCAACATCACCGGCAACTGGTCGTGCAGTTCACCCACAAATCCTTCGCCAAGGGCGCCCGCAGCGTCCCCGACTATCTCACGGGGCCGGAGTATGGCGGCGGCGTCTACGTCACCGTGAAAGGCGCCTTCAATCCGGTCCTCTGGAACCCCAAGGTAGCTGAGCGCTTGGACGCTGTAATCGTCGCGTTGGGTCGGGAATTCGACAGCGACCCCAATTTGGAGGCGGTGAATCTTCCCGAAACCGCGCCGAACGCCTACCTCGACAAAACGCCGCAGGCGGGCGTCGAGCCCTACACTGAACAAATCTATTTCGAGGCGCTCAAACGGCAGATGACCACGCTGCGCCGTGCGTTTCCCAGCACCGTTGTCATTCAATACACCAATTTCCCGCCGAAGTTGCTGGTCGCGTTAACTGACTACGAGAAGGCGATCGGCGTGGGCATGGGCGGGCCGGATGTTTATCCTCGCGCGGACGCGGTCAGCGATCCCGAGCGAGGCGTCTATCGCCTCTACGCCAAACTTGCCGGCACGGTGCCAATGGGGGCGGCGGTGCAGCACGAAAATTACGCCCCGGCCTACAAAAAGCGCAGCTCCTTGGGGCGCGGTCAGACCACATCGAACGGCGTGCCCATCGTGATCACTCCCGAGGACGAAATCCCGATCCCGGTCCGCGAACATCTGAAGCTGGCGCAGGAAAAACTGAAACTCAACTACCTGTTCTGGGCCGACAATCCCAAGAAGGACTTTGAAAGCGTGAAAAAAATGCTGGCCGAACCGGACCTCGCCCCTGATCCCGCCGGCGGCCTCGAAACCAAACTCCCGCCCAAGGCCTTTCTGCGCTGACGTCGGACGCCTGCTCCGCCCCACACAAGTCTTCCCCCCTCGCGCTGTGAAGTTCCTCCTCCCCGTTCTAGCGTCGTGTTGCCTGCTGGCACCGTCGTTCGCCGCGCCGCCGCCGCCCAATATCGTCATCTTCCTCGTGGACGACATGGGCATCATGGACACTTCGGTGCCGTTCCTCACCGATGCCGCGGGCAAGCCCGAGCGCTATCCACTCAATGATTTTTATCGCACGCCCAACATGGAGCGGCTGGCCGCGCGCGGCATCCGCTTCAACAATTTTTGCGCCATGAGCGTGTGTTCGCCCACGCGGGCCTCCATCATGACCGGCCAGAACGCCGCGCGGCATCGCACCACGAACTGGATCAGCCCGGATTCAAACAACGCCGGCCCCCATGGCCCTCCACAATGGAATTGGAAGGGATTGACGAAGGGCGATGTGACACTGCCCCGTCTCCTGCAAGCAAGCGGCTACCGCACCATCCACGTGGGCAAAGGCCATTTCGGATCGCGCGAGTCGGAAGGCGCCGAGCCGCGAAATCTCGGCTTCGTTGTCAATGTCGCTGGTGCGGCCAACGGTGCGCCAGGCAGCTACTACGGCCGGCAGAACTACGGCAATCCCGTGAATGGAAAGGCCGGGAGGATCCCGGGCAACGCGGTGCCGGGTTTGGAGAAATATCACGGCACCGACACCTTCCTTAGCGAGGCGCTCACCCTTGAGGCCAACGCACGCGTCGGCGACGCGGTGAAAGCCGGCCAGCCCTTCTTCCTCTACTTCGCGCACTACGCGGTTCATCGGCCGTTCAACTCCGATCCACGTTTCGCTGCGCACTACCAGGGCTCAGGCAAGCCACCCGAGGCGCAAGCCTTCGCGACGCTCGTCGAGGGCATGGACAAATCTCTGGGCGATCTACTGGATCACCTCGACCGGCTCGGCGTCGCGGAGAACACGCTGATCCTCTTCCTCGGTGACAACGGTTCCGATGCCCCGCTCGGCGATCCGCACGCCATCGCCAGCGCCGCCCCTTTGCGCGGCATGAAAGGCTCCCACTATGAAGGCGGCATGCGCGTGCCGTTCATCGCGGCCTGGGCCAAGGCCGGCGCCAGCACTGCCCACCAAAAACGCCTTCCGATTCCGGCCGGCGCCATTCAGCGCCAGTTGGCCTCAGTGGAGGACCTGTTCCCCACCGTGCTTGCGCTCACCGGCGCGGCGATCCCGCAGGGGCACATCGTGGATGGCGCGCGTCTCGACATGTTGCTCAGTGGGAAACCTGATGCCAACCGCCGGGAAACCTTTCTGATGCACTATCCGCACTCCCCGCATCGCAGCGACTATTGGAGCAGTTATCGGGACGGCGCGTGGAAGGTCATCTATCACTACTTTCCGTCCAAAGTCTCCGGAGACTCCCATTACCAGCTCTTCCATCTCGCCCAAGACCCCTCCGAATCGAACAACCTTGCCACCGCCGAGCCAGCGAAACTTCGACAAATGATGGAGGCATTGATGGCGAAGCTCGCGGAGGACGCGGCGCTCTTTCCAGTGGCCGACGACCACCTCACGCCGGTGAAACCACAGCTACCCTGATTGCCGATCTCCAGCATGCGACTGATTCCTGCACTTCTCTTCACAACCCTCCTGTTGCAAACGGCGCTCGGCGAAGCGCCCCGGCCGAACATTCTGCTCATCGTGTCCGACGATCAAGGTTACGCCGACGCCGGTTTTCAAGGCTCGCGTGACATCGTGACGCCGCACCTGGACCGGCTCGCGGCGAAGGGGATTCGTTTCACCAACGGTTACGTCACCCACGCATTTTGCAGTCCCTCGCGGGCGGGGCTGATGACCGGCCGCTATCAGCAGCGGTTCGGTCACGAGCGGAACGTGTTCCATGATCCCTCCGATCACACCGAAGGACTGCCGACCACGGAAACGTTGCTGCCGGCGCGCCTGCGGGCGACAGGTTACATGACCGGTTGGATCGGCAAGTGGCATTTGGGCGCGGCGCCGGAATTTGTGCCCGCACGACGGGGCTTTGCCGAGACCTTCGGTTTCATCGGCGGCGGTCACCGGTTTCGCGATTGGAAGCCGAACGCGGCGGAGGAATACTTTGTGCCCTTGGAGCGCAACGGCCGACCGGTCGAGGTGACCGGGCACCTGACGACGGTCTTGGGCAATGAAGCGGTGAATTTTGTGAACCGACATACGGACAAACCGTGGTTTCTTTACCTCGCGTTCAACGCGCCGCACAACCCGCAGCAACCCACGGACGAACGGCTCGCCCGCTTCGCGGCAATCAAGAGTCCCCTCCGGCAAAAATATGCGGCGCAGATCAGCCTGATGGACGACGTGATCGGAGAGACGCTCGCGGCGCTGCACGCGAGCGGGCAGGCGGAGCGGACCCTGGTGATTTTCTTCAGCGATAACGGCGGAACACCCGCAAATATCACCGGCGCCGACAACACGCCGTTGCGCGGTGCGAAAGGCTTGCCCTACGAGGGAGGAATCCGTGTGCCCTTCCTCGTGTCGTGGCCGGGGCACCTTCCCAGCGGTTCCACCGAGCACCGGCCGGTGAGCGCGATCGACGTATTTGCCACCGCTCTGGCGGTGGCCGGCGCGGAGATGCCGAAGGACCGCATTTACGACAGCGTGAACCTCATACCCTTTCTCACCGGTGAAAACTCCGGCGCGCCGCACGAACGGCTCTTCTGGCGCAACGGTGGACAATGGGCGATCCGGGAAGGCGATTGGAAACTCGTGCGCCTGCGCGGCCAACCCGATGAACTCTACCATCTTTCCCAAGACATCGGGGAAAAGAAGGACCTTGCGTCGAAGCAGCCGGCGGTCGCCGCGCGACTCGCGACCGCTCTCGCCGCTTGGGACCAGGAGCTGATTGATCCCGTCTTCCTCGGCCTAGAAGAGCACAACGCTGCCGCCAAAAAAGCCCCGCGCAAGACCACGCCATGAAATCCACCTGGTCCGGCCTTCCTTTCTTCGTGGCTGCGATTTTTCTCCGTGCCGACCGGCCCCGCTTCACCGATTTCACGGCGTTCATCACAGTGCTGTTCCTGGCGTGGGGGTCTTCCCACTGCCCGGCGGCGGACGCCCGGCCCGCAGGGGCGGTTTCGCCGGCACCGGACTACTTCAATCCGGTGGTCACGTATCCGGTGCGTGGTGGTTTCAATTTGGGTGTCCCAAAGGAACTGGGCAACCGGCAACTCGCGGAGATGGGATTGGTTGATGTCACTGCGACACCCTTTCGCGCGGATCAGACCGGCAGAAAAGACGCGACCCGAGCTATTCAGGCCGCGGTGAACTTCGCGCGTGACCATCAGATGGTGTGCTTTTTTCCGGCGGGAACTTACCGCGTTTCCGACACCATCGAGTGTATCCAGAATCCCAGCCGTCAAGGCGGCGGAATGTTCTGGCCCTGCGTGCTGCAAGGTTCGCGCCGTGGGGTCCGACCGAAAATCGTTCTGACGGCGCGCTCGCCGGGATTCGATGATCCCGCCCAGCGCAAACGCGTCATCTCTATTTGGGCGCGGGGTGCCGGCAGAGAGGCGCCCGTCACAGCAGAGCAGGCCAACATCCTGTTCAACTCCATGTTCCTCAACCTCGACATCACGGTGGAAGAGGGGAACTCCGGCGCTGTGGCCCTGCGCATGGAGGGCGCGCAGGGCAGTGGCGCTCAAGATTGTGTGATCGACGTGACCCACGGCCATACCGGCCTGGAGGGAGGGTGCGGGTCCGGCGGCAGTCATGCCGGCATAACCGTGATCGGCGGTCGCATCGGCATGGATCTCACGCAAAGTCGGCCAGCACCGACTCTCACTGGCATCACTCTGATCAACCAGACGGCAACGGCGTTGGTCTACAGAGGCATCGAGGCGTTGTGCGTAGTCGGGCTCAAGCTCACGTCCCAAGCATCTGGTCCGGTAATCGTGGGAAAGACCAACGAAAGGAATCCGCTTTGCGGCCAGATTTCGGTGGTGGACAGCCAGATTGACCTGCAGGCGCCGGGTGGAATAGCCGTCTCCTCTGCCAGCGCACTCTACCTAAAGAATGTCTATGTGCGCGGGGCGGCGCAGATTGTCAGCAGCCCCGACGGCGCGCGATTGGCGGGCGACCCAGCGAAGTGGACACAGGTGGTCGAATATGCGCACGGCCCGGTGCTGCCGGAGTTCAAGGGTTACCGCTTCGCCGCGCCGGTTTATCTGGACGGCCAGCGGCAGGAAGCGGATGTGATCGTGACCGAACCAGCCGCGTCGCCACCGGACGACCTGCAGGCGCGTCATCTTTGGGGGGAGGGTTTTCATAGCTATGAGTCGCGCGGTGCGGTCAGTGTCAAGGCTCCGCCTTTCGGGGCAAAAGGCGACAGCTTCGCCGATGATACGGACGCGATCCAACGTGCGGTCGATGAGAACGACATCGTCTATTTGCCGAAGGGTTATTATCGAATCACGCGCACGATCCAACTGCGGCCGACGACCAAGTTGGTCGGCATCGCGCAGAGTTTTTCGGTCTTGATGACGCGTGAGGCGGAGGGGAGCTTCGCCGACGCTGCCAGTCCGCAGCCCTTGGTGCGCACGGCCGACGATCGCGACGCCCGGACGATCCTGGCGTTCTGCTATTTCCTGGTGCCGCGAGAAATGGCCGGTGCGTTCGGGCTGCATTGGCGATGCGGACCACAATCGGTGTTGCGCTCCGCCGGCAGCATCCTTCGCCCCTTGCGGTCGCAGGGAGAAGCCGCGACGAAGGTGCCCGGCCGGCATCCACTGACTCTCGTGTCCGGACACGGCGCGGGCCGATGGTATAATCTCAACAACCACGAGCTAATCAGTGACGCCGGCTTCCGGTATCTGTTGCTGGATGGAGCCGCCGGCCCGCTGGCGATCTATCAATGCAACATCGAGCACGTGCTCGATCAGGATGCACAGATCGAGATCAGTCGCAGCCAGCGCGTGGCGATCTACGGCATGAAAAGTGAGGGCAACTCCCCTGCCCTGCGGGCAACCGACTCCAGCGAAATCAGCATTTTCAGCTACGGCGGTAACCTGTGTCCAAAGCCCGGTTCCAGCCTGTTTGTCTTCGAACGCAGCACGGGGGTCCTGTTGGCCAACGTGATCCCCCGGCTCACGCTGCCTCACTCCGGGATAAACGATTTCTACAAAAAAGATATTGGCATCGGCACTCCCGACACCTGGGCGGTGGTGATCGATACCCCTACCGGTAGTGAGCGGACGCGCACGCGACCGCTGGATCACCCCGTGCTCTACCGGCACACGGCGGGCGGTCCGAAAAAAGCGAAAGGAAACCTCGAATGAACAATGATACCCGTTTCACGCCGTTTCGTCTCCTTCTCGTCTCGCTGGTCAGCCTCGCGTTCCCGGCGGGTCCGGGCTTCGCCGCCTCATCCGATGCGCCGCCGACCGATCGCTTTGGCGGCAACCTGGCCTTGGTGACGCGATCTACCGGACATTTCCGGGTGGAGCAATCGAAGGGACGCTGGTGGCTGATCACCCCGGAAGGACACCGCATGGTCGCGCTTGGCGTAAATCATCTCAGCGAGATGAAGAACGCTGCCATCCATTCGCGCACGATCTTGGCCCAGCGTTTCGGCCAGAACTGGCCGCTGGTCTTTGCCGAGGTGGAGAGGCAATGCCGCGCGTGGGGATTTAACTGTGCGGGGTTTCAGACGCCGGTGGAGATGCGCGGCACGATGCCCTATGTCATCAGCACGTCCTTCATGGCGGCCTCGTTCTGGCAGAATCCGCTCGCCTATGTGGACGTGTTCACGCCCGCGTTCGCCGCGGAAGCCGAGGCCAAGGCGATGGCCGCGGCCGCCGAGATGAAGGCCAATCCGATGGCCATCGCGTGGACGTGGACCGATTCGACGAGTTGGGATCTCAAGTTCACGCGCGAGACGCGCGGCACCGACTACGTTTTTTTCATGCGGGAACTCCCTGCCGATTCCCCCGGGCGACAGCGCTACACCGCGTTCCTCCGTGAACGTCACGGCGACGATCTCGCACGGCTCAACACGGCCTACGGCGCGGACTTCCCGTCTTTCGAAGCAGTGGGCGGAGCGAAGCTCGATCGTAATCGCGAGACCGTCTTCGCCGACGACCGCGAATTCCTGCGTCTCATCGCACGGCACTACTTCGAGGCCATCGCCCTTCCCTTTCGTCGCGAGCATCCCACCGGTCTGCTCATGGGCGACCGTTTTCACCTGCGCGATCATCCCGACGAGGTGTTGCAGGAGGCGGCCAAGTTTATCGACGTGCTCGGCATCCAGCCGGGCGATCATTTCTTCGCGCCCCTGGAAAAACTCACACGCCCGGATGAGACGTGGTTCGATACGGCGGAGTTTGACCGCCTGCACAAACTCACTGGCAAGCCCATCATCATCGCCGACCACCAATGCGGTTTCTTCGAGCAACACACGCCCAAGACCGGCGGCTGGTTTCAATATGCTACGGCCGACGAAGCCGCTGCGTCCTACGATCACTTCCTGCGCAACGCCTTCGCGCGGCCCTACCTCATCGGCTATTTCCGCTGCCAGTATCTCACGATCTACAAGGATCAGCTCAAACGTTACAAACAAGGATTGCTGCGGCCCGACGGCACGCCCTTCGAGGACTACGTCGAGCGCATGCAGGAGACGAACCGACACATTTTGCATTTGGTCCGATGAGACCTGCGGACGTTTTCCTCCACGTCCATCTGATCCGGACGTCTGCTTCACCCGGAGTGGCCGCTTCATCGTCCCTCCAAAAAACCGAAATTCTTCCATGAAAACACTCCTCCGAACCATCGCGCTGCTGCCCCTCGCTACGCTGCCGATGATGGCCGCTCCAGCGGAACCCGTGCAACGGCCCAATATCCTCTTTATCTTCTCCGATGACCACGCCCAAGCCGCCATTTCCAGCTACGGTTCGAGGGTGAACCAGACGCCTAACATTGATCGCCTCGCGAACGGCGGAGCGAGGTTCACGAATTCTTTCGTCACCAATTCAATCTGCACGCCGAGTCGCGCCACGCTCCTCACCGGGCAATATTCCCACCTCAACGGAGTTCCCGTCTTCAACCGCTTCGACGGCTCACGCGATACCGTCGCCAAGCGCCTCCAAGCCGGTGGCTACCACACTGGCATGATCGGCAAATGGCACCTCGGCTCAGACCCCACCGGCATCGATCGCTGGATCGTGCTGCCAGGCCAAGGTGAATACTGGAATCCGGATTTCGTCATCGCCGGACGCAAACTCACCATCGAGGGCCACTGCACTGACATCACGACCGACCTCGGCATCGAGTGGCTCAAGACCCGGCCTCAAGCCAAGCCATTTTTCCTGATGCTTCATCAGAAGGCACCGCATCGAATCTGGGAACCCGACAAGCGCAATCAAGCACTCTTCAAAGACAAAGAATTCCCGCAGCCCGACACCTTTTGGGACAACTACGCCACCCGCCCCGCAGCCCTCCCGGCTAACGAGCAGACCATCGCCAAGGACCTCACACGGCGCGACCTCAAGCTCGAAGCACCCGCGAATCTCAGCGGCAAGGCACACACCGAGTGGCTTCACGTCAAGCCCACCGAGGTTACAGTGAATGGCAAGACCCTCTTCGGCCAGGAACTCGTCCGTTGGAAATACCAGCGCTATATGCAGGACTATCTGGCCTGCGTGCAGGGAGTGGACGACGGCGTCGGCAAAGTGCTCGACTACCTCGATCAAACGGGTCTCGCGAAAAACACCATCGTCATCTACTCCGCCGACAACGGCTGGTATCTCGGCGAGCTCGGTCTCTACGACAAGCGTTTCATGTATGAGCCCGGCCTCCGCGTGCCGCTCCTGGCCCGCGGTCCCGGCATCAAGGCCGGCGGAATACCGGCGCAGTTCGTCGCCAACATCGATCTCGCCCCCACCTTCCTTGACCTCGCCGGCCTGCCCATTCCGGACTCCATGCAGGGCCGCTCGCTCGTTCCGTTGCTGCGCGGCGAGACGCCCGCCGACTGGCGCGTATCCATTTATTACCGCTACTACCACGATCCAGGGCACCACAACACCGCCGCCCACCTCGGGGTGCGCACCGCGACGCACAAGCTCATCTATTACTGGAAGCAGGACGCCTACGAGATGTTCGATCTCACTGCGGACCCGACCGAGCAGCACAATCTCCTCTACGCCGACGGCGCGAAAAATCCCGTGATCGCCGCCAAGTTCGCCGAATTGAAAACCGAGCTCGCCCGCCTGCAGAAGGAATTCAAGGACGACGGCCAATACGCCGCTTCCGCCGACTGGCCGGCAGGCAGCGCCGACGGTCCATTCCCTCCCTCTAAATATAAACCCATCGGCACCAAAACCGTCGCCGAAGCCATCGCAGCCACTCTTTCCCAATGAATCGATTCCTTCTTGCCCTCGCCTCCCTGTTGTTTTTTCCCATCGCGGGTCTGCGCGCCGCCGAGACGCAGCGACCGAATATTCTCTGGCTCGTCAGCGAGGACAATGACCCGCTCCTCGGCAGCTACGGCGACCGCCTCGCCCACACGCCGACGCTCGATAAACTCGCCCGCGAGGGCGTGCTCTACGAGCGGTGTTTCGCTCAGCCGGTTTGCGCGCCGGCCCGCTTCACCCTGATCACAGGGATGTATGCGGCGACAGCCGGGCCGGCGCAGCACATGCGCGCCCAAGGCAAGATTCCCTCCTGGCTGAAAGGCTTCCCTGCGCTACTGCGCGAAGCCGGCTACTACACCACCAACAACGCCAAGACGGACTACAATTCGCCCCTCAATGTTCAAGCGGCGTGGAACGAATCGAACAAGACCGCGCACTGGCGCAAGCGCCCGACTCCCGGCCAGCCTTTCTTCAGTGTCTTCAATCACGAGGTCACGCACGAGAGCTGCCTGTTTCCAGAACAGGAACTGCCGCTGGATTTCCCGCCGATGGATCCGGCAAACGTGCGCATTCCCCCGTATCAGCCCGACACGCCGGAGATGCGCGCCGACTGGGCGCGCTACTACAATCACATCCGGCTGATGGACGAACAGATCGCCTCGAAATTGCGCGATCTCGAGAAGGACGGCCTCGCTGACAACACGATCGTCTTTTATTACTCTGACAACGGCGGGGTGCTGCCGCGCAGCAAACGCTTCCTCCATGAAAGCGGCACGCACGTGCCCTTGATCGTCTATTATCCGCCGAAGTGGCGCCATCTTGCTCCGGCTGCGCCCGGTTCGCGCCTCAAGGAACCGGTGAGTTTCGTGGATTTTGCTCCCACGGTGCTCTCGCTCGCTGGTGTGAAAATCCCCGCCTACATGCAAGGCCGCGCGTTCGCCGGTCCGGCCAAGGCCGCGGCCAACGAATACGTCTTCACCACGCGCGACCGCATGGACGAGCGTTACGACATGATGCGCTCCGTCGTGGATTCGCGTTGGCTTTATATTCGCAATTTCCGCCCGGACATCGCCTACGTGCAGCCGCTCGAATATATGTTCAAAGCGCGGGGCTATCAGTCGTGGGCCCGACTTGCCTCCGAAGGCAAACTCACCGCCGCAACCTCGCAATTCTGGGGCGAGAAACCCGCGGACGAACTTTACGACATGCACGCCGATCCCGACAGCGTCCATAACCTCGCCCGGATTCCCGCGCACCGCGCTATCTTGGAGAGAATGCGCGCGGCGCTGAAGCAGCGCATGCTCACGATCAAGGACAATGGCCTCCTCCCGGAGGGCTCGACTTTGGAAGGCTACGATGCCTCGCGCGTGCCCGGAGCCTGGCCGGTGGAGCGGGTGCTGGATCTCGCGCTCCTCGCCTCGGAGCGCGACGCCGCGAACCTGCCGAAATTCATCGAGGCACTGGGCGACGTGAGCGAGCCCATCCGCTGGTGGGCCGCGCAGGGTTGCGCCCTCCTGGGCAAGAAGGCGGCGCCCGCCGAACCCGCGCTACTACGTTGCCTTGAAGACAAGTCGGGCGCCGTGGCGGTGGCCGCCGCCGAGGCCCTCGCCCGACTCGGACGGAGGGACGCCGCATTGCCCGTCCTCGCACACTGGGTGCAGGCCACCGATGCGCCTGCCGCCATCCTGCAAGCCGGCAACGTGCTCGACCGCCTCGGTGAAATCGCGCGCCCTGCGCTGCCCGCGATGAAGCGCGCCCTCACTGCCGCGAAACCCACTCCGGGGGGCACCTATCCTCCGCAATACATCCTGAACCACGCCGTCGCCGTGCTCGAGGGTCGGACCGCAGCCCTGATCTACCCGCCCACTTCAGATCAATCACCCTAACGCGGAGTTTCCTGTCGCGCCGTGAACCGCCGGATGAATCCGTTGCTCCGCAATCTCGCCCTCCTTACCTTGGGGATGGCGCGTTTCCCGGAGCGCCCTCTCTCTTCAAGTGTCCCGGGCACGACACGCCGCCGCTTGTCCGTCCTGAAGCTTCGTCGACTGCTGCCTAAGGTCGATTGGTGTGGCTTACCTGCACACGCCCAACGGACCACCGGCGAGGGCCAGGTGGCGGCCTATTGGTTCAATGACGCGCCGCCGGCCGAAGCCAATGGCGTCACACTCGCTGATTTTGTGCTGCCGAGCGGCCGGTTTCGCGAACCGCTGCTCGTGGACGTCCGCACCAACCGCGTGTATGCCATCCCGCCGTCCCAATGGACCCAAAGCGCGGAGGGGGCGGCCTTCCGCAGCCTGCCGGTCTACGATGCCCCTATGTTGATCGCAGAGAAAACCGCGCTGCCGTTCGATTGAGCTGATGCGATGACTGTTAATCTGAAACAAGCAAACCGTGGCCACGCCGGTCCAGCGCATGGGCGAGAGCGTGAAACTCGACGAACACCGGCCGGCGAAATCGCTCCGCCGTGCTGTCGGTCACTCTCGCCGATTCCGGCCCGCGAGTCCGACTCCTCGGCCACGAGTGACGGCGCGTGATAGTTTCCTGCCGAATTACACTTTCCACCCTATGACCAAGCCCCGCATTCACCTACTCCACCAAGCAATCGCCCCACGTCCGAATCGCCGCCCCCACTTCGGGACGTTCGCCCTCGTCGCGCTGGCGTTATTCGCGACGCAGGCCTCTGCCGCCGAATCGAGATCACGCCCCAACATCGTGCTCATTCTCGCCGACGATATCGGCTACGGCGATCTGGGCTGCTATGGCGCCACCAAAGTCAGAACCCCCAACCTCGATCGCCTCGCTCGCGAGGGATCGCGCTTCACCGACGCGCACGCCACCGCGTCCGTCTGCACTCCCACACGCTTCGCGCTGCTCACCGGCCGCTACGCTTGGCGCCAGCCGGGCACCGGGATCGCGCCGGGCGACGCCACGCTGCTCATCAAGCCCGGCACCGTGACGTTGGCTTCGTCACTGAAGTCGGCCGGCTACTCCACCGGACCCGTCGGCAAATGGCATCTCGGCCTCGGCGAAACCACGCCCGATTTCAACGCCGACCTGAAACCCGGGCCGCTCGAACTCGGTTTCGACTATGCCTTCTTCATCCCCGCCACCGGTGATCGCACTCCGTGCGTCTTCGTCGAAAACCACCGCGTCGTCGGGCTCGACCCCGCCGATCCCATCACGGTCAGCTACGACAAGCGCATCGGCACCGATCCGACCGGACTCGAGCGACCCGATCTGCTGAAGATCAAAGCCGACGCCAGTCACTCGCAGACCATCGTCAACGGCATCAGTCGCATCGGCTACATGACAGGCGGCAAAAAGGCCCGGTGGGTGGATGAAGACATCGCCGATACGCTGACCCAGCGCGCCGTGGCGTTCCTCGATCGCCAGCAATCCGGCAAGCCCTTCTTCCTCTTTCTGCCGACCCACGACATTCACGAGCCGATGGTTCCGCACCCACGTTTTCGCGGCACGAGCGAGTGCGGTTGGCGTGGCGATGTCATCCACCAACTCGACTGGACGGTCGGCCAAGTGCTCGCCGCCCTCGACCGCCGCGGTCTCGCGCAGGATACGCTGGTGATCTTCACGTCGGACAACGGCGGCGCTATCAAGACCACCTACGATGACGGCACCAACGCGCTCCACGCGTTGCAATCGCCCAACGGCGTGCTCCGCGGCACCAAAGGCCAACTCTATGAGGGCGGCCACCGCGTGCCGTTCATCTCGCGCTGGCCGGGCCATATCCCGGCCGGTCGAACTTCGGACGCTTTGCTTGGCCTCATCGACCTGTTGCCGAGTTTCGCCACCTTGACAGCGCAAAAACTCCCGCCCGGCGCCGCACCGGATGCCGTTGATGTCCTGCCTGCTCTCCTCGGCGCACCCGGTGCCCAAGGTCGCGATACGCTGGTGCTGCAGAGCAACCGCCAGTCGCCCCTCGCCCTGCGCGCCGGTCCATGGAAACTCATCGAACGGCAGAACGGGCCTCACGAACTCTACGATCTCGCGACGGATCCCACCGAGTCCGTCAACCTCGCCGCCCGCGCGCCGGCACGCGTCCAAGCGCTTGCCCAACGTCTCGCCGCCGAACGCGCCAAATCCACGCCATGAAACTGGCCTCATCCCTCGGCCAATCCCGACGCATGCTCCTCAGCCTGGCCGCGCTTGGTCTGTTCGCCGCGCCGGTCTTCGCCGCAAATCCCACGGCGCGCCCCAACGTTGTGCTCATCGTGGCTGACGACCTCGGCTACGGCGATGTCGGCTGCTACGGAGCGCGCGCCATTGCCACCCCGCACATTGATCGGCTGGCGGCGCAGGGCCGACGCTTCACCCAAGGTTACGCGCCCGCCTCCACCTGCACGCCCTCCCGCTATGCGCTGATGACCGGCGAATACGCGTGGCGGCAGCAGACCAAACAAACCACCATCCTCGACGGCGACGCGCCCCTGAGCATCACGCCCGGGCACCTCACGCTCCCGTCGTTGCTCAAGCAGGCCGGCTACACCACGGCGCTCATCGGCAAGTGGCACCTCGGTCTCGGCGACGGCGAACACGCCGTGGATTTCAATGGCGACATCCGGCCCGGCCCGCTCGAAGTCGGTTTCGACTCCGCCTTCTTCATCCCCGCCACCGTCGATCGCGTGCCCACGGTCTTCATCGAGAATCACCGCGTCATCGGCCTCGATCCGACCGATCCGATTCGCGTGAGTTATCAAAAGCGCGTGAGCAACGAACCGACCGGTGCCGAGCGCCCCGATCTGCTCAAGCAGCGCGCCGATGCGCAACACGCCGGCGTAATCGTCAACGGCATCAGCCGCATCGGCTCGATGTCCGGCGGCAAAGACGCGCGTTGGATCGATGAAGATTTGGCCGACGTTATCGCCCGTCGCTCGGCGCGCTTCATCGAGGCGCACAAGGCAAAACCCTTCTTCCTCTACCTCGGGACGTTCGATCCCCACGTCCCGCGCGTGCCGCACGCGCGTTTCGTCGGTGCCACTCAACTCGGCCCACGCGGCGACGTGATCGCCGAGCTCGACTGGACCGTGGGCGAGGTGCTCGCCGCGCTCGACCGCGCCGGTGTCGCGGACAACACGCTCGTGATCGTCACAAGTGACAACGGCCCGGCGCTGTTCGACGGCTACTTCGACCAGGCGGAGGAACTCAACGGCGACCACCGACCCGCCGGCGGACTGCGCGGCTGGAAATACCTCGCCTACGAAGGCGGCACGCGCGTGCCGTTCATCGCGCGTTGGCCCGGCCACGTAAGCGTCGGCGTCGACGAACGGATGATCTGCCTGAGCGATCTGCTGGCCACCTGCGCGTCGCTCACCGGTCAGAAACTCCCGGCCGGCACCGGCACCGACAGCCTCGACCAACTGCGTGTGCTCACTGGCCAACCCGGCGGCGCAATCCGCACTGAACTCGTCGAACAAGGCATTTCCAACACGCTCGCCCTGCGCGCGGGCGAGTGGAAGTTCATCCCCGCGAGCCCGCAGCAACAGGTGTCCGGCATGGGCTCAGGCGCCAACCCCTCTGATAAACGCTGGGGCGAGTCCATCGTCCGTGAAGACGCCCTTTACAACCTGGCCACCGATCCCGCCGAGCAGGTCAACGTTGCCGCCAAATATCCTGCTACGGTGAGCGCGTTGCGCGCGCGGCTGGAGAAAATCAAACGCTCGCGTTGAAAATGGACCTCGCACTCTCAACGTGGCCGGGAGGGCCCTTCCGCGCCCCCGGTAGCGTCTCATGGAACGTCACCGCACGCCTGGGCATCCGAGCCCGGTTTGCCGCTGGACCGCACCGGGCAATCTTACCATCCGCACTGAACAGCGGCATCTTCGCTCGTTCATCGTCGAACATTCACCGTTCCTTCTTATGAAAATTTCCGTCCGTTTCGTCCTCTCCTGCCTCGGGGCGTGGCTTTCCGGCCTGCCGGCTGCGCGCGCCGCGACATCCGCCACCAACGCCGACTGGCCGACCTATCTCGGCGGCACGGACCGCCGCCTCTATTCGCCGCTGCGCCAGATCGACCGCAGCAACGTCGCTCAACTCCAAATGGCCTGGACCTACGATACCGGGGAGATCGGCGAGTATCAGGCCAACAATCTCATGATCGGCGGCGTGCTCTATACCGCCACGCAGAGCCGCAAGGTCGTGGCGCTCGATGCCGCGACGGGACGCGAACTGTGGCAATGGGACCCGGCGACAACGCTCGCCGGCGCCGGTGGCCGCCGGCAACGCGGGTTGGTGTTTTGGCAAAACGAGCAGGGCGGCGAGCAACGGCTCTTCACCGCCGTAGGGAATTTCCTCTTCGCGCTCGATGCAAAGACGGGCGCAATCATTTCGAGTTTCGGCGCCAAAGGTTCGATCCAACTTGGCAGTGGTCTCGATGTGGACGGCACACCGAAAGTCGGGCTCAACACGCCCGGCGTGGTCTTCAAAGATACGTTGATCATCGGCGGCTTTGGCGGACCTGGCGCAGTGCGCGGCCTCGATGTGCGCACCGGGGAGCGCCGATGGATTTTTCATCTGATTCCGCGGCCCGGCGAAGTTGGCTACGACACCTGGCCCGCCGCCGCTTACAAGACGGCCACCGGCGTGATGCCGTGGTCGGGCCAGGCCCTCGATGAGAAGCGCGGTATCGTCTACATCGCGACGAAGACGGCTGAACCCGACTTCTATGGCGCGGATCGCCACGGCGACAACCTCTTCGCCAATTCCCTCGTCGCGCTCGATGCCGCGACCGGCCAACGCCTCTGGCATTTCCAGATCGTGCATCACGATCTTTTGGACAAGGATCTGCCTTGCGCGCCCATCCTCGTGACGGTGACCCACGGTGGAAAAAAGATCGATGCGGTCGCCCAAGGCACCAAGCACGGTTACCTCTTTGTCTTTGATCGCGTCACCGGGAAACCGCTCTGGCCCATCGAGGAGAGATCCGTGCCCGCGTCCGAACTCCGCGGTGAGCTGGCTTCGCCGACCCAGCCATTTCCCACCAAGCCCGCGCCGCTCATGCGGCAGCGCTACGGCGAGGAAGACGTATCCCCGATCTCGCCCGAGGCGCTCGCGCTGACGCAGGACCGCATCAGAATTTCGCCAAACTTCGGCCCGTTTCCCACTCCCAGTCTGAAGGAGACGATCATGTTTCCCGGCTTCGATGGGGGCATGGAGTGGGGCGGAGGCGCGGTGGATCCCGACGGCGTCTACTACGTCAATGTGAACGAAATTCCATGGATCTTGCAGATGGTCGAGACCCGGCGCGCCGATGGCACGCCGCTACCCCGCGGCGAACGCGACTACCTGATCCACTGTGCCGCGTGTCATGGCATCGACCGCGCCGGGATCCCGCTCGCCGGTTTCCCCTCCCTCCTTGACGTGGACAAGCGGCGCACTTCCGAGGAAGTAATGAAAATCACGAAGACTGGTTTCGGCCGCATGCCGGCGTTTGATCGCATCCCGGACCCGCAGCGCGAGGCGATCCTGGCCTACGTGTTCGGCAAGACCGCGCCCACCGGAGGCCGCCCCGACGAGGCAGGAGGCGCGACCAAGACGGAGGCGAAGGATATCCCTCCCTACGCCTTTGGCGGCTTCCGGCGTTGGACGGACCAGGCGGGCTATCCCGCGATCAAACCGCCGTGGGGGACGTTAAACGCCGTCGATCTCAACACCGGCGAACTCAAATGGAAAGTGCCGCTGGGCGAGTATCGTGAGCTGACGGCCCGCGGCATCCCACCGACGGGAACGGAAAATTACGGCGGCCCGGTGGTAACCGCCGGCGGACTGATCTTCATCGCGGCGACCGCGGACGAAACGATCCGGGCCTTCGACAAGGACACCGGCGCCATCCTCTGGTCGGCACCGTTGCCGTTCAGCGGTAACGCCACCCCGAGTGTCTATATGGTGAACGGTCGCCAGTTTCTCGTGATCTCCGCCGGGGGCGGCAAATCCGGCCGGCCCGCCGGCGGGAGCCTCGTGGCCTTCGCGCTGCCTTCCACTCTCACCCGTTAGGCGATTGACGACTGTCTCGCTGCCAGCAAATGAAAAAAACGTTTCGGTTCGCCACGCTGTTCGCCACGTTGGCCTTGGTCGCTCCAGCGGTCGGCGCGGCCGACCGCCCCAACATCATCCTCATCCTCACCGACGATCTCGGCTGGGGCGACCTCGGGGTGTATTTTCAAAACGCGCGACGCGCGTCCGGCAACACTGCCTCGTTTACCACCCCGCACCTTGATCGCCTCGCCCGCGAGGGCGCGCAGCTCACGCACCACTACTGCGCGGCGCCCGTCTGCGCGCCGTCGCGTGCGTCCCTGCTGCTCGGCGTTTCGCAGGGGCACGCCAATGTCCGCGACAACCAGTTCGACAAGGCACTCGAAAACAACCACACGCTCGCCACCGTGCTGCGTCGCGCCGGCTACGCCACCGCCGCCATAGGTAAATGGGGCCTGCATGGGCAATCCAACACCTCCACCGACGGTGCGCAGCCCGACGCGCCCGCGCATCCGCTCAACCGCGGCTTCGATTCTTTCTACGGCCTGCTCCGCCATATCGACGGCCACGAGCACTACCCGAAGGAGGCACCCTATTTTGCCGAAAAAGCGAAGGCCCGCGGGCCCGTCAGTGTGTGGGACGGACGCTCGAACGTCACCGCCGGACTCGACAAGTGCTACACGACCGACCTCTTCACCGCTCGCGCCAAAAATTTCATCACGGCACACACCGCGTCCACCCCGCAGCAGCCGTTCTTCCTCTATCTCGCATTCGACACCCCGCACGCCGTCCTCGAATTACCGACCCAGGCCTATCCCGCCGGCGGCGGCCTCAAGGGTGGCCTGCAATGGCTCGGTGCGCCCGGGCGCATGATCAACACCGCCTCGGGCACGATCGACTCATGGATTCATCCTGATTTCGCCGCGGCCACCTACGACGATTCGCCCGATTCCGCCGCGCCGCCGAAACCCTGGCCCGATGCCTACCGGCGCCAAGCCACCAGCGTGCGCCGCATCGACGACGCCGTGGCCGACCTGCGGCAACTGCTCGTCGATCTCCACGTCGACGAAGATACGCTCATCGTGTTCACCTCTGACAACGGACCGGAACGCGAGTCCATGCTCGGTGGTCAGTTCTCGCCCGAGTTTTTCGCGAGCTTCGGCCCCTTTGACGGTATCAAACGCGACCTGTGGGAGGGCGGCCTGCGCGTGCCGACCATCGCGTGTTGGCCCGGGCACATCCCCGCCGGACGTGTCGTGGCGCAACCGAGCGCCCAATGGGATTGGCTACCCACCTTCGCCGAAGTCGCCGGCTTGCCCGCACCCGCTCGCACCGACGGAGTGTCCCTGTTGCCGGCGCTGACCGGACAGGGCCGGGCGAGAGAACGCGGCCCACTGTATTTCGAATACAACGTCGGTGGACGCACCCCCAGCTACCCGGCCTTCGAGCCGGGTCGACGCGACCGCCCGCGCAATCAAATGCAGGCAGTCCGCCTGGTTGACCTGATCGGCGTGCGCTACGACGTGAAATCGGCCGACGACAAATTCGAGATCTACGATGTCGTCGCCGATCCGAAAGAAACGAAGAATCTCGCCCGTGATCCGGCGAACGGCGCACTCCAGCGAAAATTACAGGAGACCGCCCTTCAGTCCCGGCGGCCCGACTCCGCTGCACCGCGCCCCTACGACGCTGCGCTCGTGCCCGCACTCGCGACCACTGCAACCGTCGCCGGAGTTGAGTGGCGTGCCTACACCGGTCCGTTTCCGTGGGTGCCGGATTTTGCGGCGCTGACGCCCGTCGCTACGGGCACGATGTCACGACCGGACCCTGCCGGCGTCCCGCCAAACGCTGCCGCGGGACTACTCTTCACCGGTCGCCTCGTTGTGCCGGCCGACGGTGAATACACCTTCTATCTCACGACCGACACCGGCGCCGTCCTCCGCCTGCACGAAGCCACTCTCCTTGATGCAGATTTCTGCTATGCGCACGGCACGGAGAAATCGGCGACGATACGGCTCCAAGCCGGCCCGCATCCCTTCCGATTCTCGTCGCTTCAGGCCGGCGTCCACGCCCCGGCACTCCAGCTCGAATGGAGTGGTCCCGGATTCGCCCGCCAGCCGATCCCTGCCCGCGCCTTCGTGCGTGCTCCGGCCGCCGCCCATCCCTGAGTTTGTTCTATTCCCCTCTCGGCAACACTCCCCCACAGAACACGCCCATGATTCAACTGGCCACGATCTCCAATTCCCGCCTCTGGGACATTGAGGCGATGGCTCGCCCACCGTTCGGCTAAAAAATCCTGAACCATTGCAGGATGAATCCGGATTTGAATCGCACCCCGCCTAAATAAAACCCGTGTCTTTGCCGAGCGACGCGACCCAGCATTTATGACTCGGCCTCCTATGACCCCAAAAAAACGTCCCACGCACGCCACCAGCCCGCTCACCGTCGATCTCCCGATCTCGATCTTCAACCAGATCGAAGCCGCCCGAAAAGCCCACGGATTCAAGACCGCGAGTGAAACGGTGCGCTTCGCCTTGGCGCAGTTCGATTTCAGTCGGTTCACCTCGGCCAAGGAAAGGCGCCTGCAAATCTCGGTGCGCGTCCCGCGAAGTCAGCGTATGGACCTCAGGCGTGCCGCGCGGCAAAAAGGAGTCGCGATCGGTGAACTGGTGCGGGCCGCGATCGAAAATCTTAAGACCAACCGGAAACGCGGATAGAGCCTCGATCAACACCGTGCAATTAACCCCATGCCCAACCTGACCAAACATGAGATCGTGCTGGAGATTTTCCGGAAGACCGGATTCCCGCAGAAACAGATCGTCGATAACGTGCAGCAGACGCTCGACACTATCCGGCGCGCGCTGGCCGACGGACGGAACGTCGAGCTGCGCAATTTCGGGGTTCTGGAGGTGCAAGTGCGCCGGCCGCGCGTCGGCCGGAATCCCAATAGACCCGACCAGACAGTCATCATTCCGCTGCGAGCGGTGGTAAAATTCAAGGCCGGCAAAATCCTCAAACAGGAACTCAAGAAGATCGACCTCGCGAAATTCCAGCAGCGCTGAGACGACGACATCGCTCGACCGGCTTCGCGACAACGAAGCCAATTTCACCGGCACACCTTCGATTTCCTGCACCGGGTTCGGTGTCTCCGCCGGTGAGTCCGGCTGCACAAGGTTGCCAAGCAGTCCTCCATCCTGGCGACAATGCATTCGTCGCGGGTTCCTGAATAGCGTTGGCGGCCATCGCGACGAGTCACGGCTGTTCAACTCACGGCCACAGCGGGCAGACTTCGCTGGCGACCTGTAAGCCGTCATCTTGGGCATTTACAGGTCAAGCCGGGTCAAGCACCGCGATGATGGTTACGTCTCGAAGCCGGGACGATCGGGAGCATGGCATTGACGCCCTACGGCGGGCTGGTGCCGTGAACGGCATTCGCGATCGACTGGTCGCATCACCGTAAGAGAAGTCTCGCAGGCAGCCGGCCTTTCCGATCATTCGCAGATGGCCCGCCATTTTCGCGCCATGAAGACGCCTCCACCTCGGGACTAGATTCCATCACGGCAGTCGAGAGAATCGCCGACACTTTCGAGACAATCATCTCACCTCCCGCCTGTTATCGTGCCCACGATGCGATTCAATGCGGTGGATGCGGAAGCGCGACCAATTCATCTTCATCAGGGCTGACGGCAAAGTTCAGCCGGTGCCTCGATATACAAGTCGTGAGACCACGGCGGCACCCGTTGCCGACTGCGGGCAGAGCGCAACGCGGTCGAACCGGGCCGCAGCGGTTCACGCTACGGGGCAGAATGGAGGCGGGCGTTCACATGGCACTCCAACCAGCGCGAAATGATCAAGGACGGAATGGTCACTTGCCGGCAAACGGACATGGCTATCAGGACAACCGCGTTCAGTTTGAGGAATTTTATGCACTTCAGCGCACGCTCGTGGATCAACTTGCCCGGCACCCGGTCCTCGTTCGCGCCTGGCTGGATTCAATGCCCCCGCGGGACGATGAGGCCACGGAGTCTTCTGGCGCGTCGAAATCGTGGCGCGCCGCGCGCGTCAGCGCCGCCCGACGCCGGACACTATCGGATTTGATCGCCAGCGTTGAGCAGAACGCCGAGCACAGCCATCTGCTCGCCGCTTTCCTGCTCACCTCTTTGCCTGTTGAAAGTTACTTCACGATCGCTGCGGGCGACGCCACGTCCGGCACAGCCGGAAACGCCTTGAGCGTTTCCTGCCGGGTCATCAACGCAAAGAGAAACGAACTTTTTGACGCAAACCTCGGCTTGGCAAAAGCGGCGGTGCGCGGTCGGCGAAACTATGATGAATTGCTCAGCGCTGCCCTCGTCGGACTGCTGGCCGCGATCGACCGTTACGTGCCGAACAACGAGACGTCGGCCCGGTTTGGATATTTTGCGACATTTTGGATTCGCTATCACATTTCCCGTTACACGCAAAAGACCAGCGGCGTCGTGCCGGTTTCGATCAATCAGCAGCGAATCATCCGCCGGATTGATCGCTTCGTTGAGCAATGCCGCGCCGAGGGGCGGCCTGAGCCGACGCAATTCGAGATCTGTTCCGCTTTGAGCATCAGTGCCGACGCCTACGGCTCATTCTTGCGGCGACCAGTCGTCATTTCGCTCGACCAATCCGCCTCGTCCGAGGGCGATGAGAGAGAACGCGAGGTGTCGCTCGCCAACGTGATCGCAGCCGAAGGACCGGAGCCGGATCAGGAAGTGGAAGATTCTGAGATCGCGCGATACCTTCGCGATTTGCTGCGGAAAGAAGTGCCGGCCTTTGGTCGAGTGATGCTGTCCTATGCGCGGCGAGTCGGTTCATTATCCGATGCCGCGGAGGACTACCTTTTGGCGTTGGAAGATCAGGCGTTGGTGCGACTGAGATCTCGTGTGAGATTGAGCACAAATCGGGATCCGGGCGGATATGTCGCCTTTCACGTTCAATCTCGCTCGGTATTAAACTCACACGAGTCGTCGGGCTAAGCGGTCGGCGACGCGGGCTCCACCTCGGCGCCTGGTGATCCAATCACGGCCGATACACTCAACGGTGACTGGCCACAAACATAGGTGCGTTCGGAAATCTTTGTGGCCCCGGCCGGCCCTTCCCGACTCGGCGCCTCCGCAGCGGTCGCAAGGTCTTTCCCTTGGGTTTGCCACCATGTGGCCGCATCGTGCCATGCATAGGGTTGCCCTTTGCCATTTGAGCCCAACCCGACATTCACGATCCGCATGCCGTTTTCATTTCTCATGCACTGAAGAAATGTCAGCCTCCGCTCGCTGGTCGGAGGCAGGGCGGCCGACGCGCGGAGCGCGCGCAAGAGCAATTCCGGTGCGACTAAAACCTCGGCCGACTCCGGCGCTTCGACCGAAGCGACCAAGCCCCTTGCGGGCGAATCAGGCAACTCCGGTCTTAGTCGCATCGTTACCAAATCTTTTGAAACTGGCTTCCGCTCTCGCGGTCCATTTGTCACAGCCGTGCTCGCATCATCACGGCCCGCGGTCTCAACGATCTTTTGGGATGTATCTCCAGTGGTCACGGCCAATCCAGGCGGGGAAACGGCCGACTTTTCGATGGTCGCTGAACTCGGCTGGAAACCCGGGGATTCGGTCACGGTATCTTTATTCTTCGAGAGGATAGAAGCGACAGCTTGCTCGGTTGATTTTGGATCGACGATCACCGGAGAGCGGATCGCAGCGTCAACGACGGGAACGGCGTAGCCGAGCTTGGCCAATTCGCGGAAACACCGGTGCAATTGCTCCGTAACCGGAGAATCGGGAGCAAACGTCAAATCGACCGACGCTGTGGATTGAGCGGACGGTGTTTCGGTAGTTCGATTCGAAATATTTTCACCCCACCGCACATGCATTCCGCCGGCATCCAAGAAGATTTCCTTGGCGTGCCCATTCTGCATTCGGACATCTGGATCGAAGGAATGCTGCGGGCCTTGCCATACGGAACCACGTTGCGCCGGCGGCGAGGCCTGCTCACCAGAGTCGCGTCCAGCGCTGAACAAGCCCTTGAAAAAAGCACCGATCCGTGAAAACAGGCCGCTAGCCGCCGGCTGATCCACGCGTGCAGCGACGCTCGCCGCGATTTTTTCATGCAGGTTCCGAAATGACTCATACGCCTCGGAGCGTGGATCGGCGCGGAAGAGTATGCGACGGCCGTTGAGCTCAATGGCCACGTGTTCGGCCTCAACGACGAGATCTTTGAGAACTGCGCTGCGTGGTTCCGGCATTGCTTGATCCTAGCAAGGGCGCCGTCGGAAACCCGTTTGAAGGAACCCGATATTAGCGACGGGGGCGGCGAAAAAATCCTGGGCGTGTCACGCTATCCCCAACGTTCAGTCCCGCTATCTGCGCACAATCCCAACTCACATGCGCCTCACCGATTGCCCGAGAAACCAGACGATTCGCCGGACTGCATTTGTGGAAAGAGCGACCGAGTTACTCCCCCACTCCGCCGCAGAGATTGAGGAAACCGCGCTTGCCCGCTATGGTTCCGGCTCTCCGCACGCACCGTCATCCCCCACCTTGTCGGATCGGATCGACTCGAAAATTCGCTTCTACACGTGGTTCGCGGAAGGAAAACCGGCGGAGTTTAGCTTTCGCCCCGATGTCATGCCCGACGGCGAGATCGACTCGCGCTTTGCCCGATGCTGGCAGGCTGCCGTCAACGCGACTCTCGGCCTGACGGCCCGCTTTGCCTTGCGCGCAGGTGGGTTTCGCGTGCCCCTTCCCGGCGGATACTACCGGTTCAACCGTTCGGTGCTGCTGAGCAACGCGACTGACGACGGGAGCGATGTAGTCGTGACTGTCGCGCCTAAATTGCTGCAAAAGGGCGGGCTTTACCGCGCGACGATCACAACTGAAGGCGTAGCTTTGGACTCACTCGACGCGGTGTTTCTACGTTGGAAAATCGCCTTGCGGATGTTGCGTCGCTACCGCCGGACCGTGAGACCGGAAATTCTTCGCCGCCTGCGTGCAGGCATTCCCTTCGAGTTTGCGCGCGATCACGGCGAGCTATGCGTCACCCTGCGAAGCGGCCGGATGCCGAAGGAGACGAAGGATGACTATAAACGCCGTGCCGCCATTTTTAGCAGCCGCCTCGACCGCGTGCGCGATGCGCTCGCCGCCCTCGCCGCCGAGGGCCAGGCCGCAGCGGAGCAATTCGCCGCGCGCCCGGAGATCGCGGCGGCCGAACTCGCACAGGCGCGCGAGACCGCCATCGCCGACTATCGTGCGGCGCGAGACCGGTTCTGGCATTCGGCGCTGGAGAGCTATCACAAAACCACCCTCCCCGGCTTTCCCTTTCGCACGCCGAGCGAAGTGCACGGACGTCTCAAATCCAGCCTTTCCCACCGCCAGCGCGAACGGTTCGACCACACGCACGCGTTTTTCGTCTCGGCGTTTCGCCGAGTCATGGAATTCGGTTGGAATCCGCTGGAGGAAACACCGGCCGATACACGGCGCAGCGAGCATGCGAGCCAGCAAATGCTCGCCATGGAGTTCTCCGCCTGAATCCGGGGTCGTGGCGGCGCTCGTTATCTGCGGAGCATGTGCGCCACTCGTGCCCTGACCCCAGCCGAACAGACCGAAATGACCGCGTCGCTTGATCGGGCGCGCGACCGGCTGCTATTTCTGTTCGGCCTCTACACCGGCTTTCGCATCCACGAATTGCTGGCCATTCGCTGCGGCGATGCCTGGAACGACGGACGCGCGGCCAAGGAAATCACCCTCGCGCGGCGTCAGCTCAAAGGCGGCGACGGCCGCAAAGCGCGCCGCGTTCGTGCGCGCACCGTGCCGCTCCATCCCGCACTGCAAGCGGCGCTGCAGACTTACATGCAGGCGAGTTTTCCCAACGGAGGCCCGCCGGTCGAAAAATTTCTCTTCAAAAGCAGGAAAGGCGCAAACTCGCCTATCACGGTCGGGCATGCGTGGCGCATCATCAAGAGTTCAGCGCGACGGCTGGGATTTGATCACCGCATCGCAACCCACTCCATGCGGAAGACCTTCGCGCGCGCCATCTACGACCAATCCGGCCACGACATAGTGCTGACGCAGCGCGCGCTGAACCACCGCGCGATCACCACCACCTCGCAGTATTTGGAATCAACGCAGGCCGACGTCGCGGCCGCCGTCCTCGGTCTCGGCGGCCCGCTGCAGCCACTGCCGCCAAAGGTGGCGCCTCACGAGCAGCGGCCGACGCAAGCGACCGCCTAGAAAAGTGTCGCCGCCCTCCCCTGCCACTATCTGCGGGCGTGAATCCACTCCGCCATGATCCTCAATGCCTCCACGGCGACCGTCAGGATCGACCGTCACTCCAACGGACTCGAGCGGCGACGACTCACCGGCTGCTTGACCACGCGCTGATCTCGCTCGAAACCGAAGTGGCCTTGGCCGGCAAAATCCGCGCGGGCGATGAAACGGCGCTGCACGAGCTGGTGCGGAACAATCTTCGCCTCGCGCATTTTCTGGCGGAGCGATTTGCCCGAAGCTGTCACGGCCAGCTCGACGCGGAGGAGCTTTTTTCCGAAGGCATCGCGACGCTCTATCAAATCGCGCGCCGCTTCGATCCGCGACGCAGCCGGTTCGGTGATTTCGCGATGTTCCACCTGCGGTCGAAATTCCATTCGTTGATCACCGTAACCAGACAGGGTCGTCGTCGGCCCGCGCCGCGCGAGGATCGCGTCGCACTGGCAGAGGCCGGCTGGCGCTGGCTGGAACAAACCGGTCGCGAAGCCACGGCGGAGCAACTCGCCGAGTTCCTCAGGTGGAGCGCAGGGCGCACGCGCCGCGCGGCGGGCCACGCCGTCGCACTGAGCTTGGATGCTACGCTGGCACATCGCAGCGAGACCTTGCTCCAGACGCTGGTCGACGAATTTGCCCAGCACGGCGACCAGCTGGCGATGGAACATGAACGCATCGAGTCCGTTCGCGTCGCCCTCCAGCAACTCGATCCCCGTGCTCAGGCGATCATTCGCGAGCGTTTCGACTTTGCCGCGCGCGCCACTCCGTCGCAAATCGACCGGCTACGATTGACCAGCGGCGGACGGCGGCGGCAGCAACGCCTCGGCGGCTCGCTGCGCGAAGTCGGGGCATCGCTTGGACTCAGCGGCGAGCGCGTGCGCCAGATCGAAAACGCGGCGTTCGTGCAGCTGCGCCGTCTCTTATCTGCGTGGCGTGAAGACTCGCCGAAAGAAAAACAAGGCCCCGACTCTTGCGCGACTTATCGCCGCTGACCGCGACGGACTCACGGTGCGCAATCCCGACAATGGCCTGATATTCCGCATCGTTTACGTAAACTGGCAAGGCGTGCTGCCCGCCGTAAAAATCTACCGACGACACGGCCGACGCGCCGTGCGCGCCCCTCTCATGGGCCATGATTGGATCGAACGCTGGTTGGCCGATTTAGATCTCTGCCGCAGACCAGGCCGAGGAACGCGAACCACCCGCCACTATCTGCATCACACAACCCCATCATTGCATGAAAATCTCTTCCTTTGATCGCACCACCATCGACGCGTTGCGCGCGGCCGTCGGACTCGCTCCCGCCAAAGTCGGCGAACTCCACGGCATCCGCCTCAGCACGGGTCGCATCTCCTATCGCCCTCACAATTGCGTCATCCCAGTGGAGGCGGCAATCATCGCGGCCGATGGCACGGTGGCGTCGCGCGAAGCGGAGGATTTCAAGACAAACGCGGCCTTTTTCGGCCTCACGCCCGGGCATCTTGGGCAGACGTTCACCGATGGCCGCGGCGTGCGCTTCCGGCTGGTCGGGCTGAATCTGAAAGCGCGCAAGAAGCCGTTCCTCATCGAGGATGTGATGGGCACGCGATTTGTGGCGCCCGAAACGATGGTGTTACGCGGATTCGGCCTCACCCGCCCCGATGACCTGCACCGATAGGAGTGCGCAATTCGACAAACTCTCTCGGCATCATGAAAACACCCAACACGCGCATCGCATACCTCTACCGCGACGCCAGCAACTACAAGGCGGCGGGCGCAGTGATCGTCGCGGGGCAGATTACGTTTCGACAAGTTTCCGCCTGTCTCGACTGCGGCGAATTTTTCATTCCGCAGCAAATGGGCTGGGAACCACTACAATCCGGGGTTGCGGCCTACAGCGGAGGACAGCTCAACGAGGACGACCACGTGTGGCATGAGTTGCGAGCGGAGGACTTCGCCCCGACCGACACGGAGCCGACGCTGCCGTGCTCCGCCCACGACGTGCGGCGAGCCTTCACCCGTGCGCACGCCGAGGGCTGGAATGTCGCCCGCTACTCCCGCGAGCTGGGGCTCCCACTGGAGGACAAGCCATGACCACGACCGACAAGGCCGTGCAGCGCGTGACGCGCGCACCCTACATGGTGCTTTTTCCGAATTCGCGGGCCAAGGCCCGCGCCATCGTCGTCGCCATCGGGCCGGGCGATCTGCTCCGCTTCCGCGAGAAAGGCCGTCGCACGTGGTTCGACCTGCCCCTCGAGGCGGCTTTCGGCATGGCGGTCAAATGCGCCGCAGAATTTCGGCTCTGCTTCGTGCCCGGCAAGAAAACGCGGCCCGAGAACGCCACCGAGCGCAGCGCCGCGCGCCGATGATTCACGCCATTCACCCATGACCTCATTCGCTGAAATTCAATCCTCCTACGATGCGCTGGCCACCGCGCTCCTCGCCCACCTCGACGCGCGTGTTCCCGCTGACGGAACTCCACGCCTCTTTCGGACCGACTACCTCCGGCTCGCCCATCCTCACGAGGAGGACCAGGTGCTTCGCTTTCACTCCCTGCGACTCTGTGACGGCGTAGTCTGCGCCGCCGCCGAGACGGATGACGAATGCGGCGCGGGCGACGAGGTGGAGCCCATCCCGGTCGCGGAATTCCTGCTTGATGCATTGTGTAGTTTCGCCGCGCAACTCGACGACGGCACCCCGGCATCACCGACGGCGAGACGTTAGAACGCGCGCTTCGGAGCGGGCCGAACGTTATCTGCGGCCATGTCCCATCCACCACCACTCCGCATCGCCGCCAACCGAATCGAAGGCTTCGTCACCAAGCTCAATTGGCAGCCCACGCACAGCCTCGCTCCCACCGTGCTCATGTGGCGCGACGACACGTTTATCGCCGGCTTCAAAGTCAGCGTGCCTGCCGATCTCGCCGCCCGGCTCGATCCCGAGCGCACGAAAGACGCTCAAGCCGCGGCGATCGCGCGCACCCTGCGCGACGCCGGCGCCACCGCCTACGCGCTGTTCATGGAAGCGTGGGCCGCACGCCCGCTCGATCCCCGCGACCCCTTCGCGGGACCATCGCCAGCCGAGCGACCGGATCGCTACGAGGTCGTCTTCGCCAGTTATGAAACGAGGGACGGATCCACCTTGGCCCGACAGTATTCCGTCGAACGTCGCAGTGACGGCACCATGCGGCTGCTGCGCTATTTCGAGACGGAACAGTTCAGTGGCCGTTTCAGCGGCCTGCTCCGGCGGCCCGACCACGCGCGGAATTAAGGCAGGAGGTGGCGGCTTATCTGCGGGGATGAAACCAATCACCTCCGCAGAAATCGCCGCCCTCGCCCGTTTTGTCGCCAATGCACAGCTCTCCTACCACGAGGAAAACAAGGAACACTTCCTCCGCGAGACCCGCCGGCTCGCCGCGCGGTTTGCCACCGAACTGGCACTCAGCCCAACGCAGTTCGATCTGCGGGTAAATCGCGGCGGCATCGCCGGCTCCGGTGACGTGACGCTGCACGCCGATCATCTTTACGTGTCGCTCAACGCCGAAATCGACTTCGGTCGCGGGCGAGCGTTTATGTTTCGCGGTTGCCGGTCGCGGCAGGACTACACGGGCCTCGGCAATCGGTGGGCGCTCTGGCATGATATCGGCCGCGATTTTTTCGGGGTGGTGAAAGCGATGCGCGTGGCGGTGAACGAGGCCAAGACGGAGAACTGCCCGCCCGTCCGATAAACGGCGCGACCGGGCCATCGGTTATCTGCCGGCATGACCAACGCCCTTTCGTCTCCGGCACCGACTGTTCCTATCACCGTCGTCGAATTCACACGCTACTACCTCGCCCGCGACATCGCGTTCTTTCGCCTCGGTGCAATTCCCTACGGCAACGTGCTCGATTCGGTGAACCGCCTGCGAAGCATTCGCGCCCTGCACCGGCGCACGCTCGATTGGACGGGTGCGCGGTGTCTGTGCCGCGAACACCTCGAAAGCGGCGGGAGCTACGCGAGCTACCGGCACACCGAGGAACAGGGCGCGGCGGAAGACTACGCGCACCTCGCCAACGAGCTGGTCCGGCTTTGTGCCGTTCATGCCCGTTTGCCTGTGCTCGCGACGCACGCCCGAGCCGACACGGCAGCTATCTGCGAGACATGAATCCCGCCGTTTCCCTCCATGCCGTCGAACAGATGTTCCGCGCGGCCCGCCTGCTCTTGCTCGCCCGCTATCCGTTCTATGGCTCGTTACTCGCGCATCTGAAACCCATCCTCACGGACCGCGTGCCGACCGCTGCCGTGGATGCGTGTGACCGCGTGTTTTTGAATCCAGAATTTTTCGCCGCACTGGAGGGCGTAGAGCAACGCGCCTTCATCCTTGCCCACGAGGCGTTGCATCCCGCGCTCGGAATTTTCTGGCGCGGCCGGAGCCACGATCCGGTGCTGTCCAACCTCGCCCACGATTTCGTCATCAATCTCATCCTCCGCGACGACAATCCCCGCTGGTTGCCCAAGACCGCGCTCATCGACGACCGCTTCGCTGGCAAGTCCTACGAAGAAGTGTATGGTGAGTTAGTCCGCAAATCGCATCGCACGCTGGCGAAACTAAAACTGCCGATGGCGGATGTGATGCCCAGCGGCCCCGCGGGTGTCATCGGCGAGGAGAGCCCATCGCGCTCCGCCGAGGCCGAAGATCCGGCCGGGCGGATGCGAGTCTGGCAGACGCGCGTCGTCGCCGCGCGGCTCTACGCGCAAGCCCAGGGTCGCGCCTCACGCGGCGCAGAGCGCGCCGCCGGATTGAGTCGCGGCTCCACCGTGCCGTGGCAGGAGAAACTGCGGCTGGCGTTGCACGAGGCGTTCGGACGAGCGCGCACGGATTGGTCGCGCCCGCACCGGCGCGGGTGCGCGCTGGGGCTTTACCTCCCGCGCGAAGTTTTCCACGGCTGCGACTGCGCCGTCTATGTCGATACCTCCGGCTCGATTTCCCCGGACAATCTCGCCGGCGCCGTGCGCGAAGTTGACGGCATCATCCGCGCGTGCGGCGGGCGCGTCCGTTGGTTGCAGGGCGACGACGGCGTGCTCGGCGACGAATGGATTCAGGCGGCGCCGGAAACGCTGTCCGGTGGCGGCGGCACCTCGTTCGTGCCGTTGTTTTCCCATCTCTCCGAAGGCACGCGGCCGCACAGTCTCGTGATTTTTACGGACACGTTTGGAACCATGCCCGCCAGCGCGCCGGAGTTCCCCGTGATTTGGGCGGTGTATGGCGAAACGGAAAATGAAATCGCGGCCTTGCCCGTGCCGTTCGGTGAAAAAATCGCCGTGCCCGCGCACGCCTTCGCCGCGCGGACCTGAGTGTTATCTGCGGGCATGGCCTCCAAATCTATCGACACCGGCGCGGCGCTCACGCTGCGCGAACTTCCGCCCGTCCTCCGTCTCGCCGCCGCCAAACGGCGCAGCGTTTTTCTTCTCTCCACGCCCGGCGTCGGCAAAACCGAAGTCATCACCACCCTCGCGCGCGAGGCGGAAGCAGACCTGCTTGTGCTTGTCGCCAGCCTGCTTGACCGCCTCGACCTCGCGGGCCTGCCCCACACCTACGCTGACCCGAGCGGTCGCACCGTGACCGGCTTCGCGCCGATGGCACAGATGGCCGCACTCTCCAACGAGCACGCTCCCGAGGGCGGCCCCGTCTGGCTCTACCTGAACGAACTCAACGCCGCCGCCGACCTGTCCGTCATGCCCACGCTCTATCGCCTCATGGCCGAGCGCGCGGTCGGGCAACTCACGCTCCGCGACAACGTGTTCATCATCGCCGACGGCAATCCGGGCAGCGCGCTCTCCGCCGGCCGCGACATGCACCTCGCCATGCGTCGGCGGTTCCAATGGATCAACATCCGGGCCGACCTCGCCGTGTGGAATGCATGGGCACTCACCCACGGCTGCGATGCGCGCGTCACCGCATTCTTCGGCGTCCCGGCCTTTGCGCCGCATTTCAACAACTTCGACCCGAGCGACCGCGCCGCGCTCACCTTCGGCTGCCCCGCGACGTGGGCACGCGTCGGCGCGGACCTGCGGGAGATTGCGGAACTGAGCGCGGACGACCCCGGCCTGCGGCTCGCGCTGATTTGTGGGCACGTCGGGGAAAAAGCCGGCACGGATTTCGTGGGATTTCTGAGTCACGCCGACAAGATTCCCGACGCGGCCGATGTTCTCGCGCGGCCGAAGGATGCGGAAATCCCCAAGGAGATCGACCGGCTCTCGCTGCTGTGCGGCTCCGTGGTAAATCTGTGCATCGAGAAGCCCGTGCTCACCCACAGCGCGTTGAGCTACGCACTGCGCCTGCACGCGGTCGCGGGCATCGCCGGCCACGCGGAGTTCGCCATCTTTCTCGCGCGCTCGCTCGCCCTTGTGCAGGCGACCAAACTCGTGATGCGCGAAAGCCCACTGCTCGAAAAACTCACGAAGCTCGTCAGCGGCGACCCCTACGCGATTGAGGCGTTTCAGGCGTCTTGACCGGGTCGGGGGCGCACACGCATCCATTATCTGCGGACATGGCTCACTCCTACATTCACGCGGTGTCCTCGGCGCGTCGCTTCGGCGGCAAACCCGAGGACTACCTCCCGCTCCACAACTGGTTCGACGCGACCAAGGTCATCGCCGCCGATTTCCGCCATCGCGCGCTCCGCCACCATAGCGAGGGCATCTTTCTCGCCGAGCAGATTTTCGGGGTCACGCTCCTCAACAGCGAGGGCAAGCCCGTCCCGGTCCGCCTGCTCGGCGAGCAGCATGTGCGCGAGGATTTCAATGGCCGGATTCCCGCAGCCCTCGACTGGCTCCGCGCCATTCGCGCCGAACCGTGGATGCACGTGCGCCAGGTCGATACCCCGACCGAGGGAATTTATGCCGAACTCATGCCGCGCTGATTATCTCTTCCCATGAGCACACCTGATTACACTCCGCAGGAATACGCCGCGGCGTTCCTCATTGATTTCCTCGCCGCGCTCGGCGTCACCCGTGCCGACCTGAGCTTCAGCGGCAGCGGCGACGATGGAGCCGTGAACGATGTGACGTTCGCCTATCGCCAAGACCGCCCGCCCACCGAGGAGCAAGTCGTCGAACAATGGCGACTCGCGCTCGCCCGGCATCATTTGCTCTATCCGGAATATTCCGTCGAGGGTCCGTCGCAGGACGAGAAGGGCGACCGTTTCCTCGCAGCGACGGTCGAAAAATATTTCGACGACCACATCAGTCCCAATCTCGGCGACTGGGTGAACAACGACGGAGGCAGCGGCAGCGTCGGGGTGGACATCGCGGGCGGGCTCATCAGCCACCGAGTCACCTACAACTCCACCACTGAGGGCTCATCGCATTCCGGCAAGGTGAAAAGGCCGGCGCTTTTCCGCGCGCTGCTCGGCGCCGCCGCAACCTATGGCATCGCCCGTATCGAGGCCGAACTCGATTTCGAGTCCGACTCGCATTGCTGGTCGCAGAATTTCACCTTCCGAGCAGCGGACGACACGGCGGTGACACTCGACGACCCAACGCAGACCGCGTTCCTCGATGCGTGCCACGCCGTCGCGAGCGCCCATCCGAGCAAGCGCCGCGCACCGCTGGCGGCGAGTAGCGGCGAGGAATTCACGCTCTGGCTGCACGAAGCCTTCGTGGAGAAGGCGGCGTTGGCCCTCGGCGGGCATGACGAAATGGAGAGCTACAACGTGACGCTCTCGCTGGGGATGGATTCAGGCGCACCCGTGCTCGAATGGACGGTCACGTTTACCTACCTCGACACCGAAGACGGTGAATCCGATGAAATCGCAGCCCCAGTCATCGCGCCGCCACCCAGACGCTCCCGTCGCCCGAGTCGCCGCGCTGCGTGAGCTTCGGAAATCAGCGGTGGGGCTGCGGGGTGATTATCTGCAGCCATGACCACAACCAACTTTTCAGCCGAAGAGTATTCCGCCTCCTTCCTCATTGATTTCCTCGCCACCCTCGGAGTCCGGCGCGCCGAGCTGAGTTTCAGCGGCGGCGGCGACAGCGGCGCCGTTGACCAAGTGGAGTTCACCTACGCGAGGAAACGCCGCCCCACCGACGAGACCGTGACGGAGCAGTGGCTGCTCGCCCTCGCGCGCCATCATCTCCTCTACCCGGAATACAAGGTCGAGCTGCCACCTCACGCGGGCAAAGGGGAGAAATTTCTCTCCGCGCTCGTCGAAAAACATTTCGACAATCACATCAATTCCCACCTCGGCGACTGGTATAATAACGAGGGAGGCCGGGGCAGTGTCGCCGTGGACATCGCCGACCGCGCCATCCGCCACGAGGTTTGTTACAACACCACTTCCCACGGCGAACCGCACACGGCTAAAGCAAATCATCCCGACCTGTTCACCGCCCTGCTCGCCGCAGCAAATTCATTCGGTGTGGGCTCGATAGAGGTCGAACTGGACTTCGACTCCGAGGGTTATTGCTGGTCGCAGACCCACACCTTCCACGCGATCGACGGGACCATTGTCGTGCTCGACGAATCCCAACAGACTGCCCTGCTCACCACGTGCAGCGCCGTGCTCCGCGTCCATTCCTTCGATGGAAAGCCGCTTGGCACGGCGGACAGTATGCCGGAACTGGCTCTCCAATTCTACGAAACCTTCGTGAAGATACCGGCTCTGGAAACCAGCACCGACGAGGTGGAGAGTTTCGCAGTGCGCTATGCCATCGGGCCAGACGCCGAACAATTGTTCCCGTCGCTCGAATGGACGGCGACGTTTTGTTACCACGACACCGATGACGGCGACTCCGGCGAAGTCATCGCCCCGGTCATCGGTCCCGCCGTGAAGCGGGTTCGCCGATCCCGCCGTCGCGCGGCCTGAGCCAGTCCGCCCGCCGCGACGGGACGCGCCCGTTATCTGCGGACATGGGACTTACAATTCACTGGACACTGGAAAATGCGCTCAGCACCTCGACGGTTCTCGCCAAGTTGCACGAACTGCGCTCCGCCTGCCTCGATCTCCCCTTCGACACCGTCGGAGAGATCGTCCACCTGCGGGGCTCCGACATCAAAAAAATCCACGACGACCGCGATCATCCGTTGCGGTGGGCGATGATTCAATCCGAGGGCAACCTCGTCCTCAACCGCGGCTCCGGGCGCGAATGCTGGTTGCGCGTTCCACCGTTGGAGCTGGTCGGATTTTCGACTTGGCCGGGAGAAGGTTGCGAGGAGGCCAATATTTTTATCGGACGTTTCCCCGAGTCGGTGTTTCATGAGGGCAAGGGCATCAAGACCGCTTTCGCGCCGTGGGCCGGACACAGTTTTTGCAAAACCCAGTATGCCTCCAATGTTTCCCTGCCGCATTTCTTACAGTGCCACCTGACGGTGACCGCGCTGTTGGACAAGGGCCGCGAACTCGGCTTGGTCGCCGGCGTGAATGACGAGGGCGAGTATTGGGAGAAACGCGACCTCCCCGCCCTCGCGCAAGAGGTCGGTGAGTGGAATGAAATGATCGCCGGTCTTTTCAGCGCGCTCGATGCCGCCGGGCACACCGCCCTCTCGCCCATCACCCAGCATCCGCAATTCGAGCAGTTGGAACATCGCGGACTCCAAAGCGCCACGACCGCGCTCGCGGCGAAGAAACTCGCGGAGATCGCCAAGCGGCTGCCGAGGTAGCTTCGCCCGGCCCGCCGGCCGCTGCCCGGCGGGCTTTATCTGCGAGCATGGAAAACCAAACCGTGTTCCTGCCCGCCCACGATCTCCTGCTCCCCATCGCCGAGATTCAGGTCCTGAAGGTGCTTTTGGAATCACACTCCGACCACGCGCACGCCGCCGCCTTTCTGGAGAAAATTGCCCTGCGCTGCGGTGCCTACGAATCAGCCGAACGGCGTGTCGCCATCGCCGCCTATCAACGCGCGGCGGAGTCTCTCGCTCGCGACGGCGAGATCGAAGTGGACGAATCTCCCGTCATTTCAAAAGGCGACGATCCCGGAGCCTACGTCCAAGCTTGGCTCTGGGTAAGCGACGATGACGCCGGTCTCGTCGCGACGACCGACGGGGATTGAGGCAGTTATCTACATGGCGGGCCGCACCCGGCATTTCCTCGCAACTGGGGATGGTGCGCTCGCAAACCGATCCATTTATGAACGACCACAAAACCGAATGCGACCGCTGCGGATGCGAAGTGCGCGAGGACGCAAGCTATTGGGCCGAGGGCCACACCCACGTGTGTTCCGAGTGCTACCACGCCATCGTCAAAACCTGCCAGCTCTGTGGCGACGACGACGTGATGCCGAGCGGTGTCAGCGAATTCATTCTCGTGAAGAACGAACTCGCGCGCACCGCCACGCGACTGCCCGGCATCTACCGGATCAAACGCCGGCCCTTCCTATGCATTCCGATGATCGGCGGCGGGAGCTTGATGGAGGCGGATGTCGTCTTCGTGGATCGGTTGCCCAAACCCGACCGCGAGTATGAAATCAGCGGCCACGTCTGCAAAAAGTGCGCGCAGTCCTACGCGAAACGCTTTCGCGCCATCTACGGCGGCGTCTCCGACCGGTTTCACAGCGTTCGGGGTAAATTCATCAACCCGATGGCTGAGCGCGAACGCGTGCGAGTGGCGAGTGTCGCGCGCCGTCACCCCACCATGCTCCGCGATCTGGAGGAGGACGCGGTCTATACGCTCGCCGAACTCCGCCAGAGCTGGGACCTACCCCACGTGCAGACGTGGCACGAATGGCTGCTGCTGGAACACAAAGGCGTGAAAGTTTACGCCATCTATCCGGGCGACCGCTACGGCGACAGTTGGCTTTCACTGCGTCCCGAGCCGCGCTATCGCGACGACCGTTGCCGTGAACCCGGCGTAATTTTCTGCGCCAGCGGTCTGCCGACCTATCCCCAATGGGACTACGAGGCGAACCGTGACACCTATCATAATCACTACGACTATGCGCGGCAGCACAGCCGTCCAGCGATCATCGCCGCGATCGATCAGGGCCTGGTGACGCAGACGGGAGTGCGTAACGAGCGCGGCGAGCTGCTCGAGTGCCGATGAACGCCAGGGACGGCGGTCCTGGCTCCGCGAGAAACCCGGCAGGAGCCGGACGTGCTTTATCTGCTCCCACCCATGAAGCAGGACCAGATGAACTTCGGCGCAACGACCGCCGCTCCCCTCGTCGTTGCCTACGGGATGGACGTGAACTCGACCGCACTCCTGATTGAATTCAGGCGCCGCGGTATTCGACCGGACCTGATTTTGTTCGCCGATACAGGGAGCGAAAAGGCCGTGACCTACGCCTACCGTCCCGTGATTGACGCATGGCTGGCACAGGTCGGATTTCCGACGCTCCACGTGGTCCGCTACGAGCCGAAGAATTTCAAAAACTACCCGCCATATCACTCACTGGAAGAGAATCTCCTGACCAACGCCACGCTGCCGTCGCTCGCGTTCGGTTTCAAAAGTTGCAGCCTCAAATGGAAGGTGGCGCCACAGGACGCCTTCGTCCGTTCATGGCCGCCCGCGCTGGAATGCTGGGCGGCGGGCGGCCGGGTGAGAAAAGTGATCGGCTACGATGCGGGGCCGGCGGACCTTCGCCGGCGCAATCACGCCGGAGACCGCGAGGATCGCGACTACGACTATTGGTATCCGCTGATCGAATGGGGCCTTGATCGCGAGGCGTGCAAGGCGATCATCGTGCAGGAACGCCTGCCCCAGCCGCCAAAATCCTCCTGCTATTTCTGCCCGGCGACGAAGCCGGCGGAACTCGTCGAGGCCCCGCGCGACGAGCTGCGCCGCATCGTGACCATTGAGGCCCGTGCCCGGCCGCGCCTCCACTCGATCGACGGCCTCTGGCGCAAGCCGGTCAAAGGCGCGAGAGGAGCCACGCCCCGTCCCGGCTCGATGAGCGAGTTCATCCGGCAGCATCAGCTTCTCCCGCCGGACGAGATTGACGCGATCATCGCCCGGACGCCCACCGCACTGCTCACGCGTGGCGAAGTAGAGTCGTGGCCGGCGTGGCTTGAAACGCTGTTCGCCGACGCGGTGACCGGCGGTTGCGCCGGCTGCGGGCCCACTCGACGACCGCGGCAACGTGACAGTTTCGCGTTCCGTTATCTGCGCTCATGTCCTCGCCCTCATCTCTCCCTGATTTGATCGTTCCCTCGCCCGCTTGGCAGCCAGTTACCTTTCGCGGCTGGAGGTGCAATGGCAGCCTCGATCCGCTCATTCGCGACTACGCACACCTCGGCGAACTCTGCCAGCACAGCCCCACAGAAATCACCGAGGCCGGCCGCATTTGCGCCATCGCCCTCCGCCACAACACCTATCCCGAGTCGCCGGAAAGTGCCCGCGCTGTGTTTGAGACGTGGCAGGCCGAACGCCGCGTGCCGAGCTGGCAACGTCGCCCGGAACACCTCCCCGGCATCAGGACACCGGCCCAATTCCTCGCGAAGCATGGCAACACCCACTGCCGCGCCGCGTGCGCCGATGCCGCCGATCTCGCGCACTGCGCGAAGCTCGTCGGCAGCTACAACGGCTTCGACGCGCCTGTTTTCATTCGCCAGCTCGCCGAATTCAACCGCCGCGTATTCTACAACGCGTGCAATCCGAACAACGGCGGCGACCTCTTCCACTTCGCCTTTGGCTGGGAGAGCTCGCATGTCGTCTATGTCGAATTCAACGCCACATCGGGCAACGAACTCAACGCCACTTCGACCCACTGGCGGAAATTGACGGCCGCACAGTTCTGCTGCGCCTGCCAGAGCCTCGGCGAACTCACCCATGCCGACGAAAATTCCCCGGTCGCGGATGACGACGGGCGCGTGACGTGGCGCCTGTGGTGGGATTGAGTAACGCCGCGTCGACCGCCGTCCTTTAGCCACGGGCATCGCACGCAGCCCTCCCGCGTGCTTGCTTGAATCTCATTGTCCGGCTACATTATCTTCCCTCAGCAAAGATCTCTGCCCTTTCTTTCCATGACCTACACTGAAGCCTACCGTCATTTCCTCGTAGTGCTCCGGGACGATCCGCGGATGCCGCCACCACCGCTGCGCATGGATACCACCGACGAATTTCACACGTGGAAGAGCGAGATGCGCGCGTTCGACGCCGCCCGGATCGAACTGAAACTTGCCACGCCCCGGGAGATTCAGGCCGAAAACTCGGCGGTGGGCGTCAACGCCGGCCCATGGCGCATCGTCGAGCATGCGCGGTTTATCTGAACGCACGCCGGCGGACTTTGCCGACATCCTCTGCGGGGCGGAGTCGCCGCTGATCGTCGGCGGGCAGGCCGTAAACCTTTGGGCGGAAGTCTACACGACCGCGCTGCCAAACTTGGAGGCATTTGCGCCCTTTGTCAGCAAGGACGCCGACATCTACGGCACGCGGGCGCTCGCCGAACAGCTGGCGAGCCGGACGGGCTGGGAACTGCATTTTGATCCGCGGCGCGAGTCCATCGTCGCAGCGATTCTGCGCAAGCAGCGAAACCCGGCAGAACCAGCCCTGACGATTGAGGTGTTGAGTCAGGTGAATGGACTTTCCGAAGCGGATTTGGCGCTCAACTCCGTGGTCGAATCGCGCGAAGCCCGCACCTTCCGCATCCCCGCCCCGCCGGTCTTGCTGAAGGCCAAACTCTACAACCTCGCTTCGTTGGTATTCACCGAACGGCCGCAGGACCTGAAGCACGCACGAATGCTCTGCGAGATCGTTCCGCACTACCTCACCGAGCTGCAAATCGACTCCCGGGCGGGACGCCTGCCGGAGAGCACCTTCATCGGCGCGGTCGCCTACACCGGAGAAGTCATCACCTCCGGCTACGCCGGGAATGCCGCCCGCCCGCGCAGCTTAGAATTGGCCGGCGTCATCCCGCCGGGCATCTGGTTCAACGCCCCGGCCGCGCTTCACCCCGTCCTTGAGCGGCTGAGATTTCACGGCCTCGCGCCGTAAATGCGCTGCCGTGACGTCGCCGGCGAATGCGACGTTTCCAACAAAAGTTCGCATTCGCCCGCAGCCCGTTGGCGCACCTGCTGTTATCTGCGGTCATGCCCTCCCCTGCCCTTCCGATGATCCATCGCTGGCATAAACTCGGCGATCACGGCGGTGTCGTTTCCGCCGGCACGGTGGCTCGCGTCATCCGCGCAGTCCGCCAGTATCCGCCCGAAACGTGGTATCGGAAAACGCTCTCCGGTTGGGGCGGCGATGGCCACGACATGCTCCGGAGTTTCACACCTATTGCACCCACGAGATCAACCGCCGGGGCGGCGTAGTCGTGCGCGAACTGACCGAGGCCCGGCTGATCGCGAAGATGAAAAAACATCTCCGCTGCGACTGTGTCTGGTGTGGCGACGCGGCCGACTTTCATCCGGAGCGCAACCGGCGGTTCTGTTCGGCCGATTGCCGCCAGAGCTATTTTTCCTGACCGAAAGGCCGGAAGAGTGGACGGCGGGCGCCGCTATCTGCGGCGATGCAGGAAGCATTGGAATTTCCCACCGAGCTTCGGATGCGCCGCCGCGTCAGCCAGGCCATTGCCTGCGCGGATGGATATGACGACGCGCTGGCCGCTCTCCGCGAGGAAATCCGAAGCCTTGCCGCGCGCCTTCCGGAGAATGGAATTCGCGTGGTTTCGGCTGTGCTCACCCAGCACGGCGGGACGCTCCCCGCGACGGGCTTAGACGAACTGGAGGACGCCGTGGTCGATTGCACGGTCGGACCGGAAGATGAAACCGAAGTTTGTTTGGAAATCTACGCCGCGCTGATTTCGGCGGCGTTATCTGCGGAGTAAATCCACCCGCCCAATGCCCACTCCCTCTCGATCCGACTCTCCTTGCTCCGACGCCATCGAAGCCCGCTGGAACGAAATCCCCCTCCACCCGCTCGGCACGATCCCGGACGATCTCCCCGAAGAGAATCCCCTGCTCTATCGCCGCGTGATCGCGAAACGCGCCATCGTCGCGGCCTACGAGGAAAGCGATCTGCCGGAAGCGTGCATCGTCGATCTCCTCGCCGACTTGCGTCACCTGTGCGATGGGTTGGGATTGGATTTCGCGCAACTCGATCGGGCCGCTTTCCTCGGCTATGCCACTGAGCGCGCCCGGGCTTCCACCGCCTCCCATCGCTAGGCCGCCGCCCCTACCATGCGCGTTTTCGAAGCCAAACTGGTCTATTCCCTCGTCTCGTTGGGCGAGGCGGTGCGAATCGTCACCCCGGAACACGTGGTGGACTACCTGCGGTCGGCATTCGACGAAAACCCACTGCAGGAGGCTTTCTACGTCATCTACCTCGACTGCCGGAACCATCCGTTGGGGCGGCAGCTCGTGAGTCTCGGCACGGTAAATTCCACGCTGGTTTCATGCCGCGAAGTGTTTCGCGGTGCGATCCTCGCCGGCGCTTACGGCCTCATCGTCGCCCACAACCACCCCTCCGGCGATCCTTGTCCGAGCTCGGCCGACCTCGCGGTCACGCGGAGCCTGCGGGAAGCAGCCAGAATTCTGGAAATCCCACTCGCCGATCATGTCATCTGCGGCGATCCCCAGGCCGATCCGCTCCACCTCGGCTACTATTCGTTTCGCAACGCCGGACTCCTTTAGAACAGATGACGCGCAAACAACGGAGCAGCTGTTGCCGAAGGGAGAGCCGAGGAAAAGGCTTCCAGGCAGGCGCAACAATCTTTCACCGAAACCATGAACCACGTGAGGGCGATTGCCGGCCGACCGCAGGTTTACGCGGACACGGCTACAGGGAAGCTATGAACGAGACAGGACGCTAAACCGCGGCCGCAACGCCGCAGAGGCCCGCCCGGGCGTGGAGGTGGAACGGAGGGAAACAAAGCCATCAGGATACTCCGCCGATTTTTCCGGAATTTCGGCGTAACTCCGCGAATTTCCGTCGCACGGTCGCCGCTCGCGGCGCAACAGACGTGATTTCCGTCGTGCGGTGTCGCGGGCCGAGTCGACACCACCGCGATTCGCGTCGCACCGGTGTCGCGCCTAGGATCGAATCTCCCAATTCCCGTCGCACGGTATTCCGCGATGATTCCTTGCTACCATCGGCGGCATGGAAGAATCGCTGTCAAACTCGGAGCAAGAACCACCGGAATCCGAAGCCACCACCTCGGTCAAAGTCTCGGCCGAAACGAAAGCCACCCTCGACCGGCTCACCGTCCAGCTCGACGCCGATTCGCTCGGCGACTTGATCGCATTTCTGATCGCGCACTTCGAGACCTCGACGCACCTCACCCGGTTCACGGACCTGCGCGGGCTGCAAGCCCTCGCGGATCGCCTGCACACGGTCCTCTTGCTGCTCGCGACGACCAACCTGGAGATCGGCCAACAGCTCCGACGCATCCACGCCGGGCACTACCGTCGCCTTTCTCAATATGCCGACGAACTGCTCGCGCTCCATCACCGCCTGACCGCAGCCAAGAATCCGGCCACCTCCAGCACTCAGCGCGTGTCATGAATCCAACTCTTCCTGCTCAAACCGCGCCCCGAACTTTCGTGGTTTCGGTGTCGCTTGCTCCGTCCGAACTCGGACTCTACGCGGCCGTCCGCCAGGCCAAGCGCATTTCCAACGACGCCGTCGTTTCCGCGATGGTAGCCTTCGCCCTGCAACTCCTCGCCGCCGAGTCCGCCGCGCTGACCGACGGCACGGCGTTGGACGACGATCTCGAACGCGCTGCTCTGACTCTCACCGCCGAACGCAAGCGCCTCGGCTCGCTGCTCGCCGGTGCGGAGAAGATCCTGCTCGATGCCGCCGCCCTGCGCGATCAACTCGCGCGCCACTCCATCTCGCCACCATGAGCCTCTACGGTGCAGTTCAGGCCGCCTACGGCGGACGTGTGAAGCGGGCGGGCCTGGTGCGGCGAAAAAAGAGTTTCACCGCCGCCCGGCCGTTGCGCGATTTCTTCAACGCCTACGCCGATGAGACGACCAAGCCAAACTACATCGCGCCCACCGAAGTCGCAGCCCAAACGGAGGCGGAATATCTCCGCGCGATCCTTGCCGGCCAAGCTCCGCTCCGGCCCGAGATCGACTACCTGCCGTTTCGCGGCCGAGTGACGGCCTTCGGTCGCGCCGCCCACCCCGATATCTACCAAACTCACGAGATCGAGAAACTCCCTGCCGCCGAACGTCTCGCGCGGCTCCGGCAATGGTGGCTGCGCGACACTGCTGCCCTCGCCACCAAAGCCCACCACGTTGTTTTCACGCTCGACCCCCGGTTGACTGCCGCGATGCGCCAAGGCGGCGTCTCGGCCGACACATTTCTCCTAACAGCCGTCAGCAACGCCTTCACGGAATTTCAGTCGCAGTTTTATCCCGGCGACACGCTCGGCTACGTCGTCGCGCTGCACCATGACCGTGCACACGTTCACGCCCACGTGCTCGTGCATCCGCTGACGGAAAACGGCGCCAAGATAAACCTCAGTATTCTGCGCCGCTACCAAGTCGGCGACCGCACCGTCGACGTGCCTTGCCAGCAAGTGCTGAAGGACTCGTTTGCACGGCAGGCCGAGCTCGCCTGCGCGCAGCACTTGCCGAAACCACAGACCTTGCACACCGAGACGCGGGAACGCCGACTCGAAGCGGCCGAGGAGCTCATGCTGCTTCATCGCGCCTCCCTGGAGCCCGATGCGCGCGAGGGCGGTAACATCCGCATCGAAAAACTGGTGCGGATCGTGGACGACATGCGGAGCGATCCCCAGTCGCCCGCACTATTGCGCCAGGGCCGCGATGCCGTCGCGCATCTCATCGCGGAAGACGTGGCCGACGGTCGCCTCTACGAACTCCAGCACAACTTCCCGGCCATTGCCGACAAATCCGCCGCCGCCAAATTTGAAACCGCCGCGCAGGCCCGCACCACGCTCGGCATGTTTTCGGCGATCATCAGTCAGGCTTCGACCCTCTACATCGCCGGTGTCAATGGCGCGCAACTCGCTCCCACGGCAGCCAAGCCGGACGGTGCCGGCCCCGTGTCATTCCACGAGGAAATCCGCAGCCGCACCCGGCACCACCGCGACTGCGCCGAGGAGAACACCCGGCTCGCGCACGAGACCGCGGTGCTCCGCGCCACGTTGCTGCGCGAAGATCAGGCCGAATCCGAGTGCCTGATCGCCTCCGCACACACGGTGCTCCGGATGATGCAGTCGCTAAGCCCGGCACTCGGTGAGGGACCAGATCTCCTGACGTTGTGGCATCCGGCCGCGCACCGACAACCCCGCGTCGCCGGTTCTTCGGCCCGCGCGGCGACGCTCAATCGCGATCTGACCAAGGCAGCCGATGTCCTCGCGCAACACCATCAGCCGGTCAACCTCGCGGCGCACGCGGCCGCCCGTGCGCCCAACTCCACAGCGATCGAAGCAAACGAGACGGAGACGTTTCCACCGCACACAACATCGGCACCACCGGGATTTCTGGCGCGGGCTCAGATCGTTCGCCTGGAGGAACTGCTCACCCTCACTCCCTTGGAGCAGATGCACCGCTCCGAACCCACGCCGGGCTCCGTGTAATCAAACCACGATGCCTGCCGAACTCAACGACCGCCGGACGTCCCCGGCCACCAAAACCGCGGAACGGTTTCCCGAGATTCCTTTCACCGCGGATGGCGCGGACGCTGCAGCTTATGAAGCGCTTCGCGAGGCGTGTCTGCGCCACGCGTTTTTGCCGTCGTTTCGCCACGGCGTGCTGCTCGACATTGCGATGGTCGTTCCGGAGGACGAACCGGCCCTCGCTGCGATCCGTCGTCTCACTCACCAGGAAGTGCGTCGGTTTCGGATTTCCGAAGCGGACTATGATCGCGCGATCGCTCACCTTGAGGCCAGCCGCCGCGCTACGCCCGAAACCGACTCCATCAGGACTGAGGCCGCGCCACCGAGTCGCCCCGAGGCGTGGGATTTTTTCCAACGCTCCGCGCGCGAGATCGCCGCCGAAATTGTCGCGCTGGCGTTTTCCGCGGGTGCTTCCGATCTGCTGCTTGACGATCAGGAAGAATGGATGGACGTGGCGATCAAGATCGCGGGTCAAAAGGAACTGCTGCCGCCTGTGGATCGCGCAAACGCGGCCGGGTTGCTCAGGGCCTTCAAGGAGATCGCCGGCCTCTCCACGCAAACCGTCACGACATGGCAATCCGGCGCAGCGAGTTTTCCGATGCCGCACGGTCGTCGCGCCGACTTGCGGATCGAAATCACCCCGACCGTTCACGGCGAGAGTCTTGTCGCGCGCATTCAGGACCGGCAGCGCCAGCTTGAGCGGATGCACCGGCTACCATTCACCGACCCGCGGCACCTCGCGCTCGCGCAGGCCTGTCTGCGTCAATCACAGGGACTCATCGTGGCGACCGGTCCCACCGGCCACGGGAAGACTACGACGCTTTATTCGTGTCTCGGGCAACTCGACCGCTCGATCCTGAACATTCGCACGTTGGAAGATCCGGTTGAATTCACGGTGCCGTGGATCACGCAAATTCCCGTCGGCACCGACACCGGCCGGAGTTTTGCGGACGGACTCAAGAGTCTGCTGCGCCAGGCACCGCATGTGATTTTGATGGGCGAGATTCGCGACGGACCGGTGGCGCACACGTGTGTCGAAGCCGTCGATACCGGCCACCTCATCTTCGCCACCCTGCACGCGCGCGACGCGGTCGGCGTGGTGTCGCGGTTGCTCGACCTCGGGCTCACTGGCCGGCAAATCGCGACCTCGCTACTGCTCGTCGTCGCCCAGCGTTTGGTGCGGCGTCTGTGTCCGCATTGTCGGAAACCGGCCGCGCCCACGACCGCGCAGGAGAGACATTTCGCACACTACCAATTGCCAGTGCCGACGACCTTGTGCACGCCCGGAGGCTGCGCGCAGTGTGGCGGTCAGGGAGAGCGTGGCGTAGCGGCCGTCTTTGAATTGCTCCATCCCGCCGCGAGCGACGATCTCACGGACGCGATTGGCCGGGCCAGTCGCCATACGTTTAACGAGACCACCCTCCGCAAGCGGTGGCTCGCGCTCGGCGGTTCATCACTCGTGCGCGAAGCGCTGCTCCTCGCCGGGGCTGGCGAGATTTCCTATGCAGAGGTGTTGAAATTCGAGCGCCTGCCTCCGTTCCCGGACGAGTGATCACCAGCGCACGTCCGCCCAGTTGCCGAGCAGCGCACGGCTCATCCCCGTGCGATGCACGGCCGCGATGCACATCATCGCCGCCATGATGGCGAACAGGAGCAGGAAACAGACGAACGGCTCCGCTGCCAGCCGACGCCAGGATAACAATCCCGGCGCGCGGCGCGGCGGCTCGCGTTCGGTCGAAAGCGACCGGGGTTCCGGGCGGTAGCGGCGTGGACGGGAAAGAGCAGCGAGGCGATGACGAGTTCTCACGTTGCTACAATCATGGGCACATGGGTTCGAATTCACAAGGGGACGCCCCCGGCGCGACCGCAACCGCACCGGAACCGTCGCATTTTTTGCAGGCCACCGCCTTCCTCGGCCGGTGGCGGGCGCGGCGCGGTCGAGCGGCGCCACCGTCCGCCGCAGCGTTGGTCCCTCCACGAGCGGAGCTACCACCTGCGCTGCGCGCCCACTTTCGGAGTTTCGCCTGGGTCGTGCATGAGCAGCGCCTCATGCTGCTTCTGCTCGCGGCCGTCGCGAGTTGCACCGCCGCGGTGTGGGCACTCGCGCTCCATCTGGAGCGCAAGCCGCCGGTCGTGGTTCGTGCCGCAAAAACGTTGAAGGAATCGGCCGCCGCCTTCTACGGCACTTCGCAGGTCTCCTACGACCAATTGGCGTTCTTTCTCCACGGCTGCCTACCGTTGCTCTATGCCGCGAGCGATTCCGGGCATCCGCTCCTGCCGTTGGCGCAGGGCCTCGTTGATCCCGAAATTTATCGCGCCGCCGAGCAGCGCCTGCGCTCCGCCTCGCCGGAACTGAAGGCCAACCAAATGACGCAGAGCCTCGCGCTCACCGGTTTCGCGGATGTCGTCGCCGACAGTCAAAGCGGGCGCGCCGCCGCCTATGTGCGCGGCTTCATCGCCGTCACCGTGCGCAACTCCGGGGTGACATTTTTCCCCTGGCGAGCGCAAGTGCTCGTCGAGGCCAATCCCCTCGGAAGGCTCAATCCCTACCCGTTCTATGTGATCGGCCTTGAGACGAAAACCGGACCCGAGGCGCTGGCGTGGGACACCACCCACGACAACCGCGGGCTCTTCAATCCCCGTTCACCGTGAGCCTCGACGACGGAGCAGCCTCGACCAACGGCGCGATCACCCATCCACGCTGGTCGCGAACGGAAGAGAGCCGCGATTTCTTTTTGGACGAAGACCGTCTCCGGCTCGGTTTTCGCTTTCTGGCGATCGGCGGAGTCGTGCTGCTCATCGTGTTAGGAGCGGGCTTGTGGCGATTGCATCGCGCCGCCCTCACCCCACCCAAATTCGTCGGCATCCTGCACGGACTCATCTTCAGCGGACCGCCCGAATCCCTCGCCAGCGTGCGCGAGAGCGACTTCGATCTGTTGCTCACCGACATTGTCGAGGTCGCCTTCAGTCGCACCGAAAAAGGCCTCCCGGATGAAGTCCGCCATTTCTGCGCGGCGAACGTCATCACTCAAATCGACCAGGCCTATCGCGAGAACGCGCTGAAATATCCCGCCGGGTATGTGCAGACTTTGGTCGTGCAGGAAACCCGGCCCGTCGCCCAACGCACCGGCCACCGCCATCTGCGCTACCGCGGCCTGCTCTCATCGCGCTCCGTTTCCGCCGCTCAGACCAGCGCCATCTACCTCGATTGCGTCTTCGAGATCGGCCCGCCGTCCGGCACCAACACCATCGGCTGGCGGCTGCAACGCGTGGACGCTATCACCCGCGAGGCGTTCTACACCGAGGAACGCGAGCGCGCCCGTCGCGAGGCGCTCAACCTGCCCGCGAGTGCCGAACCCGGAAAGGATCGGCCGTGAAAGGCCACTCGATGACTCTCCTGCTGTCGCAGCTCGCCGTTTCGTTACTCCGAGCGGACGACTCTGCTGTGACGAACCTGTATCCCAGCGTGCCCGCGGAAATCTTCGTGGCACCTGGTCGCGTCACCACGTTGCTGTTTCGTGGGGCCGATAAAATCTCCGCCATCTCAGCCGCCTCGCCCCTCGTCAGCTACAAATACGACCGGGCGCTCAACCAGATCGAGCTCGCGCCGACCGGACGGACCGCAGGCGCGGAGACGAATCTCAATCTCCGCATCGGCCCAAACGTTTACGTGCTCGTGGCGAAAGTCGTCACGGATGTGCGCGCCCAGTTCGTCCGGATTTTTTCGCCGACGGCTGAAACCGCGGCCGATGACGAAGCCTCCCTCGCCGACTCCCCTCCGCTGAAACCCAACGAGGTCGGCTTGGTCGACGCCGCACGCATCCTTGGTCGGGCGCAAAGCGATCCCGTTTTCCGCGCCGCACATCCGTCTCTTCGCGTGGAGTCCATCGGTCAAATCTCCGTTTGGAACGACTGCGTGATCACGCTCGTCGATGTCGCTCAGTTCCTCGATCGTGATTTACTGGTCTTTCGTGTCCGGTGGCAAAATCGCACGCGCGACGCCCTGCACCTGGATCTTTCGCAATACGCGCTGGCCGTGCAGGGCCGCGCCATCCCGATCATCGCGCGCTACCAACCCTCCGGCATCGGCGCCATCGTCCCGCCGGGAGCGACCGAGACCGTCTTTCTCGCCGTTCAAGGCCAGCGTCTGAGTCGGCACAATTCGTGGCAGCTCCGACTGCCGCCCGATGCGGCCGAGATCGGCCGACGCGGCCAAAAGTAGTCATGGGCTTTTTTATTCGCGAAAAGCAGGACGGGCACCGCACGGCCGGCTACGGCATCTATCTCGCGGCCGGTGTCGTGGCCTTCGCGTCCGTAAAGATTCTTCACGACCGCGTGGTGGGAGCGCCGACGGTCGCGCCGACACGAGCGCAGCCACCGTCCGACGTCGCCCGCATCACCGAGGCCGCCGCGCTCATCGCGCCCGTCAAAATTTCCGAGCCCCAGCCGAGGAAGCCCGAGTCGGAAAGTTTCCGTCTGGAGAAGCCCGCTCCGACATCGCGCACCGCACCACCGCCGGCGGAAGCCGATTCTTTCAATGCCATCGCGCGAGCGCTGAAAGAGGCCGCTTCTCCGTCGCGGGCCAATGACACACGCCCTCCTCGTCCGCTCGACGAAGGCACGAGCCCCACCGATGTCGTTAGTGCTCCCGTCTTCGCGGCCTTGCCGCCGGCCTTTGCCGCGGAACCCGCCGGTCGGCCGAGTTCGGATTCGGGTGCGGCACCCGCACCGCAATTGTTCGGATACCGCGATCCCACCGCAGAATCGAGCAATTCCAAACTCTCGGATGGGCCAGCCGATGAAAACGAGCGCGCTCGCTTTCTGGTTCCGCGCGGCTCGTTGATTGCGGTGTATCTGCTCACCACCGTCGATACCGGGAATCCGGCCGCGACGCTGCAATTCGCCAGCGCCGCGCCACTCCGGTTCAATGGGCGTGAACAGATTCCCTTCGGCACGCGCTTTCTGGGCCGCGTCAACGGAACGGCCGTGCGAGACCGGCTGATTCTCACGGCGGACACCGTGCTCTATCCTGATGGATTGCAGCTATCGATTGCCGCGACCGCCGTCGAATCCGACGCGAGCGGCGCACAGATCTACCCGGGAATCGCCGCCTATTTTTTCCCACCACCGGCGTGGGCCCAGGTCGCGCCTTATCTGGCGGAGTTTGCGTCCGGCTCCGTCACGGCGCTGCAATCTCGGATCGCCCAGCCTTTCTCGGCAAGTGTTGGCGGCATCGCCGTTACTTCGGCGAGTTCCTCCGGAGATCCCCGCGCCTCCCTCTACCAAGCATCGGCGCAAGCCTTGCAAGATTTCTCCCAGGCTCGGCTGAAGGAAATCGAGCAGCGGTATGCCAGCCACTACCTCGTGCCGGCCGGGACGGCCTGCTGGCTCCAACTTGATCGCGACCTCGACCTGAACCGCGCCCACGCGCCTCACCGCGTGACCTTGCCATTATCCACGGAGCCACCGGCTGCCGGCAACCTACCGGCGACCGCCGCGCAACCCAGATGATCCCCGTCCACACACTCTTTGTCGGAAGCATGATTCTCGCCGTAGCGGGCTGCCAGACGGTCGCGCCCAGCGCCCTCTCGGCGGAACCGCCACCGGTTCCTGCTCTCGCGCCGTCGGCGCCCGCACGGCCAACATCGGCGCCGCCAGCCGAGGCCGCCGTCTATCGCAACCCGAAGATCGGAGTCGTTCAACTGCGCTCCTATCAGGACGCGGACGGACGGCTGTTCGGTCCGCAAGTGATGTATCAGATCGTCGAGCCCGGCGGCTGGAACGTCGAGGCCGCCGAGAGCAAATCCTCGCTCGGGACGAAAAGCGAAATCCCAGCCCCGACTCTCTCTACCCCATCGTTGATGGCGGAAAATGCCTCGGTGTCAGATCGACCGCTACTCGATCCCGACCAAGCCGACGACATCGTGCTCACCGGTTTGATGCACGAGTCGGATCGGCCACAAGCCGAGGTGATGGCGCGCACCACCGGAGATCGCAGCGCGATTTTTGATCGAGACGCCGGTTGGTTTCTTCTGCGCCGCAGCCCACCGCTCCCTCCGTGAACCGATGGCGCGACTCATCTATTTTTTGAAGGCGGCTCCGATCCCAGCCGATCCGCTGGAGGAGCCGATTGTGCCGTATGTCTTCGCGGAGTCCGTGCTCCGGCTCGGCGGCAAGCTACGCGCCGACAACGCGCAGACCGCGCTGCCCGTCTGGCGCGACGGCCGGCTGGAGATGTGCAGCCGCCGGCTGCCGGACCGCACGTTTTGCGGCTACGCCTACCGCATGCCGGCGCCGAGCTGGTTTGTATTTCGACCAGTCGCAACGGGGGCACCGCGATGAGCGAGCAACTTCCCGCCGGTTCGCCCACGGAGTTTCGTTCCGAAGCACCACGCGTCTGGGTGCGACGTTATCTGCCGGACGACGACGCCTTCTTGCTCGCGCCACTCGACGACGAAGCCGTCCCGCTGGTCGCCACGATAGATAAAGATTCGCCCGGCCGTGGCCGCGTTCGCGAAGCCCTCATGGAGGCGTTGTTCGGCACCCGCCGCAGCCTCGCACCTTTGCGGCTGCTCGTGCATGAGATCGCGGCTCCTACGCCATCGGACGCCAATCGACCTTCCGCACGTCGCTTCGCCATCACCGATACGTTTGCCGAGCGCACGTTCAAGGACGCCGACGCGCGCAAGATCGTCGATGTCGAGGGACAGGTGATTTCTCGTTGGAGCGAAAGTCTCGAGGAGGCCGTCAATCACCACGGTCGATTGTGGCTCACCCGCAGCGCTGTCGATTATTTTTCGGAAATGCACCCGGCCGATTTCATCCGTGTGCGCGAACGGGCGGCCACGCAGCTCGCCCCCGAGCAAGCCGACGCCTTGCCCCGTGACCTGCTCGGCGCGCTCCTGGGCGGCGAACTCGCCCACCCGCGCCGCTATCATCCGGGCGTGCCCCTGTCGCTTCAGTTCGAGGGCGAGCCACATCCATCGCAACGCGCCAACTATGCGATGCAGCGCGCCCTCGTGGATGAGTTTATAGATCGCATGGCGAGCGGGCTGCCGGCGCTCGCCCATGCACAATCGACCCTGACAGCGAGTGGCGTGCTCGTCGCGGTGCATCCGACGCGCACGCCGGAATCGCTCCGCGCTGGCACGCGAGAGGCCGCGCGCGGCATCGCGGCCCAGACGCTCGCGGGTCTCATGGAACTCCACGGTGCCGAGCCCGCCACGCGGGATTTCGATGAACTGTGGGGCCCGCAGCCCGATGGTTCGCTCGGTCGGCGCGCCACGCTCCATCAGGAAATCGTCGCCGAGATGGCACCGCACCCCATCGCGAAAAATCCGAACCTCCGGGAGAAAACTGCCGCCTACCTCGAGCTCTCCGCCTCGCGTCTCGCTCGCTACGACCTAGAAGCGCGGCTGCTTGTTTACCAAGAGCAGCTCAGGATCGCCGGTCCCAGAAAACCGCGGCACCCCGAAACGGAAATCACCGCCGACTCAGCGCCGAAGTCCGCCCCTGCCGAGCCCCGGATGATCGCGCTCCTCCAGACCGGAGTGCCCACTGCGGTCGCGGCCGACCACGCGATCCAGACGGTCGTGCAGTCCGAAAATATTCCTTGGTTCTAAATTTTCCATGTCGTTGCCGGCTTCAGATGAAAGCGAGTCCTTCGCGCGGTTTTTGCACACGACCCCGCTCGGGCAATTTTGCCGGCACCCCGAGATCGCGTGGGCGCTCGCCCAAGATCGCCTCGCGAGCACGATCACGCCGTTTCTCCATTTGCCCGACATCTTCCGTTACGAGGAGCGGCTCCTCCGGGATTGGGAATCGGAGCGACCGGAGGCCGCGGCCCAGGCTCGCGCTACATCGGCTCCGATTCAGGCCAGCGCGAGCGGCATGACGGACGAAGCCCGGCGACTGCGCGAATTGCTGCATCGCGTGGCGCACCGCCGCGTCGATGCCGCCGCAGTCGGTCGCGAAGTGTTCATCCCCTGCCCGCCGTTTTTCGGCGAGCCGCATCTTTCCCAACCGTTGCGCGACGGACTCACCTTGAAAATCGGAATCGTGCGCATGGCCCATTATTGGCCGAAGCCAGAGACCGAACTCCGCAGCCAGACGTGGCGCGCCCAGCCCGCTCTCATCCGGGCGGCCGAGAGCGCGTTGTTTCCGCTATTGCCGCCACCGAGCGAAAACGAGGCCGACGAGTTTTCCGCTGCTGCGTCACTGTGGCTGGCCCTCGCTCCGTTGCGGGAATTCGAAGCCCACAAATCGCTGCCGCTCCTGCCCTACAGCACCATCTATCCCGAAGGCTATGTGCCCCGCGGCTACTCCATCCGCATCAAGCCTGAGACCATGCGCACGCTCGGAGGCAGCTACCTTACCCTCGCCGCCGCCGGTCTGTCGCCCTACATCGCCGATCCGTTTCTCGCCTACTGCGACTCGCGCCGCAGTCTCCTGCAAATGTGGATCGCCGATCTCGAGGCGCTGGCAAAAGCCAAATGGAGCACGCCAACAGAGAAACCCCACGCCCACGCGCCCGTGTCGAAACCGTAGAGATTGTAGGCAACGAGTGCTGGGTTCGAGCGCGGGTCCACCAACCGTTGCTGGCTGTGAGGTCGGTCAGCCCGGCGAGAGCGGCGCTGGCGTCGGTGGAGGAAATAATGCGGTGGAAGTGGTCGCGAAGTGTGATCACGCTGCTCCCATGCCCGCTGCCATCGCTTACGAAAATCGCATCGTGGCGTTCCTCGACATTCTGGGGTTCCGCGCGATGGTGGGAAAATTCCAGTCCGATCCTACCCTGCAACAGCGGCTCCATCGCGCGCTCACGGAGATCAAGGCCTACAAAGGATTCGCCGGCAACCCTGGCACAGTCCAAAAGGAGGTGGAAGCGAGTGTCTTCTCGGACTCCATCGTCATCTCGGCCGCCGCCGATCAGCTTTTTACGGTGATCTGGACGTGCATCGGCCTCCAAGCGCGCCTCATGGCAACGGGCGTTCTAGCCCGGGGCGGAATCTCGCAGGGACCGACCTTTCACCAGAACGATGTGCTATATGGCGAAGGTATGATTAAGGCCTACGATCTCGAATCGAAAGCCGCGATCTATCCACGAGTCGTCATCGCCCCGGAATTGATCGCCACCCTCGCCGCCGGCCACAAAGCCATGCTCTTGAGCGAAGATGTTGACGGGCTGTGGCACACCGATCCGTTTGCCTTCGGTATTTTGCCGGACAATTCGGAAGCATTGCTCGAGGACGCCTACGATCCGCACCTCGTCTTTCTCGAGGAGTTTGCCGCCAAAATCGACCAGGCGATCAAGTCCGCCACTAACGTCGGCGTTGCGGCCAAATGGAGCTGGCTCAAATCGAAGCACGCCGAGGCCCTAACGTTTCATCGGAAACACGGAAAACCTCGAATGTGGCGGATTATGGAGCTTTCGAAAAAGGCCGATTGAGGATGGGTGGCTCGACCAACCTGTGGATGAGCAAATCCAGCCCGTGACAGTCGTCCGCGTAGAATTATCTCCATCCATGGTTCCGCGGCTAGGAAGCCACCCTTCGACGGAGCACGGGGGCAATGAAACAATCATGCGGGATAGGAAGCCTCGTAAAGCGTTGTTCAGCCGCACGTCACATCCCGCCGAGGTAATTCGACTTGAATTCCAGCGATTTGGGGCGATGGTAGGGACGTCTCATTTACCAGTCCCGAAGCTTCGGCCGAAGGGTGTTAGTGTAAAAGGAGCATTTGAGGCCGCCTAACCCGCGGCCTCAGCTATTTTACGGGGGGCGGCGCCGTTTTCTTGATGCTGCCCTTCCACTCTTTCTCGAAGTCCCCCGGCTTATTGCCGTTCAGGACGTAGCTGGTTCTCAGAAAATAGCGGTCTCGTCCTTTGTCCAGAATCACGGCATAATTGTGCTCAAACAGCCAGAGCGGCACATGCGTCTTCGGACCGCGATCACCGCGGCGCTCATTTTCCCACCAACGCACCCAAGCCGGATCCTCGGCGTTGCGGATGACCCAGCCGATCCAATCGATCCGCTCGCATCGCGGAAAATCGGGAACGCGTTCATCTTCCTTCGGACCGGTCGACATGCTGTGCCAGAAGGAAAAATGTTTGCCCTGATACGGCTGCTTCGGCGGAGCCCCTCTTTGCGGCTCCATGTAGGGGCACACCACCGGCCAGCCGCGAAAGACCAGTCCGGCGTCGGCCGCCGTGTGCCGAAACTCCGCATAGATGTCGTCGATGTAATTGGGCCACTTGGCGGCGCTGTCCTCGCCCTCGGCGTCGGCCAACAACATCAGCTCGGGGAGGGGCATATTATGCGTCGCCCTTGTTGGCTTCCCACACGAATACGTCGAATTTCCGCCGACCTGGAGCCGTCGACCATTTCAATGTGAGCCCGGAGTGCGAACGGATGCGTTCCACGACGGCGAGCTTTCCGCCGTTCCCTTTTAGATCGCGGTGCACATAAGCTAGGCTCCCAATCAGCAGATCGGCGACCTGCACCAGGGCCACTTCCTTGGAGTGGACGAGCTGCATGCCTAGGAGATGCTCCGCGCGGTCGTCGTGAAGGTGGGAACGCAGGAAGGACTCAAGTTGGATAACCCGCGCGGCGCCTTTGGTGTCCTTGATGTCGAGGAATACCCGATTACCTAAGCTCGCCTTGAGGACGGAACGAAGCAGCAGGTAATACATTTTGTAATACCAGTGGTCGTGCGTTTGGGCGAAATCGTCGTGCCGGAGAACGGCCTTGTTCGGCACGACCAATCCACGGAAGGAGAGACCATCTCGGGAGAAAAACAGGTCGATGATCTCAAGGTAAAAAGCGACCTTCCGCGGCGCCACCTTCGCCCACTTGATTTCGAAGTTATCGTCGAGGTTATGCCGGCGCTTGATGGCGCGAATTTGCAACGCTACCGCGCGAACGTCGTCCGCACCGCAGGACAAGGCACCCAGAACCATTGCAGACTGATGGTCATTCTCCAAGTGGCAGCTCTCGTCGCAGAAGACGTGCATTTGGCTCATCGCAATGGGATTAGCTTCGGCGTGATGAGTTTGCAACAAAACCCTGTGCTGTTTGGCGGATATGGCGCGGTCACCGACGTCCATCACCTAACCTTGAGGGATTACCGACGGTGCCCGTCTAGGAACGCTGGCAAACGGCGGATCACGCAGGGCTGACCTTTCGCGACAAAAAGGTGCGCCGGGGCTGGCAAGTTCATTTCTTCCGGTGAGTCAACGCTTGGAAAACTGCAATTTCGCGCGTTTCAATCGAAGGTATTAGAAACGGAAGCTTCGAAGCCACACGGACAGTTTGAAGTAAAGGCCTGCCAAGCCGGCTTGACGTAAATATCCGCCAAAGCCGGGGAATATTTCGTCAGTGCCCACCCGGCACGACCACAGCATGACTCAGCTCGCCCTTGCCCGCAACGGAGTCGCGTGCGCGTGCAGGTGGCGCATATCGCCCGCGTTGATGATGCCGTCGCGTTTGATCGCATCGCGGAGCTGGGTCAGGCCATTTTCGCACTCCCGGTCCACGTCGGCCACCGAACACCAAAACGCGTTGGTCAGGTGCTGCGGATCGCGGCGCGTCGGATGGATGCGTGAAGCGTGCTTCGGCGCGCGAAACGGAGCGGCGAAGTAGGGCGCATCTTTGGCGTAGTCGATCAACCCGCACCAATAGCGCGAGAGACTGTAGGGCCGGATATCCTTGAGGCTCCCAGCGTCCACCGCGGGCGGCTCCAAAAGAAAACCCGCGAGGATCGCGAGCGTGCGCTGGAGGTTGGCGGTCACGCCCATCGTCGCCAACACCGCCGGGTCGCCGGCGACGGACGCTGCCGGCAGGATTTCTTGAAACGCCAGCCGCGCGCGACCCGAGGCCCATTCGACATCATGCGCGATGCCGACGGCCCGCTCAATGGAATCGGACGAGGGCTTGCTCCAGCGCACGAGCACGGGCTCGAGCACCTGCGAAGTGAGCCAGAGGTTGTAGGGCATAGTGGCGATCACCAGTTCCGGGTATGATCCCAGCGGGTTGCCCCGCGACTCTTCCCCAAAGGAAACCTGCCGCACGACGGCGCGGGCGGCTCGAGTTTTGATTGGATGATGTTGCAGCATGGCGAGGGAATTCGGTGCGAAATCGCTTCAACCTGCCACCGCCAATTGCGGTCGTTCCGCCGGCGTTAATGCATCGAAGAGCAGCCCCTTGAACTCGCGCTCAAGGGAGTGACCGCCAACAGCCGAGAGCAGGAGCGAACCGGCTGCGCGCGGCAGCAGCACGAGCATACCGGGATCGCCTTTCGCCAAGCTGAGAAACCGAGCGCGATCAGCCAGCTCGGGATGCTGATCCAGCACGGTGCGGATCATCTTTCCGGGTTGCAGCAGAATCAGCGCTTCCTCGCTGCTGAGCGAAACGACCAAATGCGAGGTGGCGGTGTCTGCGGGCACGAGGTGCATGGCTAGGAAACGAGGTCGCGCATGGTCTTGAGATCGAAGGCGCCCGCCTCTGGTCGAGGCCGTTCGGTCGTGGCCCGGCGGCGAGCGGCCGCACCGGCCTCCTCCTGCGCTCGCGCCTGCCGCGCCGTTTCGGCCACATGCACCGCCAGACCGCCGGTGGGGATGAGACCCGGCGCATCGGGCGGGATCGCTGCGGTGATCTCGCGTTCCGGCGGACGCTCATCCGACGCCATTCCGTCGAGTCCAAGACTGAGCGTTTCGCCGAAGGCCGCATCGGGCTTGTCGGATTTTTTTGCCTGGCGTCTGGCCTCTTCGAGCACGACCGCCAGGCCGCGCGGCTCGATATTGCTCATCTCGCCGACGGCCGCATCCAGATTTCCGAGATAGGCGGCGAAGAGGTCGCGCTCCCGTTCTACTTGTGCAGGCGTGAGTGCATTTTCGTCGCCATCGCAATCACCCGTTAGCGAGATCGACGGCGGAGCCGGCGGAGAGGAACTCTGCGCCGCTGGAGCAGGTGCCGCGACACTCACCTCCAACACGGGACGCGGCGTGATCGCAAAGCCCGGCGTAAGCGGAAGGACCGATTTGTAGGCGGGTCGAGGCATGACCGGTGATTCAATCACGCTGTTTGTCGGTGCCGGCGTGGTCGGCAAGGTCGCCGCGCAATCCGACGCCGTGGCAGACACCACCGCTGGCATCTTCGTCGGCGCACTTGCTGGCGGCGCGTTCTCCGCCGGACGGGGCTGGCAATCCCAGCGTGTGTCCTGGCCTCGCTCGTGCGAAAGATTCTCGATGATTTCGCGGTAGTATTCGCGCACACGGGCGTTCACTGCGGTCACGCCGCGCGGCTTCTCGGTGCAAAAAATGTAGTTCGATTTTCCCTTCCTGACTTTCGCGACTTTGCCCTCGCAGCCCTTGTTGTAGGCCACGATGTCCCCGACGTTCAGATGCGCGAAGTCTTCGGGACGGTAGCGGTCCTTCTCCTCGTTGCTCAGACGATGGCGCACCGTCAGGCCACGACCGTTGGAGAGTGTGCCCAGCAGTCCGCCGAGGTCGATGTTGTGGTCGGCGCTCACTTTTTCCCGTGTCACCATGCCGCAGATCTCGGAAGCACGCTTGCACGTCTCGGGATCGGTCTGTTGCAGCCAAAATTGCACACCAAACGCGGAGATATAGACGTTGGCCGCCTCGCGCCCAATCACCTCGATGATCCAGGCGTAGCTCTGCGTCGCGCAAAAATTCACGACATTGTTGGACCGCGAAAGGTTCATGAAGTAAGGATCTCCCGCAGTCGAGGAACCGGAGATGATGTATTTGTGGCACTCGTCCGTGAACGCGAGTGCGAGGCGCGTGGAATTGAGATCAGGGCGGCTGTTGCGCGCGAGCATGGCACTCTGGAAATCACTTTTGCACGCCGTGCCCAGCAATCGCCCCAGTTGCTCGTAGCGATCGCCGGGCACGAGCCCGATGATTTTTCCCGACTGCACGATGTCCTCGAAACTAAACGTGGACGGCTGGCAAAACGTCTCGGCCAAGTTCGGGTCCTGGAGAAACACATCGAACGCGCCCGAAATGGTGGACTTGATGATATTCGCCGTCTTGCCGTCGGCCACCATCTTTTGCCATTCGTCGCGGAAAAACAGCGTGAGGTCTTCGAGCGGCGCGATCTGCCGCCGCAAGATGTCGTTGCGGGCATCCTCGTCTCGGCACGCCTTCGCCTCCTCGCGCAGGATTTTGATTCGCTCGCCAAGCCGCGCCAGCGCCGCCGTGAGGCGTTGGTCCTGCGTGGCCAGCCGGACAATATCGATCGCCGTGCAGTGCGTGCGCTCTGCCGCCCGGTGCAGCGAGATGCACGCCGCGATGACTTTTCTGCCCTGCTCGTAGAAGTAGTCGTTTTCCCCGCGACTGCCGCTGCCGCGCGACATCGACGCCAACCGGGTGATGCGCTCCGCCGCCTCCGCCGCCGGCAGGAGCGGATCGACCAGATTGTAGTGAATCCCGTTGTCCACGTAGAGCACGCCATCGACCGTCAGCGTGAGCGGCGCTTCCGCGAGAATTTGCCGGCCTTCCGCATCGAGTGAGGCCACCTGCTGATCGCGCGCGACGGTGTGGCTCACGCGCCGCAGTCGCGAGCCGTCCCAGCGCCAGCCGAGAAATCGCGGCCGGCGCTCACCGAGCGTCACCGCCATCTTGGCCAGCTCTGACAACACCGCCTGAATCTCCGCCGGCGCTTCAAACACATTGTTCGGCACCAGCCGCCCGGCGCGGTGATGCCCGGCGGGGAAATGCAAGCGGGGCAAAATCTCGCCGGCATCCGAGCCGCCCGCGCCGCCGCGTCCGGAGAGAAACCAGAGTCGCCCGCGTTCATCGCGATAGCGGATCACCGGAATCCGACAGCTCGGCGAAACGATCAGCACATCGCGTGAGACGCACCGGCCCGCTTCGTGGGCGAGATAAATACACCCGTCCACCAAGTCGCCTTTCACCTCGGGAATGAATGCGCCGATTTTTTGAAATTCGTTTTTCGAGAGTTCGTCGTCGGTTTCCTCGTTGTAGGTCTGAAAGAGCTGCTGCAGCGCCGGCATCAGCACGCCCGCCGTCTTCGACGACCCCGTCACCCCGGTGACAAGGATCGAGGTGCGCATCGCGTCATAGTTCACATTCATTCCCGCAATCGTGAAGCCGTGCCGCTTCGCCACGGTGCGCCGGCTCGCGAATTCCCACGCCTTCGCGAAATAGAGCGGCGCGACGAAAAGAAAAATCGCTCCCGTCACCCCAAGCGCCAATCCACGCGGCCAGCCGTAAGCGGCTCCGAGTTGCACTAGCGTCACGGGGACAAGTAGGCCGACGACCACGAGCGCCACCGCGACATGGGCGGCGTATTCCCAGCGCGATTTCACCGGCCATGCTTGGGCCAAGAAACCGAAACCCCGTCCGAAGCTTGCATCATTCGCCAGCATATTGGTCGTAGAAATCAGGGAAGCAGATTTGCAGGCACCGCGCCTGAAAGATCCACGACGCCGTGCAGGCGCCCGCCACCATCGTGATCTCGATGCCACGCACCCAACGCCATCCCGTGGCCGATCCGTCGAGCGCCTCGCGAAACATCGGAGCCTCGCTCGCGAGCCGCGACAACTCCGGCAACAGATACACCGCCGTAAGGAGAAACAGCACGCAGAACGCCGTGCAGACGCCGGGGGATTCGATCGGCATTTTTCGGGCGAAGAATATCACCCAGCGGCGCCAGAAGTTGAGCGCGATGTTCATGGTGCTCTGCCGATAATAGCAAGGGGCCGGCTTGAACCGGCCTCCTTGCCACTATTGGAGGCAACCCAGCACGGATGCCTTCAATTCCCGTAGTCTATCGTTACGCCGTCCTTTGGCTCCTAGCCTTGGTCTCCAGCACGCTCGGCGGCCTGCAACTGAGCCGGTGGCTCAGTCCGGGCAGCGCACGAATGATCCCCGGCGAGAGACCGCAGGCCCCCCTCGCCATTCACGTTCCCAAAACTCCGGACCCCGCCGTCACCAAAACCTGGGCTGACCTCTTCGGCGCAGCACGAACGGAAATCTGGCTCTCGGCCGCGCAGCTCGACGCCGAAAGCGTGCTGCAATCCCTCCGCGCCGCATCCGCCCGAAAAGTGACCGTATATCTGATCCTTTCTCCAGGACAGAACTCAAAGCCCGATGCCGGCGCCCGTGCCTGGCTCCGTCAGCGCACCGTCATCCGCAATGTGCGCATCGCCCGGCACCGCTTCGATGGCACGGCCTGCGTAGTCGATGGGGCCTATGTCGTCGTCACCGCTCAGGCGATTGTCCCGGCTGCCGCGAATGCCCTCGACGGCGGGATCTTCCTCTACTCGGCCAACGCAGAAATGGCCGCAGCCCTCCGCAGCCGCCTCGCCAGTCAATACGCCGATTCGTCGCCAGACATCCCCTCACGATGAACGACCATCCTCCCGTTATTTCCCTACCACGGACGATGTGGAGCCACCCGGGCGAAGCCCCGGAATGGCGGCGGACTTACGACACGTGGGCCGTCAACGAAATCAAACGCGTCATTGCTCAAGGTCGCAAAGAGCCGCTCCAGTCCGATGTGCTCGGACTCATTCCCTACCGGCCGGAGTTGCTGCTGCGAATCGGACCGGCCGCCCTGACACTGCCCGACCTGCGCGACGTCATCATCGCGCACCCCGCCTGCGCCCTGGCCCTGCTGATGGGATTCTACGATGCGACCGCCGAACGATTGGAGAAATTTCTTTGCGGCTCCGGCGAGGCCGTTTTCCAACTGATGCGCTGGGCCGCCGAAACGGGATACGCTCTACGCCAACCGGAAAGCTTTTACCGCCAAACTCTCACCACGGACTGCTACTGGGGATTTCTCCATGCGAAGCAGACCCGCAACGAAAGCCTGCTCGCCGAGCTTCTCACCTGGTGTGCCGACGAGCGGCAGCACTACGCCGCCGCCGCCGCCTATTTTCTGCTCCGGCATCCGGCGGAGCCCATCGCCCCCTACCGCGAGCTGCTCGCGGCCAATCCGTTCTATGCCTACCTCGCACTGCCCCGATTGTCACTACGCGGTTTTTCAGTCCGAGCCGAGGAAATCGGTTCCGCGCCGAAATGGGCGTGCCACTTCGCTCTCAGCGCCTTCACCGGCCAACGCGAAGATTTTATCCCTCTCACCGAAACTCATCCCGCGTGGTTGCTTGAGCTCGCGGCGGGCCTGGGCTGGCTCACCCAGCCGACGAAATTGCCCGGCCTCAGCCAAATCATCGCAAGCCGCGCCGCCGGACACGCCCTGCAACGTCCAGCCATGCGCTTCTTGGTCGACGTGAAACAAACCGGCCGGCCGCCGTGAGGCTTGCTATTGTGGAACTGTGCCGCGCCCCCATTTTTGGAATCTCAGCCTGCTGGTCGCCACGCTCGTCTCCCGTCCCGCCAGCCACTGCCTCGCCGCAGAGCAATCACCGACGCGTTCCGGCAACGCTTCCGCGATCTTTAACGCCTACCTTGCCCGCGCTGCGCTCACTACTCCGCAGTATCGCGCCGACATTGCTCTGGTGCGTCCAAACGAATTGGTCCCCATCGACCGCATCGCCGCCCACAGCCCCCTCATCGGTCGCTTTTCCTATCGGCCAAAAATCTACCGGGAACTCGCGCCCGAGGAACGCGTCGCCCTGCTACGTGAGCCCGAGCTGCGCGCATTCCTCTTAACCCTCGGAGCGACGGCTGATTCACCGACTGAGAAAACACCTGTCGTCGGCAACCACGCGGACTTCAGCGGCATCATTGTATTTTCGGTCTCGCCCGAGGCGATGCTCAGTCGAACCCGGCTGTTCATCGTCTTGCCTTCGCCACCATGAACGCGGCCACGGAGATCGATCCGCAGAAACTCGCAGAAGTCCTCACGACTGTGCAGAGCCAGATCGCCACCGCGCTATGGCTCTCGGCGGGCATGCTCTTCGCGTTTGCCGCCATCGTCTGCGGGGCCTTGCGCTGGCGTCGCGCGGCCCTGGGCTTCGGCTGCTGTTACGCGCTCACGCTGTGCTTCGTTCACAACGGGCACGCCGCCCTGCTCGGTCCGACCGGCTGCGTGATCGCCCTCGCCGGATTGCTCTGGCCCGACAGTCGTTCCCGCGAACGCGGAAAGTCGGACGGCCGGCACTGACACCGCAGTGATCGAGCCAATGGTCCGCACCGATCGTTTTGTCGTCACGCTCAAGTCGCTTCGATCCACCAGAGAGATCAAAATCCCATCCACATCGCGGCCGGAAAACGCTCCCGTTACGCTCCGCGTGTCCGATCCCTCGTAGGCGATCACGACCTGAAATGCCCGTCCGATTGCAGCGATGACTTCCGGCATCGCCGCGCCCTCGCAGTTCAAGCTGTAGCCATCGCCTTCTCGCACCAGGCGGCCTCGCGGTAACTCGACCACGACCCGTCCGGGGAGCCGTAGTTCATTCGCCGCCTGCAACAACTCCGCCGAGTTTCCACCCTGCACCGTGAATACCAAGAGCACGCCGAAAATTAGTTTCTTCATCTGCGGGCGATTGTAGCAACCAGGCTCGCGCCCCCTTGCTACAATCGGAACGCATGTCGTCGTCGCCTCGTCGTCCCGCCGCCGCGGAAGAGGCCCTCCTGCGCCAAAAAGCGATCACCGCGGAATTGAATCAGATTCCGCTGCGCGACGTCATGGAGTCGCACTTCGGATTTCAGGGCAGGAAAGGCGGGCGAAACATGGTGAAATATGAAGTCTCTCCCGGCTTCTATCTCAACTGCTCCACCGCGGAAAACTGGTTCGCCAGTTTCAACGGCGCGCCCATCCCCGGCCTCGGCGGCCCCGGCCGCAACGCGTCCGGCGGCAGCGGTGCCATCAACGCGGTCATCGCCGTGCGTTCGATTCTCGGCGGTGGCTGCGATTTCAAGGACGCGCGCCGGGAACTTCAGCAGGCGTTCGCCACCCACTCGCTCGACGCCCACTACGCCCCTACCGGCTACGCCGCCCCTACGCCGCGGCCCAAGCCACCAGCGGAGGAAATCGAACAGCCGAAGGAATTGCCCGCCCGATTCAACACCATCGACGACTACCGACGCACCACGGCGAGCCGCGGCACGCAACCCGTGCTCAAACTGCCCGACGACCTCGATCATCACGTTCGCACCTACCTCACTGAAATCCGAAAAATCCCCGAATCTGTAGTCGGAGATCTTATGCGCCGCAACGCCGCCTTCCCCAGCGTGCGCGAACGCCGCCTCACCTCGCGACGCACCGGAGCACCTTACCTGTTGGCTGAGCCGGTCGTGGTGTTTCCGCTCGCCTCGTGGCGCAGCAACCTCGTCGTCGGCTACGATTACAAGACTCTCCCGCTGGACCCGGACTATGCGTCGTTCGCTGCGACCGAAGGTCGGAAAAAATTCGGCGGATTCTTAATGGGAAACTGGGATGCATCCACGCGCGAGGCCATCCTTACCGAAGGTGCCCTCGACGCCGTTAGTAAATGGGTGCTCGACCGGCCACCCGCCGGCACCTGCATCTGGGGCATGTCAGGGGCTCGGACGAGCGAAAGCCTCCTCCTCGAATGCCAGCGCAAAGGCATCGACGTGCGTGCAGCGTTCGACAACGACCGCGCCGGTCGCCTCGCCGCCGCCGCCACGAAAAAGATGGCCGACGAGTTGGGCGTCCCCTGCTTCTGCGAATTCGTGACGCCATCGGAAATTGATTTCTCGCTCTCGCGCGATGCAGCGGGCGCGACCCGGATGACAGCCTTAGCCGACCTCTGCGCGGAGCGAAACATCGCGTGGCGTCCCGAACCGGACGATTCCGCCGCCGGGTATCGCGGCATAGTCGTGAACGACGACGCAGTATGGGATCTGTTCACGCGCTACCAGAACGACGATCAACTTGAACGCATGACCGCCGAGATGCGGGGCGAACCCGCGCCTTTCGCTGGTGCCCGCGTCCACTACGATGTGCGCAACAAAGATTGGAACGACCAACTCAAGGGCGAGTTCACGCCCAAATTAGAAACGACCGCCGATCCCGCAGCGATAGCGGAGTCGCCGCACGCACATTTTTCCGAAATGGAGGCCAGCCCATGATGCGTTTTCAGAATTCCGCCCGCGATGGCGAATTTATGGCCGGGCTGCGCGATGCCGGCATCCTTACGCCAGATCTCATCGATAGAATTGATGCTGCGATGGGCCGGCCTGATTCCGGTGCCCTCACCGATTTCCTCCTCGCCGGCGCCGAGATCATACCGGAACTCGCCTGGCTTACATGGCTCATTCGGCGGCATGGCTGTCATCGCGTGGGACCGGTCGCACTTCAACCGGACACGCTGGCCGCGATCGCAAATCGCGACGCCCTCGGCGACAACCTGCCCTACCGTTTCACGGCGGATGATTCGCTCCTCATCGCCGTGGTGCGCCCCGACCGTTGGGCGGAGGAGGCACAACTCCTAACACCGCGCCGCTGCATTAAAGTCGCCGCCACGCTGCGCGAAGCGCGCGCCCTGCGCACCGCGTGGCGCCACCCCGTTTTTTAATCATGGCCAAACTCACTCACATTCGCGGCTGCGGCCCGATGGTCTGCTCCGACTATCGCGAAGTCAGCGCGGCCATTGATCGCGCCCACACCGGACCCCGCCACGAACCGATGCGGTGGAGCAGCGTCGCCGCCCAGCTCGAAGCCGGAGTCGCCCGAGAAGCCAACCCTCTCGCCGATCCTCTCACGCTCAAGATAGACGGCTTCGGCCCTGCCGACAACGTCCAGCAGTTGCCTGAACGATGATTTCAACCACTGTTCGATTGGTTGCTTAAGTAGCGAAATGGAATGGGCTGCCCACCCGACCGCCGCCGCAGCATGGGACGGTCAAGGGTTCAACGGCACGCCAGAGAATCCGAGACCCGCCGCGCGCAACTGTTCGATTAGCAGGTAAACCCTCGTGCCGGCCGACTCGGGCCAGAAGCCCGTTTCCGCGTCTACTACCGCCGGCTCCAGAGCGCGGGCGCGCTGGACGGCATTCGCGACTTGCTCCGGGGGATAGTGGTGGGGCTTCAACTGTGTTTTGTTGAACTCACCGCAGGCCGCGCGAATCGCGTGCGTCACCGCGTCGCCGTTCGCAAAGGCGTGGCCAGCGGCGACGGCTTCATGATGGAGCAGAAGCCAGAGGTCGAAGCACGGGTTGCTCATCGCGACTCGGTATCCGCGTTCCTTGGCTTGGTTGAGCGAGGCGATCAAGCCGGGCTTGTGATTGCCGGTGATCCAATGGTCGGTGTCCAACAACGCCCAAAGCTGGTCGTCTTCTCCGATCTGGTAGTAGTTGGCGTAGGCCACCAAACGCTCGACGACGTGCGCGGGACTGGACAAACCATCCTGCGTTTCGAGCACTTTCACATGAACGCGGGGATGGGGGAAAAAAGAAAAATACTGTTTGGGTGCACAGGTATCCTCGGTCGCGACGACGAACAGCCGGGCGTCGCGGAGCACGGGGACGTCGCGCGGCAGGGGGCGACTCTTGCGAGACGTCAGGGACATGCCGGCTCCGCAGGCGGAAGGCTCTCATCGGCGAGGCGATCCAGATTACCCAGAAAGGGGATGGCGCCGAAACGTCCCTGAAGATACCCTTTATCGATGCGGAGGTCGGTGCGGACTTTGAAGTCGGCCAGCGAATACAAGCTGGTGATGCCTTGCGGGCTTTTCTCGGTGAACCAGAGTTCGTCGCGACGAATCAATTCGAGATCCATGAGATTGGATTCGTGCGTCGTCACGATCAGTTGGCCCCGCTTTGTGCCGCAGGAGCGCAGAAAGAACTCGATGAATTTTTTGGCGAGCAACGGATGAAGACTGCGATCGATCTCATCGATGACGTATATTTTCCGGTTGTCCTGCAGTTGGTATAAAGTCGGCAGCAGGTGGGTGAGACGTTGAGTGCCGTCCGATTCCTCCTGTAGCGGCAACGTGACGGCCTTCCCCTCGTTATCGATGTGCTCGGCGCGAATGGTTTGGATGTGATATTTCTCTCCTTCGCCTTTGTGCAGTCCGACTGTGCCCATCCCGGGAAACTGGAAGGAACGCACTTCGCCAGGCTGCGCGTCACTGAGCAGATCTTTCGCGAAATCCAGCGGCAGGCCGGAGGACTCATTGAGTTCCTGATTTTCCATGCGCAATGCCGCGACCCCCGTCGAGGCGTCATGCAGGAACCGACTGGCAAAGACGGCGAACGCCGAGTTACTGGCGACCCATTGAGCGAGGGCGCCGAAATTCGCATCGGGCATGATGATGGTGATCGAGTTGATCCATTCGAGGACTGATTTAATCAGCGGCCCGTGGTCGTCCGCGTTGAGACCTTCGCGCACCGCCGCGAGAAACAACTGGTTTCCACGAACTCCGATTTGGGCGAGAGCCGCAGTCTTCGAATGATCGCCGTATTGAACCGTGTCACTCATGGCCGCGCCGGGCTCGATCTTAGTCACGTTCTCCTTTGTGACGCGCTCGTAAACCAAGGCCTCTTTCGAACCTTGGATGAGAAAGAGCCATTCCTCGGTCACCTCGGCATCCGTCACCTGAAAACCGTAGTCAAACACCCGCTCGTTGTGGACGAAGCGGATCTGAAAAAGCGAAGGTTCCTGCCGCGCCTTGCGGTCAAAGAGGAACGGTTGCCGTGCGATCGATTTTCCTGGCTGTGTGCCGACCGTCACCAAGCGCTGAACAAACCGAAGGGCTTTGACCAAGTTGGATTTTCCCGAGCCATTCGCGCCGTAGATAATGGCAGCGCGGAGAATCCGGTCTTCTGTCCCAGGAACCGGGCACAGATGCTCCACGTGGTCAGGGTAGCGGTTGCTCGCTACCATCGAGAATTCCTGCTCATCCGCAAAGGAGCGGAAATTTTTGAGCGTAAACGAAAGAAGCATTTAGGTGTGAATTATCCACGTATTCGGCTGATTTTCAAGCCGCGTTTTAACTTAAAACCGCACAGATATGTGATAAAATCACAGAAGTGAATTGCTAATCGCAAAAAACGATGCGCTTGTTCGGAACTGTGAGTTCGAAACCGACACCTCCCGATAAAGCGCCCATTCTGGTGCAGCTGCAAAATGCAGCGTTCCAGAAGGCGAAATTTTGGTCGTGCGCGCTCGTAGGAATGCAGGTGTTTCTTTTTGCTGGCGGCCTCGTTTCTCTTCTCTCGGTGGGCTGGAGCTTGAGCTACCCATGGCTGGCTTTCCCCCTTGCGGCGGCAGGCGCAGTCATGACCGCGCGGGCTACGCACATGAAGAGCCGGGCGGAATCGCTTAAACGGCAGCATGAGTTCTTGGACGGCCTCGGCTCCGCTCCCTCGGATCGGACATTGGCGAACCTTCGGGCGGAGCTGCCTGCTGCCCTGCAGCCAGAGATTGATCGACTGCTGACGGAAGGCGTGACCTACGCCAGCGCGCAACCGGCGGGGCTGAAGCGAATCTTAGAAAATGTCTCCGAAAGTGCGTTTTTCAGCAGCCACCTCGCGACGAAGTGCGCAACCTACCTCCTCGCCCTCATGCTGATCACCGGGGTGGTCGCGGTCTCGTTTCTGCTTTTCTTTCTGACCACGCTGGACGATGCGACTACAGCGGTCACGGCGGCTCGGGCAATCGCCGCCACGCTGGTGTTCTTGATTTCCGCCGGGACGCTCAAGTCGTGGCGCGGCCATGTGAGCTTCAGCGCTAAAGCCAATCAAGCTCACGCCGAGGCGGCGCGATTATTGAAAGACGCGGAGCCGGATCCCTGTGAAACGCACCGCGTGCTCGCCGAATACCAGCTCGCGCGCGCCGGTGCGCCTATGATTCCCACGAAAATCTGGAAGATGCACCGCGATCGGTTGAACGCCATTTGGGCCAGCTCCCGCTAAATTTTTAAACACCATGGAAACGATTAATTTCCTAACACCAGAGGTTTCGCAGGCCGACCTTGTTACATTCTCCGAGGAGCGGGTGAACCTGAAGCAGCCGGACGCGCAGCGGTATCGTAAGCAAGTATCCGATCTGCGGGAAGACCTCGAACGTTACATGGCGGAGCATCCGGACTTCGGCGTCGAGAAAATGCTCCTGTCCGGCAGTCTGGCCAAGGGCACCGCGCTCAAAACGATCCGTGACGCCGATGTCGCCGTCTATGTGAAAGGTGGTTCCGCGCCGCAAGAACTGGCGGCGTTGGTGCAATGGCTGGCGACCAAGCTCCGCCTGACCTACCCTCAGATCGATCCGCAAAAAATCACCGTGGATGGTCCGTGCGTGGTGATCGCCTTCAGCGGGACGGGCATCAAGGTTGAAATCACGCCGGTGTATTCGCTCGGTGATGCCGAAGGTCGGGGTTATTTGTGGGACCGGTCGACCGGCAAGAAGGTGCTGACGAGTATTCCACGGCACTTGGAATTCACCCGGAAGCGCAAAGACAAACAGCCGACGCACTACGCGCAGGTCATCCGCCTCTTGAAGTGGTGGGTGCGCCAGCGCGAGAAAGACACGCTGGATTTCAAATTCCGTTCATTCCTGGTCGAACTCATCGTGGCTAAGGTCGCCGACAATGGCGCGGATTTCAGCGACTACCACGTCGGCATCGAGAAGGTGTTTTCCTATATCCAGAACACCGGCCTGAAGGAACGCATTGCGTTCTCCGACTATTATAAGGCGACGTCTTTGCCGAAAACGCGAATGGGCGTAGTCGAGATCTTCGATCCGGTTAATCCGGAGAATAATGTGGCTGCCGACGTCACAGAATCGACGCGTATGCAGTTGGTGACCCTCGCCAGCACGGCACTCGACCACCTAAGTTACGCGCGCACCTGTCAAACCAAAGGCGAAGCGCTCGAATGCTGGCGCGACGTCATGGGCTCTTCCTTCAGCGCCTAATCGCCATGAGCTTTACAATGATACGAACGACCACGGAGTCGTTCACCTTGGTCCAAGCGAAGGAACTGGCCTCGAAGGTGACCGCGGACATGCGGCGCTGCCAACAGATCTATGGTCAGCCTCAAGAAAGCTGGATCAATGGCTACGGCACGGAACTCGCGCTATTGCTGAACGCGGGCTACGTCGAAGAATACGAGTTTGGTTTTCTGCGGAACGGCGCCCGAATTCTGTCGTGGAGTTATACGGTGAATTCGGTGGGCCAAATCGTATCCAACGACCGCCCCGGCCGAATGGTGGCGGGAGTGGATATCAGTGGCGCGAATTTTTTTAACCGGCTGAACAAAACCCGAAAGTTCTGGAATCTTCCGAAAGACCAACGTGACCGCGTCGAGGCGGATATGCCGGTTCAGCGGACGATCTCTGACTCGCCCCCTGACGGCGTGGGCCGCTGGGTCTATGATCTGAATTATTCCGCCGGCGGCGTGACCCTGGGTCGGAAAACCTTCCACCCGTTCCCATGAGCGTAAACAAAGATTTGTTCGAGACGGTCCTCACCTATCCGGACCCCGCCATGCAGGCGCGTTACGCGGCGCTCTGCGGCTTGGACGAGGTCCAGGCGCATCTGAGCAAGGAAGCGGAAACCCTGCTGCGTCCCGACCTGCTGGAAAAGTGGAGTAAGGATCATCATGGCACGCATCTGCCTGCGATCGATCTGCTGCGGCGTCGCCCGCCACTGATCATCTTTGCGGGCGACGTCGGCACCGGCAAAACGGAACTAGCTATGACGTTTGCCGATCCGCTCGCGCGCGCGATGGATTTAGAGATCGAGCTTTTCAATCTTAGCCTACGGGCGCGCGGTAGCGGTGCGGTCGGCGAAATGACGCGGTTGATCTCGAATGCCTTCGCGGAATTGCGCGCCCGTTGTCCGAAACTCCCGGACGGCGGGCGAAAGCCGACCGGAGCGGCAGTGCTGTTGATTGACGAGGCCGACGCGCTCGCGCAATCGCGGGAGTTGGCGCAAATGCATCACGAGGATCGCGCGGGGGTGAACGCATTGATCCGCGGCATCGATGATCTCGCGAATGCGCACCTGCCCTGCCTCGTTATCATGTGCACCAACCGCCTGAGCGCTTTGGACCCTGCGGTGCGCCGCCGGGCGGCGGCGGTATTCGATTTCAAACGCCCAAGCTTGGTCCTACGCAAAAAATTGCTGACGGACCAACTTGCGGGCACACGTCTGACCGACAAAGAAATCACGGCGCTGGCGGATATGCTGGGCGAATCGAAAGGCCGCGACTATGGCTTCACGTTCTCGGATATCACCCAGCGGCTGATTCCGGCAATTGTCCTGGCTGCTTATCCTCACGAGAAGATCACCGGAACGTTAGCGCTTCGGGTGGCGGCGACCATTCAACCCACCCCACCGTTCAAAGCGGAGTAGGCGCGGCGTGACCACGATCAACGAATCGTTCGGTCGACTCGTCAGCCGGATTCTGCCCACCGAAGCGGAAACGGAACGGCTGCAGCGCCATCGGCGCACCATTCAAACGCGGCTCGCCACCACGCTCGGCATTTCCGATTTCTTGAAGTTGGGAAGCGTCGTCCGCGGAACGTCGATCAAGGGCGATAGTGATCTCGATCTACTCGCAAAAATTCCGCGCGAGGGCGTTCGTTGGGGACGACGCACCATGAGTTCGGGCACGGTGCTGGGCAACGTGCGCTCCGAGCTGATCGACCGTTTGCCGAACACGGCGATAACCCGCGATGTTCATGCGATCGTGGTGTCGTTCGGGGGCGCGAACGTCGATGTCGTCCCCGCGTTTTTTCAGTCGTTTGATCCGCGAGGGCATCCCGTGTTTCGGATTCCTGACGGCCGGGACGGCTGGCTCGATACTTGCCCGGGCTTGCACGGTGATTTTATCGCCGCGGCCAATCACGCCAGCGGCGGAAAGCTTTCGAATGTCGCCCGGCTAGTAAAATTTTGGCGGAGTTGCCGACAGGAGCGCGTCCCGGTTTCGTCCTTTCATATCGAGATGGTGCTCGCACAAGAACAAATCTGCTCGGGCGTGAAGAGCTTTGCGGAGTGTTTCACTGAGGTGCTGCAAAGTCTGGCTCGGCGGGAATGCCGAGGACTCCACGACCCGAAGGGTATTTCCGGTTCCATTCCTGGTTGTCCGACCGAGGCTCAACGACTGCTGGCGTTACGCGGAGTGATTTACTCGCGGGATAAAGCGAAGCTGGCCCTGGAGGCGGCCAAATGGAGCACCGATGAAGCGCGGAGATATTGGAGTATGGTATTCAATGACCAATTCCCTGCCTGACCACTCGCGGTGGGATCTATTGGGAGGCTTTCAGTTAGCTGGAATTTGTATTCCCGGTGGCGCGAAGCCTACTCCAAAATGTCGACGGCCTATCCGTGGGCTGTGGCATCCTTCAGTCCGACGCCAAGGCGATCTTGATGAACAGCAAAGCACAACAGGTGAGTCAGTCGCAAAAAATCCGACATAGGCGATTTTAGCAGATTGCTGATGTCGTTTGCCTTTGCTGCCGGCCAGACGAGTGCCCGAAACTGGGCGACTACGCGAACACTCTCTCAGTTCGGGCGCCCCGTTGCCTGCGACTGCTGCGCCGCGCTCGATCCGATGCTGCGCGTGACGTTGACGATCACGGGCGCAAACCAGAGCAGAATGGATGCGACCGTCGCGAGGATGGCCTTACCCAAACCCTCGTGGGTGATTTGATAATAGGCGACGCCGAGTCCGATCAGGCTGAGCAGTTTCAAGATGGCGTAAACGTAGCCGGCGATGTTGTTCATGCCACTCTGCAAGCCCGGGTCCATGTTCTGGGGACCGTTGAAGATGGAGTCGGCGCTCTGCGCGTGGGCCTGGCCCGCCGCGAGCCACAGCATGAAAGATATCAGCGCGGCGCATTTGAGCCAGTGCGGCACCATGCGAGCGGTTCCGGAATTCGAAGTGGTCATGCTCTCATAGTAGCAATCCCCGCCACCGGGCTTCGGGCGCGTTGCTACTATCGAAACGATGTGCACGCGCTTTCTGCTCACGGTCGTCTCACTCGCATGCTCCGCTTTGGTGGCAGGCGAGCCTCCGGCTTCAAGTCCAACGCCGGCTACGATTCCGCCTCCCGCGCCTTCCGAAACCGCGGTGCCCCTGAAAATCCCCGGTTACGAACTCCGCGTGCTCGACGTGCAAAAGGATGTCACGTTCAACGTCGGCGGCACGTGGACGCGGGCGTCGCTTCCCGTCTTCATCTATGTGCCGACCCCTACCACAGAGCGAACACGTGCGCTTGAGCTGCTGCGTAAAACCTACGCCGACCTGCTCGCTTTGGCCAAGGCCCGCGAGTGGTCGGCGGCCGACCTTCAGCGTGTGCTGGCCGGAATCGACGCCGCGATCACCGCCTTGGAGAAAACTCCATAGACCATGCTCACCGTCCGCTATCACCGTCAGTTCGCGCGCTCCATCTACGTCTGGGGCGTGTTTACACCGCAGGATTTCGGCGCGCTGATCGCCGGCCTCGCACTGAACATCGTGCTCTTCGACAGCACCGTGACGATGGCGGTCATCCTCCTCGGTTTCCCTGCCTACCTCGTCGCCTTCCGTCTCGGTCGACCGCCCGGAAACGATTTTCATTTTTTCCAAGCCCTACTTCTACCGCGCCAGCTCCGACCCGGCCGCGCGGAATTTCGGCCGTGGCGCGATTGCCCATGATCGGCAAACTCGTCAGGAAATTTCAGCGCACCAACGCGCTCGACGGCCGCACGTTTGATCGCGAGCTGTCGCCGCTCGAGGTGAGCCGCGGCATCGTCATCAATCGCGACCGCTCCCTCGGCTACGGCTTCAAGCTCGATGCCCCCTACACCCCCACCTTCGCCGACGAGGCGATGGGCGAAATCTACCGCCGGCTCGGCGGGTTTCTGAATTCGCTGCCCGATCATTTCGACATCCAGGTCATCTGGACCCAGCACTCGCGCTCCGTCGAATTCGCCGCGCGGCTCAATGAAACGGAATTCTCCGCCGGCCTCGTCGGCGATGTGCAGCGGGAGCAGCAGGAAAATATCTTGGCGCTTCTGCGCGAAGGCCACCTGCGCTGGGTGGAAACCTATCTCATTCTCGTTCGCAAACCGAACGGCGCCGAAACTCGCCCGCGTCGCTCGCCCACCCCCGAACCGACCGTCCGCGTGTGGTCGCAACGCGCTCAAGCCTACTTCACCGATGCGAGGGAGCACCTTCGTTACGACGCCGCGACCTTCGCCTCCGCCTCCGAGGAACTGCTCACACAGGCTCGCGCTCTCGCGGGCGCACTCGATCATCTCGGCTACGCGCCGGTCCCTCTCGATGACGATGCGGTCGCACGACTCTGCTATCAGCGATGGAACCCGCGCCGATTCGAGGAAGGCGCTCCGTTGCCACGGCGGCGGGCTGGCGCACAAACTCCCTTCACAGAGCGGACCGTGCAAAGCGTGTTTCGTTGGGACCCCGAGGGCGTCACGCTTCCAGCCGGCATCGCCGAACTCGACGAATGGTATCACGCCATCCTCACGCTCTATGAACCGCCGGAGGAGATGGCTCGCCCGGCGTTCGACGAGCTGATGCTGCTCTCCGGACTGTTTCGCGCCGAGGTGGTGGTGAACGTAGAGCGCGGCGACCGGCTCAAGCGCATGAAGCGCCTGAAGGTTCTCTTGAAGCAGCGTCAGTCCGCCCCCTCCACGGCCAGCGACCCCGCCGAACGCGCCGCCACCGAGCAGCTCGCCCGCGAACTGGAAGAGATGGGTGCCAACTCGGAGGGCACATGGCGGGCCGCGTGCTATCTGCATCTTTGGGCACCGACCCCAGAGCAGCTCCGGGAGAAAATCGCCGCCACGCTCTCAGCTGCCCGCGCGCGCGACATTGTGCTCATCGTGGAAAAACACGCGCTCTGGCCCTACTGGCGGGCGATGCAGCCGTTCTGGACGCAGGACAAAGATCGTTACCGTTTACTCGATTACTCGACCCGGCAGTTGGTCCGCCTACTGCCGCTTTTCGGCCAGCCGACCAATCTTCCACCCGGCAAAGCCATCGGCACGCTTTTCCAGACCGCGTCGCGCAGTCTCTTCAACTGGGTTCTGCCCGACGAATCGCTGTTCGCGAATCCCCACCACCTAATCATCGGCGGCACCGGCTCGGGCAAATCCGTCCTCGCCGATGAAAATCTGATCGCGATGCGGCGGCGCAACGCGCGCGCCATCATCATCGACCTCGGCGGCTCCTTCGCAAATTTCTGCGAGTGCAGCGGCGGCGTCTATGTGGACTACAACATCAAGAGCCGCGCAAACCGGCTGAATCCGCTTTGGCTCCCGCCCGGCACTGTGCCCGACCAGGAGGTGCTCCGCTCGCGCGCACTTTGGATGGAGAGTCTCGTCATGGAGCGCGGCGAACGCCTTTCCTCGACCGACCTCGTCGTCATCGAAAGTGCGCTCCGTCGAGCGTATTTCCGCGACCTCCATCAAACCGTCTTCCTGCGCCACGTGCGCGCCGCCCTCCTGCGGGATGACCGTGGTGCCGTGCTGGCCCACCGCCTCGGCGCGTGGTGCGAGGACGGTTCGTTCTCCAACTTGTTCGACGGTCCGTCGCAGATCGATCTCTCGGCGCCGGTCGTCGTCTTCGACCTGAAACGCGTGATGCACGACCAGCGCGACTCGGATCTCACGCGCGTCATCTTCAATTCGATCGTCAGCACCGTCACGAGCCTCGCGCTCGAGCTGCGTCGAGAGCCCAAGGTGCTACTCTTCGACGAGGCCGGCTTGCAGTTGAAAGACGAGGCCACCGCCGAGTTCATGGAATATGCCATCCGCACGCTACGCAAAGCCGGCGTCTGCGTGGGCGCGATCTCGCAGGGGCTCGAGGATTTTCTCGTCAACAGCAAGTCGCGCAACGCCTTCGTCGGCGCAGCTGACAATCTCCTCGTCCTGAAACAGGACAACTACGACAAGGCCCGCATCGTCGCGCTGGAAAAAAATCTCTCGCCGCGCGAACTCAGCCTCATTCAGGCCGTGAACACGGTGCCGGGCAGCCACGCCGAGTTCGTGCTCATCCAAAAAACTCCGCACGGCCAGCGCACGCTCCACCTCGTGAGCGCCTCCACGCCGCTCAAATACGCCTTCACCTGCAACTCGAAGGACGACCGCCTCGAAATGCAGAGCCACGTCATCGCCGGCCTCACACGCCAGGAGGCGGTGCGCAAGTTCGCGCGCGAACACCCCGCCGGCATACACTCCTCGCGACTCCGCCAAATTTGATCCATGCGCTCAATCTCTTCCCTGATTTTAGCGACCGTCCTCCTCGGCGGATGCGCCTCGCCCACGAGCCCGCTCACGTCACGCGTGTCCTCGGAACATTTATCCACCGGCCAAGTCGCTACGATGGGAGCCGGTGGCATACTCGGCGCGTTCGCCGGACAAAAGCTCGCCGCCAACACCGGCGCACTGCTCGGCGGTGCGACTGGACTCGTCGCCGGCTCACTCGTTCACAACGCCGTCATCTCATCCGCCGACGAACAACGCCTTGAAGCCGTCGAGCAGGCGCGCCGCGAGGAGCGCCTGCGCATCATGCGCGAGTATTGGCGCGACCGCACCGAGACGGAAAAGCCAGCCGCACGCCGCGCCGCGTTCCCACCGATTCCGCTGCTCGCTTATCCCGCGGGCACCTACGACGGGATCAATTTCGCTCCACGCCTCGCCACCGACGCAACGCTGAGCGAACCCATCCGATGAAACCGATCCGCCTCCTCCGTCTCGCCGCCGCGCTGGCATTGCTGGCGCAGCCTCTCGTCACCCGCGCAATCTTCGGCGTGGGCGACATCGTTTTCGATCCCACCAATACCGCCGAGACGATCAAGGTTCTCGCACAGGCGCAGCAGCAGGTTCAGCGGCTCGGTGCCCTGCTGGGCGTTTCCACCGAACAGCTCGATCAACTCGTGCAGGTGGCAACCGCCCTCGGCAACGCGGCCGACGCCGCGACGTTCGCGCGCCCACAAAGTCTCGGCCAGGTGCAAAGCCTGCTGCGCGGTATTCCGGGATTTGAGCAAATTGACGTGTCCAAGCTCCTCAACAGCGCTGGGCAGCTCGACATCTTCATGGGCCTCACCTTCGACCAATGGGTTCAAGCCGTGCAGCGCCCGACGGATTTTTTCCGCAACGCGCTCGTGACACCCGCCATCGACCGCATTGGCCGAGCCACCGGACTCACTCAACCCGAGATCGCCTACGCGCAGTGGTATGCCGCGCGCGCGCCGACGGATCACTACAACCTCGGCGGGCGCGCCGCCGTCGATTTCTCGAATCTCCTCGCGAGCCGCTGGCTTGAGGGCGCGTCGGAGCGCCGCGTTAATCTGCAGGCTCTTTCGGCAGCCACGAAATCGGCGGAGACCAAGGCGTCCTCGGCGCGCACGCTGATTGAGCAGGAGCACGCCCAGGCCCAGATCACCGCGCAAACCAACGCCATCGCGCTCGAGACCGCCGCGCAAAACGCCGACGCCAACGAAACCGCCATCCGCGCCATGCATGCCCAGAATCGCCTGCTCGAATCGCAATCGGAAGCACAGCGGAATGCCGACGCCCTGCGACTCAACACCGGCCCGTAAGCAATATGACTCGTTACGCCCACTTTGCGTTTGTGATTCTTTTCCTAAGTTCGTCCTGCGCCCACGTCGCGCTGGCCCAACGCATCGCCGTCGATCCGGCACGGGCCGCACAGCAAACGTTAGTGTTGGTGGAGGAAACGACGAAACTCGGTCAGATACAGTCTTTCGAGTCCGGCCTGCGCGAAGTCCTGCGACAACAGCAAACCCTCCGTGAAATCATCGGTGCCCCGGTGGTGCCGGACATCCGTCCCGCAACTCCTGCCATCGCAGGCGGCACGTCTCGCATCGCCCCGTCGCTTTCGAGTCCCGTGATTTTCTCCTCAACGGCGGACAAAATTTACGCCGACTACCGGCAGACCGACGCCCACCACCGCGCGGCGCTCACAGTAATTCGGACGCAGACTGAAATTTTGGTTCCGCCCAATCAGCAGATGAACCAGGCTCAGCTGGTGAATCTCCGGTTGCAGCTCGAAGCGCAGACCGCTCAGGCCCGGCTCGTTTCTTCCGCCCAAGCAGCGGACACCGCGCGGGCCAAAGTCCTCCTCCTCACCCACGCTGTCGCCGAGCGCAGTGAAGTGGCCGACCGCGCGCGCAACCAACGCATCCTCCAACTCGGATTTTTCCCGTGAAGTCACAGGCGGCTCGCTCGTGGAGTGTGGGGCGGCTCGCTCTTTTTGGGCTCACGCTTTTCGTGACGCTCGCGGCACGCGCGGAAAACGCCGCTGGTCCGCCTGCGCTCGGCGGCACGACGATTTCCGCCGGCATCGCCGATTCGCAGGCGCAGCTCAACCGCGCGATGGGCGTGCCCACGGGCTTTGGCGCCGACAGCATCACGCGCTTCGCCGCTCAATACCGCGCGAGCGGTGGCGGGCCGACCCTCACGTTTCTCGGTTTCAATCCGTTTGAGCTCATCGCGGACGGTAGTTTTCGGTATCTCTACTGGACGGCCGTCACGCTCTTTCTCGGCGCGATGGCGACCGTCGCCACGTTCGACTCCCTGCGCCACCGGCAATTTGTCCGCGATCATCCGGCCGAGAATCTCGCGAAGATCTATTTCCGGCTGCTCATGGGCGTCCTCATCATCACCAATACGCCGCTCATCTACGCGTGCCTGATGACGCTCAACGGCGTCCTCTCCCAAAGCCTGCAAACGATGGCCTCGCACTCGCCGAATCTCACCGGCCGGTTGCAAGCGGGCAGCATCGGCACGCTCACGTTGGCGCAGGCGCGCCTCGAAGCGATTCGCCAAGCGGCCGCCCGCCGCGCCGTCGCCCTCTACCCAAGCGACGGTTCGCGCGACGAGATGATCCAAATCGGTCACTGGTATAACGCGATGGCCGCAGCGCTCAACACCGCCCTCACTGCCGCCGGCCGCCCCGGTCAACTCCCTACGCTCGACTCCACGCTCTGGGGTGATCCGTCCACTTCCGATGCTCAGGTCATGTCGTCCATCGGACGCGGCGTGCTGCAAAATTTCAGCGCCCTGATTACCAATCTGGCCGCGTTGCCCGCGGACCACACCGATCTGGCGATCGCGTTTCCCGAAGCTCAGACCACGCCCCTCGCTCCGCTCTCTCGCACGCTTGCGGCCGACGACGCGCGCGCCGCCACCGCAATGGCGTTGCCGAACACGCCTGCGAGCAACGCCGCGTTTGAATCGGAGCGCCAGCTCTACGCCAAGAACGTCCTCACGCACACGCTGCACTACCTCGATACCCGCCTGCTGCCGGTGATCGGCGCTTCGCCCACGCTCGCCCAGCGCGCCCGGGCCTGGTTCTCGGAAAAAGTGGAGCAAGCCGCCGCCGCGGTATCCGGGCTGATGACCGATCTCCGCTCCTTGGTGGACTGGTTCGGCCGCGGCATCGGCATCGTGCTCACGCGCATGGTGGCGTTTCTCTTCACGGCCGGCGTGCAGGTGCTGCTCGAACTCAATCTCTTCGTCCTCGTCCTCGCGATGCCGTTTTGGCTTCTGCGTGCGACCGAGGGTGCGTTTTACGGCGTCCTGCGTTCGTTGATTTCGCTGAGCGTCGTCGTGCCGGCCTACCAGTTCCTGATGCTCTTCGTCGATGCGCTCATGGGGCTGCTACTGCGCTACATTCTCTTCGGGCCACTCGCGGTGCCAAGCGACAGTGCGCTCCAGACCGCCAGCGGCGCCGCCTACATGGTCACGTTGGCCGTCACCACCGCGTTTGGCGGCGGCGAACTCGTCGCCCTCGTGATGCTGTGCTACATCGTTTCCTATGTTTTTCTCGCCATCTACATGGCGATCAAAACTCCGAAGCTCATCACGCTTTTTCTTCGCGGCGCGGGTGTCGCCGGAGCTTTCGCTTCGAGCATGGCGACCGGACTCCTCGCCGGCGTTGCCACCACGCTCGTGACCGCCGCCGTCGCCAGCGGTGCCGCTGCGGGCGGCGGCGGTTTGGCCGGAGCGCTCTTTGGCTCAGGTGGCGGCGCGGGCAGTGCCGGTGGCGCCGCCCGGGGACTTGCGGCCGGAGCTGCATCCGCAGGCGGTGGCGGCGCCAGTCCACCACCTTCCACCTACCGGCCACTCCCGCCGGGCCAGTCGGGCGGCTCCGCTGGCGGCAGCGGCAGCAGCCCGCGGGCACCGCTCGGCTCCGTGATGTCACCGTCGGTGCGCCCCACTTCGTCCGCGCCTCCTCCAGCAGTCGCACGCCCGCCGGCCGCGTCGGAGCCCAAACGTGAATCAAATTGGGGTGACGCCATCGGCCTGGGTGCCCGCACCTTCATCGACAGCCTCTCCGCCGAATCGCCGGGCCAAGGCGTCCAAGTCGCCATGAACAACCTCGGGCAACACTTGAAGCGCCGCGCGCAGGAAGAAGAGCGTGCCTACCGCGCGCAAGTTCGCGCCGACGCCGCGCACCGGGACCACTCCTCGTGAGCCCATCCAGCCGTTGCTACAATCGACCGGGTGCGAGCCCTACTCCGACTCACCGTAACTTTGATTCTCGGCGCGCACGCACACGCGCAGCAACTCAACGGTCCCGGCACCGCCCGCAGCGGCGAGCAACATTTCTACCGACTGTCCGCTCCACCATCGACCGGAGAGTATCGCTGGCACCTTGAGTGGAACGATCCGAGCGGCGGCGCTCAAAGCTGGGAGGGCAACGAGAGCCACCCCGCACTGAATCTCAGTTTCGCAGCACACTCCAGCCCGCATCGGTTGTGGGTCATCACGAGTGCCGGAAACTCAAATGCGCTCGCCATCGAAGTCACTCCGTCGGCACGCGAGCCAGAAACAAAACCCGCCGCGCTCGCAAAGACTCTGCTCGACGTCCCATCCATCGCAGTGAACGCGCTCACCCCGCCGCCGTCGCCTCGGCCAAGCGTGCCCTTCTTACCCGAGCCGCAACCCGTCATCTCTTCACCGCGAGTCGAATCCTCGTCCGCAGCAAACGCGATCATCACTACCGATGACCGTGACGTCATCGACCTCGTCGCCGGGATTTCGCGCGACGAAACCACCACCGCACCGAATCCCTTCCGCGTCCGCTACCAACCGAAACTCCAAACCCGCGAAATCGCACTGAATGTCGGCCTCGTCCACGTCGGCCAGGCCCCACCCCTATCGTCCGTCATCATCAACGGCGAACTCTACGGGATCGGCGACGCCATCGAAACGCTCACCGTGGCCAGCATCTCCCCGGAGTGGATCGAACTCCGCACCTCGCAGCTTACAGCGCGGATTCCCGTGCAGGATCGGCCCGTCGTCCTGCGTCTTCCCCGCTGAACTTGTCATGCCCTCTTTCGAAGCATCTGTCCTCGACGACCGTGGCACTGCACATCGTCACAAGCTCGACGCCGCGAACGTAAACGAAGCGCTCGCGGCCCTCCGGCGTGACGGCTGGTTCGTTGAACAGATTCGGCCCGTGCGCCGTGACCTTCGCTCGCTCGCTCGCCTCCGTATCCCGCGGAAACAGCAAATCCACCTCTTCCAGCAGATGCAGATGCTCCTCTCGTCGGGCATCCTGATCCCCGACGCGTTGGGGAAACTGCGGGAGAAGTTCCCCCACGCGCAAACGCGTCAGGCGTTGCAGGCCATCTACGCCCATGTAGTTGAATCCCGCGGGAGTCTGTCCGCGGCGTTTACCCTGTTTCCGCGCAGCTTCCCTCCCGGCCTCGTGAGCGTGATCGCCGCTGGCGAGGATGCCGGCACAGCGACTCTCGCGGAGAGGTTTGGTGATCTCGCGGAGCGGCTCGCCTACGAAGACGCGAATCGCAAACAAGTGCTGAAGGCCTGCGCCTATCCCGCGTTCATCATTCTGCTGGCCGCCCTGCTGTGCGTCTTCCTGCTCGCAGCGGTGTTCCCACGGCTGACCGAACTGCTCGGATCGCTCGGCGGCCGCCTCCCTCCTCTGACACGTGCGCTCATCGCCGCATCCACCCTCGTGCGCACTTGGTGGTGGGCGATCCTTGCCGCACTCGTCGTCGTGCCGCTGGCGCTCACCGCACTGAGGCGGATTCCCGCGGTGGGGCTTTATCTCGACCGGCTTTTTCTGCGCCTTCCGTTCGTCGGAGCGATCTACCGGCAACTCACAGTCGCGCTCATCTGCACGATCTACCGTTCGCTCTATCGCTCCAACAAACCCGCACCCGAAATCATCGAGGCGTGCAGCAAGGTCGTCGGCAACCGCGCGTTCTTGCACACACTCGGCCTCGTGCGCGACCGCGTCATGATCGATGGCACCGCGCTTAGCCGCGCCCTCGAAGAGACCGGCCTTTTCCCTCCGATCGCGTGCATGACCATCGAGCTGGGCGAGCAGTCGGGCAAACTTGCCGACGCGCTCGATCGCGTCGCGCGATTTTGCAGTGCCGAGGCGAAGGAATCCATCACCGCTCTCGTGGCCCTGCTCAATCCGACCATGACCATCCTCGTGGTGGGTGGAGTGGGACTCGTGATGGTCTCCTTTTTTCAGGCGATTTACCAAGTCGTCTTCGTCGTGCACTGAGCCGCCGCCTTTCACTATGCACTCCCGCGCCTCCGCTTTCACACTCCTGGAAATTATGCTGGTCATGGCCGTGATCGGCCTGCTCCTCGCGCTGGTCGCGCCCGTCGTGGGATTCCAGATCACCCAGAGCCAGGTCGCCGCCGAGACGACGTCACTCAAAACCATCGCCGCCGCGATTCAGGCCTCGTTTCTCTCCACGGATCTCGAAGGCACCAACATCGCCGCCTTGCCCGGCACAGTGCCGACCGGCGTGAACACGACGCAGTTTTCGACCTCCACTAATTCTGCTGCCCTGCCGACTACCGTCACGAGCAACGACTGGTTCATCAAAGTCGCGCGTCAAATGGGCTATTCGTTTCAGGGCGTGTCGTTCCCCGCGACCGGTGTTCCGGTGCAGGCAGCGGGCCTTTTTCAGAACGCGACCCGCAACCGGCGCATCCTGCTTGTCGGTCCCGACAACGAAACCACGACACAACGTTTCCTGCTGATTTCCCTCGTGGGCGCACCTGACCAATTGACCATCCCGCCGTTGCCCAATCCTGCAAATCCGCAAGACCCGGCAAATCTCGCGCTGTTCAATGACACTTGGAACACCACGTGGACCTCACCCAACGCCACGCTACCCGCCACATGGACGGCCGCGTTGACGGCCGCGCAAATCCAGGCGTGGCAAGGCCGGCTCTGGCAGCTCTGCGTGCAACAAATCACCTGTCCGAAATACAACGTCGTGATTAATAACACCGACGCGACGCTCAACTGCTACGTGTATTACAACTTCAACGGCTCCACCGCCGGCAGCTCTCTCACCGTGCTGGCCAACGCGGGCAGCCAGACGAGTGCGACGCCCATTCTCTACGGTCGCACCATTCAGGCTTGGCGCGGCACCGTCGCGCCGCCCAGCGCGAGCGCGTCGCTGTTCTCACAATTCATCCTGAAGGAACCGGCGGAGATCACCCTGCAAAATTAGCTTCGCGCCGGCGTTGCTATTATCGAGGCCATGCAAGCGTCCGCGCCGATCCATCTTGTCTCGTGCCACATGCTCCGGGTTGCAGCCTGCGGATTCACGGTCTGGGGCGCGGCCACGCTACACGCCGCATCCGCGCCCCCACAATTGGTACCACTACCAGCACCGGTCGTGTCCCCGACGCCGATTCCGGATGCCTCTGTTCTCGCTGCGCCGTCGCTTCCGTCCGAACCGTCGCTCCTACCCAGCTATCGACTCACACCTGACCCGACCCAAACGAACGACACCCCAACCGCCACCAACTCGCCCCGTGCGACGACGTCCGAGGTCGCGCTCGATTCCCGTGTCGCTCTATTTCGCGTGCAAAAGCTGCCGCTCGCCGCTGCGCTCCAATCGTTGAATCGCGGACACGGGCTCGTCTTCGTCATCGACGGCGCGATCTCCGGCGAAATCACCCTCGAACTCCGCGACGCCACGGTGCGCGACATCATCGAGGCCGTAGCCCAAACGTGCGGCTGCGCGTGGGAGCAGCAGGGTCGCGTCATTTCCTTCCGCAAAACCGTCACGCGGTTCTATCAGATCGATCATCCCCAACTCACCCGCACCGCCCAGGGCTCGAGCACAATCACGCTTTCAAGTCAGGCCACCGGCACGACCGGCGGCGGTGCTTCCAGCAGCACGAGTCCGCTCCTCGCCCAGCAAAACAACAGTGGAGGAAGCTCTGGGGCCGCGAATCAGAATGATCAGACCAACATCTCCATCCAGCAGCAGAACCAGACCACGTTTTGGTCCGACGTGCAGACGGAGTTGTCGCGCCTCGCCGATACTGGCGAGTCCGCTTCGATCAACAAACTCGCCGGCATCGCCATCGTCACCGCTTCCCTGCGTCGCCAGCGCGACTTCGCATCCTACATCGAGACCATCAACCGTCGCATCGCGCAACAGGTGCGGATCACGGCACGCGTTTTGGAGGTGAGCCTCACTTCGCAGCGCAAACTCGGCGTCGATTGGAGTTTGGCCGCGACTACGGCCGGCGGAGTCAGTCTCACCGGCTTCGCGACCAAGACCGCCTTTGCCACCATCAGCGGCGCCGCCACGATTCCGAGCACGATCTCCGGCACGGTCGCGACCGGAAAAATCACCGCGATCATCAACGCGCTCGCCGAGCAAGGCGAGGTGCGGGCTGTCTCCAATCCCTCCATCGTTACGCTGCACAACCAAACCGCTTTCGTGAAGGTGGGCACGGAGCAAACCTTCTTCTCCTTGGCGAACACGACGACCATCAACCAGAGCGGCACGACCGCACCGCTCTCCACCGTGCAGAACAACTACCAGCAAACTCCGATCACCATCGGCACCGTGCTCTACGTGACGCCCGAGGTTAATGGCGACGGCTCCGTGACGGTGGATGTGCTCCCCGCCGTCACCCAACTGATCGGCGTGGATACGTCGCCCGACGGTCAGCGCAACGCACCGCGAATGACGATCAAATCACTTTCCACTATCGCGCGCCTCCGACCCAACGAGAGCGTCATGATCGGCGGCTTGATTTACGAGCAGACCAGCACCCAGACCCAAAAAATGCCGGTGCTCGGCGCCATCCCCGTCCTCGGGCGCGCGTTTCAGACCGATGGCGCGGTGAAGACGCGCAGCGAACTGGTCATTTTTCTCACGGCGGAGCGAGTCCCGTGACGCCGGTTCCACCAGACCGCGCCAAATTCGACAATCCGTTCTGGCTCGGTCAGGCGCTGGTCGACGCCCACCTCATCTCCAAGGAACAGTTCGCGAGTGCCCGGGCACTCTGGTTGAAACGAAATCTTGAAGGCAGTTTCTCCGTCGTGCTCGAAGAACTCGGCCTCGGCAATCCCGAGTCGCTCGCCCGTCTCATCGCCCGGCAACACGGCTTGCCCGAAGTCACACTTAGCGCCGACGCCGTTCAACCCGCAGCGGCGAAGCTCCTCCCGCCAGAGGTTGCACGAAGACGATGCGTCCTGCCCTTCACTCTCGTCGGGCGAATCCTGCACGTCGCGGTCGCCGAGCCTTTCGACTATGCGCCGCAGCGAGCCCGGCAGGATTTCCCCGATCACGACGTGCGCTTCTTCGTCGCCGCCCGTCGCGACATCCTCGCGCACATCGAGCGCGCGTGGCAGCCGGACGCCGTGCCGACGAGCGCCACCGACTTGTTTGACCGCATGTTGCGTGAGGCCGTGGCCGAGCGGGCCTCCGATCTACATTTCGAGCCGCGCGATCACGCGCTGGATCTTCGACGTCGCATCGACGGCCGGCTCATTCATCACGGTTTCATCGACGGGCCGATGCGCGACTATGTGATTCAGGCCGCGAAGATCGCGGGCCGGATGGACATCTCGGAAAAACGCCTGCCGCAGGACGGACAGGGTTCGCTGCAAGTCGGCGCCCGCCACTATAACCTGCGCTTTTCCTGCATCCCCGCAGTGAACGGCGAATCCCTGGTCGTCCGCATCATCGACGAAAATGCCGGGCTCCGCTCCTTCGAAGACATCGGTCTTTTCCCCGCCGACATCGCGCGCGTCGAGGAACTGCTGCGCTTGCCCGACGGGCTCATCTACGTCACCGGCCCCACCGGCGCGGGCAAGACCACGCTCCTCTACTCCATGCTCGGGCAACTGCCTGACATCAACGAACTCAAAATTATCACGCTCGAAGAGCCGGTCGAACTGCGCAACCCGCGGTTCTTCCTTCAGGTGCCGGTGGACGAGCGCATCGGTCGCACCTTTGGCGAACTCCTCCGTCATTTTCTGCGGCACGATCCCGATGTCATCATGGTGGGAGAAACCCGCGACAAAGCCACGGCCGAGATCACCCTCCGCGCATCGCTCACCGGGCACCTCTGTTTTAGCACGGTCCACACCACGAGCGCCCTCGCCACGATCGAGCGCCTCACGGAGCTCGGTCTCGATCCATTGATGCTCGGCTCCGCGCTCAAGGGCCTCATTGCGCAACGTCTCGTGCGCCGCCCCTGCCCGCAGTGCCGGCGGTTTCATCCGCAAAACGCTTTCTTCCTCGCACGCTTCGCGGCGTTGCTCGCACAGGAAAAAATCGGGCCGGCCGAAGCCGGATTTTTCGCGGCGAGCTTCGAACCCGACTGCGCGCTCTGCAAAGGCCGTGGCTATCACGGTCGCATCGCCATCATCGAGGTGTTCCCGATGCAGGGCCTTGAGGCGAAGATCGCGCAGGGAGTCGCGATCTCGTCCCTCTTGTCTGAGCTGCGCGAACGCGGCTGCCGCACCTTGTTCGAAGACGGCGTCCGCAAGGCCGCCCGTGGTCTGACGACGATGGAGGAAGTTTTCGGAGCCATCGCTGAAACCAAAAACGAGATGCGCGGGTGACCCACGATGGCGGCGGCGGGACGGTCGCGAGGTTGCTACTATCGAAAGTCAACTCGCCCACATTTATGAACTCCGAATCCACCCGCTACTTCTCGCGTCCCGCTTTGCGTCGCAACCGCCGCACCCACGGTTTCACGCTCGTTGAAACGCTCGTCGTCCTCACCGTCATCGCCGTCGTGATCGCCATCGGCGTCCCGGCGGTCTCGCGCGTGCTACAGACCAGCCACGTCCGCAACGCACAGGGCGTTGCCTTCGTCGCCAAGTCGGCCGTCACGCATTTTCTAAGCAAGCCGAATTCTCCCGGCACTTTGCCGGTGACTGAGGGCACGGCCGCCGTGCTCGTCTCGCAATACACCGGCACGGGCACGCCCACTGCCGCCGCCGTCGCCGCCGCGGCCACGTTGGACAACGTTCTGTTGAGCGAACTTTTCCTCGAGCGCCCGCTCACTGTGCGCATGGGCGTGCAAAACGCCGCCACCTCGGGCAGCGCCAACGGCTTCACGTGGTCGCCCGTCACGCAGACCTTCACCGGCACCGCCGCTCCCACGCTCAGCTACGCCGCGATGACCCGACTCGAATGCGCGATCAGCGATGGCACCAACAATCCCGGCGTCACCGGCCAGACCGCCGGTTCTGCCGCGTGCGCGTTCAATCTCGCCGGAACCGGCACGCTCACTCCCGCGGGCAGTCGTGTCGCCTACTTGCTCATCAAGAATGCGCCGGCCGCGGAAGCCTATCAACTTTCCCTGGATGTAAATGGCCCTGCCCTGACTCAAAATACCACTGCCGCACCGGCCACAGTTGATCAAACGCAGGGTGCCGTGGCCTACGCCAAGGATTCCACCGGCACCGGATTCGTGGACGTGTTCTACTACGTCACCAATCTTTGAAACTGTTTCCGCTCGAACGCAAAAGCACGCGCACCACCCCACGATGAAACCGACGCCAGCGGTCGTGCTGTGGTGGGACGACGCGCTGCGCGTGCTGACACCGGACGACAAGCTGCTCTCGCACACCCTCACGGCGGGAACCGATCACGTCGCTGAGATTCAAAAATTGCTCGCCGCGCAATGCGCCGGGATTTCGGCGCTGCGAATTGTCTACCATCCGGCCCATCTGGACCTGCACCTGCTGCCGTGCCCCGACACCAGCCGCGCGAAGTTGCGGACGATTTTCGCCCACCAGCATCCGGCGCTCGCCTTGCCCGATACCGTCTGGGCCGTGGAGCCGATCCGGCGCCACCGCGACGGAGACGGATGCAATACGATTCTGTATCTCGACCACCGTTCGCCGCTGCCCCGCTTGCTTGCGGCACTTCGCCCGTCCGGCATCGACGTCGAGGGCGCGTGGCCGCTCCAATCCGTCATCGAAGCCACACCCGCCTGCGAAACCTCCGCGGACGGATTCGTGAGCGTGCTCGGAATCGGTCGCCGCTCACTCGTCTCGTGCCTCCGTCCCAACGGCGCTCGATTCCTACGGCTGCAGGAGCATCCGTCGCCAAAACTCGGCCCGGACCTGAACGCGGCCCTCGCGTTTTTCGAGGGCGCGCCTTTTCCCGCCGGCCTGGTGGTCGGCGGTGACGAGGCCGGGAATGATTTTTTCCGTGAAACCGTGCGTGATTTCCCCTTCCAAAAACTTACCGCAGCGGAATTCCTCTCACACGCCCGTAGGCTCAAGCCGGGCGGCTTTTCCGATTTCATCCCGCGCCAGTCGATCTTAAGGCACAAGACGATTTTCCCCGCCGTCGTCGCTCTGGCTGGAATCGCGTCCCTCACGTGGTCCGTTCAGTCCGCCTACTTTGATCATCGTCGAGCCCATGCGGCCCACGAAGTGCTCATCCAGATCGAGCGTGAACAATCCCAACTGACGACGCTCGTTGCATCTCGTCGGGCAGCCAAGGAGGAGATCGAACGGCTGGAGGTTCAAATTGGCCGGCTTCGCAGTTCGCCGCAGCCGCACCATCGCCTCGTGACTTCGCTCACCAACGCGTTGCCCAAAACCATGAGCCTGCAAACCGTGAAAATCGACGGTCGCCGCTTTATGATAACCGGAAGGATCTTCGAAGGCGGCGGCACGGCGGCATCACCGCTCATCGGTTTTCGCCGGGCCGTTACTACGACGGGAGAACCGTGGCGCGTGGAGGACTCATCCAGCACCGACGCGAAGGACAATTTTTCGTTGTCCGGAGTGATGGCGGATACCCGCTAACATGACCTTGGCCCGAATTGGTAAAGCGTGGGTCTGCTCACTTTCTCTCGCGGCCTGCGGTGCTTGCGCCGTGCTGATCGCGCTTGTTACCCGGCCAGTGTCGGTCGTGATGTCGGCACCCACGCCGGATCTGCAACGCCAACTCGCCGCGCTGACCGCCGCCACGCCCGAGCGCCTCGCCACCCTCCAGCGTGATTTCACCGCGCTCGTCACCGGACTGGAAGCGTCTCCCGGTTTCGAGTCGCGGCTCAAAGCCTGGAACCGGGCGTGGAAGGTGCAGCGCCGCACCACCGAGTCAGTCGGACCGGCGGAGATTCGGAGCTACACCTTGACCCTGCGCGATCCGAAGCTCGACGCCTGGCCGGAGATCGAAACGACGTTACAATCGTTGTGCTCGATCCCCGGCGTGACACTGGAACGCGTCGTGATCGCAGTGGCGACCGACGGCGAAAAATTCGACCGGGCAGAAATCGATTTCACCGCGCGCCTGAGTCTCTGAGGAGTTTGGTCGCCGCTATCTGCGGGACATGAACTTCACCCGCCTGCTCACCCGTCTCGGCCAAATCATCTGCGCCCTCTTCGTCGCAGTCCTGGTCTTTTTTCTCACCCTCGCCGCCGGAATCGCGTTCGCCGCCTGGTTCATCAATCACGGCGCGCCCCCTCTCACCGGTTCCACCGTGCGACCACTTCACCTGCGGCACTACGTTGCTCCGATCATTGGTGCCGGCACCGCGATGTGGCTGCTGTTGCGTTGCGCGTTGTCCGCCGGACGTCGCGCCGCGCTAGGCATCGCCGCCGGAGCCCCGCTCAAAAACGCGCTGCGGCCAGCGCTGTTTGCCGTGACGTGGACGCTCATGGCGACCGCCACGTTTGCCCTCGCCGCGTGGATTCAGCGGAAGCTCTTCGGTTTCTTCCTGCCGCCATAATCGATCGATGCATTGGCGCCGGACTTTGGCCCATGCTGGCGACGGCGTGGATAAAGAGCGCGCCAGCTTCAACCCATACTTGGAACCGCCGCGGCCGTCGGCGGAACCAACTCCGTTTCAAGGACCGCCTCCATTGCGACCACGGGCGGCAACGGCATGGGCTGCGACGCTTCGGTTTCAGGCGAGGTGCCGCTTTCCACCACCTCCTTGGGCTTCTCCGGAACAATGCCGAGCACAAGATTCACCGCACGGGCGGCGCGCTCGGAGGCCCAAATAAGCACCTTGGGGTTGTTTTCGATTTTCGATTTCCAGCTCCGCAGATACGCAGCCGAATTGTCGCGCAGTTCGGCGTTTTCCAAGCCCGCCCGCACCAGCAGAAAATTCGCCCCGATTTCCGCCGTGAGTTCCTCGAGCGCGTAGTCGCGATCGCCGAAGCGCGGCCTCGATGCGCCCTTGTGGAAATCGAGCCGCTTTGCCGCACCCGCCGCATGCACGAGTTCGTGGAAGAGCGTGGACCAGTATTCCCCCGCCGTCGGATAGTCCTCCGGTGGCCGCAGAGAAATCGTGTCACTCTTCTCCGCATAGCTACCCGCACTCCGGCTCACGATGCTCTTGTCGTGATTGATAACCGGCCCGTCTTTCATGTCAGCGAGCATCGCTCGCGCCGTCGCCTCGGCTTCGTCCGGCGTCGCGGTGCGCCGCACTGTCGGATACGGCTCACGACCGATCTCAACCCCGTCGGTTTGATCGAAATTGAACACCCGGAAATAAAACAGCCGCGGATAACGCCGCACTTTTTCCGCCGCAGGATCGCTGCCACGCGCACCGTCCGAAGTCTCCTCCTTTTTCGCTTCACGTCCCTTGGCCTCGAACATTTTTCGGTAAACGATCATCGACGAGTGCTCGCCCTTTTTCACGTGGCCGCCGAATTCGTTCGCCTGCCGCAACGTCATCCAAAACGGCGAGCGATGCCCCTCCATCATGGTGATGACCGCCAGATAAACCTGGTTGAACCCGCGATAGGTGAGCCCCGACTTGGCATTCGCGATCGGCAGCGAGAGGCACGGATTATTCCACGGGCACACCCCTTGGTCGATGGCCTGCATCAGCCGCTTCACTGGCTCCTCGTAGAATCCCAGCCCCCCGTCCTGGCTTTTTTCGGATGCCCGGGGTTCAGCTCCATTCGTCGCCGTTTTGCCCATGCCATCATACTAACAACTGTTTGGCGCGAATCGGTTTTGCCGCCCGTCGCCCTCGAATTCCAAGTGCCACCATCTCGTTAAATTGCATCACATACGATGCGTTTATTGACATTTATCCGGCCATAAGCTCTATTTTGCATCACATACGATACATGAACTTCGCCCTGACAGGCCAAATGATCCGAGACGCCCGCGAGAAATCCGACCTCACGCAGGCCGAGCTTGCCCGTCGGCTGGGCATGAGTCGCGCCACGATTTCCCGGCTTGAAAATGGCACCATCGAGGAACTCGGCGTGCGCAAGCTCGCCCTACTCTGCGACCGTCTTGGGCTCGAGATCGGCGTCCGGCCGCGCCAGGCACCGACACTCCACGAAGCCTATGAGCAGAACCGACGCGAGCGCCGCGACGCCTTTCGCGAAACCGACGAGGTCTTGAAAAATCTGAAGCCCGACGCCCGTGGCTAACATCTTCGTCAACCGTCAGCCGGTCGGCACGCTCTCGCGCGAAGACCCGCTCAACCGCTTCGCCTATGACGAGAGCATCGCCTCGTCGCTCGCCGTGTCCCTGCTCATGCCCGTGGCGGGCGGCCCCTACGTGGCGGAACGCAGCGGCGTGCTGCACCCGGTATTCGATATGAGCTTGCCCGAGGGCGCGCTGCGCGAAGCCGTCTCCAACCTCTTCGCGAAGGCGCTGCCCGCGATCGACGACCTCGCCTTGTTTCAAATCGTCGGCCGCTCCCTGATCGGCCGCACCCGCTTTGGCGAATCCGCCGAGCAGCTCGACCAGGTGCCCACGTATAATCTCAGCGACCTTCTGAAGACTCGCGGCACCGGCGAACTTTTCAGCGAACTGCTGACGCGCTACGCGCAGTATTCCGGCGTGGCGGGGATTCAGCCCAAAGTGCTCGTCCGCGACGACGGCGGCCTGCGCACGGAAAATTTCAGCCCGGTCGAAACGGGTGAACGCCTCACCGCCCACGGCACCACACACATCGTAAAATCCTTCGACCCCGCTCGCTATCCCGGCCTGGCCGTCAACGAATATCTCTGCCTCCGGGCCGCCACCGCCGCCGGCCTCACCGTCGGCAAAACGTCGATCGCGACCGATGGTCGCCTGCTCGTTGTCGAACGCTTCGACCTCAAATCCGACGGCAGCTACCTCGCCTTCGAAGACGGCTGCGCGCTCGCCGGCCGCCTCTCGCGCGAAAAATACGAGGGCTCGTATGAGCAACTCGTCGGCACGCTCGCCAACGTGCTGCGCGGTCCCGACGGAACCGGCGCCGAGCTCGCAAAGTTTTTTCGCTCTTTCGTGCTCTCGGTCGCCGTGCGCAATGGCGACGCCCATCGGAAAAATTTCGGCGTGATCTACGACGACGCCACGGGCCACATCACACTCGCCCCAACCTTCGACGTCATCACGACGACACCCTATCTGCCCAACGACAGCCTCGCCCTCACCCTCGACGGCACGAAACGCTGGCCCGACGCCAAGCGTCTCGTGAAATTTGGCGTCCGCCACTGCGGTCTGACCTCACCCGCCGCCAAATCCACCCTGTCAGAAGTCGCCGAAGCGGTGGCCAGCATCAGCAAGGACCTCACTCATTTTTCAGACTTCGACCCAGATGCGCAGGAGACGCCCGCCCGCATGAAATCCGCCTGGGCACAGGGCGTCGCAGCCCTCACGCCATCAACTTAGATGAATACCCCCATCTCGCTTGTGCCAGTGTTCAATCTGCAGCGGAATGCGCCGCGCACCCCAGCAGCGGGCCGCTCCTGACCCATGGCTGCCCCCGCCCATCTCACCTGGCTCGTGCCGACCGGAGCCAAGCTCAAGACGCAGGACGGAAAGGAAATTGAACTCTGGGAGTTGAACCACGCTCCGGACCCGAAGCTGCTTTCGGTGTGGGCCAAACATTTTCGCGGGCACTACTGCGACGATACCGAGATCGACATTCTGCGCCAAGGCACCCCGCATCAGACGCGCGGCGAGTATCTGACCGCCCTGAAATTCCCGGACGCTAACCAGAAGCCCGGCCCGGGTATTCGCTCCGGAGACTTCGCCGAGATCCTGGTCGCCGACTATCTGGAATATGTCCTCGGCTATTGGGTGCCACGCACACGCTACGAGGACAAGACGGTCCGGAACGAATCGACGAAAGGCAGCGATGTGATCGGCTTCGCCTTCCGCCATGCCGGGCAGGTTGCACCCGGCGACACCCTGTTCATCTTCGAGTCGAAGGCCCAGCTCTCGGGCCAGAAAGCGAAAACCATCCTGCAGGAGGCGATCGACCATTCGGCGAAGGACGAACTCCGCCGCGCCGAATCCCTCAACGCCGTCAAGCAGCGGCTGCTGAAACGCGGCGACCTTCCCGGAGTGGCCAAGGTTGCCCGTTTTCAGGACGTCGCCAAGCAACCCTATCAGAGTCTGGCGGGGGCGGCGGCTCTCTTCACGACCGAGGTGCTCGACCATGTGGTCATTCGCTCGAGCGATGCGACCAAGCATCCGAACCGCGCCCGCCTGTCGCTCCTAGTCATCAGCGGACCGAAGCTGATGGAACTGGTGCATCACCTCTATACCCGTGCCGCCGATGAAGCCTGAGATCAGATCACGGACGCTCTTGGGCATCACCCGCTCTCAGGCTAAGATGCTGGAATTCTCGGTGCCGGAGCAGCACCGCCTCGCCACTCAACGCAATCCCGCCGACCTTTTCCCCCTCACGATCGCCATGGTCGGGGACCTCGCCGCCGCCATAAACGGCGACCAAGACGCCACGGAACTGATTTCAGCCACGCGACAGGAGTTGCGCTTTGCCGCGTATTTTTTTGACGCCTATCTGAATGGCAACCCGGAGGCGGAGGCCCGCGAGCACCTCATGCTGATCGCTTCGGCGGCGTATTATCTTTGCGACCTGCCGGGCAGTTCAATGGTTCTCGCGCAACGCTGGTCGGGCGAGAAATCCGATGCGGCCACCGAGGGGCTGGACGAGGCCTTGGCTTGGTATCTGCTCGGCGGCAACAACGACATCCTGATCGGCGGCAACCATCGCCACGCCCAGCAGTTAAACGCTGCCTGCCAGGCCTTCGCCCGGTTCTATCGTAAAGGCGACTCGCCAAAGCAAGTGCTGCAGCCACTCGAGGAAGTGCGCGACCGCGTCTACCTCGGAGGCACCGCGCGCCAACTGTTGCTCGCCGACTTGATTTTCGCCGTGGCGAAACGGCGGATCGAGATTTCGAGCCGCACGCTGCTCCCGCACTACACGGATATCGCGCCGGCGGCCTGGGAGCCCACCCTGAGCAAGGCCACCTTCATGCGCGAACTTTGGCCGGCGCAGCGCCTCCTGGGCGAGCGGGGCATCTTCCGGGGTGGCTCCGGTGTCGTGCAGATGCCGACCAGCGCGGGGAAGACCCGAGCCACAGAAATCATGATTCGCGGGGCATTTCTGTCGAACCGCACAAAGATCGTCGTGGTCGTGGCGCCGTTCCGGGCGCTGTGTCACGAGATTCGGGCGGGGCTCCTGATCGCGCTTCGCGGCGACGGCATCCAAGTCGACGAGATTTCAGATGTGCCCCAAAACGACTTTGCCCTCGACGAAGAGGAGAAGAAACAGCGGGTCCTCATCGTGACTCCGGAAAAACTACTCTACCTCCTGCGCCAGGAAGAGGACTTGGCGCAGCAAATCGGGCTTCTTATCTACGACGAAGGCCATCAATTCGACGCTGGGTTTCGGGGCGTGACCTACGAACTCCTGCTCACGTCCTTGAAGCCCGTGGTGCCGGCGAACTGTCAGGTAGTGCTCATTTCCGCCGTCATCAGTAATGCCGAAGCGATCAACGAATGGCTGAACGGGGAAAAAGGCCTGATCGTCTCCGGGGCGGATCTTCTGCCCAGCCTACGCAGCGTGGCCTTCGCCAGCTGGGTGGATGGTTTGGGCGAACTGCGCTACACGGCCCAATCGGACTCCGGCCGGCATCAATTCTATGTGCCCCGCGTGCTGAGCAGCACGCTGTTGAGCAAACTTACCAAGCGCGAAACAACACCTCGCTACTTCCCGACGCGCGGTGACGGACAATCGATCGCGCTGTTTCTCGGACTGAAACTCGTGCCGCAAGGCTCCGTCGCGGTCTTCTGCGGAGTGAAATCTTCCGTCAAAACAGCCTGCGAAACGCTGGCCGAGGCTTACGCACGTGGCCTCGACCTGCCAACGCCACGGGAGGAATCCGACGCAGAGGAGGTAGCGAGATTGGCCACCCTTGTGCGAAGGCATCTAGGTGACGATGGGCCGCTCGCCCGGTGCGCCGACCTTGGCGTCTTCACGCATCATGGTAGCACCCCGACCGGCATCCGGCTTGCCGTAGAGCACGCCATGAAGAATTCGCTCATCAAGATGGTGATTTGCACCTCGACTCTGGCCCAAGGAGTCAATCTTCCGCTACGCTATCTCCTGATCACGGGCGTTTACCAAGGGCGGGAGCGGATGAAGGTGCGGGATTTCCAGAACCTGATCGGGCGGGCCGGACGTTCGGGGATGCACACCGAAGGCAGCGTGATCTTTGCCGATCCGCAGATGTTCGACGGCCGCGGGACGGACGAGGACTGGCGGTGGCAGCAAGCGCAGGAACTGCTCGATCCGATGAATTCCGAGGATTGTGCTAGCCACCTGCTGACGATCTTCAACCCCATCTACAACGACCAGGCGACCGACTCGGAAGAATTTTCTGTCCGCAAGTTCGTGCGGAATTATTTCGATGCCAAAGGTGGGTTTGCCGTGATCCTCGCCCACTGGGAAAAGAAGCTGGCTGGTCGCGGTTATTCCGCAGGCCATCTACGAACGCAGCTGCGGGGCCGCGCGAAAATCATCGATGCGCTTGAGAGTTTCCTCATGGCGGCGTCATCCGAGGAATTGGTGAGTCTTGACGCCAAAGCCGCGACGCAACTGGCGCGCGGAACCCTGGCCCACCACCTCGCCGAACCCGAGGACAAGAAGGAACTGGAGACCCTATTCCAGACGATTGCGAAGCATGTGCTGGAACAGGTCCCTGAGGCCAAGGTGCGCCGGGCTTATTCCCGGAGCCTTTTCGGCGTCCGCGACTCGGTGGCGATTCACCAGTGGGTCACAAAGCACACGGATGAGTTCGACAAGCTGGAGTCGGACGACGAGCTGTTGGCGTTTCTCTGGCCCATGCTGCTACGCGGAATCAATCATCCGACGTTTCTGAAATGCAGCAAACCGGAAGTGCTGCCCGAGCTTGCGGCTCGTTGGATGAACGAAGAAAGCCCGGCCACCCTGCTGGAATTTGCGACGAAATCCGGGCTGAAAATTGGATTGGGGGAGAGACCGCGCCGGCCGGATTTCGATCACATGGTGGACCTCTGTGAGAACGCCTTCGCCTACGAAGGGGTGCTGGTGCTGACCGCCGTTATCGAATCATTGGATTCCAACGGACTCAAAGAAGCGCCGATTACGGAGCGAATTCTGCATCTCCAAAAAAGGATCAAGTATGGGCTCAAGACGGCGACGGCCATTGCGCTGCACGAAATGGGCTTCTCCGACCGCACCATCGCGAGCGACATCGCGACAATCCTCGTGAGGGATACCTCCAGCCGGAAACGGATTCGCCAGCTGCTACGATTCCGCGCGAATGAAGTCGAGGCGTTGCTCGCTCAGTTCCCATCCTACTATTCCTTCGTTTGGACTACGGTGGTTCGTGGGCGCCGGCTGACGACGTAACGCATATTCGCGACCAGAGATGAAAGTGAGTCTGCAAATGTCAGCGAAGCCCTCAAGGCAGGGGCGCAGCCCATACGAAATTACTATCCGTAAATGATGGGCAACGGGCGCGGTCTACCGCCAGTTCGCTTCGTAACCCCCATGTTATCTGATCGCACAGTTCCTTGGCCATGAGCCAAGAGCACCTCAACGATGAGATCACAAATTCAGCATCCCCGCCGCGCCTTAAATCGAAAAACAAATCGCCCGCGCTTGTGATCAAACACGAGCCACGCCGGAAACGCACCGTGTCGGCCGACGAAGCCTTCGAATGGCCCGCCACCCTTCGATCCGCCGAGCAGAATCCGTGCGTAGTCGCCGGCACTCATCGGACGTTGTGCGATGATCTTTGGGCACCGCACCCCGGCGAGCCGGCTCTTCGCTGGGAAAATCCACCCGCTCGCATCCTCCCCCACCGCGCGTCCGGTGTCCGAGCAAACCGCGAATCGCGGTGCCCTGGTTTCCACCAAGCTGGACTTGATGTCCTTCAATCGCTCGACCAAGTGGCGCAGGAAATCCTCTTTCCGCACGGGCTCGCGTGCCCGCTCCACAAGTTCCAATTGTCGCTCCCAAGCGGCGGTCTCGTTTGGATCGGCAAATACGGCTGCAGCGGAAGCGGAGAGCAACGCACACAAGAGCGCCCCTCGACGCGTAGTCACAAACCGCGCGCCGACGGTTCCGCGCTCGATCAGCCCCGCTTGCTCAAGTCCCTCCATCGTTTGCGCCCGTGTTGCGCTCGTGCCGAGCCGCAGTTCCGCCATTTTTTGCAGGAGCAGGTCGTCGTTCAGATAGTGCGGCGGCGACGTGTAGCCGGGCTCGATTTTCAAAGTCAGCATTCGCGCGAATGGTCCGGCCGGCGGCACTGATTTTTCCGCCAGACGCCGGACCAGCGGAAGACCGATCCCGGTCGTATTCATCATGGCGTCCTCGTAAGCGAGCCAACCGGGTGATTCCATTTCCTCCGTCTCCAGCACCGCACGCCACACGCCCCCGGCACCATCATCCCGCGAAAAAAGCCGCTTCACATACGCGACCCGCGCCGCCGGCAACCACGCGAGGAGGAAGCGGGTCGCGATCAATTCCCAGAGCATCCTTTCGGGACGCACCCGATCCGGTGTCTCACCGACCAGCGCCGGAATCACGCCGGTCGGCACAATGGCGTGATGATCGGTCACGCCGACATCGTTGAAGTGTGCGCCGCTCGGCTCAAGTGCAGCGGGTAGTTCGGCCAGCCTCGGCCAAGCCCCTTGCGCCCAATCAGACCACAGCGAACTGTAACGCTCGGTAATTTCCGAACGCATCGTGACCGGGAGCGCGGCACTGTCGGTGCGCGGGTAACTGATGGCGTGGTCGCGTTCGTAAAGCCGCTGTGCGATTTCGAGCGTGTAGGCCGCCGACCAACCCGCGAGGCGGTGAGCGCTTCGCTGCAAATCCAGCAGATCAAAAAGAGGCGGCGGCGACTGCGTGCCGATCTCGCGCGCATCGGCGACTGCCCATTCGCGTTCCGATTCGAGCAACAGCACGCGCCGGATTTCACGGGCTTCGTCCACGTGCCGAAAATGTGTTGCCGTGTGGCCGAATCGAAATTCCGCCGGCGCGACCAACCACGCGCGAACACGTCCTGCCGTTGGATCGCCGAATTCTGTTTCCATGTGCCAGAACGGCTCGGATTGGAAATTAGCGATCTCCAGACAACGCCGTTCGATGAGTGCGAGCACCGGAGTCTGCACGCGTCCGATCGGCCAGGTTGAGCGACGACCGACCGGGCTCGCTTCGCCGTCTGGAGACGGCAGCGCGAGCGTCACCATGCGCGTGCCATTGATGCCCCAAATCCAATCCGCCTCGGCCCGTGCATACGCGGCCGCGCGCAAACGGGCGTAGTGCCGCGACGGACGCCGCGCCAGCCACGCGCGGCGCAGGCCGTCGGGCGTCGTGTCCGCGACCCACAACCGCGTAACCTTCGCGTCATCGCAGTCGCGTCCGCACCAAGCCATGATTTCGGCGAAGATGAGTTCCCCTTCCCTTCCGGCATCGCACGCATTGACGATCTCTTCCGCGCGCGAGGCCAAGTCGGAAATCCGGCGGAGCCACCGATCTTTGCCGGCAACACATCGCCGCTCAAAGCGCCCCGCCGGCGGAGTCAGTGGCAAATCTTCCCAGCGAAATTGCGCCCACGCCGGATTCTGAGTCTCCGGTGGCGAAATTTCCAGCAAGTGGCCCGCGGCCCATGCGACCGCGAGCAAAGTGCCGTCGGACGCGTGCCCAACGATCGCATTTTCGCATTCCCGGACGTCGCCCGGACAGAGCAACGTCCGCGCGAGGGCACGCCCTTGACTGGGCTTTTCCGCCACCACGAGCCGCCGCGAAACTGAACCTTCCCGAACCACACGCGGCGCCTCTACGACCGCGGACTCGCCGGCTCGATTTTGCGCCGGTAGAATTTTCGCACGTAGTCCCCATCGACGCGGCGCGAAACCAATTCCTGCACCTCCGCTTCGATGTCATGCACCATCGCCGCCACGACCCACGGCGGCTGCGGCCAGTTGTCCGTCGCGCGCAGCCGCACCTCGATCAATCCTTCCAAGCTCGGTTTCGTTTTTCGCACAGTGAAGACAGTAGCAAGCGCCGCACGCGAACGCCGGCCTGCTGAGCGCTGACTTGCTATGATCGGACTGTGTCTGCTTCCGACCATTACACCGCAGCTCTCGCTCGCTGGTTTGCTCAAGGCGTGAGTTCCGAGACGAATCCCGTGCTCCAATTTGCCTTCGCTACGTTTCTTCAACCACTCGGCATCGAGGCGGCTGCTCTCGAAGCGGAGCCGTTCAGCGGCCTCGAATCGGCCACGGGAAGCTGGTGGCTGAATCAGCCGCGCTGGAATGCCGACAAGGTGGATCGCGCCGGACCGTTCTCGGGCGACTTCGGCGGGCTATTGGAATTTCACGCTTCGTTCCGCGTCACCGTAGCGCCGTCGGGCTGGATGGGCATCGCGCCCACGCTACAAGCGGAAAACGATCTCGCCGCCCAGGCCTACTGGGCATCGAGCGACCACGGCTGGATCGCCGCGCGGCACAGCTTCGAGGCGGCCCGGCACACGGAGGTTTTTCTCTATGCTGCCGCCGCCCTGCTGCTCGACGACGCATTAGCGGCACAGCTCTACTGCCTTGGCGACCACGCGGCATTCTGCGCGCGCATTCTGCAACGCCTCGCGATCACGCCATCGCTCGCGCCAAGTTCGGTCCAGTAGGATTACCGGCAATCGCTGTTCGCGTTTCACGCCGCCGTCTCGCGGACGGCCACACGCGCAATCGTCGTCCGATAGAACCAGTAGAGTTCAGGCAACAGTTCATGCCACGCACATCGCTCGGCAGCCTCCAGGTAGGAGCTTTCGAGCCGTGCTCGATCCCACGGGGACTCGTGCCACCACTCCGCCAACCAAGCCGGATGGGTATGGACGACGCGGAGCAATTCCTCTTCGCGATCTGGCAACAACTGGTCCCGCAACGCATGAAACGCCCAGGCTGGGGTGCGAAATCCCGCCAACAAAGCCCGCTCTTCCGAAGATCGCTCCGACTGACACGCCCAGCTCAACACGCGGAATTGATACTCCTCATCTTGGCGGAGTACTTCGGCGAGTCGGCCGTTGATCTGAATCCCACTATGGCTCGTCAGATACCAATGCGCCATCGCCGGCGACTCGCTCCAGCGCATTTCAGATTGGCGTCTCAATTCTACGGCCAAGGTCGGTCTCTCGTTCTCTGGAGCCAGACGCACTCTGCGGTCAGGCACTTCGCCGAGGAGATTTAGGTAGTCGGTATCCGAATGGAGCGCCGTGCGCGCGGCGATGCGGCGGTCCACCAGCAAGCGTTCGACCGATCTCGGATGACCGAGCAGCCGGGGTTCGATGATCTTCGCCAGACCGGCGTAGTTCTCCAACAGGATCGAGCACGCCGCGTCCGGATCGGCCAAAAGCAGTTCTCGTTCTATTTTCGTGAGCACCCCGGCTAATAAGAATTCCGCCGCGAGCGCCGGGTGCCAAGCGAGGCGACAGATCAGCGCGTAAGCCGCGTCGCCACCCGCCTCGCGACGGTCGAGGATCGATTTTCGCAGCCGATCCTCCAGCCGTTCGTGCGCGCAACTGTTCAGAATCGTCTGCGGGAAAGCGATGATCGCCGGTCTCAAGTCGTGGTTCATTGGGTTTGCGATTCTCTTGTGCCGCGGTGCTCAACCCATCGCCGGTTCGACGGCCAGGCCGGGCAACGCCTCGCCGAAAAACTCCATTTGCATCGTGCCGGCTTCGGGCAAGGGGCACGGCGCGGCGGACTCTTTCCATACTTCGGGATCGGACAGATACTCGCCGAGAAATCCGTCGGTAGCCGGATCATAGTTTTCGATCAGGCGGCGGAAAATATTTACGCGCCCGGCGAAACGTTCGGTCTCCTGGCCGAGCTCGGCTTCCGCCCAATCTCGCGCCATCGCGCGAATCTGGCCAAAGAGCGAAGGCGGCCGGGCGTCGGGTTCCACTTCCCGTCCGGTCACCAGCGCGAGGTAGGCATAGTCGGGGCGTTCGGTGCTGGCCAGTTCGCCCTCGCTCAGCGCGCGTGCGTTCCAAAATTCTTCCGCCGCCACGGCGAGTTTCACGAGGACCACTCCGCCATGTTCGCGGGCCGACAGTCGTTCCACCGCGGCCAGCTCCACTTCGGGACTGGGCACGCGCGACGGCGCCGGCGCGAACTCCGCGGCCGTCTCCAAAGCCGTCGCCAATTCGGGAAAGGTGTGACGAAGCTCCGCCGCCGCCGGGTCCCAGGCGCGCAACCGTTTTTCCATGACGGCATCCGGTTGCCCGCCGCGCACGAGATCACCGGCAAGCACCGCCAGCGAGCGAAGCTGCACCACCCGCGCCGCCGGCGAATCGGCCCGTTGGATCGGATGGCCCAGCACGCGTTCGAACAGGTCGTATTCCGCGCGCGCCCGGCCCACGCCGACGACCCGCGGCGCCACGGTTTCACCGATCAGCGAAAGGGGCGACTCGTCGGGCTCAGCGTCATGGTCGGGCACCGCATCGGCCTGATGCCGCACCACCCGGCCGCCATCGTCGATGTCGATGCCCACCGCACTTAACGCCTCGAAGCTCACGAAATGCGACCGCTCCGCTCGCTCCCGGCTCATGTCCTGCAACACCCAGCCGATGCGCTGCCGCATATACGGCACGAGTCCGCCCTTGGCCGGCTCCCACCACGAGAGCGCGTGATAACTCGAGACCCGCTCCGCATCAGTGACGACGTTCTTGCTCCCATCGATCGGTGCCACGAGGCGCAGCGCGATCTCCTCGCTCATCGCCGCCCAGCCACCGGGAAACGTGCCCGCCTCCCGCTGGAGCGCGACAAACCGCGAGCGCTCATCACCGCGCCGATGCAGCATCTTCACCAGAAATCCCGCCCTGTCCTTCCCGAAGGCATCGAAGAGTGACTGCTTCAGCACCCGCGAGGCTGCTTCGCTCGACATGCCGGGTGCCGGTTCGATCCGTCGCTCCAGCAGGTCGCTGAAGATTCCCCATTCGGGTCGCAACGGGTCGTTGCACTGCCGCAGTTGTCCAAGTGTCGCCACATCGGACGAGAATAACAACCCCTGCCGCCGAATCGGACCGAGGCCGCAACGTCCCTGGCCGGTTGCTACTATCTACGACGGTGAAAACTCATCTCTTCCCCGTTTCGTTTCTGATGCTGGCTTGCAGCTCCGCGGCCTTAGCTGAACCGACCCGGCGCTGGTCGCAAGGTGATCCCTCCCCCGCACAGCAACAGGCAATGGAGTGGCTCAATGCCGTCCGCCGCGACCCGCCAAGCACGCTCCACTCCATTCTCGGGCTCGCCGAGTCGGACCCGATCGTCACCGGGTTCATGCGCGTGCAAGCACCCGCCACGGTGGCGCAACTCGAAACCTGGCTCGCTGACGACTACGCCATTTCGCGGACGCGCAGCACCGACTTTCCCAACGCCGAGGCCATTTCGAATGCGCCACTCGTCTTCTATCCGCTGTTTCAACAACGCGCCGAAGCCCTCGGCAGCCGTGCGACTCCGCCACCGACGAATTTCCCCGCCCTCCGCCAACCGCCTGACTACATCTACCCTACGCCGATCTTCGGCAGCACGCTGCTCAACGGCCCCGACCAGCCCTTCTCCGGTCCCGACGCCACGGGCGGCACCGCGCGCTTCGGCCCGTTTGGCGCCAACTACGCCGAAGTCGCGCACGCGAATCTCTATCTTCCGGCCATCACCGCTCGCGAATGGGCCTTGTCGATTCTGACCGCCGCGTATCCGACCGCACGAGGAAGCCTCACGTCCTTTCTCATTCAGGGAAATGCCGTGCCCGGATTCAAACTCGGCCACACTCGCATGGCCGGCATCGCGATCACGCCGCGCGAAACAGGCACGCGCGTCCTCACCTTGTTCAAAGCGAGCAGCGAGTTTCTCACGCAGAGCGACCTGCCCTTCGGCGCGACCGAAACCGTGTTCATCACCGGCGTCGCGTATCGCGACCGAAACGGAAACGGCTTTTACGACATCGGCGAGGGCATCGCCGGAATCACCATCGCCCCCGACAAGGGTGACTGGTTCGCCGTCACCTCCACGTCTGGCGGTTTCGCCATCCCAGTCGCGGCGAATTCCGGCCTCTATCGCCTGACCGCCACGGGACGCGGCATCGACACCGTGAGCGCGACCGCAACCGTCGGCGCTGACAACGTGAAGCTCGATTGGCCGCTGCCGGCCGCGAAACTTCCGCTTCAAACGCTCGTGCCGGCGAGCAGTGGCACGCTCCAACTTGTCGGTCTGTCCACACGTGGCCTCGTTGAAACTGGCGCCGACTCGTTGATCGGTGGCTTCGTCATCGCCGGTCCCGCTGCCGCACGAAAAACTGTCCTCGTTCGCGCAGTCGGCCCGTCCCTCCAAACGGTTGGGTTCGCGGCCAGCGAAGTCGCGCCCGCGACGCAGCTCAAGATCTTCGACCATCGCGGTTCCATGATCGCTGCCAACAACGGCTGGACCGCCACCACCGATCGCGGCGCGGTCGTCGCCGATGCCGCCCGTGCCGTTGGCGATTTCCCGCTCACCGATTGGCCCGGCGGCGGTGGTGATAGCGCACTTCTACTCTCGCTCGCGCCAGGCCAATACACCGCGCACGTCACGCCAGCTCCCGGGATTCCGACCACCACAGCGCAGGATCGCATCGGACTCGTCGAAATCTACGACGTGAGCCGCGACGACGGCAGCCGTTTCGTCAACATCTCCACACGTGGCGTCGCCGATGAAAGCAGTCGGCAAATGATCGTGGGATGCACTCTCGTGGGCCGCGGTTCTGCCCGCCTCCTTTTCCGCGGTGTCGGTCCTGCACTCACGCAAAACTTCGGACTCTCCGCCACGCTCGCGAATCCTACGCTCACGCTCTTCGACGGCGCGGGTCGCATCCTCGGCACAAACGACGATTGGAGTTTCTCGCCCCAGACCGCGCAGGTTCGCGAACTCGCCGCAGCCTCCGGCGCCTTCGCCTTGCCCGAAGACGGTCTCGATTCGAGTCTCATCACTCTGATTGCGTCGGGGAACTACACCGCGATCATCGGCGCGAAATCGGACTCGCCGACCAAGGGTATCGCGTTGGTCGAGCTTTACGAAACGCCGTAACGGCACCCCGTCATGCCACGGTCACTATTCACTATCGCGGCGGCGCTCGCCGTTTTCTCCGCCACGCGAGCATTCGGCTCCGACCCAAGTCCGACCCAGTGGGTCTCCCCCGACGGCAATGTCTACAGCCCACCCACTCCGGTGGGCAATCCGTTCCCCAGTTCCGTTTACGGCGTGCTGCATGGCGGCAGCAGTTTTTCACTACAACGTCCCTTCCTCAGTCCGTTCGGTCGCACCGACAATACGCGCGGACGATTCGTTTACTACGCCGATTCGTTTTACCCGCGCGGTTCCGAAGGCGTTTTCGGAGTGGATGTCTGGCTGGAGCAGCAAGATGCGCTTGGAAACTGGAACCCGGCCAATCAAAACGGCGGCGTCTCCGACGACGGCACGCTCTACTGGACCGTCAACCGCACCAACCCCGGCCCCAGCGCCAGCCGCACCTTCACGTGGACCTATGCCGATCTGCCCGCCAACACGAACTTCCGCGTCTTCGTTTACGTTTACATCTACAATCAAGGCGGAGGCAGTTCCGGATATTTTCCACTCTCAAGCAGCACGCAAGTCGTCAACACGGGTGCGACCAACGACGCACCGCGCATCGCCTGGACGCAGAGTCCCGCGCAGGTAACCACCGGCCAAGACTACACTATCGCCACCCGCGGGGAGGACGACAATGGGGATCTCGCTACCGTGAGTATCAACAGGAACGGCCAGGCCTTTGCCTACGCCGGTGGCGGCAACGGCTACACTGGCGATTCGCAGGGCTCCAGAAACGACGCCGTCGGCACCGTCACCTACACGGCGTGGGCCACGGATTCCTCGGGCGCGAGCTCTCCGACGATTTCATGGACCGTCACCATTGTGCCCAAATCCAACCAGCCCGCAGTCAGCTCAAGCAACGCGACGATCACGTATCTCCAATCATTCACGCCTTCATACTTCGGTGGCGCGGGTTCCGGCGGTTGGCAGTTTGTCGTCTCTGGGCAAACTAACTTCGATCCCAACGACAGCTCGCACTCGGGCACGAAGCTCTTCCCCTCGAACGCATGGTCGTCGAGTTGGACTCCGCCACGGCCCGATAGTTACCCATTCTTCGTCGCCCGCGTGGGTGACAGTAACTACAATCCATCCGCCACCGCCGGGCCCTACACGCTCACGGTGCTGCCCGTCGCACCCGTCGGAAGCTTCGACGCAATTTCCGCAACCAGCGTCACCCAAGGTCAGACCGTCACCGGCAGCGGTTGGGCCGCAGATGCGCAACTCGGCGCTCCGCTTTCATCCGTCACGCTGCTCGTCGATGGCGGCGCGAGTGGTTCAATCACCGCGTCGCTCAACGGTTATCGGCCTGACGTCCAAAGCGCCAACACGAGCTTCGGCCAATGGTCCCCGCGCGACATCACCTACTCCGGCTGGTCGTTCAGCCTCAGCACGTCGAGCTTGGCCGCCGGCGCGCACACGATCACGGCAATCGCGAACGATTCGACCTACGCCGTCTCGGCAAATCTCGGGTCGAAGAGTTTTTCTGTGTCCGCACTGTTGGGCCAAACCGTCAGCCTCACACCGAGTGCTCCGACGGTGAATGTGGGCGACATCGTGAATTTCTCGGCGACTGGCGCGCAGAACGGCTACGTCTGGGGCGGGTCCGCCTCCGGTAGCGGCAGCACGAAGGCAGTCACGTTTTCCACTGCGGGGACATTTTCCGTCACCGTTTATTCGCCTGCGGGAGGGAGCTATGCTCAAAGTAATATCGCGACCGCCACGATCACCGTGGTATCGAATTCTTCTCAAACGGTCGCCATCGCACCCGCGTCTCAAACCGTCGGTGTCGGCACGAGTGTCACGTTCACCGCCAGCGGCGGCGTGAACGGCTACGCGTGGAGCGGCTCGGCCAGCGGCAGCGGAAATTCCAAGACCGTGACGTTTCCGGCATTGGGTTCCTACACCGTCTCGGCCTATTCGCCCGCCGGCGGTGGCTACAACCAAAGCAACACCGCCACCGCTACCATCACCGTAACGACCAATCCCCAAACCGTCGCACTCACGCCAGCCACCCAAACCATCACGGTCGGCGACAGTATTAATTTCAGCGCGGCGGGAGGGGCGAACGGCTACGTATGGGGAGGTGCCGCCAGCGGTAGCGGCGGCACGAAGGCAGTCACGTTTTCCACTGCGGGGACATTTTCCGTCACGGTTTATTCGCCAGCGGGAGGAAGCTACGCTCAAAGCAATATCGCGACTGCCACGATCACCGTGGTATCGAATGCTTCTCAAACGGTCGCCATCGCACCCGCGTCTCAAACCATCGGCATCGGCGCGAGCGTGACATTCTCCGCAAGCGGTGGCGTGAACGGCTACAATTGGGGCGGCTCCGCGAGCGGAAGCGGAAATTTCAAGACTGTGACGTTCCCGGCCGTTGGCTCCTACATCGTCTCGGCCTATTCGCCCGCTGGCGGTGGCTACAACCAAAGCAACACCGCCACCGCGACTATCACGGTAGCGAACAATTCCCAAACCGTAGCGCTCACGCCCGCCAGCCAAACCATCACGGTCGGCGACACTGTCAATTTCAGCGCAGTGGGAGGGGTAAACGGCTACTTGTGGGGCGGCGCCGCCAGCGGCAGTGGCAGCACAAAAACGATTTCGTTCAATTCGCCCGGCGCCTTCAGCGTAACCGCCTATTCGCCCGCGGGCGGCGGCTATTCGCAGAGCAACACCGCGGCCTCGGTGATCACGGTCAACGCGATCACGACCACCTTTTCCGTCGCCCCGACATCGTTCAGCTATACCGGCTTTGTCTGCGCGCCGACCATCACGGCCTCACCCGCTGCGGCCACGTATTCCGTCTCCGGCACGCCGTCGGCGACAAACCCGGGCAGCTATTCCTTCACTGTCACGGCGACAGGCAACTACGCCGGGAGCGCAACAATCCCTTGGTCCATCGGCCTCGCGAATCAGTCCGCCGTGGCACTTTCCCCGGCAAGCGCGACCGTCACCGCCGGGCAAACGGTCACGTTCACCGCAAGTGGCGGCTCGGGCACCGGCACGTTCGCCTGGGGCGGCGGCGCATCAGGAACCGGCACATCCAAGACGATCACGTTCTCATCCATCGGAACTGCCAGCGTCACCGTGTATCGAGCCGGAGATTTCACCTACGGACCATCGAACACGGCAACCGCCAGTGTGAATGTCGTGGCCGCCACCTACGCGCTGACGGTCAACGCCGGTCTCGGTGGCACCGCGATCGGCTCCGCGACGGGACTCGCCGGCACCGCCACCGTCGCCATCTCTGCGACACCGAGCCCAGGCTACGTATTTGCAGGCTGGACGGGAGATCCCGTGGCAGACGCCAGCGCAAACTCGACCACCGTCTCAATCGCATCGGCCAACCGCAGTGTCACTGCCAACTTCATCGCCAGCGTTGCCCAGACGATCACGTTCACCCCAACGGCGACGGCATCTTATCCGAGCACGCCGCTCACGTTCTCTGCGACGGCATCGTCTGGGCTGCCCGTCGCATTCGCGCTGGTCAGTGGCCCTGGCATCATCGCAGGAAACCAACTCACAATCTCCGGCACGGGCATCGTGATTGTCCGGGCCTCGCAGGCCGGCGGGTCAAACGCCGGAGTCTTTTTCCAGCCGGCTCCGAATGTGGATCGTTCGATTCAAGTGAATCCCCCGTTCAGCATCCTCCGACTACGCTTCAACACACCTGCCAATCTCGACGGCGCCCCGACCGGCAACCGCAGCCTCGATGGCGACAACCTCGCGCATTCGGCACCGCCGAACAAACGCTCCACCTACATTTTCACCAATCCGGCGGGTCTCGCAAGTTCCCGCTGGCCGCATTTCAACAATCCGCAACGCGTCCAGCCGGTTCACGCCAACGTTCAGCTTCCACTCGCCGCCATCGCGACCTTGAGCAGCGAGAATGCTCAACTGATCGATCGTTGAGCAAAGCACCCGGCGGTTATGCCCAGTGGTTGAAGACGCAAATGAAGATTCACGTTTTGCACTAACGTCCAACGCCCACCACCTCTGTCGGTAAGCGAGTAACGGCTCGCCAACGTGACCGTGACTCCAGTGAGGCGCGCGTGATGAGGATGCGACGCGTGCCACGGACTCGCTCCAGCTTTCCATCTTGAATTTCCCGATACAGCGTCGATTTCGATATTCCACCCAGCAATTGGCGTGCAGCCCCTTCATCGTATGCCTCTGGGAGTGCTCTCGTCTCTTGCTCGCGCGGGGCAGTTTCCCCTTCGAGACCAGCTTCCCAACGAACACAAATCTCCCGCGCCTCTGCGTCGTTAGTTGCTTCGAAGAATGTTCGTCGCGCCTCACCGCGTATTACAAACACCGCAGAAAAAGTTTTCATGAGATTTACGACTGATGAGGGGGCCTATATCACGCGACTAAGCGCAGCTCGCAGGCGAATTGGCCTCTCCTCGATTCTTGGTTCTGGTCACGCCTCGATTAAGGCAGGCCATTCCATCGTAATCGCAGCCTGCTGCACTCCCCTGGCCTCCATCACGTGAAAGCTAACGTGCGCTCACGGGTGCCTATAGCAGCCACGTGATCAGGCGGCCGCGTCGCGAGAACTTACGCTGCCGGCCGAATCAGAAACAGTGAGCTCATTTTTTTTGGCCATCGATTCCGCGATTCGCTTGGCTTCGAACTGAGCGTGAACTTTTCGAATATGTCCGTAGGTTCTGGCCGCTAGCATGCCACCGTCGGAGTGTCCGAGCCATTCACTCAAAAGGGCAAACGAAACTCCTTCTTCAATCATCACAGTCGCGAAGTAGTGTCGCAATTCGTGCTGCACCAGTTTCGGGATACCGAGCCGCTTGCACGCCCTTGCCATCGCCTGGAGACAGTCAGCCTTCCCGTCGAAGAGCGTATCGTCGGGTTTCTTTCCTTCTTTCAGCCGGTCGAGTAGCTGCCGCAACCCGGGGACGGCGATCGGCACGTCGCGCTTCGAACTCTTCGACTTGGTGCCATCTACGAACAGAAAGCCCGGCGTATTCTTCCCGTCATAGTTTACCCGCACATCAAGCGCCTCCTCGTGCCGACACCCCGTGTAGGCAAGAAACTCCGCGAGTTCGGCCGCGCGATTCGCGAAAGCCCGACGGTAATCAAGGAAAGCATTCCCCCGTTCTGACCGAACTCGGTTTGATTCCGGCACACGTCGCATCTCGGCGAACAGTTTTCGCATCCCCTCGGTCGTCGGAAAGTCGGGCTGGCGTTGTCCTTTCGGCAGGTTGATCTTCCTTTCCAGAGTGGATTTGGTGAGAAACGGATTTTCGACTCGCACTCGTTTTTCCACTGCGATGTCGAGACAGACGCGTAGAGCCCACATGGTCTGATTGACGATGTTGTTCGAGTATCCCGTTTTTTTCTTGGGCTTTTTGGTAGTCGAACCGACCCGACCAACCACAAACTCGCAGCGCTTCTGCAGGTAGTCGCGCAACTCCATGATCAGGTCAAGGTCCACCCGGGCCGCCGGATAAGTATCAAATTTTCCTGCCTGCCATTTGGCGCGCAGGCGATCAATGTGGTTCTTATAAGCGAGTTGAGTCCTCGGCTTGCGCTCGGAACGCCCTATAATACGGAGCATCTCCTCCGCGCAAGCGCCTAGGGTCTTGAAGTCACCGCTCTGCGAAGTCTGGCCGCTTTCGCGTAAATCCACGACTTCGGTCATGCGGTCTCGCAACCGTCTTTTTGCGACAACGAGGTCATCGGTCTCAAGTTGAAGAAATGGCCGAGCTGCACCGCTTCGCGCGCGATAGAAGAAGCGTCCGACCGTAAGTTTTTTGTAGAGACATTCCGGCCAAGACGGCTCCCGCCACCAAGTCGCACCAGCAGCGCGTGCCTTAGCTTCTGTCTGATATTTCCGAGTAGCAGGGGCTACGGCGTCGCTTTCTTGGTGGGTATCCATAGTGGGTATCCAGCACTCCTATTATCCCCATTTCAAGAGGAGAAATTCATTGGTAGTAGAACGTGAACGTCATCTCCTGCTGCGTGCCGAGGACAGCCCTCATGTCGTCCGTCCACGGGCCGTAGGGCGAGCGGTCCTTGATGGCGCTGATGCAGGCGCGCACGGCGGTCTCGTTGGCGGTGGAGCTGGCCTCGACGTTGCGGATCTCGGTAATCTTGCCGTCGTCATCCATCACGAACTTCACGGAGACGGTGCTGCCGCCGGCAGGCATCGCAATCATGCTGAGGATGAGCCGCTCCCACTGGATCTGAACCGTGTCGATCACGCGCTGGAGATAAGCGCCGTAGTCGGACCAGCGGGCATCGTAGCCGGTGAGGCCGACGTTCTGGGTGCCAAATTTATTCTCGGCGAGGATGGCCGGGCGCACCTGCTGTTGCTTCACGATCTGCGGGCGCGGGCGCGGGTTGCGCGGATCGATGGCGGGCTGCAGCGAAGTCGCCCCCTGCACCTCGGCGGCGTCGCGCACACCTTCGATCTTCTCGGGCACGGCCTTCGCATTTTCGAGGCGCTTGGCGAGGTTGCTGCCGATGCCCGTGGCGTTGTCGCCCTCGATTTTGGCATCGCCGGTCAGCGGGTTCTGCTCGGCGCGCGGCGGCGTGACCGGGGTATCGGCGACCGGGATGTTCATCGCCGGCGGCTGCGGGGACTGCAGCTCGACGGGCTCCGAGAGGCGGCCGCTCACGATTTGGTTGGATTCGTGGTCAACCTTGCCCTCGGTCGCGGGGCGGTCGCTCTTGCTGTCGGGCGTGGGCTTTTGCTGGGCGACCTGCTGGTTCTGGGCGGCAAAGTTGTTGGTCTTGTCGGGCGTGTTTTCCGGCGCCTCCGGGTTGGTCTCGACAAACTTCTGCGGCGGAGGCGGCGGCGCGGGTTTCTCGAACTCCTCGGGCGCAAACTCGATGTTGAAATCGCGCGCCGTGCTGGAGTCCGCGGCGACTGGGCGCACGGGAGCCACCGTGATGAGGTGCGGGCCCACGAGCCAGAGGAGCAGATGGAACACCAGCACGGCCGCCACGCCGATGGCGACCGAGCGCACATCGGGATGGGCCCAGGCGCGCGCCAACGCCCCTCGCGGATCAGGCAGCGGTGGCAAGGTGGCGGAAGGCTGGCTCATGCAAGGTGAATGGGACGCGGAGTGAGGCCCAAAGTCATGCGCCCAGACCGCAACGGGTCAAAATTTGTTTCGTTTCTTCCAGCGGCAGGCCGACGATGTTCGAAAGCGAACCGCGGTAACCCGCCACAATCAGCTCGGGATGCTCCTGGATCGCGTAGCCGCCGGCCTTGTCGAGCGTGTGGACCCGGGCGAGGTAGGCCTCGATGGTGGCTTCGTCGAGCGGGCGGAAGGTCACCTCGCTCGCCACGCCCTCGTCGAGCCGCAGGTCGTCGCGCACCCGGCGCACGGCGAGGCCGGTGAAGACAGTGTGGGTGCGGCCGCTGAGCCGGCGCAGCATGGCGCGGGCCTCGGTGCCATCGCGGGGCTTGTTGAGCGCGGTGCCGTCGAGGAAGACCGTGGTGTCGGCGCCGAGCACCAGCGCATCGGGGTGGCGGGCGGCGACCCAGTTGGCCTTGAGCGCGGCGTTGTGTGCGACCATCACGCGCGGGTCCGTGGCGGAGTCCTCGTGTTCGGTGACCGCGGCCGTCACGACCTCAAACGGCACGCCGAGCTGCGCGAGGAGCTCGCGGCGGCGCGGCGAGGCAGAGGCGAGGATGAGGCGCGGGGCGACAGGCGGCGCCACGTTACGGAGCCTTTTCCATCAGCACGGAGCGGACCTCGCCCTTGACGCGCGCGAGTTCCACGCGGCTGAGGTTATATTGATAGACGGCATCGACGAGGTTGTCCGCGGCGACGGCCAGCTGGGTCTGCGCCTCGATCACCTCGCGGTTGTCGGCCACGCCCTCGTTGTAGCGGGCGCGGGCGAGGCGGAGCTGTTCATCGGCGAGGCGCGAATTTTTTTCCGCCACCGCGATCTGGGCATGGCGCGACGAGGCATCCTGCCGGGCGAGGCGCAGCTCGGAGGAGATTTGGAGTTCGAGGGAGTTGAGCCGCGCCTGCTGCACGCGTTGCCGCGAAAGCGCCGTGCGGTGATCCGCGCCCGCCCGGAGGCCGTCGAAAATCGGCACACTCAGCGTCGCGCCAAAGGTCCAGACCGCGCGCTTGCCGTCGTCGTCGAAGTTGGCCGCCGCGCGGCCATAGTCCCCCGCGATCCCGAGCACGGGCAGGCGCTCAAACGTGGCCGTGCGCACATCGAGCCGCGCCTGCTCAAGGGCCTTCTGCCCGCGGAGCCAATCGGCGCGTTGCTCAAAGGTGGTGCGCACATCACCGAGGCTCACGAGGCCGGCATCGACCCGCGCCAGCGGAAAATCCGCCAGCTGCAGCGGCGCCGCGGGGTCGAGGTTCAGCAGGCGCTTGAAGACGAGTTCGCTCTGCATCACCGAGGTCACCTGCTGCAGCCGGGCCTGCTCGGCCTGCGCAAGCTGCGACTCGGCGCGCGTGACGTCGATCTGCGTGGCGACGCCCGCGGCGAGCTGGTTGCGGGCAAGATCGTAGAGGGAGCGGGCGCGGGTGATGTTGGCGTCGAGCACGTCGAGCCGGCGCAGGTTGCGCAGGTGGCCGAAGTAGGCGGAGGCGATCCCGGCGAGGGCGTTCTGCACGGTCACGCGCACGTCCACGCGCGCGCCCTCGGCTCCCACCCGCGCGGCCTGGCCGGCGGAGAGCTGCTGGGGGTTGAGCAGTGACAGGGTGCCTGCGAGGCGCCCGTCGAAGCGGTTGGACGGGCGTGTCTCGCTGAGCGCGCCGGTGGTGCTCAGGATGTTCAGGTTGCGGGAGCGGCGCTGCGAGACGTTGAGGGCGATGTTGGGCAGCACGCCCGCCCGCGCGAGGTTGGCCTGTTCCAGCGCCTGCGCGGCCGCCTCGCGGCTGAGGAGGACGTTGCTGTTCACCCCTTCGGCGCTCGCCAAGGCTTGTTCGAGCGTGAGCACGATGGGCTGGGCGGCCCAAGCCGGCAGAACCAGCAGGAAATGGAAGAAGACGATTCGCGGCAGCCGCATGCGGCCCCAAGCAAATCGGGCGCGAGGCCTCCAGCGCAAGCCCGCGTTGTGCGCTGCGGGATTGTCAGTCCGATGAAACGACTCCACCGTCCGCGCCTCCATGCGCCTCGGCCTCGCCCAGCTCAACCCGACCGTCGGCGATCTCGCCGGCAACCGCCGCAAGATTCTCGATGCCTACGCCGCGCTCGTCGCACAGGGCGCGGAGCTCGTCGTCTTCCCCGAACTCGCCGTCTGCGGCTACCCGCCGCGGGACCTGCTGTTCAAACGGCGCTTCGTCCCCGATGTCGCCGCCTCGCTCACCGAGATCGCCGCCGCTATCGGCGAGGTGCCCGTAATCATCGGCACCGTGGAGGCCAATCCCAGCGGCCAAGGCCGGCCGTTCTTCAACTCCGCCGCCTTCTGCCACCGCGGCGCGGTCGTCACGCACGGCCGCAAATGCCTGCTGCCGACCTACGACGTGTTTGACGAGGATCGCTACTTTGAGCCGGCGGAGGCTCCGACCGTCATCACCCACGCCGGGAAACGCATCGGCCTCACCATCTGCGAAGACATCTGGACGCATCCCATGCTCAGCACGCGCCGGCTCTACAGCGGTCGCACGCCGCTCGAGCAGCTCGCCGGGCAAAAGTGCGACCTCATGATCAATGTCTCCGCGAGCCCGTGGCACAGCGCCAAGGAAAATGTCCGCCAGGACCTCGTCGTCGCCAATGCCACCCGCGCCCTCGGCTGCCCCGTCGCCTACGTCAACGCCATCGGCGGCAACGACGAGCTCATCTTCGATGGCCGCAGCCACGTCGTGGACGCGACGGGCCGCCCGATCGCGCAGCTCGCCGCTTTTGCCGTGGAGCTGCGCGTCGTCGATCTCGCCACCCCGCCGCTCGCGGCCGCCGCACCCGCCGCCGACGCCGAGATCGCGGACATCCACGCCGCCCTCGTGCTCGGCCTGCGCGACTACGCGCACAAGAGCGGTTTCAAGCGCGCCCTCATCGCCCTCTCCGGCGGCATCGACTCCGCCGTCGTCGGCGTGCTCGCCGCGGAGGCCTTTGGCCCGGAAAACGTCGTCGGCGTTTCGCTGCCCTCCTCCATCTCGTCCCAGCACTCGCGCGACGACGCCCGCAGCCTCGCGCAGAACCTCGGCATCCGCTTCGAGACCGTGCGCATCTCCGATGTCGTCAACGAAACCGAAAAGGTCCTCTGGCACCTGTTCAGCAGCACCCGCCGCGACGTGACCGAGGAAAACATCCAGGCCCGCGTGCGTGGCGTCATCATGATGGCGCTCTCGAACAAGTTTGGCTCCCTCCTCCTCACCACCGGCAACAAGAGCGAGATGGCCGTCGGCTACTGCACGCTCTACGGCGACATGTGCGGCGGCCTCGCCGTGATTAGCGATGTCTTCAAGATGCAGGTCTATGCCCTCGCCCGCTGGATCAACCGCGACCGCGAAATCATCCCCGTCTCCTCCATCGAGAAACCGCCGAGCGCCGAACTGCGCCCCGATCAAAAGGACCAGGACAGCCTCCCGCCCTACGACGTGCTCGACGCGATCCTGAAAGGCTACGTCGAGGAAGGCCTCTCCCGCCGCGACCTCCTGGCGCAAGGCTTCGAGGAAAACGTCGTCAACGACATCGCCCGCAAGGTGGACTTGAACGAGTATAAGCGAAAGCAAGCCGCCCCCGGCCTGAAGATCACCCCCCTGGCCTTCGGTGTAGGAAGGCGAATTCCCATTGTGCAGAAATACGTGAGCTGAATTTTTGAACCACTAATCCGAGCCACCATGGAGGGGAATGAGGTGAGATTGCCTCGATTTAGTGGACATAGACATCCGCGTTGACGGGTAGCTGTTTGGTCGCTTCCGAGGACAGGAGCCGAAGAGCTTGCCGCAGG
>JAUYAK010000096.1 GCA_030693515.1 Opitutaceae bacterium
CACTGGGCGCGTGCCTTATTTGGCTTTGAACTTACCCTTGAGCCAGGGCTCGCCGTAGACGTTGTCGAAGGACTTCACGATTTTGAACTGACCGTCAGCCTTGGTCTCGCCGATGTAGACGTTCTTGGTGACGTGCATGTTCTTTTGCGTGGTGACCTTGCCACCAGGGCCGTCGAAGGAGAGGCCGCTCTTGTAGGCAGCGCGGACCTTATCGACATCGAAGGAGCCGGCCTTCTCGACGGCGGCTTTCCAGAGGTAAACGCCGACGTAGGAGAGGACCATCGGGGAGCAGGTGACGCGGCCTTCTTTGACGATGCCGGGGGTCTTGGTGGTCTTCAGCCAAGCTTGGAAGTCGGCGACGAACTTCTTGTTGGCGGGAGTGTTGATAGACTGGAAGTAGGTCCAGCAACCGAGCTGACCGACGAGCTGCTTGGCAGGGAGGCCGCGGAATTCGTCTTCCGAGATGGAGAACGAGACGACGGGGCACTTTTCGGCGGAGAGACCGGCGGCGGCATATTCTTTGAAGAAGGGAACGTTGGTGTCGCCGTTGAGGGTCGAGATCACGCAGGCGTCACCGGAGGCGGCGAACTGTTTGATTTCGGAAACGATCTGCTGGTAGTCGGTGTGACCGAAGGGGGTGTATTTGCCGGCGGAGATGATCTTGCCGGACTCGTCCTTCTTGAAGCCGCCGCCGATGTTCTCGAGTTTCACGCCCTTGCTGAGGAGATACTCGAGGAGCACGAGGTTCGTGGTCTGCGGATAAACGTAGTCAGAACCGAGGAGGTAGAACTTCTTTTTGCCTTCGGCGAGGTAGTAGTCGACGGCGGGCGTGGCCTGCTGGTTAACGGCCTCGGCGGTGTAGGCGACGTTCTGGGATTCTTCTTCGCCCTCGTATTGGACGGGGTAGAAGAGGAGGCCGTTGTTCTTCTCGTAGACGGGAAGGACGGACTTGCGGGAGACGGAGGTCCAGCAGCCGAAGGTCACGGCGACCTTGTCCTGCTCAAGGAGCTGCTTGGCCTTTTCGGCAAAGAGCGGCCAGTTCGAGGCGCCGTCGACGACGACGGGCTCGATCTTTTTGCCGAGGACGCCGCCCTTGGCGTTAATCTCGTCGAAGGTGAAGAGCAGGATGTCGCGCAGCGAGGTTTCGCTGATGGCCATCGTGCCGGAGAGGGAGTGGAGGACGCCGACTTTGACGGTTTCGGCCGCGGAGGCCGAGCCGAGCGCGAGCGCGCCGGCAGCGAAGAGGGAGCTAATTTTATTAATCATGGTAGGAGGAATCGAAGATGGGGCGGCGGGGAGGCGAGGCGGAGCCGCGCGGCTCACCGCCGCATTTTTTCAGGAGTAACGGTGGAGGGAACGGCCAGTGACGGCCGGATCAGAATTTGAACAGGCCCTGGATGCTGAAGATCGAGCCCGAGCCACCGCGGTCGAATTTGTTGTAGGTGTATTCGGTGCGGATCATCAGGTTGTCGGTGATCTTGAAGTTGGGGCCGACGGTGTAGCGCGTGGAATCACGGCCCGCGGTGCGGTCGCCGAGGTCCTCGCCGCTCACGCGGAAGACGGTCGAGACCTTGGGCGTGAACTGGTAGTTGAGGTAGGCACCCCACGTGGTGCCCTTGGCGAAAGCGCCGCCGTTCTTGGAGAGGAACTCAAGGGCGACGGTGGCTTCCTTGGAGACCTTGTATTCGCCCCAGACGTTGAGGATGACCACGCTGTGGTTTTGGAAATTGCCCTTGGTGTCGTAGGCAAAGCCGGCCCAAAGCTTGAGATCACCGAGGCCGTTGGAGGTGACGTAACCCTCGAACCCCGCGTTGCTCTTCAACTCGCCATCACCCTTGTCGATGCCGTTGGGCGAGAAGACGGAATCCACCACGGCGAAGCCGTAGCCGATCTGTTTGTCGGCGTAGTCGAGACGCACGCCGCTGTGATAGGCCGGGATGCCGCCGAGCACGCCCACGGTCACACTGCCGTAGGTGACCTGGCTCATGCTGTCCGGATGGAAGGCCTCGTAGCCGAGGTAGCTGAGGAACTTGCCGGCCGTGACCGAGAAGCCACCGCCCGCATCGTAGGTCGCGTAAGCATCGAGCACGGTGAGTTCGTTGCGCATCACGCCGGCCGGGATGTTGGGGATGTAGAACAGGCTGACGTTGCCGGTGACGGGCTTGAGGTTGAAGGTGAAGAGCGTGCGGAGGGCGTCGGCGCTCGGCGTGCTCTTGGCCCCGTTGAACAGGGTGTCGCTGGAGGCGCCGCCGCTGGGCTTGAAATACTGGTAGCTGCCGGCGGCATAGCCGCTGATGGACAGCGTGTCGTTAATCTTGATTTCGGCGAAGGCAGGGAGGGTAGCGGCGGCGGCGAGGGCCGCTGCGAGCGTGTGGCGTAGGTTCATTGGCTGGTATGGAGGGTTGTTGTATTGCCCGCCCGGGCATGGCCGGTTGGGTCCCTCGGATTTAGCAGCAACTTTGCCGACGGCGGCGTGTATGACATGGAACAGGCGTGTTTGGCCTGAATTCTGCACATGCAATCCAGCAATCTCGCTCATGCGGGATTCCGAACTGTTCAACCTAACCATGAAAAACAAACTCCTCCTCGCGACCCTCGCCGTCTTGGCCCTGGGTGCTTCCAGCGGCTTGCGCGCCCAGGCCCCGGCTCCGGCCGCGGCGCCTAGTTCCTCGTGGACGATCACGCCCGCGGTCGTCTCGCAATACATGCTCCGCGGCGTCCGCCTGGGCGGCCTCTCGGCCCAGCCCGTCATCGAATACACCTCGGGTCCGGTCACCGCCGGCCTCTGGAACAACATCCCCCTCGCGGATCGCGTGCCCGGCCAATCCAACCCCGAGATCGATCCGTATGCCTCCTACACGATGGAGCTGGCCAAGGACCTCACGTTCCAGCCCGGCTTCATCCTCTATCTCTACCCGGCCGCGCGCAAAAAAGACGGCTTCTACAAGATGACGTTCGAGCCCAGCGTGGCGCTCAACTACACCATCGAGGGCATCAAGCTCACGCCGAAGCTCTATTACGACACCGTGCTGAAGCAGACGCTCATCGAAGGCTCCGTCGCCTATTCCGTGCCGCTCAAGGAAATCGGCACCGAGCTCTCCTTCCTCGGCCAGTGGGGCACCTTCAAGGCCAAGGACATCCTGGAGAACAGCTCCCCCGCCACCAAGAACTGGGGCGAATACTGGCTCGCCGGCGTCACGCTGCCCTTCCAGCTCGACAAGCAGTCCAAGCTCTCGGTCGGCTGGGCCTACACCAAGGGCCGCGATAATTTCCTGAAGACCGGCAACGCCCCGAAGTCCGTCAACACCTCCGCCGTCGGTCGCGGGGTGGTTACGGTCGCCTACTCGTTCTCGCTCTGAGCCAGGCCTGATTTCCGGTGCTGGCGCACCGGCGCAACAGCCCGCGCGATTTCGCGCGGGCTGTTTTGTTTTTCTCGTTGCGGGTCGCGACGCGATCCCTCGCCTTTGCGCCCATGAAAGTCGGCATCGTCGGCGCCTCCGGTTACTCCGGCGAGGTGCTCGTGAAACTCCTCCTCAGCCATCCGCGCGTCACGCTGGCGGTCGTCACCTCCCGCACGCACGCGGGCAAGCCCCTCGCGGCCGTCATTCCCGCCGTGCGCGGCGCCGATCGCGGCCTGACCTTCTCCGATTCTGATCCGGCCGCACTCGCCGCCAGCGACATCGATCTTTTCTTCCTCGCGCTGCCGCACGGCGCCGCGGCCACCTACGCCAAGGCCCTCGTCGCCGCCGGCAAGCGGGTGATCGATCTCAGCGCCGACTTCCGCATCGCCGACCTCGCCACCTACCAGAAATACTACGGCGACCACCACGCGCCCGAACTGCTCCCCAGCGCGCGCTTCGTGCTGCCCGAGCTCACGCCGCCCGATTGGAAAGCCACGGCCAAGCTCATCGCCGCTCCTGGCTGCTATCCGACGAGCATCCTCGTGCCCCTCGTGCCGTTACTGAAGGCCGGCATCGTCACGCGCGAGCACATCGTCGTGAACAGCTACAGTGGCGTCAGCGGCGCCGGCAAGAAAGCCGAGGAGGCCTACCTCTTCTGCGAACGCGCGGAGAGCATCAAGGCCTACGGCCTCGTGAAGCACCGCCACCTCGCCGAGGTCGAGGAGCAGCTCGCGCTGCACACCGGCGCGAAGACCATCCTCCAGTTCAACCCGCACCTCGCGCCCATGCGCCGCGGCATCGCGACGACCATCACCGTGCCCGCCGCGGCCGGCGCGACCATCGAGACGCTCTACGCCGCGTGGCGAGGCGCCTATGCCGGCCGGCCCTTTGTGCAGATGCTCACGAGCGGCGAAACACCTGACACCGCGCACGTCGTCGGCACCAACCGCGTGGACATGTCCGCGGTCCACGATCCGCGCACCGGCAATTTCGTGATCACCGCCGCCGAGGACAACCTCGTGAAAGGCGCCAGCGGCCAAGCCGTGCAGATCATGAACCTGTGGTGCGGGTTTGAGGAGACGGCCGGGCTGGTCTGAGCCGGGGCTAAGCCGCCGGCCGCTGCTCGGCCGCGTCGATCACGATGTCCGATCGCTCCAGCTCGGCGCGCACCGGATCTAGGAAACGCGCCTCCAGCTCGCTCAGTTCAAAGGTGAATTCGAGTTCCTCGCTGCACGTGACAAAGACCACCACCTCCGCGAGGTCGCGCACGTCCTCATCGGTGAAATGCTCCTCGATCAGCGACTGGCGGCCGTCGAGCGCGGTCAACGTGGCGCAGAAACGATCGTTGGCCGGATCCGCGGAGCGCAGCGTCACCCAGCCGCCGAGCCGGGCGCGCGCGATGCGCGCGACGCACGTGGTGAGCGTGACATGGGCAAACGCGATGTGAGCCAGGCGCAACTGCCGAAGCAGGACCGGGCGTTGGGCAAGCAAGGTCGATAGTTTGTGCATGGGAACGGGTGCGGCGGGCGACGCCGCGGTTGAAGGTTAAACAACGCTGCAGACGGTTGCGGTCTGGTGGTGGCCATCAGCGCCACCTGTCCGGAGAAAAACCTGACCCTGTGGGCTAGAACACTGTCACGGACGGGCTGACTCGCTTACGGCTGTCACCGATTGGTCTCACGGTCGGACTCAAATCACGAACTCCAAGGAAGCGTGCATCTGAAAGCTGACGGGACTGGAGTGACATCATGCACCGCTCACCCGAGGCGGGGGCAAGTTTTTTTTCGACCCCGGTGACCGGGCCTTTCCGGCCGCCGGTCAAGCGCTCAGCGCGACCGCGAAGTCAGCACGTTGGCCAGCACCTGGAAGCCGATAAAGCCGATCACGAACACATTCGCCAGCGCGAGCGCGGTTTCCGTCTCGGCAAACGCCGCCCCCGCCGCGCAGGCCGCCAGCGCGGCCGTGGCGGCGAGAAGGATCTTTCGCGCGCGTCCCGTGCGCGCAAACGTCGCCGCCACGCAGATCGAGATCACGGCAAACGCCACGACGCCCAGCAGCGCCAAATCGTCGCCGGTCGCAATCAAGGCTCCGAGGGAGACCAGCGCCGCCGCCAGCACCGTGCCGAAGCAGGCCGCGGCCAGCCGTTGATCGCGCGTCAGCACATGCCGCCCGAACCGATCGAAGCAGAGCAGCAGGTTGAACATCGGCTGCGCCGTCCACGAAAGATAGATGAAGGCGTAGAAGAGCCCCAGCAGCGGCCACCACAGCCAGTTGAGCCCCGGCTGCGTGCGCGCGAGCGCCCGCATCGCGGAGTTGCCGAAGAAGATGCCGAGGATGAACGCCCACTGAAAGCGCGCCGACTGCCGTCCCATCCAGAGGAAATACGCCAGCATCAGGCGGTAGATCGGGTTGCGCGCCTTCAGCGCCTCCAGCATGCCGTCGCGCGCATATTCCAGCTCGGGGTCGAGGCGCAGCGCTTCGCGGAAATGTTCCTGCGCCTTTTTCGGCTGGTTGCGGTGTAGCTGGTTCCAGCCTTGGTTGGCGTGGGAAAACGCGTCGTCCGGTGCGCGGTCGAGCGCGTAGTCCACCGACTCCATCGCCTCGGACTTGCGCCCGAGCCGCACGAGCGCCATCGCGCGCAGATTGGCTGCGCCCACGTGCTCGGGGTTGAGCGCGAGCGCCTGCTCCGCCGCCTCAAGCGCCGGCGGCCACTTGCCGCGGCCCAGCTCAATCGAGGCAAGGAGCGCGAAATGATCCGCATCGGCGGGATCGAGGCGGATGGCCTCGTGGACGGCGGCGAGCGCTTCGTCGTGGCGGCCCGTCTCGCGCAGCACGTGCGCGTGAACGTTGTGCAGGAAGGGCTCGTCGGGCGCGAGGCCCACGGCCTGCCGCGCGGCGTCGAGGGCCGTGTCGCGTTTCGACTGCTGCAGGCGGCTGAGCGCGAGCAGTGCGAGCGCCTGCGGATCGTCGGGCTGCTGCGCGAGGGCGAGCATCGACTCGCGCTCGGCGTCGGCCGGCCGGGACTGCGCGAGCAGAAGCTGGGCGCGTGAGAGGTGCGCGCTCATCGGCTTTGATTTGTCATTGCGAGGGAGGCTCGGCGACCGCGGAAATCCAGCTTGAATCCCGGATGGATGGCCGCGTCGCTGCGCTCCTCGCCATGACAAACCGGGAAAAGGGGCGCGCTCATTTCGAAAGCTTCAGGTAGGCCAGGATGTCGTCGTAGAGCCCGCTCTGGTTGGCGTAGAGCGCGTGGTTGCGCGCGGTCTGGAACCAGTCGCTCACGGTCGGCTTGTGCCGCTTGATCGCGTCGAGCAGATCGCGCGTCGTAATCGCCTGGAGCGAGCCGGCCTTCATGGCCTCGCGGAGCTTGGCCTCGACCGCCACGTCGATCACGGCTTTGAGGTCCGCCCCGGAGAAGCCGTCGCTCTTCTTCGCGAGCGTATCGAAATCGATCTCGCCGGTGGGCTTGCCCTGGAGGGTGAGCTGCAGGATCGAGGCGCGCGCGGGGGCGTCGGGCGGTGGCACGAAGAGGATGCGGTCGAAGCGCCCGGGCCGGCGAAACGCGGGATCGAGGTGCCAGGGCGCGTTGGTGGCGGCGAGGATGAGCACGCCTTCGTTGGACGAGGTGACGCCGTCGAGCTCCGAGAGGAACTGGTTGATGATCTGGCGGCCGCCGCTCTTGAGCATGTCGGTGCGGTTCGCGCCGAGGGCATCCACTTCGTCGAAGAACAGCACGCAGGGCCGGTGCGCGCGCGCCTGCGCGAAGATGCCGTGCAGGTTTTTTTCGCTCTGCCCGATCCACATGTCGAGGACGTCGCTGATGCCGACGGAGAGAAAGCCGGCGCTCACCTCGCCGGCGGTCGCGCGGGCGAGAAAGGTCTTCCCGCAGCCTGGCGGCCCATACATGAGAATGCCGCCGCCGATTTTTTTCCCGTAGGCCTTGAAGAGGTCCGGCTGCTGGAGCGGGAGGATGATCTTCATCCGCACCTCCTCCTTCACGGCCTCCATGCCGCCGACATCCGCAAAGGTCGTCGTGGGTTTCTCGGGCTCCTCTGCGGTGCGCGACTCGCCGGGCAGATCGCCGGCGGGCAGACGCTCGCGGGTTTCCTCGTCGCGGTCCTGGTCGCCGAAATTGAACGACGGCGTCTCCGGCTCCGGCGCGGGCGCCGCGGGCTTCGGGAGCTGCGGGGCGGGGCGGACGGGGAGAAATTCGCCGAGACTCTTTTCAAGCCCGCGATCGGCGAGGCTGGCGTCGGCCTCGCGCGCGCGGGCGTATTGCCGGGCGGCGAGGCGCGGCTCGCCGGCGTGGAGGGCGAGGCGGGCGTGGAGAATCAGGGCGCGCGGATCAGCGGTGTCGCCCTTGACCATGTCCTCGACGATGACGAGGGCCGGGCCGTGCTTGCCCTGCGCGAAAAACGCCGCGGCGAGCCCGAGCTTCGCACCGGTGTGTCGCGGCTCGAGGGCGAGGGCGCGCTTGCAGAGCACCTCGGCAACCGCAAAGCCGCCGCTGCGCAGCACGGTCTCGGCGACGTGCAGGAGCAGCGGCAGGTTGTCCGGCGCAAGGCTCAGCGCCTCGCGGAGCGCAGGCGGAACCAGCGGGGAATCGAGCGGATCGGACATTCCGCGCAATCAAGCGCGCGTGGCGGACAGCGCCGAGCTATTTTTTCTTCGTGGTTTCCGCCGCCGAACCGGCGGCGGGCGCGTCGGCGGCGCGCACGGGGAGCCCCGCGGCCTGCCAGTCTCTGAGGCTGCCGACACTCGCGGCCTTTACGCCCTGGGCGTTGAGCGCGGCCGCGACGGCGCCGGCGCGGCCGCCGGAGCGGCAGTAGGTGATGACCTGCTTGTCGCCGACCTTCGCGAGAAAATCCTTCCACTCCTTCTGCGCGCCATCGAAGTCGCTCTTCGGCAGATGCAGCGCGGGGGCGGCGAGGCCGGTCTCCTGGCACTCGGCGGCTTCGCGCACATCGACGAGCACGGCCTTGCCGGACGCGACCAGCTTGGCGGCGTCTTGCGGTGTGATCTTCGGGGCGGCGTCGGCAGCAAACGCGGCGAGGGCGGGGGCAAGCAGGAGGGAAACAAGGTGACGGAGTTTCATGGCGAAAGGGAAAGCTGGCCGACTTTTCCGGCGAGGCAAGGCGGCCGGCGTGATTGGCTGTGGTTCAGAACGGCGTGATGAGGGAAATGGTCTGGTGGCGATGCCGGCGATAGACGTGGAAATCGCGATCCAGCGTCCATACCACGCTGTCGCCGTGAATTTCTGACATGCGCACGAGGCAGGCGTCGGCAAACGACATCGGCATCTCACGGTAGCGGCGCATCAGGTCCCGCACGGCCCGGTATTCGGCGTGCAGATCGAAGTCGCTGCGGAGGAACCCGGATTCGATCAGCGCGAACAGGGTGCCCGTGTCGTGTCCCACGCGCTTCAACAGAAACAGGGACTCGGTGATCACCGCATCGCACGTCAGCACGATAGCCGGTGCGGACTTCGCCTGTTCTACGGACCACGGATGCATGGATTCGTTGGCCGTTAGCAGCGCCACCAAGGGCCCCGTGTCCGCGAGCCAGACCTTCACCGGCCAAAGCCTTCCATGTGTTTGGGGTTGGTCGCGAGATCACTTGGCCCGCCCTTGCAGGAGCCGATCAGGTGCTTGATCACGTCGTAGCCCGATTTCGGTTTCTCCGGCTCGGGTGTCACGCCGTAGGCACGCAGCGCGCGGCGCACGAGGTCGCCCTGCGAAAGTTTTTCCAGCTTCGCGCGCTTGCGGAGTGCGGTGCGCTCCGCCTTGGAAATACGGATGGCAAGTGTCTCGGTGTGCATGAATCGAAGCAAGACACTGGGTCAAAAAATGCAAGACAGCTTGCCGAGCCAAGCGGGGTGGAATGACGGCCGGCGAAAACGGAGGCGTTTGGGCCGATCCAGACAACTTCGACTCCGGGGGCTGGCATGGTCTCCAACCACGGCCATCGCTTTGGCGAAGAAGCCCCAAATCGGGAGTAGTTATCCCAAGGTCCCTTGAAATTTGGACTTTAGGAAGGTGGGGCCGCTTCTCGCAAGCGGCCTGGGTTCCAGTCCCGAATCGCCCTGCAACCCAGGCCGGCTCGGAGAGCCAGCCCCACCTTTGCAAAGTCTAAATAATACGGGACGTTGGTCTTATTCGGTTTGGGTGCGGGGGCGGATGGAGGCACGGATGAAGCGCTCGTGGAAATCTACGACTTGCCATGAACATCGGCGTCCGTCGGCGCGACCACCGGCCAGCCGGCGTCGGCCCAGGCCTGGAAGCTGCCGGCGTTGACGGTGCGGAAGCCCTCGGCGGCGAGCGTGCGCGCGGCCATGCCGGAGCGGACGCCGGCGCCGCAGTAGAAGACGAGCTCGCGGTCGCCGTGCGCGGCGAGAAAGGGTTTCCAGCGTTTGCGGCGTCCGGCGAGATCGCTGAGCGGCAGCAACACAGCCTGAGCGGCGACGCCACGGCGGCACTCGCCGGGTTCGCGCACATCCACGAGGATCGCGGTGCCGGTGCGCACGTGCGCGAAGCAGTCGGCGGGCGCCCGCCGCGGGGAGGAGGTGAACAGCGACTGGAGGAGACGGAGCGCGCTCATGGGCCGGGCTGCTGGCTACTGGCCCTGCGGGCGGCCTGGCCGCTTCGAGCGTGCCTTCAGCGCGCCAGATCGTAGAGCGCGTAGCCGGCGAGGAGGTTGGGCAGCGTGCGGCACGGCGTGTGCCAGTTGCCGGCGAGATGGGCGCGGCGGGAGATACGGATGCCCTTGGCCGCGCAGAAGTGCTCAAAATCCGCGATCGTGAGCGGATTGGATGGGCGGCTTTCGAACCACTCGGTCGTGTAGACGGCGTTGCGGATCTTGCGGCCCAGCATCAGGGCGTTGACGCGGTTTTTCCAGAAGCCGTGGTTCACGAAGCCGACCGTGAGCGCGCGGCCCACGCGCAGCGCCTCGAGGATCACGCCCGTGGGATCGTCGAGCTCCTGCACCGTGCGCGAGCAGATGACGCGGTCGAAGTGCTTCTCGGGAAACGCCTGCATGAACGTCGTCATGTCGCCCTGGTAGGCCGAGAGGCCGCGCCGCACCGAGGCGGTGATGCGGCTGAACTCGAGGTCCACACCGACGGCGGAGACTTTCTTCGACTGCACGAGGTAGTCGAGCAGCGCGCCCGAGCCGCAGCCGAGATCGAGCACCCGGGTGTTGGGCTCCACCCAATCCCCGATGATCTGCATGTCGACCGTGCGTTTTTCCGTGGGGCGGCTCATGGCTAGATCGAATAGTCCGAGTCGTAGTGCTGGCCGCGCTCGAGGAAGGCGCGGACGAGCGAGTAGAGTTCCTCGCTCTCAAGGAGGAACGAGTCGTGGCCGAGGTCGGTGCTGAGTTCGGCGTAGCTCGCGCGCTTGCCGGCGCGCAGGAGCGCGAGCGCGAGGGCGCGGTTCTGCTCGGGCGGGAAGAGCCAGTCGCTCGTGAAGCCCACGATCAGGGTGTCGCCCTCAAGCGGGGCGAAGGCCTGCTCGAGCGAGCCGTAGGCGTGCGCGAGGTCAAACTGGTCGAGTGCGCGCGTGATGTAGAGATACGTGTTGGCGTCGAAACGGTTGATGAAGCTCTGGCCCTGGTGGCGCAGGTAGCCCTCGACCTCGAATTGCTGCTCGAAGGTGTAGGCGTCGGCGTTGGCGTTCTCCTTTTTCTTCCGGCCAAACTTCCGCTGCATGCTCGCATCGGACACGTAGGTGATGTGCGCCATCATGCGCGCGATCGCGAGGCCGGTGCGCGGGCCGGCGTCGCGCGGGTAGTCGCCGCGGTTCCACGCCGGGTCCTGCATGATGGCCTGGCGGCCGACCTCGTTGAACGCGATCGCCTGCGCGCCCTCGCGGCCGGTCGTGGCCATCGCGAGCACGCGGCGCGTGAACTTCGGAAACTCGATCGCCATCAGCATGGCCGTCATGCCGCCCATCGAGCCGCCGATCACGCCGTGCAGTTCGTCGACGCCGAGATGATCGAGCAGGAGCTTCTGCGCGCGCACCATGTCGCGGATGGTGACGAAGGGGAACGTCGTGCCGTAGGCGCGGCCCGTCTCGGGGTTGAGCGACGAGGGGCCGGTCGAGCCCTGGCAGCCGCCGAGGACGTTGGCGCAGACGACGAAGAAGCGGCGCGTGTCCACGGCCTTGCCGGGGCCGATGAGGTTGTTCCACCAGCCGGGCTTCTTGTCGGCGGGCGAGTGCCAGCCGGCGCAGTGGTGATCGCCGCTGAGCGCGTGGCAGATGAGGATGGCGTTGTCGCGCGTGGTGTTGAGCTGGCCGTAGGTCTCGTAGCGCAGCGTGAAGCCGGGGATGACCTGCCCGCTCTTGAACGTGAACGGCTCGCGATGAACGTAGTCGCGCGGCGCCACGAGCCCGACATCATCGGGCGCGAGGTGGCGCGGCGCGGCGTCCGCGGCAGTGGCGACTTCAAGATCGTCGGTCATCGGAACAGGGCGACGAAACCACCGCCCGCCCCGCGAGGCAAGTAACCGGACGGGTTATGACGGGGTGGGATGACACCGGGCAGGACTTGCGGTGAAGGGGATCAACCGTGAAGTTGGGGAAACGCGATGGTCTCGTCCGCCCCCTTTGACTCCATCAACTCGTGGGACGATTTTCTCGCGCGCCAGGCCTCAATCGACCTGCACGCGCGTGGCGAGCCCTTCGAGGTGCTCGTCCGCCACTATCTGCGCTTCGACCCGAAATACCGCACAAAGCTCGCCGAGGTTTGGTTCCACCACGAAGTCCCTGACGACATTCGCGTCCGCCTGAACTTTCCGCCCCGTGATGAGGGCATCGATCTTCTCGCGCGCACGCACACCGGGGAGTTCTGGGCCATCCAGGCGAAATACCGCAGTGATGCCGACGCCACGCTCACCCACCGCGAGCTGTCCACGTTCACCTCGCTCGCCTTCGCTGTCTGCCGCGAAATCAGCTTCGCGCTCGTCTGCACGACGACCGCCCGCATCCCCGGCCTGCTCGAAGATCTCCCGAAGCTCGGCGACCTCACCGCCGAAACGTGGAGCGAGCTCGGCCCTGATTTTTTCGCCTCCCTCCGCGCCTCTCTCGCCACCGCCGCCCCGCCCGCGCGACCGACACCGCTCGACCCGCGCCCTCATCAACAATCCGCCATCGCCGCCGCCCTCGCGCACTACCGCGATAGCAACCATGCCCGCGGCAAACTCATCAGCCCCTGTGGGTCCGGCAAAAGCCTCACCGCCTACTGGATCGCCCGCGAACTCGGCGCCCGCCGCGTCCTCATCGCCGTTCCCAGTCTCGCCCTCGTGCGCCAGACGCTCGAGACGTGGATGCGCGAAGCCCTCGCTGATGGCCGCCCCGTCGACTGGCTCTGCGTGTGCAGCGACGCCGAGGTGACACGCACCGACACCGCCGAGACGATCGCCCACGTCCACGAACTCGGCATCCCCTGCGACACCGCGCCCGCCGCCCTCGCCGAGCATCTCACCACGTTGAGCGCCACACCCGGCCTGCAGGTCGTCCTGACCACCTACCAAAGCTCGCCCGTCCTCGCCGCCGCCGCGCGCGCCGCGGGTTTCGCTTTCGATTTCGCCGTCCTCGACGAAGCCCACAAGACCACCGGTAAAGCCGCCGGCGTCTTCGCGCATCTGCTCCACGACGCCCAGCTCCCGCTTCCGCGCCGCCTCTTCATGACGGCGACCGAGCGCCGGTTCGCCGGCACTTCCGACGACATCGTTTCCACATGTGCCACCCAAGACCTACAAAGGGAAAGGATGGACCAACTGGACGGATTTTCTCGGCGCAGACTGGCGCCCATTTCAATTAGCTCGTGATTTTTCTCGGTCACGGCAATTCTCCGGCCAGCGCGAGTGGAAGCAGTATTGCAGGGGCGACCGTCCAGAGCTGCCCCCGAAGCCTGCGGATATTCCAGCATCCCCGTGGTATGCCTACGAAAACCGCGGCTGGGCCGGTTGGCGCGACTGGCTCGGGACCGAAAAACCAGTGCGCGAAAAGCCCGCCCCGACCACGCCCGCGAAGCCGCGCGCCCCACGCAAACCGCGGCCGAGCCGCTTCCGCGACTTCGACTCCGCGCGCGCATTCGCCCACGCACTCAAACTGGAAAGCTCCACCGGCTGGCAGGCCTACATCGAAGGCAAACACCCGGAAAAAGAGCCTCTCCTCGGCGATATTCCTCGCACGCCGCGCAACGCCTATCGTGACCAGTGGCAAGGCTGGGGCGATTGGCTCGGCACTGGCAACGTCGCGCCCTTTCGAAGGATTTTCCGCCCCTTCGAAGAAGCCCGCGCCTTTGCACGTTCACTCGGGTTCATTTCGCCGACTCAATGGCAGAACTGGTGTCGCAAGTCCGGCCAACGGCCGCCCGATATTCCCAGCGACCCCCCTGCCAAATACCGCGACCAAGGCTGGATCAGCTGGCCCGATTTCCTCCAGCCGCCCGCGTGATGCGCTAATTCAGATTTTCCGCCCCCGTTTCATCCGCTCCAACGTCGCCCTAAAATCGAACGCTCGCGCCACACCGTCTTTGCCGATGCGCCACAAGGCAGGCGGCGCAGTTCTGGCCGCCAGTTCGCACATTCTGGCATGGGCCTGCGCGATGCAGCCCGCTTTGCCCTCGGGACACGCGCCGTTGAGTGCGAGCATGACAAAGACGTGCGCTTTCGAATGCGAAAGCTGATGCAAAAATAACGGCTGCCGCGTCACATCGTTGTCGCCACTCACCAGCAACCAGCCCGATTCGCCGAGTTGAGCCAGCCAGTCCGGGTCTTCGGTCTTGTGGCTGAAATGGTCGTCGTGGAGATGGACTTCTATGCCAGCCCGTTCGATCAGCGCTTTAAAAAGGCGGCCACCGGAGTTGCGGTCGATGAAGACCGCGAATCGCGGCGTCTCACGCAGCGCGTCGGTCGGTCCAGCGGATGGCATCCTCAATCTCCTCCGGGGTCGCACCGTAGTCCGCCGCCAAATCGCGCAGGTGCTCGCCGGCGTGGAATCGCGCCGCCACCGCCTCGGCGCTCACGCCCAGCTTGGCCAGCACCGGCCGCCCGAACCCAATGCTCGGCGCGAGCATGATGGTTTTCTGCTCCTGTCCGTTCACCAGCGGAAAGAAACGATCGGCATAGCCGTCCTCGCCATACATGAGCTGCCGCAGTCCATCGCGAATGATCTGCGGCTCGACGTGTTGTCCACGCTCCGAAAGCGAAACGAGGTATTTGTCCCGGTTAACGTAGAGGTGCTGGCGGTCGTGCCGGAAATCACGGTGAGCCAGAAACAGCAAATCACCGCCCTCTTTTCGCAGATACTCCATCGCATCGCGCAGTCGGTTTAACGGAATTCCGTAGCCGCGACGAATCGCGAGCAACATGTGCGCTTCGACCAAATCGATAAACGAGAGTGGAGCGCCGGCCTTTTGCGTCGCCGCCATGACCGGCGCGGCGCGGCGTTTGCCGGCCTTGGTTGCATAGGTTCGACCATGAAACCACGCCCGCAGCGTCGAGGGATTTGTTCCTAGTATGCGCGCGGCCACGGCCAGCGGATAGGCTGGTTGGAGCTTCAGGGGAAGCGGTTCCAGAGCGGTTCGCATGACGCGCAACTTGGTTCAAATATCTTCGAAAAGCCAAGCAGAAGCTTGGCGCACCGCTACGACGGCAAATAGAATTCGTAGACAGCGTCTACGGAATCGTCCTGGCCGCTGAATTTCTGCCCTCATCTGTGGAGGGAATTCGCAAAAGCCACGCGGTGGCTGGCTTTTGCGCTGCGTCGGCCAGCGCAAAAAATTAAATTCGGTCATCAGTGATGACCAAAACTCTTCGTCTCGCGCTATCTCGTCGCGCTGCCGAGCGCGGAGCAGTTGCGGAAATTCGTCGAGGCCGACCGGGCGCGGATCGAGGCGCGGATGTAGCCCGTGAACGCGGCCGCGCGCTACTCGCCCGCGATCGCGGGATCGATTTCTTCGTTGGAGAAGACCTGCTGCACGTCGTCGTTTTCCTCGAGGGTTTCGTGGAGTTTGGCGAGGGCGGCGGCGACGGCGCGGTCGGTGACGGGCACGGTCGTCGTCGGGATGTAGGCGAGCTCGGCGTGGTCGGGCTTGAGACCGGCGTGCTCGAGGGCGTGCGAGACGCGGTCGAAGGCGTGGAGGGCGCAGCGCACTTCGAAGCCGTGCTCGCTTGCGATCACGTCGTCGGCGCCGGCTTCGAGCGCGATTTCCATGAGGCGATCCTCGGTGGTCTTTTCGCGGGCGATCAGGAACTGGCCGGCGTGGAGAAACTGGAAGGCCACGGCGCCCGTGCTCGCGAGGTTGCCGCCATGGCGGGCGAAGGCGGCGCGGACGTCTTTCGCGGCGCGGGTCTTGTTGTCGGTTGTGGCCTGCACGACGAAGGCCACGCCGCCGGGGCCGTAGCCTTCGTAGGTGATTTCCTCGTAGGTGACGCCGGGGAGCTCGCCGGTGCCCTTCTTGATGGCGCGGTCGACGTTTTCGGCGGGCATGTTGGCGTCGCGGGCCTGGAGCACGAGGGTGCGGAGGCGGGCGTTGCCGGCGGGATCGCCGCCGCCGGCCTTGGCGGCGAGCGTGATGTCGCGCGAGAGACGGGAGAAGACCTTGCCGCGGCGCGAGTCGGTGACGGCTTTCAGCCGTTTGACTTTGGACCACTTGTTATGGCCGGCCATCGGGGAGGGCGGAGTAGCTGAGAGCTGAGAGTTTAGAGCTGAGAGACCGGACGACGAAGTCGAGAGCCGAGGGTCTGGGCTTTGCTCTCAGCTCTGGACTCTCGGCTGCGGCTTATTTCTTTTTGCGCGGCGTCACGTTCTTCACCACCTTGCCGCCGGGGCCGACCGCGACAACCGGGGCGGTGTCGATCGGGTCCTTCATGCGGTTGATCACGAGCTGCTGGCCGATGGAGAAGAGGCCGTTGATCGTGGAGTAGAGCGAGAGGGCGCAGGAGAAATTGTAGCAGATGAAAGTGAAGATGTAGGGCATGAACTTCATCATCTTCACCTGCGCGTTGTCGACGGAGGGCGTCGGCGTGAGGTGCATCTGGATGATCATCGTGGCTCCCATCAGCAGCGGCATGATTCTCAGCGGAAGCGTCATGAACCCGAGTGGGATGTGGGCGACGGTATCGGTGGTGGAGAGGTCGAGCGCCCAGAGGAAGGGCTGGAAGCGCAGTTCGGCCGCGCTGGGCAGCATGGTGAAGAAGCCCATGAAGAAGGGCATCGTGAGCAGGATCGGGAGACAGCCGCCGATGGGATTAATCTTCCGCGTCTTGAACAGCTCCATCGTGGCCTGCTGCTGCTTCTGGGGGTTGTCCTTGTATTTCTCGCGGAGGGCCTGGAGCTCGGGCTGGATCTTGGCCATGCGCTTGGCGGACTTGGAGGCGGAGAGGGTGGGGTAGACGAAGACGATCTTGAGCGTGAGGGTGGTGAAGACGATGGCCCAGCCCCAGGCCCAGGCGTTGGCCGGCATGGCGTTGTGGATCCAGGTCATCAGCGTGAGGAGGATTTCGCTGAAGAACCGGAAAAACCCAAAATCCATGATCTTGTGCTGGTCGGCCTTGAAGACTTTGCCGTTGGAGAGGCGGGCGTATTCCTTGGGGCCGACGTAGAGGGAGCCGCCGAGCTTGAACTCGCCCTGGGCCGCGAGCGGCTTGGTGTCGAAGTGCGCGCTGCCGGTGATGCCGTAGGCGTGCAGGTCGTCGTCGTGCAGCTCCGGCAAGAGCTTCACCCGGCGGGTCACGAGGCTCGCGGCGGGTTCGTCGCCGGTGAGGATGCTCGTGAAGAACTGATTTTTGACGGCCACCCACGTGAGCGGGCCGCCGCTCGGGATTTCCGAGCGCAAGGCGTGCGCACCCATGCCGAGGAAGCCGCTGCTGGCCTCGAGATCGGAGCGGGGGATGAACGTCTGGTCGCTGCCGTTGGAATAGCCGGTCTTGAGGTAGAGGCCGGGATCGGCGCGGTCGTTGGGCGCCGCGGTGCCGAGCGAGAAGCCCACGCGCATGGGGGTGATGGCCTGCTCAGTGAGGTTGCGGAAGGTCGTCTCGTGCCGGATGAGGTAAGGATCGGTGGTGTCGCCGGAATTGGGCGAAATCACGTAGCGGCGGGTGACTTCGAGGCGGCCTTCGAACACCGCACGATAAACGACCTCGTTCGCGGTGTGGGAGACGCGCGCGTAGCGCGTGCGGCGGTCGAGGCCGGCGAAATCGACGAAGGCGAGGATCGGATCGGCGTGGTCCTGGTTGAAGACGTAGGGCGCGGGCTTCTTCAGCTCGGCGGTGTATTTCTTGAAGGCGACCTCCAGCAGCGCGCCGCCGGAATCGGTGAAGCGGGCCTCGATGAAGTCGTTGCCGAGGGTGGTGACGGTGGCGTTGGTGGCGTCGCGATTGATGGCAGCGAAGGCGGTTGACGCCGCGGGCACGGCCGTCGCGCCAGCGATGGCGGCGGGTGCGCCCGGCGCGGACGGATCGGTGGCCACAGGCTTGGTCTCGACCGGCGCGGGTGGCGGCGGGGTCTTCGGACCGTAAATCATGAAGACGAACGCTGCGACGAGCAGCAGGACGCCGATGGTGGTGTTCTTTTTGTCCATTACGACGGAGTGGCGGTGGAAACCAGGGGACGGAGAGAGGCGAAAGCGCGACGGCTCAGGTGGCGGTGCGGCAGATGGGATGGGCGCGACGCGGCGGCACCGGATCGAAGCCGCCGGGGTGCAGCGGCGTGCATTTGGCGAGGCGCACCGCGGCGAGGGCGGTGCCCGCCAGCGCGCCGTGCGTCGTGATCGCCTCGGCGGCGTAGTGCGAGCACGTCGGGTGAAAGCGGCAGCCGCAGCGGCCCATCGTGATTACGGGCAGGGCCGGAGCGAGGGTGCGCTGGTAGAGGCGGATGAGGACCAGCAGTGCGGCAGCGGGCAGCCGGGCGGTCGCGGCCAGGGCGCGGGCGAGCCGCGGGGGCAACGGATTGGTGGGCGCGGGGCTCATGCGGCAGGGGGCGCGATGCGGGTGCAGGCCTCGGCAAAACGGGCCTGCAGCTCGGCCATCGGCCAATCGGCGGCGCCGGAGCGGGCGACGATCACGAGATCGCAGCGCGCCGGCACGCTTTGTTGGTGCTGGCGGAAGAGTTCGCGGAGGCGGCGCTTGGCGCGATTGCGGCGCACGGCCCGGCCGACGGACTTGGTCGAGGCGATGACGCAGACCCGGGCGGTGGCTGGGTCGGCGAGGGGTGCGGATTCCCGGGCCTTCCACCACAAGGCGAAGGCGCGGGCGTCGACACGCCGGCCCTGTTCGCGCACGGCGCGGATCTCGGCCGGCCGCCGGAGGTGCTGCTCAGGGCGGAAACGCATGGGCAAGGGCAGTCCGCGCGGGCAGGCCCGCGCCAGAACCGCTGCCGGTGGGATCAGACGACGGTCAGCCGCTTGCGGCCTTTGCGACGACGGGCGCGGATGACTTTGCGGCCGCCCCGCGTGGCCATGCGGGCGCGGTAACCGATCTGGCGGGCGCGTTTTTTGCGGTGCGGGCGGAATGTGGGTTGCATGGTTGTTTGAGAAAAAGAGGGTCAGAGGTGCCGGACGGCAAAGGGGGTGTCAAGGGTGGGGTTGGAGGGGTGGTGTCCTAATGACGGTTCATTCTTGTCTGGTGGCGAAATTGGCACAGACCGCGCAGCATGGATAAAGCGAAGCGCGCCGAATTACTGAGGCAACGCCTGAAAGCGAAGGGGTGGACGCCTTTGGTCAGCCAACCAAAGGTGCGGCATCCGAAGTCAACCGGGGTGCGCAAGCCATACGCCGGCGGCCGGGCGTGCTTTTTCGGGTTCTCAGTTTGGGAGCGTCGCTGCCAATGGATGGAGCAGCCTGACAAGAAGTCTAAGCCGACCGTCAAGCCGATGAACCGTAAAGGCGTTACTCCCGTCACGGTGATCGCTGCCAAGGCCGCACCGAGGAAACTGATCCGAATGCACGCTAAAGCCGAGGGATGGCTTTCCGGGCGTAAGCTGCAATCGCCACCTTGACGGCGGTCTCAGGTGAGACGACAGGCGGGATTTCGAGAACGGACGTGATGGCCCACTCTTCGCGGTCTTTGTAGCCCCACGCGTAGCAACGCTTCGCCTTTGGATGGCCGTCCACGGCGAAGACTTCAACGGCCCCATCCCACGCCGTTTTACCTTGGAAAACCTCTTTGACGGGCACCGTCTCAATGTGCGTGCCATCGCAGCCGTGGACGGCTTTGATAGCTTTGCGGAGTTCAGAGAGGTAGTCGCTCACGATATCTTTTTTGATGTCGCCGCTGGCCCTAGAAGCTTAGGAAGGAACTGGAGAGCCTTGGGATCGCGCTCTGCAAGGTAGGCTTCAGCATATTGGCGCAGCCATATTTCATCAACAAATTGGATGTAGAGATGAAGCATATCGTTGGGATATTGCCGCGCCTCGACCTGCATTCCTCCGGGCAAGAGGTGGAAATGCTTTTTGTGATCGTTGCATCGCGCTGGGTGATGTTTCTTCAACCACGTCGAAAATGTAAGCCCGACACTCACGTCAGGACGAATCTCGCGGCCTCCGGCGCCTCTGTCCGGGAGGACGTAACCCACCTGTTCGAGTCGGCCATAGAGGCGAATAAAAACCTCGTTGATAACAGAGAAATGACCGCGATCGATGCGATCCCAGTTGTCGTTGAAACGGCGGACAAAAGCTGGAAGGCCCTTAGCCATCCCATACCCGCCAGTCTGGCGGATTTGTGGCAAAACCTCACGCGTAACCCACGTTTTGAACCTTTTTGCCTCCGGCTTTCGGCTTTGGAAAACTAAGGCGTAAAAACCTGATTCAGAAACGATTGTAACCTTGATCTTGCGAGACAATGAATCGACGCCCTCGGTAGTGCCGAGGTCGTCAGCATCGAGTCGGGAATAGGCATCGCTCGGGTTCTTGATGTCGAGTGCTTCGCAGACATCCAATCCGTAGAACCAAATCTCGCCGTTTATGTTTAAGGTGCGAACCTTGGTCGTTTTCTCGTATTCAAATATCTGGAGGTATTCTTGCATGGGGGGGTTGAAGAAAGCTAGGAAAGCGCAACTAAGTCTTCGACTTTCCACAACCGAGAAGAAACCCCAAGCGCCATTGCTGGCGTGCAACGGATCGTCGAATGTGTCTTCACGAAGTTGTAGTAAGCGAAATGGAGCGCGGTCGCGGCCTTGAAGTTTTCGAGCTTCTTGGAAAAGCCCAGCGTGAGGCGAGCAAGGCGCTTCATGTGAAGGCGCATCGTCAAATTCTGACGCTCAACGTAGCTCGTGCAGGTGCGGAAGGATTCGCCGCAAACGGTCGTGCGCTTGGTGGCCTGAATCTCACCAGGGGAATACTTACCTTCGGGCTCCGAGGTATGGAACGACTTTACGATGGTGCCGTAATCGACTTCGCCAGCGAAGGCCGCTTCAACGGCCCCGGGATAGACGCCAAGCCCATCGGATGAAAGTTGAAGGCGGTTTGTCGTGCGCTCCGCGATGTCAGCCATGAAGGCGTTGGCGTCAGAGGCATCACGCTTGCCCACCCGGAAGACCGGAACGGCTTTCGACTCTGGATCAATCGCGACCCACGTCCAAACGTCGCCGAGTTCCGGGCTATCCTCGGCGGTCATGTTACGCTGTTTCTTGCCCACGAACCCCCAAATCTCATCGACCTCGATCTTTTTGCAGGGAAGTTCGCGCATCGTCTCATCCATGAGATCACGGCAAGCCTCGCCCACCCGCACGCCGAGACGCATCACGGTATCGCGGTGAATGCCCGTCATGCGCTCGACGCTGCGGATCGAATTGCCCTCGCAGAGGGCTCCAATCGCAACGGCCTGCTTTTCAGGGGTGAGGAATTTCCAAGTTTGCATGGCGAAGTTTTATTCTAGACTTAACGTATACGGAAAGTATGGTCTTCGTCAACTACTTTCCGTATACAAATAGTATGAGTGCGAAAATGGGCCGCCCAAAAGTCCCCAAAGGCAAGCAGAAGATTCCATTTCCAATCCGCTTCACTCGCGATGACGTAGCGTCATTCAAGCGAGCGGCTAGAGCGGCAAAGCTACCCGTGGCGGAGTGGGTCGCTTCGACATTGACAAAGGCCGCGAAAAGGACTTAGTGTATACGGAAAGTTACTTGGAGACGACGGGATTTGAACCCGCAATTCGTGCTTGTAAAGGGCCGCGGTTTGCCAGTTTAGCCTACGTCCCCAAGGGGTGCCTTGGGCCTCTAGGGTCGGGTTGGAACCGGCCCGGTTGAGATTTGGAATCTCAACCTTTGGCTACCAAGGTCTTGGATTCCCCGGCGTGCTGATAACACGACCGGGGAAAATCTTTTGGTGTTTCATGCACGATTTATTCATGGTTTGTGCTTCACGTAAAAATAGACGAACCCGCCGCCGTGGTTAAAGCGATAAACGGAAGGCTCGGGTTTTTTGGATAATTGGCGCTCAAGAACCTTCATCACCTTCTTCGGCGCGGACTCGTATCCAGCGTGTTTGAGGGTTCGTCGTATATCGGAAAATGACATCCCGCGATTACCCGCATCCTTTAACATATCAAGGATGGGAGGCGTGATTTCTCCACGGCCTTCTGGCTTTGGGGTTTGGTCAACTGTTTCGGAAAGAAGTAGCGGCGCCGTCTCAACATCAGGCTTTAACTTTTTGATCCCCGCTTCCATCGCCGCAATGACCTCTCGCGTGGTGCCCACCTTCAGCCGGTAGGAACTGAGTTCGGCCTCAAGCACAGCGAGTTCCTTCTCCTGCTCAACGAGCAGTTCTTGGTATCTCGCCAAATCGATTTCAAGTAGTGACTGAGCCATTTCGGACGTATCAATATATTTACATCTTGTCGTGGCAAGAAAAAACATCCCCCCTTTCATCCCCCCTTTATTTTTGATAAGGGGGTAATGTTAAAAACGGGATACAAGTTCTAACGCTTTTATCACTTCTTTCAGCGGTTGGCCCTGCCGGAATCGCCGGTCGGCATTCGCGTTTGAGGAGGAGTCATTAGGACACTACCGTTGGAGGTGGTGGGTCAGTTTGAAATCAGGAACCAACTTTATTGGATTTCAATAAAGTCAGAAAATAACACGCGTGTTATTGCGTGCAGCGCGGGAGTCTTGTCCCGATCTTGGACCAAACGAAATCGAAACAAGGGCGACTTCATGCTGCTGTCACGCCGGGAAGCCGCTGTGTCTTAAAGCGGCAGTCCCCGTCACCAGCCGGTCGGCTTAGTGAATTTTCCTTTTGCGTCCGTCATCGTGTCATCGAAAAGAGCTTTTTTGAGATCTGACGGATCAAGATACCTGAAGAAATCCACATGGCCGTTAAGGTCTTTGCTGGGTTTGTCTCTCGCGCAAAGCAGGCCAACGGTTTTCTTGAATTTTCCTCTCACTTGGCGAATTGGTTCCAGCAAATCGCTATCGTTGCTGAGGACGGCAGCACACTCAAAGGCGTCATCGCACGCACCGATGATGAGCCGCGTTGCAAGATTAACGTCTGACCTTTTTTCTTCAGCTTTGATCACTTTAACAAGGCCGGGAGCCATGTAGGGCCTTAAGCGCGGCCAACGGCACAGCCATTTTTTAGTCGCCTTAATCCATTTGTGTTCGGCCTTTTGCATAACCCGAATATTCTCCGAATAGTGCCCATAGACTATTTCTATTTCTGGGACCGTCGCTAGTGCGCGCCAATATTGGCGTTGCCGTTCTAATTTACTTGGGTCGTAGGGCTTAGCTTTTACCTTCGCCGTAAAGTAATAGACCTTAACAATGTTGTGATTCGGAAGCGCTAGTTGCACAACGCGAAGCAGGTTAATCCATTTGTGCGGTGTGCCCTTGCAGCACGCATAAAAGAAATTGAATCCGTCTACGTAGGCGATGGTCTTCACGCTGGAAATAATAAGGGCCGTCCCGGTAATAGGAGCGGCCCTAAGCCCGTTCGCCGAAGCTACAAGGGGGAAGATACATTAATGTCGGCGCAACGTGCCACATGGTCAAGTTTCTAGGTCCCAAGGTGATTATTCTTCTTTACATTAATTGTTTAGAAAAATCGTTTTTGCGCCCCGTTGCGCCCCGTTGCGCCCCGTTGCGCCCGACTAACCTTTAGGTAGTGTATCAGTTTGGATTCAGAATTGCGCTGGCGGCAAGTGGGCACGAATCCCGGTGGTGGCATGGTTGGGAAGCTGCAGGGTGCGAGCTGGCTCGCGCCGGGTGGTTTGCACGGGAAAGATCCGGGCAAGCTCGGGCTCTATCATGCAGTTCAAGTCCCGCCAACTCGCCAAGGAACCCGTTGCCATGGGCCCGCTACCGCCAGATCACGGAGCCGTCGATTTCCGCCAGGGTGCGGCGGCCGGTGAGGGCCATCGCCATCTCCAACTCCCGCCGCAGGAGGCCCACCACGCGGGCCACGCCGTCCGCCCCGCCGACTGCGAGGCCGTGGAGGTAGGGCCGGCCGATGAGGACGCCGTGGGCCCCGAGGGCGAGGGCCTTCAGCACATCGGAGCCGCGGCGGATGCCACCGTCGATGAGCACGGGCACGCGTCCAGCGACGCGGGCGGCGACTTCGGGCAGGGCGTCGATGGTGGCGGGCACGGTGTCGAGGTTGCGCCCGCCGTGGTTGGAGACGATCACGCCGTCGGCCCCGAGGTCGGCGGCGCGTGCGGCATCGTCGGCGTTGAGGATGCCTTTGAGCAGCAAGGGGAGCCGGGTGAGCGTCCGCAGCCACTCGATCTCTTTCCAGGTGAGCCGGGGGTCGAGGAGGGCGCTGTAGATGGTGGCTTCGTTCGGGCGATGGCTGCCGGTGAGGGTGGGGAGGCCGCGGAGGTTGGCGCGCTCAAGGCCGGGGGGCAGCGTGAAGGGCGTGCGCGTCTCGCGGTGCCGCGGGCCCAGCACGGGCGTGTCGACGGTCACCACCAGCGCCTCGTAGCCCGCGGCTTCGGTCCGGCGGATGAGCTCCTGCGTAAACCCGCGGTCGCGTTGCACGTAGAGTTGAAACCACTTCGGATCGGGGGTGGCGGCGGCGATGTCCTCAAGTGTCATGGTGGCCGAGGTGCTGACGACGAGTGTGGCGCCGGCCGCCGCGGCCCCGCGGGCCGTGGCGATCTCGCCCTCCGGGTGTGCGAGTTTGTGGTAGGCGCAGGGTGCGAGCAAAATGGGACTCGCGTGCCCGCGGCCCAGGAGGGTGAGGCGCATATCGATGTGCGAGACATCGGTGAGGATGCGCGGCCGCAGGCGCAGGCGGGTGTAGGCCTCGTGGTTCCACCGGAGCGTGTGTTCGTCGGCCGCGCCGCCGCTGAGGTAGGCCCAGGCGACCTCCGACATGCAGGCCGGCGCGGCGCGCTCGTAGTCGAAGAGATCGGCGAGCTCGTGGAGCGGTTGCATGGGGCGGGCGAAGCTGGCGGGCGAAGGCGTTTTGCGGCAAGCCCGGAGGCGCGGGCGCGGGGCGGAGCGGGGTGGGTTTCAGCGCGATTGGGGAGCGGCCGCGTCCTGCGCCCGCCGGAGTCGTAGTGCGTGCCATATCGTGGCCACCGCGCCCTCGTGGCGGGGCAGGAGCAGGACAATCGCGATTTCCTCCAGCCCCGCGATCACCTGCACGACGATGGCGGCATGGAAGGGCGTGGCGCTGTGTCCCGCGAGCAGGGGAATGAGGGACAATGCGCACGCGACCGCGCCGATCTTGGCCACCCACGTGTGGTAGCAGGGGGCGCGCCCGAGCCGGATAAACCCATAGACCACGACGGTGAAAAACGCCGTCAGCCCCGCCGCGATCCAGGGCAGCTCACGGCGCATGATGTCGGGCCACAGCAGGGCGATGCCGGCCAGTCCGGTGACGAGCGTCAGATAGTCGGCCGCGCTGTCGAGCTTGCGCCCGAACTCCGAGTGCGCGTCGAACCGTCGCGCGATCCAGCCGTCGAGCGCGTCGGTGAGGAGCGCCGTCGCGAGCAGCGCCACGAACCAGGGCCGCGATCCGGCCAGCGCGGCGGTCAGCACCGCCGGGCTGAGGGCGATGCGCGTGCCGGTGAGGAGATTGGGCCAGCGTTTGGGGTTCATCGCGAGGGGCGGGGGAGGCGGCGCGGTCAGGGCAGCGCGAGTTCCCAGAGGACGGGCTGGCCCGGGCGGAGTGTGAGCCACGCAAAGCTGGGCCGCGCGCCGTGCCTGGGGCGTGTGATGCACCCGGGATTGAGCCAGCGCACACCGGCGGCGTCGGTCTCATCGCGCGGGACGTGCGTGTGGCCGTGCAGCACGAACCCCGCGCCCTCCGGCGGGCGGGCGGGCGGGATGTGCACGAGGTGAAATCGTCGGCCGCCGCGCTTGAGGTCCAGGGTGAGCGGCCATGGCTCCGAATCGCAGTTGCCGGCGACGACGCGCAGCGGCGGCCCGATGAGCTCGAACTCCGCCAGCGTCGTCACGTCGCACACGTCGCCGAGGTGCCAGATCTCGTCCGCGCCGCGGAGTTTTTTCGGCAGCGAGTCCGGAAACCGGTCGTGCGTGTCGGAGATGACCGCGATGCGCATGGGTGAAACGCTAGGCGCGCGGGCGCGGCTTGCACAGCGGTTTTTCCGGGCGCAGTTTTTTCGCGCCGTGCTGCGCAACCTCGCCATCGACTTCGACTCGTTCTTCGCCTCCGTGGAGCAGCAGGAGCGGCCGGAGCTGCGTGGCCGGCCCGTCGGCGTCGTCCCCGTCATGGCCGAGACCACCGGTTGCATCGCCATCAGCATCGAGGCGAAGCGGCTCGGCCTGAAGCGCAACGTCCGTGTCGCCGAGGCGCGCCGGCTCTGCCCCGGCATCGCCATCGTCGAGTCGCGGCCCGAGGTTTACATCGACTACCACCGCCGGCTGAAAGCCATCATCGAGAGCTGCGTGCCGGTAAAAAAGGTGCAGTCGATCGACGAGCTGGAGTGCGAGCTCACCGCCGACTTTGCCGCCGCGCCCGAGCGCGCGCGCCAGCTCGCCCTCGCCATCAAGGCGAAGCTCGCCCGCGAGGCCGGCGCGCATGTGCGCTGCTCCATCGGCATTGGGCCGAATTGGTTTCTCGCCAAGGTCGCCTCCGACATGGAGAAGCCCAACGGCCTCGTCGTCATCGACGACGCCGATATCCCGGGAAAACTGCTGCACCTCAAGCTCACCGATTTTTGCGGCATCGGCGAAGCGATGGAGGCGCGCCTGCACAAGGCTGGCATCGAAACCGTCGCGCAGCTCTACGCCACGAGCGCCGCGCAGCTCCGCGCGATCTGGGGCAGCGTCGAGGGCGCGCGTTTCCACGCGTGGATGAACGGCGGCCTGCAGGAGCGCGAGGCGTCGCAGCACAACACCGTCGGCCACGGCCACGTGCTCCCGCCGTCGGGCCGCAACGACGCCACCGCCCTCGCCGTGCTCCACCGCCTCCTGCAAAAGGCAGCGATGCGCCTCCGCCACACCGGCCACTACGCCGGCGCGCTGCACGTCTCCGTCCGCTACCGCGACGGGACGAACTGGAGCGGCGATCGCCGCTTCAACGAGACACAGGACACGCTGCACTTCACGCGGGTCCTCAACGAGGTCTGGGCCGCGCGCCCGCGCGCCCACCTCCGCCTCGTGCCGCTTCAGGTCGGCGTCATCCTCGCCGACCTCCTCGAAGGCTCCGCCCACACCGCCGACCTCTTCACCACCGAGACCGAGAGCACCCGCGCGCGCCTCCACTCCGCCGTGGACACGCTCAACAAAACCTTCGGCAAAAACTCCGTTTACTTCGGCGGCGCCCACGGCGCGACCGGTTACGCGCCGATGCGCATCGCCTTCACCCGCATCCCCGAGCCCGAGCTGGAGGAGATCGACGCGTCGCTGGGGCGGAGGCTGAAGCCGAAAAAACAGCCGTGACCACAACGTAGCCTGCTGACCGATTGCCATCTGCTGTGAAGCGGCCCGACGGAGCTTCTGCTATTTCTTGTTTCGATTCTCAAACCACCTCGCGATCAAACCTGCCGAGAACAAACCGACAGACACATAGAGTTGTTGAGCTACACGTCCGTGATTAATGGACCTTCCAAAATTTCCCCTTCTTAAACCACAGCCTGAGAAAAGCTCGAATCCTACGATCGCCTTGAAAATGGTGGCCCCGAAAAGATCCAATTGGAAATTCTACACCCAATTTTCTTTTTTGCTTTTCCGGGAGTATCCGCTTTGTCGCGTCTTTTCATTTAACGTCAATTTTGTGAGCGAGCGACTCGGGACGGCGCATGAGGGACTCAGCGCATTGCTCAGCGGGGGTGGATGCAAGGTCTCAGTGGAGACCGGTGCTTAGTTTATACTGACGTTTAAACACGACCTGTGGAAAATCTTTCCGCGTTATTGCATGGGCGGCATATTCCCGACTGATTCAGGCGCCCCGTTTCCCCTGTTCGCCCCGTCACGCACTTCGCAGCGTTTTCCTTTCGCCCCATGAAACTCCGCTCGTTCCTCCCCCCGGCGTGTCTCGCCATTGCGTCGCTCGCCTTTTCCCTCGGTGCTCACGCTGCCACGCCCGCGCCCCTGTCGCTCTTCGACGGCCGCACGCTCGCCGGGTGGGAGGGCAACACCACGCTTTGGCGCGTTGAGGACGGCGCGATCACCGGGGAAATCGCCGCCGGCACCACGCTCACGCGGAACGAATTTCTCTACTGGAAGGGTGAGGTCGCCGACTTCGAGCTGACTGCGGAATTCCGCATCAGTGGTCCGGCGGACGCCAACTCCGGCATCCAGTTCCGCTCCGAGCGCCTGCCTGATGGCACGGCCAAGGGCTACCAGGCCGACATCGATCTCGGCGTGCGTTACCTCGGCAACATCCACGACGAGCGCGGGCGCAGCATTCTCGCGCCGCGCGGCACGCGCCTCTCCATCGCGCCCGACGGCCGGCGCTGGACGGAAAAGTTCGGCGAGCCCGACGATTACAAAGTCCTCTTCCGCCCCGCGCCCGCGTGGAACACCTATCGCATCGTCGCCTACGCCTCGCACGCCGAGCTCTGGCTCAACGGCACGCGCATCTCCGTGCTTGATGATCACGATGCCAAGCTCGCGCGCCACGCCGGCCTGCTCGCACTCCAGCTCCACCGCGGCGCCGGGCCGATGAAGATCCAGTTCCGCCAGCTCCAGCTCACGGCGCTCGGAAGCACCGCACTCCCGCCCGCGAGGCCGGAGGTTGGTAGTTCCGGCTTCAGCCGGAATCCGGCCGAGCCGGCTAAAGCCGGAACTACGAACTCGACCCCGCCGAATCCCGCTATCGGCACCACCCGCAAGAACGGCGACCCGCCGCTCAAGCGCGTCGCCGGCGTCGATGACCTCTCGCGCCTCACCTCCAGCCCCGTGCTCTGGCATCTGCGCGACAATCCCGCGAAGCCCACCGCGGTCGCCAACGCCCCCGGCCAAAAACTCGTCGCCGGCATGAAGCTCCAGCCGGGTTTCCAGGCTGAGCTGCTCGCCGCCGAGCCCGACCTGCACCAGCCCATCGCGTTTTGTTTCGATGACCGCGGCCGCATCTGGGTCGCCGAGGCGTTCAGTTATCCGAACAAGCAGCCCGAGGGGAAAGGCAAGGACCGCATCCTCATCTTCGAGGACAAGAATGGCGACGGCACCTTTGAGACGAAAAAAATCTTCGCGGAAAACCTGAACCTCGTCTCCGGGCTCGAAGTCGGTTTCGGCGGCGTGTGGGTCGGCGCCGCGCCGCACCTGCTCTTCATCCCGGACCAGAATCGCGACGACATCCCCGACGGCCCGCCTGTCGTGCTGCTCGACGGTTGGGGTTTTCAGGATACGCACGAGACGCTCAACAGCTTCACCTGGGGGCCCGACGGCTGGCTCTACGGCTGCCACGGTGTCTTCACGCACTCGTATGTCGGCAAGCCCGGCACGCCTGACGCGCAGCGGCAGAAAATCCGCGCCGGCGTCTGGCGCTACCATCCCGTGCGCCACGAGTTCGAGGTCTTCGCGCACGGCGGCAGCAACCAGTGGGGCCTCGACTTCAACGCCGTCGGCCACCTCTTCATGACGCATTGCCGCAGCTTCCACGGCCAGGGCGGCACGAGCCACGTCATTCGCAACGGCCACTATTGGAATCAGGCCAACAACGACTACGCGCCCTTCGTCTCCAACCGCGGGACGGAGTTTGCGCCCGACTTGAAAAATTTTCTCCTCGCTTCCGCGCGCTACGACAGCGGCGAAGGCGGTGCCGGCAAGCCCGGCACCACCGCTGTCTATGGCGGGCACTCGCACGTCGGCGCGATGATTTACCTCGGCGACAACTGGCCCGACACCTACCGCGACCACCTCTTCACGCACAATCTCCACGGCCATCAGATCAACCAGCAGGTCAACGTGCGCACCGGCTCCGCCTACGAGACCTTCCACGCCGGCTACGACGTGAGCTTTGTGCCCGACGCGACCTACCTCCCCGTCGATCTCCAATACGGGCCCGACGGCGCCGTTTACACCATCGACTGGAGCGACACGCAGCACTGCCACAACCCCCGCGACGAAATCTGGGACCGCACCACCGGCCGGCTCTACCGCGTCTCGTGGGCCGCCACCTACAAACCCACCAAGGTCGATCTCGGCGCGATGACCGATGCGCAGCTCGCCGCGCTGCACACGCACAAGAGCGAGTGGTTTGTGCGCACCGCGCGCCGCGTGTTGCAGGAGCGCGCCGCTACCCGCCCGATCGACGCGGGGGCGTTGGTTGTCCTCCAAGCGCTGGCTGGCGACACCACCGGCGCGGTCTCCGCGCAACTCCGCGCCCTCTGGAGCCTGCACGTGACAAACCACCTCGACGCCGCGCGGCTCCAAGCCGCGCTCGCGCATTCCTCCGAGATCGTCCGCGGCTGGGCGGTGCAGCTCGGCACCGAACGCCCTGCGGCTCTCGCGATCAACGCTGACACGCTCACGCGCCTCGCCGCCAGCGATCCCTCGTCGCTTGTGCGCATGGCGGTCGCTTCCGCCGTGCCTGCGCTCCCGCTCGCGCAACGCTGGCCCGTCGCCGCCGCGCTGGCCGCCCGCACTGAAGATGCCGCCGACCGCTTCCTGCCCAAGATGGTGTGGTTCGCGCTCGCACCCACCGTCGCCGCCGATGTCCCGCGCGCGCTCGACCTCGCCGCCCGCACGCCGCTCCCCTCGCTCGCCGACTCGATCCTGTGGTTCGCCGCCCGCACCGCCGCCGGCCGTGAGGAAATCGTAGCCCGGCTCGGGAGAGCCGGGACCTTATCGGCTTCGTCCGCGATGTCCGATTCCGCCGCCGCGCGCGCGCTGCGCCTCCTCGCCTTTTCCCTTGAGGCCGAGGCGGGACTGCCGATGCCCGTCGCGTGGGCCCAGGTGAGCGCGCGCTTCGGCGCTTCAACCGAACCGGCCGTTCGCGGCGCATGGGAGCAGCTCTCCGCGCTCTTCGGCGACAAGGCTGTGCTCGCGCCCATCCGCGCGCGCCTCGCCGCCACCGCCACGCCCCTCGCCGAGCGCCGCCGCGCCATCGATCTCCTGCGCCGCGCCGGCGACACCGAGTCCACCGCGCTCCTCGTGCAGCTGCTCGGCGATGCGCAACTCCGCGCCGCCGTCATCCCGCTGCTGGCCAACGCCGCCGATTCTGCCGCGGTGTCGGCCGGACTCATCAAGGGTTTCGCCGCGTTCGCTCCCGCCGAGCGCACCGCCGCGCTCGCCGCGCTCACGAGCAAGCCCGCGCTTGCGTTGCCCCTCCTCCGCGCCGTGGAGACGGGCGCGTTCGACAAAAAGAACCTCACCGCGCTCCACGCCCGCCAGCTCCGCAACCTGCGCCACGCCGAGGTCACGCGCACGCTTGACCGCGTCTGGGGCCGCACCGCCGAGACTTCCGCCGACACCAAGGCCAGCATCGCTCGCATCCGCGATCTCTACCGCGAGGCGCCGCTGTGGTCCTACGACGTGAAGGCCGGCCGCGCCGTCTATGAACGCGCCTGCGCTTCCTGCCACGCGACCGACGCCGGCTCCTCCGCCGGCAAGCTCGGCCCCAACCTCAACGGCACCTGGCGCAACGGCCTCGAGTATTTCCTCGAAAACATCATCGACCCCAACGCCGTCGTCGGCACCGACTACCAGCTCAACCTCGTGACCAAGCGCGACGGCACCGTCATCGCCGGCATGATCGAAAAGGAGTCCGACACCGCCCTCCTCGTCCGCACGATGACGGAGACGGTCAACGTCCCCAAGGCCGACATCAAGTCGCGCGAAATCACCCCGCAGTCCCTGATGCCCGCCGGCCTCCTCGAAGCACTGCAGCCACGCGAGGCGGTCGAGCTGCTGCTCTTCCTCACGACAGAGCCGAAGTGAACGTGAATTCCGATCAACTCACGCGTCAGGCGATCCGGCTCGCGCAGCGCGAGCCGCGTTGGGTTGTTCAGCCTGATTGGCCGAGTTTCACTTCTGGCCTAATTTGTTGTTCGATTAGCTGATAGATTGGCAGTTCACCTCCGAGCACCTCGAACGAAACGACGAGACAGTATTTCGCCTCACCGGCATCTTCTCGGTGGTTCCAGCCGATATGGCCTCGCACAGCGATCGCGAATTCCACCGGTAAATCTGCCGCATCGAACACGGCCCAGTCCTTTTGCACGGAGCCTCTCGTCCGGTTGGTGTCTTCGACTGTGCCCCAATTGTCGCGCTGACGCATCATCCAAGGAAACTCCGGGTGCTTCGCACTTCCGCCTTGTTCCATGCGGTTTTTGAAAGTGTCGAATGGTTCACCCAGATTGCTCGATTCCCAGTCCAGCCAAGTTTCGAGGTAGCTCCGATGGCGCGCTCGGGTGCGCCGAGGTTCGGCGGTGTAGGCCAGCGTCACATCGACGCGAATCCGCGCTTCGATGGCCGCACCGCGAAGTTCTTCCGGGATTATGATGGCGTAGATGTCGCATCTCTTTCCGCGTAGCTCCTGACGGGCGGGAGTGATCAGCGTCACGCGATTGGGCGCGTTGTTGGTGGCACGGTCCAACGATGGAAGGCCGTAACCGATGAGCCGAAGCACCTGGTCCTTCTTGGACTCGGCTTCAGCCCAAGCTGGCCAGCGCGCGCTATGGACAATCAACGCCCGATACAAAAGCGGCGAAGCCTCGGGCATGAGCCGTTGTAGGTGGGCCGCAATGTGCGCGACCTTTGGTGTCGCGTAAGAAGTCCCGACGTCATCTTTGGTGATCGCCGATCCGCCATGAAGCGTCGCGGCGAGCAGCTCCACGCTCGATCGACTGTCGAGCCGGACCAAGTGCGGCGCCGATTTCTCGTGCGCGACATCCCCACCGATCTCGACCACGTCGGGCTTCACCACCTGCCACGGTGGAGCGAAACCCGCGCGACTGAAACCGGACGGATGCTCAGCCTCGCTTGCAAACGACCGGCTGAACGGATCGTCAAATACCTCTTGTGCGACTGACCCCACCGTGAGCACGTGCAGGCTTTGTGCGGGATTCGCAATGCGGGACGATTCGGCCAAGAGATGATCGGGGTGTTGCCGTTGGGCTTCAAGATGCGCGCGAAGGCCCGGATTGGCCTGATTCCCGTTATCTCGCGCGAGATTGCCGGCGGACTGGAGGAACAACACGTCAAACTCATGCGAGAGTTCATCTAGTTTCGCCGCCCACGCACTCATGCGCCGCTTCGGGCACGGGATTCGGCTGTTGATTGAGTGGTTGAAAATCTTGGTGCAACGCTTGCCGTCCCGAAAATGCCGAACGACCGCAGCGAGGTAGCGTTCAGGCGGAAGGTCCGTCGGAAGCTCGTTCTTGGCCGTCAGGACACGGGCGTTTTGGATCCACGCGACGGCTTCCGCCTGCCCCCTCTTCGGAATTTCGCGGGGATAGAGCACGGCACCGGCCACACGCGTGCCGTGGCCGCGCGGCGAAACGCGATCTGCTGCGTCAGTCGGATCTTCGTTGGGAATGAAATTGCGGCTCTCGCCGCCGTCGATGGCTGCCGCCAGCCAGCGATGATTTTCTTGAATGCCGCTATCAATGACACAGACCGCCGGCGCGTCAGCGGCCGGAGCCTGAACTGAAAATCCTTCCTCACCCTCGGGCGTCGCTGCACCGCCGCCCGGTTGCTCGACATCATCAGGCAACGCTACTTCAAACAGATGAGGGAAGTTGCGCAGGACATCCTTGAATCCCGCGCCTGTCATGCGGAGACGAACTTGAAAGCCGTCGGCGAAGACGAGCCCATCTTTCAGTTCGCGCTCGGGGTCGTTCATCGGCCCGGCCAAAATGGCGGCACGATACTCAGCGTGATCGACAAACGGTTTTAGCTCTCTCATCCGAGCGTCCACCTTTGCATCCCACGCCTCCGCCCAAGCCACGGTGGCTTCTCGACGCCGGAACTCTCTGCGCTGCCGAAATGCTTCTTCGGTCTCCTTCTTTTTGTCCCGCTGGCAGCGCGGCCATTTCAACTTATGCGTGCTTTCGGCGATCTGAATTCCGAGATCGAAAATGTAGTCGCGCGCATCGTCGAACGGCCACAAGGCCCTGACTTCGTCGGTTAGAATCTCATCGAGCCGCCGCGGATCTTCCGGTCCGTCGAAAACTTCAAGCACGCTTGCGCCCCATCCTCCGCCTTTCGCCCCAAGCTCAAATTTGTCGAGCACGCTGCGGAGTTTGGACAGCGACAAATCCCCGGTTGCGACAAACATGAGGCCGGCTTCGGTTTCTGCCACCAGTTCCAATCCGAGCGCATAGGCAATCTCGTCACCGTCGCTGCCCGCTGGCACCCGAAGGATGAAACCGTGTTCAGGGGGTCGCTCAGGTAGCCCGTGTTGCACGCGCAATTCGCGAACTTCCTCAAAATCCACGACCCAACGATCGAGCAAGCGACGAACTCGTTGAGCGTGAGCTTTCGGATCGGCCTTGATTTGCGCGACCTCAGCATTCTTGCGCGATCCTCCGTTGAACTTCGGCTCGAACTGCCCACGCCAAGCCAACTGCAAATGCGGAAACTCCGGCGACGTGGCCATCGGACGTTACGGAGCCTGATGGTGGCGTTCGTGAATTTCTGCCAAGGCGTGACGAATGTCGGCCTCGCTTACCCTTTTCCGCCCCTCAAGCACCGAGTGCTTCGCTGCGTTTTGTCCGATGTGAACCACTTCTGAACCAGACATGCCGTCCATTTCCTGCGCAAGGTCGCGCCACGACAGCGCTCGATCCGTTTCCATCGCTGAAAGCGTCGTGCGCAAGAGCCGCTCGATCTCATCGATCCCGGGTAGAGGGATTTTCAGGACTTCGTCGAAACGCCGGAAGAGTGCCGTGTCTAACGCCGAATCGAGATTGGTGGCCGCAATCACGAGGCCATCTCCACGATGATGCTCCAACATCTCAAGCAGGCCGTTCGTAATGCGCGTCACCTCGCCAACGTCGTTTCTCTCTGTGCGTGAGCGCGCGAGCGTGTCGCATTCATCAAGGAAAAGGGCGCAAGGCGATGCCTGCGCGGCATCGAAAACTTTCCGCAGGTTCGCCATCGTCTCTCCAAAATAGGAAGAGAGCAGGGTGTCGAAACGCACCTTGCGCAGCGGCAAGCCGGTATTCCAAGCCAGCCGCTCGGCACCGAGGCTCTTTCCGCAGCCGGGAGGACCGTATAGTAGAATGCGGTGGCGCGGCTTTAGCCCATGCTTGGCTAGCCGTGAGCGCGCGGCGAATTCTTTCTCCACTCGCTGAAACCGTTTTTCCACCGACAATGGTAGAACCATCTCATGGCGCAATTGCTCGACCGGAATCTCTTGCAGCAGCGGCGCTGAGTCGCGTCGACTCGTCGGCATCCTCGTCAACAGACCGGGAGACGAAGGCGCTTTTGTCGGCTGAGCGAGAATGCCCTCAAGTTCCTGGGCGATCTGTGTGTGACCGACTCGCTTTTCATCGGCGACGATGCGTTGGCACAAGCTCTCCACATCCGGGGCGGAACCGGACTGAATCGCGCGGAAGAGCCGCTTGAGCAAAGTCGCGTTCATTGATGGGAGCCTTAACGGCTTTAAAAAAAGGAGCGTCAAGCGCTGCCGAGGCGCAAGCGCCGAATGGTCTCCACCGGCGCGGCGCAGCCAGAAAACGCCGCGACTAAACCTCGGCGCGGCAGGGCTTCCCGCGTAAGATTTGGCATTTTGCAGCGGCTCACGGGGAATCCGCGAGCATCGTGCGCACGGCCTCGCTTGTGAGCGGTGGCGTGCCGGCCGGGGCAACGAGCGCCGGCAGTCTGGAGTGCTTGCTTCGGCCGATCCTGAACTTAACCGATTTCCCCGGCTTGGGCTTCAGAAAAATTCCACCGTCACGCACCGCACACACGAAGCGGGCTCCGGGTTGCAGACCGAGCTTCCTGCGTGCCGCCGGCGGCAGCACCACCTGGCCGTGGGTCGAAAGCGTCGTTGTCATAGGCCAAGCGTCGGTCTGCGCTTCCGGCAGGTCAAGATGACCGGTCTGGGGGCAGGGCGCTGGCGAATGGTGGACGTCGATGAGTTCTGAATCTGATGCGTCACGCCTTGTTTTGATCGCCTCGTCCTCGCGCCCCGCTCGCGATCTCGCTTTCGCGTGCTCCTTATGTTTCGTCCCTGACGTTTCCCCATGACCGCTGTCCCCACCCGCCGTCGTTTCCTTCAGTCCGGCCTCGCTGGCGTCTTCGCCGCTGCGATCGCGCCGCGTTTCCTGCCGGCGCGGCTCTTGGGGCAGGGCGCTCCGTCCAAGCGTGTCACGCTCGGCTTCATCGGCCTCGGGGCCCATGGGCTCGGCGTCAACCTGCGCTCGTTTCTCCAGGAGGACGACTGCGTCGCCCTCGCGATTTGCGACGTGCAACCGGCTAAGCGCGCCGCCGCGCTCGCCGAGGTCCACAAACACTACGGCAATCGTGACTGCACGGCGCACGCCGATTTCCGCGAGGTCCTCGCGCGTCCCGATCTCGACGCGGTGGTCATCTCCACGCCGGATCACTGGCACGTCACGATGGCGCTCATGGCGCTCGAGGCGGGCAAGCACGTCTTCTGCGAAAAGCCCACGCTCACCATCGCGGAGGGCCGCCGGCTCGCCGACGCGGTGAAAAAACGGGGCGCCCAACTTTTCGCCACCGGCCTCGAGGATCGCTCGGTGATCCAATATTACATGATGGCCGAGCACGTGCGCAACGGCGCCATCGGCCGCCTGCGCCACGTCTCCTGCGGCCTGCAGATCAAGCCGCCGGTGCCGCGCGAGGCACCGGCCCCGGTGCCCGCGGGCGTGAACTATGAACTGTGGCTCGGACCCGCGCCGTTTCGCCCCTACTCGCCCTCGCTCCTCGAGCCGCAGGTCTGGCGGCAGATCCGCGATTTCTCCGGCGGCACGCTCACCGACTGGGGCGCGCACTTGGTGGACACGGCGCAGGTCGCCAACTTTGCCGAGGACTCGAGCCCCGTCGCCGTCACCGGCCGCGGGGAGATTCCGCCCGACGCGATGAACGACGTGCCGCGCACGTTCAAAATCGACTACACCTTTGCCAACGGCGTCACGATGGAAGTCACCGCCGGCGTCCCCTCGATCCGCTTCGAGGGCAGCGGCGGCTGGATCGGCAACAAAGGCTGGCTCGGCCGCCTTGAGGCGAGCGACGACACGATTCTCCGTCGCCGCTACGACGCGAAGACCACCAAACTCTGGCCGCGTCGTCCGCGCGAGCAGCGCGATTTCCTCGACTGCCTGAAGAATGGCCAGCCGCCCATGTATACGGCCGAGGCACTCCATCGCCTGAGCACCACGCTCCACCTCGGCGCCATCGCGATGGAGCTCGGCCGCCCGCTGAAGTGGGATCCGGTGCGTGAAGAATTTCCCGGCGATTCAGCCGCCAACGCTCTCCGCACGCGTCCGGTCCGCGACGCGTGGCGCAAGGCGTAGCCGCTACGGGAAATAATCCGTTGGCATCTGCGTCGTATGCGACGTTGCTCGACGCACCCCCATGCGCCGCTCCTTCCTGTGTTTCAGTCGCCTGTTTGCTCTCTTCTGCCTGCTGATCGTCGCGCCGCTCTCTGCCCAGCGCGGCGATGCGCCCGACGCAAAACTGCTCCCGGCCGCCGAGTCCCGCGCGCTGTTTCATCTCCCGCCCGGCTTCGAGATCCAGCTCGTGGCCGCCGAACCCGATCTCGAAAAGCCGTTCAACCTCGCGTTCGACTCGTTCGGGCGCGTGTGGGTGACGGGCTCCAAACTCTACCCGTGGCCCGCGAAGCGCGACGCACTCGGCGAACCGATCGCGTCCTTCGATTCGCAGTGGGGTGATACCGGGCTCGCGTTTCGCGCTGCTTCCACGCCGCCCGAACCGCCGGAGCGCGGCCTCGACACGGTGCGCGTGCTCTCCGATTTCGATCCGGCGACGGGCCGCGCGCGGCAATCGATTGTCTTCGCCGACGGGCTCAACATTCCCGTCGGTGTCCTGCCGCTCCCGCGCGCACCGGGAGCGAAGGGCGACACCGCGCTCGTGTTTTCCATCCCCGCAATCTGGCGGCTGACCGACACGGACGGCGACGGCCGCGCGGATGTGCGCGAGAAGCTCTACGATGGTTTCGGTTTCAAGGACACGCACGGCATGTCGTCGAGCTACTGGCTGTGGTTCGACGGCTGGGTTTACGGCACGCACGGCTTCGCCAACAAGAGCGAGGTCGTCGATCGCGCTGGCCGCGCGGTCACGCTCACGAGCGGCAACACCTATCGCTTCCGCCCCGACGGCTCGCGCTTCGAGGTGTTCGTCCACGGCCAGACCAATCCCTACGGCCTCGCCTTCGACGCCCGCGGCGATCTCTACACGGCCGATTCGCACTCGAAGCCCGTCTATCTGCTCATCCCCGGCGGCTACTACGAAGGCATCGGCAAAGAGCACGACGGCCTCGGCTTTGCGCCGGCGATCACGACGGACGACCACGGCTCCTCCGCCATCGCCGGCCTCGCGCACTACAGCGCCGCGCACTTCCCGCCGGAATACCGCGACAACCTCTTCAACGGCAATCCCGTCACGCGCCGCATCAACCGCGCGCGCCTGGAGTGGCGCGGCTCCACGCCCATCGCGGCGCGCCAGCCCGATTTCCTCACGAGCGACGACCCCGCCTTTCGCCCCGTGCAGGTGAAGCTCGGCCCCGACGGCGCGCTGTGGATCGCCGATTTCTACAACCCGATCATCGGCCACTACGAAGCGCCGCTCACGCACCCGGCGCGCGACCAGAAGCACGGCCGCATCTGGCGCATCGTGTGGCGCGGGCTCGATGGCAACGCGCCGCTTCCCACGCCCACGCTGCCGAACCTCGCAAAACTGAACACCACCGATCTCGTGTCTCGTCTCTCCGACTCCAACCTCGTCGTGCGTTCACTCGCCTATCAGGAACTTTCCCCGGTCATTGAGCACGCCGCTTTGGTCATCCGTCCGGACGCTCGTTTGCTGGGCGTTCATCGTGCGGCCGTCGCCCAGGCCAATGTAGCGGCGATATTCTCCGCCGCCTCGCGCTTGGTCGCGGGCACTGATGCGAACGCCGACGGAACCGCCGCGCTGCCGCTCTTTTTTGCCCTCGATCAGATTACTCCGAACGGCGCCGGACACCGCGAACTGTTGGGAAAACTTGGGCTGCCCAAGGCAGAGACGACCGAGGCTCAATCGGAACTCACCACCTCCCTTGACGATCTTCTCCGCCGCGCGCTCACACGCCCCGACAGCGCGGTCGCCCATGCCGCGCTGCGCGTGCTCGCCGCGCGCGACAGGCTGCCGGATGACGCCGAGAAATTATTTTCAACCATCGCAGGTGGGGGCGGCTCTCCGAGCCGGCCCCACCCCGCCAGCCCTGGGTATTCGTGGCGCCTCATCGCCGACGCCCTCGCGCGTCACCCGCAGCCGTGGGGCGCGCCGCTCCTGCTCACGATGCTCGGCCGCGCGCCCGAAGCCGACACCGAACTCATCTACGCGCTGCGCCTCGCGTTGAAAAACCACGCGCGCGACGCCGACGCCGCCACGCTCGCCGCGTGGGCCGCCGCCAGCCCCGGCGACGCCACGCGCGTCGCCGATCTCGCGCTCGCGCTCGGCACGCCGGCGGCGGCGCGGTTTCTCGCCGGACACGTGCGCGCGGCCAAGACCCCCGACGCGCGCATCGGCGATTTCGCGCGCCACATCGCGCTGCAACTGCCCGCGGACGAGTTCGGCGCGTTCACGCCGTTGCTGCGCCCGCTCGGGGCCGCGCCCGCCGCGCAACGCCTCATCGCCGCCGAAGGACTCGCCACGATCGCGGCGAAACCGAATCGCACGCTGCCCGCCGACATCGCCGCGTGGATGCAACGCGAACTCTTCGCCGCGCTCGACGACCGGCCCGCTCCCGCCGTCCGCGCCGCCAACGCGCTGAAACCCCTCGCGCTCCCGGAAAAGGCCGCGCCGCTCCGCCGCCGCGCGCTCGCGTCTGCTGCCGCGGAAAACGTCCGCGCCGCCGCGCTCCGTGCGCTCGCGCCCGGCGAACCCGAGACCGAGGAGACCGCCGCCACCGTCCTCGCGAGCAACGCCCCGCAGGCCGCCCGTCGCGCCGCCGCCGATGTCATCGGCGCGTCTGTCACACCCGGCCCCGCCGCGCGCGCCGCGCTCACCGGCGCCTTTGCCACCGCCTCCGCCGATCTCGCGCTGGGCCTTGCCATCGCCCTCGCCAAGAGCGACGCCGGTGCCGCCGATCTCCTCGATCTCGCGGCGGCGGGGCGCGTGCGGGCGACGCTGCTCAAACACCGCTATGTCGCGACGCAACTGGAGAAACGCCCGGCCGCCATCCGCGCGCGCGCCGAGGAGCTCACCCGTGCCGCGCCGTCCGAGGACGCGCGGCTCGACGCCCTGATCGCGGCCCGGCTCGGCGCGGCGGGCAGTCACAAGCCGGTCGCGGCCCGCGGGGCGCCGCTCTTCGCCACGCATTGCGCGGCGTGCCACCGTTTCCGCGACACCGGCGGAAATCTCGGGCCGAGCCTCGATGGCATCGGCTCGCGCGCGACGCCGCGGCTCGTCGAGGACATCCTCGATCCCAGCCGCAACGTGGATCCCGTGTTTCGCCTCACCACAATCACGCTGAGAAACGGCGAGACGAAATCCGGCCTGAACCACCGTGACGATGGCGCATTCGTCTGGCTCGCCGATCCCGCGGGCGGCCCGGAGATCGTGATGGCGAAGGGCGACGTCGCTTCCGTCGCGCCGTCCGCGGTTTCCCCGATGCCGGCGGCCTTTGAAACGGCGCTCACTGAGTCGGAGTTTTTTGATCTGCTGGAATTCCTGCGCAGCCCGGCGCGGTAATACCAACGTCCCGTGACGGATCAGCCTGCTCCGAGGTGGGGCTAGCTCTCCGCGCCGGCCTGGGTTGCAGGGCGATTTGCCGGCTGGAACTCAGGCCGCTTGCAGAGAAGCGGCCCCACCTTCCTGAAGTGCGTTGGCATAAGTTTCCGCGAGTTGGGCGCGCAGGGTGTGCGCCGGGGGCGGGCTGAAGCCGCGCCCTACTGCCAGCCGATCGTGCGGCCCTGGTTTTGCTCCTCGAGCCACCGCATCAGCGGCGCGTAGTAGTCGAGCATGGCGCGCGTGGAGAAGTCTTCGCCCGTCGTCTCCTTGAGCAGCCGGCGCCAGTCGGTCGTCGCTCCTTTTTCCATGATGGTGCGGAGAAAGGCGCCGACTTCCGGATGGCCGGCGTAGTTGCAGGCCTGCGGGGGCTGGCGGAGAATCTTGCGGGCGATGTGATCGTGGAGCTGGTGCTTGAAGACCTGTGCGAAGGCGTAGTTGTAGTAGTAGGCGGGGTTGTCGTTGATGTGCGTCTTGGTCGCGGGGTCGCAGAACTCCTCGCCGCGCGGCGCGGGCGGCTCCACGCCTTGGAACTCGCGGACGTAGTGCCACCAACGCTTGTTCCACTCTGCGGCGGGGAGGTTCTTTGCGAAGACATCGGCCTCCCAGTGCGTCATCACGCCGGACGACCAATAGATGAACGGGATGCCGCCATCGAGGGCGTTGTTGAGGAGGAACGCGGTCTCGTCGGCCTTGAAGTCGGCGGGCAGCAGGCCGACGTGCTTGAGATAGGGCACCTGCGAGGAGGCGAGCCCGGTGAGTTCGCCGAAGCCTTCGTGGAAGCCGGGATTCGCGCCGTCGCGCAGCAGCGGCGGCACGTCGGGCCGCGTGTAGCTCATGAAGTAGTAGACATGGCCGAGCTCATGATGCGCGGTGTTGAACCACCAGGGGTTGGGCTCGACGCTCATGAGCGAGCGGATGTCGGCCTCGAGATCGAGGTGCCACGCCGAGGCGTGGGTGTTCTTCTTCCGCTGGTCGCCGGCCGGCACGGGGTAGAGGTCGGACTTCGGCCAGAACGAAGCCGGCATCGTTGCGAAACCCATGCTGGTGTAGAACGACTCCGCGGTCTTCACGATCCATTCGGGCGTGCGGTCCTTGAAGAACGGCTTGAGGTCGGCGCCTTCGGAGAGGCCGCCCCATTCCTGCGACCAGCGGTTGTTGAGCCAGTGGGCGGGGATGAGGCGGGGGACGGGCTGCTTGAATTTCTCCGCGAGCTTGTGCTTCGTCCACGTGTGGAGCTGCAGGTAGAGCGGGCGCAGCACGCTCATGAACTCGGCGTTCATCCGGAGCATCTCGTCGGTCGTCATGCCGTAGCGCGCGACTTGGAGGGAAAAATAGTCGGAATAGCCCATCTCCTGCGCGACGCCGTTGCGCAGGTCGCGGAGTTTCACGAGGCCCTCCTTCAGCGCCTGGCCGGACGCCTTCGAGGCTGCCCAGACGGCACGGCGCTCGGTGAGATCGGTGGAGGATTGGAGGAGGTTGTCGATTTCGTTGGCCGTGATCGGTTTTCCGGCGTGCTTGAACTCGAAACGGTTGAGCGTGGAGTTTTGCGCGGTCTCGGCCTCGATGCGTGCGGCGGTGAGCGCGGGGTTCGTCATCGGCGATTCGGAGGCGATGAGCAGCAGGCGCTCGAGCTGGCGGACGGTGAGCTCCTTGAGGTCACGGCGAAAAAGCAGCAGCGCCTTCGTCTCCGTGATGAGGGCGGGGTTGCCGATGAAGGCCGCGCGCGCCTTGCCGGCGGTCTCTGAGGCGGCATCGTGGGCGGGGGTGACATCGGTGGCGGCCTTCCACTGCGCCTGGCTCTCGACGTAGGCGAGCGCTTGGTAGGAAGCGTTGACGAGCGAGAGGAAGCGATCGGCGCGTTCCTGGGTGGCACTGATATCGGCGGCCTGCGTGAAGGTCGTGGCGAGGGAGAGCAGGCACGACAGGCTGCGCACGACCGAGGGGAAGATGAGTCGGCTCATACCGCGATGCTAGCAGCGCTGGAACGGCCGCCGATCTCAAACTGCGGAGGGCTGGAGGAGCCCGCCCATCGCGGCGGCAATGCAGATCGCTGTCGGCTGCGCGTCGAAACGCGCAATTCTCCGCGCGCGCGATTGACGCGCCGCCGTGAAATCGTCACGTAGCTCACCCAATCGTTTCCCCCACGCAGCGCATGTTGGCCCACGGGCAGCAGATCCTCCTCCCCATTCTCGGTCCCTCGCCGGTGCCTCCGGCCTTGGAGCGGATTGCCCTGCCTGCGGAGGAGGAAGAGCGGATCGTGTTTGAGCGGAGCTACCGCTCGCTGAGCTATCGCCTCACGCTGCGGCGCGACGGCACCGTGGCCGTGACGATCCCGCTCCGCGGCAGTGAGCGCGAGGCGCGGCGTTTCGTGGCGGAGAACCGCGAGTGGCTGGAGCGCGCGCGCTTTCGCCAGAGCCGCCGTCCGCGCGTGGCCGAGATCTGGACGGTCGGCACCCATGTCTTGTGGCGCGGCCAGATGACCGAAATCCGTGTGGCGGCCACCATGGACCCATTCGGCCTGCCGGGCCAACCGGCGCGGCCCAAGGTCTGCCTCGATGCGGATGTGTTTCGCGTCGCGACCCTCGACGGGGACCTGCGGCCGACGCTCGAGGCGCACTTTGCGCGCCGCGCCAAGGTCGAGCTGCCCGCGCGCGCGTGGGAGCTGGCGGCGGTGACGGGCGTCGAGGTGAAGCTCGTCTCCGTGCGTAACCAGCGCTCGCGCTGGGGCTCGTGCTCCGAGCGCGGCACCATCTCGCTCAACTGGCGCCTCGTGCAGACACCGGACCTCGTGCGCGACTACATCATCTACCACGAGCTGATGCATCTGCGGGAGATGAACCACAGCGAGCGCTTCTGGGCGCGCGTCGAGGAAGTCTGCCCGGAGTGGCGCGAGGCCGAGCGCTGGATCAAGCGCAACGGCGCGCTGGTGGGGCTCTGAGCCGCTCCCTGCGGCTCACCGCCAGTCGAGCAGCTCGACCTCAAAGATCAGCGTGGTCTTGGGTGGGATCTTGCCTTTGCCCTTTTCGCCGTAGGCCAGCCAATAGGGGATGATGAGCGTGCGCTTCTCGCCGCGTTTCATCGTGCGAAACGCCTCGTCCCAGCCCGCGATCACGGCGCCCGTGCCGACGCGAAACGTGAGGGGCGCGCCGCGCTTGTAAGAGCTGTCGAAGGCGGTGCCGTCGAGCAGGCGGCCTTCGTAGTGCGCAATGACCTCGGCGCCGATGGTCGGAGTCGCGTCGCCCGTGCCCTGCGCGCGCACGACGTAGCGCAGGCCGGAGGGGAGCTTGCGCGCGGTGTTGAAGCGCTCGTTGAGGATCTGCTCGTCCGCGATGCTCCATTGCGGCTGCTGCCGGTCGAGCGCCTCGCGCATTGCGCTGTTGATCGGCCGGCCGGGATTCTGGCGCCACATCACGCCCGAACGGGTGATGAAGGCGGCGATCGCGAGAAAGGCCCCGAGGCCGAGGAGGACGTAAAGGCTGCGCATGGGAGGAAGCCGCAGACGTAGGCCGGTCAGGCCGGCCTTGGCAAACTCCACCGCGGACGCCGGCTACTTTTTCCCCAAGAGGTCGAGCGCCGCCGCGCTCATCGCCGCAATGCCCGTGCGAATCGTCGGCTCGGGGAGCGGGGCAAATTTGCTCGAGTGCAACGACGGCAGCGGCGCGCCGGTGCGCTCGTGCTCGGCGAACTTCACGGGATCGACCGCGCCGAGCCAGAACAGGCAGATCGGCACCTTTTCCATGGTGCGGCCGAATTCGCTGAAGTCCTCGCCGCCCATCACGGGATCGACCGGGCGCACGCGGTCGGCACCGAGCGCCCCCGCGATTGCGGCATGCACGCGGCGGGTGAGGGCGACGTCATTGCGCGTGGCGGGCGTGAACTGCGTGCCGACCTGGGTCACGAGGGGATGCAGCTCCTCGGGCAGGCCGGCCGCGATGGCCTCGCCGCGGCAGATGCGCCGGATGGCGGCGAGGGTGTTTTCCCGCACGGCATCGGTGTAGGAGCGGAGCGTGAGCTGCAGCTTCACCTCGTCCGGGATGATGTTGTGCTTCGTCCCGCCGTGGATGGAACCGACCGTCACGACCGCCGGGTCCAGCGGGCGCGTCTCGCGGCTCACGATGGTCTGAAGCGCCGTCACGATGCGCGCGGCGAGCACGATGGGATCCTTGGTCGTGTGCGGCCACGCGCCGTGGCCGCCGATGCCGCGCACGGTGATGTCGACGCTGTCCACGTTGGCCAGGGCGAAGCCCTCGACGGTGCCGACCGTGCCGGCTGGGAGCGTCGCGCTGTCGTGAAGCGCGAGCGCAAAGTCGGGCTTGGGGAATTTCCGGTAGAGCCCGGCCGCAAGCATCGCGCGGGCCCCGGTGCCGATCTCCTCGGCGGGCTGGCCGACAAACACGAGCGTGCCCGACCAGCGATCGCGCAGCGACGAGAGGACGCGGGCCGTGCCGACGAGGCAGGTCATGTGGATGTCGTGCCCGCAGGCGTGCATGGCTGGCACTTCCTGCCCGGCGAGGTTCTTCACGCGGGCCTGGCTCGCGTAGGGCAGGCCGGTTTCCTCCTGCATCGGCAACCCGTCCAGATCCCCGCGGATGAGCACGGTGGGGCCGGGGCCGTTTTTCAGGACGCCCACGACCCCGTGGCCGCCGAATTTCTCCGTGACCTCGCAGCCGGCCTCGCGCAGCCCAGCGGCGACTTTGGCGGCCGAGCGCTCCTCCATGAGCGAGAGATCGGGATGCGCGTGGAGGTCGCGGTAGAGCGCGTCGAGCAACGGGTAGTCGGCGGAGATTTTCGCGGCGACGGCGGAGTGGGGCGCAGGGTTGGCGGCGATGAGGGCAGGCGGGAGCAGCAGCGGGACAAGCAATGCGGCAAGCTTCATGGGGGCAACTTGGTCGCGTCCGCGGCGGCGGCAACCGCATTAGCGGCCGACGCGCGTTTGCGTGGCAGGGCAATGGCAGGCCAGGATGCGCAGGCCGGTGGTGCGCTGCAAGACGCGCAGCCTTGCGACTGTCGCGGTGTAGGCGCGGTGGTCGTGAATCGCGATGCGCGCGGGCAGGAGCGGAGCGATATCCTCGTCGATCTGGCGGTGGTGCCAGAACGCATCGGCCGCATAGAGGAGCGGGCCGCGGTTGGAAGCGATCAGCACGCCGAGGTGACCGGGCGCGTGGCCCGGCAGGTCGAGCAGCATGAGCGAGCCATCGCCGAAGAGATCATGGGCGGGAAAACCCGTTGTCCTCTCGGCGCGAAAGCGCGTCAGCGGGATCGGTGCGGCGCGCGCCGCGAAATCCTCCGGCAGTTGCGCCGGCAGAAAGGCGTGGCGGGTTTGCGCCAGCGGCGACAGCGCCTGCAGCGGCGCGAGCGCCTCCTTGGCATGGTGAAACGTCGCCGCGGGAAACTCCCGCGTGCCCCCGATGTGGTCGGCGTGGAAGTGGGTGAGGATGATGTGACGGATGGCCTCAGGCGCGATCCCGTGGGTGCGGAGGATTTCGGCCGTGGGCGTGCGGGCTTCGACCGGAGTGACCCACCGGTAGAGGCAGCGCGGCCAGGTGCGCGTGGCCGCGGCGAAGCTGGTGCCGTAGCCCGTGTCGATGAGCACCCAGCCGTGGCGCGGGTGGGCGACGGCCAGGAAGACGGCATGGAAGGCCCCGATCCGCCACGTGCGGCGGTCGGCCATCGCGAGGAGCTGGCGGCAATGGCCACCGTTGAAGAAACGCACTTCCATCGGAGTCGGGCGGCGCGCGGGTTGCCGCCGTCAGAGGGTGAAAACAAATGCCGCCTGGGAATAGCCCGCGGCGGTGCCGACCATCAGCACGCGGGAGCCGGCGGGGATTGTTCCGCGGGCCGTGTGCAGGGCGTAGGGGATGCCGGCGGCGACCAGGTTGCCGTGCTCGGCGAGGCCGACATGGAGCTGCTCGCGCGCGATGCCGAGGCGGCGCGCGAGGAGTTCGACCGCGGGGCCGGAGGCCTGATGCGGGATCACGTGCAACGCCGCGAGATCGGCCCGCGCCTCCGTGAGAATGCGTGCCACGAGCGGTGGCAGGTGGCGGCTGGCGATCTTGTGGAGTTTCGGGCCGTCCATGAAGAAGCGGTAGCGAGCCTCGTTTTCCACGCTGAACGCGAACGGCGGCAGGCGATGGCCGCCGCCGGCGACCTCGCAGACGTGGGCGTGCTCGCCGAAGGTTTCGTAGCCGTAGCTGCATTCGCCAGCGGGGGCGGTCGCGCGGGTGAGGACGGCGGCCGCCGCGCCTTCACCCATCAGGCAGGCGCTGGCAGGATCGGCCCAATTGACGCCGTCGAGCGGGGTCTCGCTGCTGACGATCAGGACGTGGCGGTAGAGGCCGGAGGCAAACCAGCCGTTGGCTGTGGCGAGCGCGACGACGAAGCTGAGGCAGGTGGCGTGGACATCGACCGCGGCGGCGCCGCGCACCTCGGGGCCGAGGGCTTTGTGGAGGAGCGCGGCGTTGCTCGGGATGGGCTGCTGCTGGCAGGTGCTGGCGTCGACGATCGCATCGATGTCGCGCAACGTCAGTCCGGCGGCGGCGATGGCCGCGAGCGCGGCGTGCCGCGCCATGGCGGTCGCCGTCTCGTCAGGCGCGCGTTGATGGCGGGTCGCCACACCCGTGTGGCGGAGCGTCCAGCCGGGTTCGAGGTTGAGGCGGGCGTCGAGCTCCGCGGCGGTGATGACCTTGCGGGGGAGATAGCCACCGGTGCCGGTGATGCGAAAATGCTGCTGCATGCGGGCAATCGCGATCAAGGCCAAGTCGCGGGCTGAGGCGAGCCCGGACCCGAGAGGGATCAGATTGCGGCCGGCCGCGCGGGTTGCACGCTCGCCCGGAAATGAAACGCGTCCTGATCACGGGAGGGCGGGCACCGGTCGCCGTGGACTTGGCGCGGAGCTTTGCCGCGGCCGGGTCGCATGTGGTCGTGGCGGACAGCGCGCCGTTTTTTTTGGCCCGCGCGACACGGGCCGCGGCCAAGGCGGTGCGCGTGCCGCCGCCGCGGCAGGAGCCCCGGGCCTTTGCCCGGGCCATCCGGGAAACCGTGGCGCGCGAGCGAATCGACCTGATTGTGCCGACGTGCGAGGAGGTGTTTTATCTGGGGCGCCATGCGGCCGATTTGCGCGGAGTGGCGGAGCTGTTCTGCCCGGACTTCGAACTGCTCGCGCAGCTGCACGACAAGGGCCGGTTCATGGCGGTGGCGCGCGGGCTGGGGGCCGGCGTGCCCGAGACGTGGCGGGTCGGTTCGCCGGCCGAGCTGGCGGCGATCGCGGTGCGGCCGGAGGAGCTCGTGTTCAAGCCGGCCTTTTCGCGCTTTGCGGTGCACACGCTCGTGCGGCCGACGTCCGCAGCGCTGCGGGCGATCGCGCCGACGGCCGCGCGGCCCTGGGTGGCGCAGCGCTTCGTGGCCGGGCGCGAGCTGTGCAGTTACGCGGTGGTGCGCGGCGGCCGGCTCACGGCCCACGCGCTCTACGCGCCGGCATGGCGCGCCGGGCGCGGCTCGGGTTTTTATTTTGAACCGGTGCGGCGGCCGGCGATCGAGGAGTTCACGGCGCGACTCGCGGCGAAGCTCAACTACACGGGCCAGATCGCCTTCGACTTCATCGAGGCGCCGGACGGCGGCGTGCATGTGATCGAGTGCAATCCGCGCGCGACGAGCGGACTGCATCTGTTCGCCGGTGGTGCCGCGCTTGCGGCGGCTTTTGACGGTTCGACGGCAGACGTGGTCCGGCCCTCGTGCGACCGGCCCTCGATGCTCGGCGCGGCGATGGCGACCATCGGCGCGTGGCAGGCGATCCGCAGCCGGGAGTTCGGACGTTGGGTGAAGGACGGGCGGCGCGCGCGCGAGGTGTTGTGGACGTGGCGTGATCCGGCGCCGGCGTTTTTTGTTTTTGCCGGGCTCGCGGCGACGCTCGCGCTGGCCGCGCGGCGCGGCGTCACGCCACAGGCGGCGTCTACGCGCGACATCGAGTGGGACGGCGAAGAAATCCCCGGACCATGAGGCTGTGCGATCCGCGCGAGATGACGGATGCCGACTGGCCTGCGGGCAGCGCGCGGCTGCGCGCCTACGTGGAGGCGTTTGCCCGCGAGGGTGCGGAGCGGTTCATTGCCAATTTGCACACGACCGTGCGCGTGTTGCGCGGTGACGACTGGGTGTTGCCCGTGACCATCAACGACGCGGACTACGACAACACCTACTTCTGCTCGCCTTACACGGCCTATTGCCCGTATGCGAAAGAGGAGCTGCGCCTGATCGACAGCGCGGCCGCGCGCGCGGCGCTCGGCTTCGTCGCCGATGCCGCCGGCGCGATGCTGAAGGCGGTGCACATCAACCGAATCGTCCATGTGAACAACTGGATGCTCTCGACGAATCTCTATCCGGCGAAGGCCGACCTGCCGGTCGCGGGCATCGCGGATTATCTGGCCGCGCACTTTCCCGATCACTTCATCTGCTTCCGCTCGCTCAACACCTGGAGCAACGCCGCGCTGCTGCGGCAGTTTGCCGCCGCACGCTATTGGCTCGTGGCGAGCCGTCAGGTCTATTGCTACGAACGGCTCGCGGAGACGTGGGCCCGGACTCTCAACGCCCGTGAAGATGGCCGGCTCCGGGCGCTGTCGCAATATCGCGTCGTGGACGGCGCGGGGCTGGGCGAGTCGGACTACGTGCGCATGGCCGAACTTTATCGGCTGCTCTACATCGAAAAATACTCCCAGCATAACCCCGTGTTCACGCCGCACTACCTCCAGCTCTGCCATCAGTCCGGTGTCATGGTTTTTTTCGGGCTGCGGGGCGATGATGGAGTCTTGGACGGCGTGCTCGGCTTGTTCACCATCGATGGCGTCGTGACCGCGCCCATCGTGGGCTACGACACGGTGCGCGACCGCCGGCTTGGGCTCTACCGGCTGCTGATGGCGCTGACCTATGAATTCGCGCAGCGGCATGGCCACCGTCTCAACCTCAGCTCAGGCGCGGCCGAGTTCAAACGCCTGCGCGGGGGGCGGCCCTTCATCGAATACAGCGCGATCTTCGACCGGCATCTCTCGGCGGGCCGGCGCGCCGCGGTGAGCGCGCTGCGCACCGTCGTCAACGGCCTCGGCGTGCCGCTGATGCGGAAACTCAGGCTATGACCCCGTCGCTGGCTTCGCTTCGCCCGCATTGGTTCGTCGCCTGCACCGCGGCGGCGGTCGGCGCGCGCCCGCTGCCCCGCACGATCCTCGGGGTGCCGATCGTGCTCTTCCGCGCGGCGGGAAAGATCGCCGCGTTGATCGATCGCTGCCCGCATCGCAACGCAGCGCTCTCGCAGGGCCGCGTGACCGGCGATTTGATCGAGTGTCCGTATCACGGCTGGGCGTTCGATGCCGGCGGCGTCTGCCGGCGCATTCCGGGCCTGCCGGCGGCGTGCGAGCATCCGCACCAGGCCGCGGAAGCGGTGCGTGTGGCGGAGCGCGAGGGGCTCGTGTGGGTGTGGGTCGGAAAAAATGAAGCCACGCCCGAAGCGTTTCCGCCCAACCGGCACGTGGCCCTCGGCGATCTGCGTTTCGACACGTTTCTCTGGGCGGCGACAGCGCAGTGCGCGTTGCTCGACGGGGTGGAAAATCTCCTCGACGCCTGCCATCCGCATTTCGCCCACGCCGGCCTCGTGCGGCGGGCGCAGAAGCGCCGGACAGTGGGAGTGAACGTGCGGCGCGACGCCGAGGGCGTGGAGGCGATCTACCAGGAGAATGCGCGGCCCGACGGGCTCATCCCGCGCCTGATGGAGGGGCGGAGGCAGACGAGCATCGGGCGCTTCTTTCCACCGGGGACGGCGCAGCTCGAATACACCGGGCCCGCGGGGCCGCAGTTCCTGCTCACCTCGATGTTCACGCCCTGCGACGAGCGCACGGTGTTGATTCACTCGTGCATCTCGACCCCGCGAAAGATGGCCCCGGCATGGTTGAAGAAAAGCGTGCTGCGCGCCGTCTTCGGCCGGGTGCTGCGCCAGGATCAGGATGTGTTGCGCCGCCAGCAGGAGAACATCGATCGCTTCGGCGGGGCGAAGTTCACCTCCACGCCGCTGGATGTGATGCGCCCGCACCTTCTCTATTTTATCAACCATCCGGAAAAGGCGGACCGCTCCGACTACGCCACCACGCTGACGATGGAGCTGTGAGACACGGCCGGCGGGCGCTTGAACTCAGACGGGCTGTGCGCGCTGCCAGGCAACGAAACGTGCGATGCCCTCCCGCAGCGGAACCGAAGGGGGGCCGAGGGCGGCGAGGGCTTTTCTCACGTCGAACGTTTTGGAGTAGGCGAACACGCCGACGCCAAAACGCGTGATCGGCGGTTCGCCTAGGAAGGGCAGGGCGCGGTAAACCGCCTCAATCGCGCCCGCCAGCGCGAGGGCGCGGTGCACGGGTAATTTTCGCCGTGGGGCGGGAATACCCAGCTCGCGAAAAATTTCCAGCAGGAGCGCCATGATGGGGATGGGCTCTGCATTGGTCAGATTGAAGTCGCCCGTAATCGCCGGGTCGCGCGCGGTGCGGAGGATGTAGTCGCTGAGCGAGTCGATGTAGATGAGGTCGCCCACGGCCGGCGGGCCATCCGTCGTGAAATACGGCAGGCGGCCCGCGCGCGCCGCGCGCAGGATCCGCGGGAAGAGCACCGTGTCCCCGGGCCCGAACACCGCGCGCGGTCGCAGAATCGCCCACGGGCCGGCGTAGCGGCGCACGAGCTCCTCGCCGCCAAACTTGGTCTCCGCGTAGATGTTCACAAAGCCCGGACCGATGGGTGAGGTCTCCCTGAGGTCGAACTGGTGCACGTTGCGGTAGAAGACCGAGGATGAGGAGATGTAGATCAATTTCGGCCGGCCGTGGCGGGCGCAGAAATCGATGACGTGGCGCGTGCCCTCGACATTGTGCCGGAGAAATTCCGCGCGCGACCCCCACGGCGACGATCGCGCCGCCGCATGCACGACCACCTCAGGATCAAAGTTCAGGCTGAACGGCCGGCTGACATCGAGCGAAGCGTAGTCGCGATTAGGGAGCGGGCGGCGCCCGACGCCAAACGTCTCCCATCCGCCCACGGCGCGGGCCCGCTCGATCAGCTTGCCGCCGACAAACCCCGACGCGCCGGTGACGAGGAGTTTCATCAGCGTGCTTCAACGCGGCTCGAACTTCAGGATCAGCGCGTCGAGCACGGCGTCGGTCTGGAGCTTGAGGCGTTGGGTGGGCGGGGGTTGTTTGTCGGGCGGGGAGGATTTTTTCTGCTGCTCGTAGGCGGCGTCGCCTTCGGCTTCGGCGGCATCTAGGAGCTTTTCCTTCACGTCGTGCAGCGCGCCGTCTTCGCCGAGATCGGCGGCCGTGGTCGGGCGGCCGACGAACTGAGCAGTGAGGGTGTCGCCGATCCAGATGCGCCAGTCGTCGTCGGCGAAGTGCGCGACGAGGATGCCGTCCCGGGCCGTGCCGAGCTGGGCGGCGAGGGCGCGCATGAACTTGCCGGGGGCGCTGTCTTCGGCGGCGGGCGGCTCCTGGGCATAGAGGCGGGCGACGATCCGCACGCCGGTCGCGCGCTCAAAGTTGGCGAGCTTGGAGTTGAAATTTTTCGCCCGCGGCGGCTCGGTGGGCAGGAGTTTGTCGGGGTCGTGAAAATGCGAGGTGAGCGTGGGCTCCTTGGTCGCGGTCGGGACGGCGGAATATTTCTTCGTCTGGGCCGAAAGTGCGGCGAAGGTCGCGGGGTCGTTGCGAAACGCGCGCGCCAGCGGGCCGACGCGCAGGATTTTGATCGCGACGGGATCGTCCTGCTTGATTTGCGCGAGCACGGAGAGGCCGCGGACCGTGCGGCCGAAGACGCTGTGGAGGTAGTTGAGGCGATTGGTCGGCGCGAGAGTGAGGAAGAACTCGCAGCTGTTGGTGTCGGGGCCGGCGTTGGCCATCGAGAGGATGCCGGCGGCGTGGTGGTGGAGGCCCGGCACGAACTCATCGGGGAAGTGATGCGGGATCGGCTGCTTCTCGTCGTCGGTGTCCTTGAGACCGGGGTTGCCGCTCTGGATCACGAAGCCAGGGACGACGCGGTAAAACGTGAGGCCGGTATAGAACGGTTTCCCGTCCTTCGACGCGAGGGTGCCTTCGGCGAGGCCGGTGAAGTTGGCGCACATGAGCGGCGCCTGTTGGTAAAGCAGCTCGCAGGTGAATGCGCCGCGCGGCGTCGTGAACTCGGCGTAGAGGCCGTCGGGCAACGGCGACTCCGCGGCCCGGAGGCAAAAGGCGGCAGCGAGGAGGAAGGCGAAGCCGGTGAGGCGGCGGGGTTTCATTGGGGATCGATCTGATCGATGAGGGCGGAGGCGACGGTTTCGGCGGCGGCATACATCCGCTGTTGTGGCGAGCGGGCGGCGGCCTCGGGTGTGGCGGCGTCGAGGTTGGGCAGTTTGAAATCGGCGGGCGCGCCGACGAAGGCCCACTGGTGGTCGCGGTGAAAATAGCACGCGAGGATCTCACCGGCGGGGAGGCGGAGGCGGGCGGCGAGGGCGGCGGCGGCTTGTTGTGCGGTCTGGCCGGCGGGCTCGGGCGGCACGGCGTCGAGGAGGCGCACATAGATTTTGCGGCCGGTGAAGCGGGCGAGGTTGGCGAGGCGGTTGGCGAGATACTTGGCCTGGAAGGGCGGCGTGCCGGTGTTGAGCGCGGTGCGATCCTCGAAATGGGGCGGCGTGCTCGGGGGCAGGCGCTCCGCGAGCGCGGCGAAGGCGGCCTCATCGGCGCGGAAGGCCTGCGCGGCGGGGCCGACGCGGTGGATTTTCACGGCGGTCATTGCGTCGCCGCGCTGGATTCTTTCCGGCACGTCGTCCCCGCGGATCACGCGGCCGAAGATCGCGTGGTTGAAATCGAGGTAGCGCGCGGGGCCGAGGGTGATGAAGAACTGGGAGCCGTTGGTGTCGGGCCCGCTGTTGGCCATTGAGAGGAGTCCGGGTTCGTCGTGGCGCAGGCCGGCGGCAAACTCGTCGGGAAACTTGTAGCCCGGATCGCCGCGGCCCGTGCCAGTGGGATCGCCGCCTTGGATGACGAAGCCGGGGACCACGCGGTGAAACACCAGCCCGTCGAAGTAGGGTTTGCGGGGCGCGGGGCCGAGCGTGCCCTCGGCGAGGCCGGTGAAGTTGGCGACGGTGAGAGGCATCCTGTCGAAGAACAATTCCGCGGTGATCGCGCCGCGTGGCGTGGCGAACTCCGCGTAGAGCCCGGCGGGCAGCGGCTGCGCCGGATCGCGCTTGGCGGCCTCGGCGAGACGGGCGGTTTCCGCCGCGCGGGCGGCGGCCGCAGCCTCGGCC
>JAUYAK010000099.1 GCA_030693515.1 Opitutaceae bacterium
CGCTCGCCGCCGTCGCCCTCGCCCGCCCGCAGTTCGGCCGCATCGAGGAGCCCGTCTTCGATCAGGCGCGCGAGATCCTCCTCGCGGTCGATCTCTCGCGCTCGATGCTCGCGCCCGATGTGAAGCCCTCGCGCCTCGCGCGCGCCAAGCTCCTCATCCAGTCGCTGCTCGAAAAGGTCGCCGGCGAGCGCGTGGGCCTCGTCGTGTTTTCCGGCACCGCGTTTTTGCAGAGCCCGCTCAGCGCCGATTACGAGATCCTGCGCGAGTTCCTGCCCGCGCTCGGCCCGGATTTCCTGCCTGAGGGCGGCACGCACTACGGCGCCCTGCTCGACGCTGCGCTCGGCGCCTTCACCTCCAGCGGCGCGGCCGATCGCTTCCTCATCATCCTCAGCGACGGCGAGGCGACCGACGACGAATGGAAGGCGCGGATTGAGGATCTGAAAAAGAAGGGCGTCCGCGTGATCGGCCTCGGCGTCGGCACCGCCGGCGGCGCGATGATTCCCGACGGCACCGGCCAGTTCGTGAAGGACGATCGCGGCGCGGTCGTGATGTCGCGGCTGGAGAGCGGCACACTCCAGCAGATCGCCCGCGAGACCGGCGGCGTCTATCGCGACGCCAGCACCTGGGTCGATCTCGCGGCGCTCGTGGAGGAGACCATCGCGACCGGCCGCAAGGGCCAGTTTGTCGAGACGCGCACGGTCCGCCTCGTCGAACGTTTCCAATGGCCGCTCGCCCTCGGACTGTGGTGCCTGCTCGTGAGTTTCTACCGCGAGTTCCCCGTCCGCCCGCGCGTGCGCGACATCGCGCTGCGCGTCGCACCCACGGCCAGCAAGGCGGCCGGGATCGCGCTCCTTTTCATTCTGACCTCTGACCTCTGTCCCCTGGCGTCGGCGGCCCGCGCCGCGGAGCCCGCCCCGGTGTCCGAGACGCCCCTGCTCGGAATAATCTACGCCCGCCTCGCCGAGCAGGACCGTCTCTCCGCCCGCGACTACGCCGACATCGCCAACGAAACCCTCCGCTGGGGCCAGCGCCTCAAGGAAGGCGGCCAGCCCGTCATCCCCGGCCCGGTGCACGATGCCATCCAGGCCGTCGATGAACTCATCAAGACCGGATCGAAGCTGACCGACTGGACCAAGCTGAGGAAGGAACTCGAGGCCTTGCTCGAAAAGCCTGAGGACGAAAAAAAGGACGACCAACAGGACCAGCCCGACCAAAACCAGGACCAGCAGAACCAGGATCAACAGAAGCAGGATCAGAAAAAATCCGATCAGCAGAAAAAACAGGACAAGTCCGGCCAGCAGAAATCCTCGCCACAGGATCAGTCGGACCCCGCGGATCAATCCCCGCAGGATCCCTCGCAGCAAAAGCAGGACAACCCGCCGCCGAAGCCGCAGGGCGAGTCCGCCTTTGGCGACATGGACAAGAAAGACCAGCCGCCCCCTCCGCCGCCGCCCAGCACGCAGAAAGTCGGCGGCGCCCCTGATCGCCGCGAGGATGTCAGCAATCCGGCCGACGCCGCGCTCGCGCAGCCTTTGCAGAAACTCGAACAGCTCCGCACCCAGGACTCGCCCGCGCAGCTCTTCCAACTGATGGAGGGCCCGCGGAAGGCCGAGAAAAAATCCGGCAAGAATTGGTAACGCCATGCGCCTCGCCCGTCTCATCATCTTCCTTCTCCTCCCGCTCCTCGCCGCGCTCGCCCGCGCCCAATCCGTGCGTTGGGAACCCGCCGACTCCGGCGTGTCGCAGGCCGCCCTGCTCGTCTTTGAGGACTGCGCGCCCGACGGCGAACCGCAGCTCCCCGCGGTGCCGGGCGTCACGTTCACGCGCGTCGGCCAGAGCAGCAACACGAGCATCGTCAACGGCGCCGTCACGCGCTCGCTCGTGCTCAGCTACCTGATTCGCGCGCGGCAAAACACCCCCGTCACGATCCCCGCGTTCACGGTCCGGACGGACAAGGGTCCGCGACCGGTCGCCGCTTACAACGCCGCCGCGCCGGCCGCGCCCGTCGATTCGTTTGCCAGCGCGCGCCTCATTCCCGAGCGCACGAGCGTGTGGGCCGGCGAGGTCTTTGGCCTCGGCTACGAACTCTCCGCCGCCCGCCGCACCAACCCGCAGATCCAGCCCGTCTTCGAGTGGAACTCCGCGCCCCTGGTCGCCGAGGACTGGTCCAAGCCCGAGATCAACGACACCACGATCAGCAACGATCGGCGCGTCGTCGTCTCCTTCCGCACCCGCGCGATCGCGCGCACGCCCAACACGCAGAAGCTCGAAGCCGCCACACATTTTCTCACCGTGCAGACCGGCACGATCGGCTTCGGCTTCCTCTCGCAGCCGCGCATGGAGCAAGTCTCCGTGACCTCCGATCAACCCGTGATCGAGGTGCGGCCGCTCCCCGCGGCGCCGGCGGGCTTCAGCGGCGCGGTCGGCCAGTTCAAGCTCGTCTCCAAGGTCGTGCCGGAAAAGGCCGCCGTCGGCGAACCCGTCACGTGGACCCTTGAGCTCAGCGGCGGCGGCAACTGGCCCGACCTCGCGGCGCTGCCCGCGCGCGAAGTCTCCAACGATTTTCAGGTCGTGCAGCCGAAGGCGAAGCGCACGCCCGCCGAGGGCAAGCTCTTCGACGCCACGCTGAGCGAGGATGTCGTGCTCGTTCCCGCCAAGGCCGGCACCTACGCGCTCGGCCCCGTCACCTTCACCTATTTTGATCCCAAGGCCGGCGCTTACAAGACCCTCACCGCGCCCAAGACCAGGGTCACGATCACCGGGCCCGTCGCCCCGCGCTTCGCGATCACGCCCACGCCCGGGACCGACGAAACCGGCACGCCCAAGACTGACGGCAACCGCGAACCCGATACGGCCAGCGCCCCGCCGAAGAAAACCCCGGTCGCCCCGCCGCCGCCCGGCGCCATCCCCCGCGATCCGCTGCCCGGAGCCGGCAAGGCGAGCACGCCGCTGGCGGCGCGGGATTTTCTCCTGCTGCTGCTCGCACCGTTCGCGCTGGCCCTCGCGTGCTGGGCGTTCCTCGCCGCGCGCCGCGCCCACGCCACCGATCCGGCGCGCCCGCGCCGCGAAGCCCGCGAGCGGCTGGCCGCGACGATTGGGAAGATTGGGAACTCTCAGCTCTCAGCTCCGGACTCTCAGCTTCTTCTTCAGTGGCAGCACGACACCGCCGTGCTTCGGCAAGTCGCGCACGCCGCTCCTCGCGCAGAGACACTGGGCGATGGCACGTGGGCCACGCTCTGGGCCGAGGCCGACCGCGCGCTCTACGGTGTGAAAACCGAACTGCCCACCGATTGGGTGCCACGCGCGCGCGCCGCACTCGCCGCGCAACGCGTGCCGGGCTTCAACCCGCTGCGCCTTTTCCTGCCCCGGAACCTCCTGCCGTTTGCCGCCAGCCTCGCCCTCCTCCTCGGCACGGGCGCCCTGCTGCTGCGCGCCGCCGAGCCCGCGGGCCTGGCCGCCTACCGCAAGGGCGATTTTGCCGCGGCCGAGAAGAGCTGGCGCGCCGCCGTCGCGAAAAACCCCTCCGACTGGATCGCGCGCCACAACCTCGCGCTCGCCCTCGCGCAGCAGGCGCGCGCGCCCGAGGCCGCCGCGCACAGCGCCGCCGCGTTTGTGCAGAATCCGGCGCACCCCGCCGTGCGCTGGCAGTTCCGCCACGGCAGCGAGCACACCGGCACCGCGCCCGGACCGCTCCTCGCCTTCGTCGCCCCCGCCGCCCTCCCCACCCTCGCAGAGCACCACTCGCCCGCCGTATGGCAGATGATCGCGATCGGAGCCGCCGGGCTGGCGGCCCTCGCGCTGGTCGCGCTGCTCACCCGAGCCTACGGTCTCCGCGGACGCGCTTGGATCGCCGGCTCGCTCACGGTCGCGATGCTCGCGCTGCTGGTCGCCGGCGCCGCGATCGCCGGCTGGTCGGCCTACGGCGAAGCCGCGGACCCCGCCGCCGTGATTGTCGCGCGCGCCGGCACCCTGCGCTCGATCCCGACGGAGGCCGACACCACACAGAAGACCACAACTCTCGCCGCCGGCAGCCTCGCGATCGCGGAAAAGGACCTGCTCGGCTGGACCCGCCTCCGCTTCGCCCACGGCCAGACCGGCTGGGTGCGCAAGGAGGAGCTGGTGCTAGTGTGGCGGTAGGGCAGGCAGAGGAGGCGTCGAAATAGCGCCGTAGGAGCGCGCTTGCGCGCGATGGGATATGGCGTCGCTAGGCGACCGGCGGGCAGAATCGCCCGCAAGCGGGCTCCTACCTTCCGAGCTCAGCACGCCGAGGTCTTTCGCACCATCCGCGCCATCGACTCCTCGGGGTTGAGGGCGGTGACGCGCGCGAGGTCCACCCACGCGAGGTCTTTCGACTCGCTTGAAATCACCAGCGGCTCCGCCGGATCGGCCTCGATCACAAAACGCAGGTCGAAATGCCAGTGAGCCGGATCGGTCTTCCGTGTGGAAATCAAGTGACGGTCCAGATCGAAGATCGCGGGCGACACGAGCCGGAGGCGCGTGAGGCCGCTCTCCTCGTGCGCCTCGCGCAGCGCCACGGCGGCAAGGTCCGCGTCGCCATCGGCGTGGCCGCCGAGCTGGAGCCACTTGTCGAGCTTGTGGTGGTGCGTGAGCAGCGTCCGCGTGCGGTCGGCATTCACGATCCAAGCGGAGCCGGTGAGGTGGCCGGGGGCGCAGGTGCGCAGCAGGCAATCAGCGTGTTGTTCGACGAACCGGATCGTCTCACCCGTCATCGCCGCCTCGTGCGGATCGAGAGCACGCGCGGCATGGGCGCGGAGGAGGGCGAGGACAGGGGCCAATTTCACCGCGCGATGCGAAATGCGCCCAGGCAAAGTCGCGAGCAAACTCGCTCCCACAGGTAGGCTGCTGCACACGCGGCCACATTGGGTTTGGCCAGTGGCTTTCCTGTGGGAGCGAGCTTGCTCGCGACTCCGAGGCCTTTACTCCCACACAGTCGCGAGCAAGCTCGCTCCCACCTCAATCCCCATGGCACTCGATCCGGCCAAAGGCTACCGCGCGCTGCGGGCAGGCCGCTACTCCGAGCCCGGCCGGGAATACTTCGTGACGTTCTGCACGGGCAAACGCCGACACGGACTGACCAACGACGCCCTCGGCCAAGAGCGGATCCGGCATTGGACGGAGGCACAGGATGACGCGGTGTGGGCGGTGCGCTGCGCGACGCTCATGCCGGACCATGTTCACCTGTTCGTCTCGTTGGGCCAGAAACTCGCACTCGGGCAGGCCATCGCACGCATAAAAGCACTCTCCGCTGCGAAGCTGCGCGACCATGAGCTTCGATGGCAGCCCGGTTACTTCGAGCACCACGTCCGACCCGAGGAGAAACGCCTGCCCTATTTTCTCTACACCTACCTCAATCCTTATCGGGCGAAGCTCATCACGCCCGAGTGCGCGTGGCCTTGGTTCGTTTGCGGGGACGATGACCGCGAGTGGTTTCTGCCGTTCCTGAATCAGGGCCTGCCGGAGCCGGCGTGGCTGGCGGATTTGCCGTGAGCACGCCAACTGAATGCTTTTGTGGGAGCGAGCTTGCTCGCGACTTTTTCCTGGATTCGAGCCCGCTGAGTCGCGAGCAAGCTCGCTCCCACAAGTAAGACAGCGAAAGCGCGCAGCCTTCACCGCGTCTCAAACCACTTCGCCTCCGGCTTCGCGCTGGCGGCGGCCTCGATTTGGGCGAAGACGTCGGGGACGGTCGCGGCAGAGCGGAAGAGGTCCATGTTCGAGAGCTTGAAGAATTTCTCGGCGAGCATCGTGTCGAAGAGCCGCAGGAGCGGATCGTAGAAGCCGTCCTGGTTGAGGAAGACGCAGGGCTTTCGCACGACGTCGAGCTGACGCAGGGTGAGGATTTCCATGATCTCCTCGAGCGTGCCCCAGCCGCCGGGGAGTGCGACGAAGGCATCAGCGCGCGTCTCCATGAGCAGCTTGCGCTCGCGCATGGTGATGACGGTGACGAGTTCGTCGGCCGCGTCGTAGGCGAGTTCGCGGGCCTTCATGAATTCGGGGATAACACCGACGACGCGGCCGCCGCTCTGCGTGACGGCACGCGCGATCGCGCCCATCATGCCGGTCTTGCCGCCACCGTAAACGAGGCCCCAGCCGCGCGCGACGAGTTCGCGGCCCAGCTCGGCGGCGGTGGCGTAGTATTTTGGATCAAGCCGGTCGCTTGAGGCGCAATAGACGCAGAGAAGCTTGGTCACGGTTGATTTTAACCACGGATGATCACGGATAGACACGGATAAAATCCGCGGAGCACGATTGCAGCGCTTGGGACAATCCGTGTTCATTTGTGGCCATCTGTGGTTTCTTCCTCCGGAAAATATCGCGGCCGGCTCGCGCCGTCGCCGACCGGGCACTTGCACCTCGGGCACGCGCGCACCTTCTGGATCGCGGCGGAGCGGGCGCGCGCGGCGGGCGGCACGCTGCTGCTGCGCAACGACGACCTTGATGCGCGGCGGTTCCGGTTGGATTTCGTGGAGGCGATGCTGGAAGACCTGCGCTGGCTCGGGTTTGCTTGGGAGGAGCCCGTGATCGCGCAGAGCGCCCGGCTGCCGCGCTACCGCGCCGCGCTCGAAAAACTTTATGCGGCGGGACTCATTTTCCCCTGCACGCGCACGCGGCGCGATGTGCTCGACGCGGTGGCCGCGCCGCACGAAGGCGGGGCGGATGATGAGCCGGTTTACCCGCCGCAGTTCCGTCCGCCGGCCGACGTGCCGCTGCCGCCGCTCGGGTCGATTGTGGGCGTCAACTGGCGCTTCCGCGTGCCCGACGGCGAGGCGATCGCGTTTGCCGATGGGAAATTCGGCCCGCAGCGCGCGGTGGCGGGGCGCGACTTCGGCGATTTCCTCGTCTGGCGAAAAGACGATGTGCCGAGCTACCAGCTCTCCTGTGCGGTGGACGACGCGGAACTCGGCATCACCGAGGTCGTGCGCGGGGCCGATCTGATCAAGAGCACGTTTCGCCAGCTCTTGCTGATCAGCGCGCTGGGCCACGCGGCGCCGGCCTACTCCCACGCGCCGCTGATGCTCGACGACCGCGGCGAGCGGCTGGCGAAGCGCCACGATGCGCTCGCGCTCCGGACGCTGCGGGAGCGGGGGATTAAGCCGGAGGAAATCATCCGGCAGTTTTCAACCACGGATGGACCCGGATAAACACGGAGGGGAGCGCTTGTTTTTTTATCCGTGTCCATCCGGGTCCATCCGTGGTTAATTTCGTTTCATGATCAAAATCGGCGTCCTCAACATCTCCGACCGCGCCAGCGCCGGCATCTACGAAGACACGCCCGGCCAGGCCTGCCTCGCCCTGTTGCGCGAGTGGCTCGCGACGCCGTTTGAGACCGACTACAAGGTCATCCCCGATGAGCGCGTGATCATCGCCGCGGAGCTGCGGCGCATGGCGGACCAGTCCGGCTGCTGCCTCGTGGTCACGACCGGCGGCACGGGCCCGGCGCCGCGCGATGTGACGCCCGAGGCCACGCGCGACGTGATCGACAAGGAGCTGCCGGGCTTCGGCGAACTGATGCGCGCCACCTCGCTAAATTACGTGCCGACCGCGATCCTCTCGCGGCAGACGGCCGGCGTGCGCCGCCAGACTCTCATCGTGAATCTCCCGGGCCGGCCCAAGGCCATCCGAGAAAACCTCGAAGCGGTCTTTCCCGCGATTCCCTACTGCATTGATCTCATCGGCGGGCCGCGGCTGGAGGCCAACGAGGCGGCGATGAAGGTGTTTCGGCCGAAGGCGTGAGAAGATTTTTGAAGTAGGGCGGGTCTGTGACCCGCCCTCGGTGCGGACACTCAGCGGCAAAAGGGCGGGTCACCGACCCGCCCTACTTTGGATCACAGTTCCGTGTATTTCTCCGACCGGCCCTTGGCTTTCTCGACGGGATATTTTTTCGCGTTGGCGGCCATCTTGGCGTCGATGGCGGCGGTGAGGTCGAGACCGGTGACGTTGGCGAAACCCAGCGCGTAGATGACGACATCGGCGAGTTCATCGGCGATCTTCGCGCGCTTGGCGGGATCGGCGGCGATGGCGACGGACTGCGCAGGCGTGGCCCAGAGAAAGTGCTCCATCAGTTCGCCGGTCTCGGCGGCGAGGGCCATGCTGAGGTTTTTCGGGTTGTGAAACTGTTCCCAGTCGCGCTCGCGCACAAAGGCGAGCACGCGAGCCTTGAGGTCGGCGACAGTCGTAGCGGAGTCGTGCGGTGCGCTCATGCGGCGAGGCTTGGGACCGGATCAGCGTCACGCAATCTTCACGGGCACAAAAGTATTTCCGCTTGGCACACCGGCTGCAATGGACAGGATAACTCAAGATTCATCCATGACCGCGTCGCTCCAACATCCCATCCGCTCCGCCGGCCCCTGCCCTATGCAGGGCCAGCAGCGCTGGGTTGCGCCGCGAGCGGTCGTTTTTTCCGTTTGGAATAAATTCACCGGCCCGGGCACCCAGAACTGAACCTCCGAAATCCTCGGAAACGTTCAGCCCCTGTGAAGCCCGGCGGTCATCCAGACCACCGAGGGGAGCACGTTTCCATCCCATCTCCTCCCATGCACTCCATCACCTCGACCCTTCCGAGCATCACTTCGCTCAAGGCCCTCGCACCTGTCGCGTCCCCCGTGGACCCGCTGCGCGAGCCCGCCTTTGAGACGCAGGACAGCGGCGACGCCATGCGGCTGACGGTCTACATCCCCGGCGTAAGCGCCCGCGGGGTGGAAATCGAAGGCCGCGGCGCGGACCTCACTGTCACCGCGCGCAAGGAGCGCTTTGTGCGCTCCAACTTCAGCGCCCTGCACCTCGAGAGCGTGCAGCATGATTATCGGTTGCGGCTGCGGCTGGGCACGGCGTTCGACTTCGAGGCCATGACGGCCGAGATTTCGGGCGGCGTGCTGACCGTGATCATCCCGAAGGTCGTGCGGGCGATGGAGCCGAGGCGGCTCGCCCGCGCGGCGTAGCGCGCGGCATCACTCTACCCGGTGGCGGCGGAACGCGTGCCGGCCCGAGCCCTCACGGGCCCGCGGTCGCATCGCCCCGCCGCCGCCGGGAATCCGCGGGCCATCGCCCGCGAGAAAGAAAAAGGCCGCGCCCTGAGGCGCGGCCTTGAAGTGGTGAGCGAACGAACCGATCCGCGACTACGTGCTCTGCTCCTCGATCTTCACGGCGCGGTAGCCGCCGATAGCCTTAAAATAGAGCAGCATTAGCAGGTAGATGACCGCCATCGCCGCCGGGATGTAGGAATCGAACTTGAGGGTCTTGCGATCACCCGCTTGGTCCGCCGCGACGACCGCCTTCTGATTCGGGGTCTTGTCCTTGGCCTCCTTGGCCTCGGCGAGTTTCTTGCCGTCGATCGGCACGGCTTCAAAGATGCCGAGGAACTTGGAGGGCTCGGCGGCCTTCACTTCCGCGTAGGCCGCGGGGCTGGAAGCCTGGAGGGCTTCGGCGGCGAACTTGTCCTTGCCGAAGCCAAGGCCGGGGCCGCCGATCAAGCCGGCGGAGAGCATGCCGACGCCACCCATGATCGACATGGCGACCGCACCGGAGCGCGGGAAGCGGTCCGAGACCACCGCGAGCATCGTGGGCCAGAAGAAGGTCTTGCCGACCGCGTAGATGCCGAGGGCAACGAGCGCCATGACGAAGGTCTGCATAGTGCTCGCCATCTGGAGGCCCACGACCGCGAGAATCGAGCACACGAGCAGCAGGCCGATCGGCGAGAGCTTGAGGGTCTTTTCAATCCAGTGGGCGCAGAACCGCAGGCCAAACATGATGGCCGAAGTCCAGAGGAAGAGCGCCTTGCCTTGCTCCGAGGTAAAGAGGTTGCCGGTGATGTTCTGAATCCAGCCGTCCGTGCCGAGCTCGACCGCGCCCACCATGGCGTGCGCGATGTAGAGGAAGAACAGCAGGAACGAGCCGAACGAGAACTTGGTCACTAGGCCGACCGCGATCACAAGCACGCCGGCAATGATACGGCCAACCGTGTCAGAAACGCCAAAGGTGCCGGCGATGAACAACGATAGCAGAAAACCAACGACGAGCGCGCCGAGCAGGCCGACGTCCTTGAACATGTCGGAGAAGCTCGCACCCTTGGCGGATGCCTCGGACTTGGGCATATGCTGGCCCATGAACATGAGGCCGTAAATCGCGGTGGGGATGAGATAGAGCGAGAGCTGAATCTGCCAGCTGAGTTTCAGCACGTCGTCCAACCACCAGCCGAGCGATACGCCGATGATCATGCCGAGCGGCCACGAAGCGTGGAGGATGTTGAGGTAGTGGGTGCGGTTGCTCGGGAAAAGAGTCGCTACGAGCGGATTCGCCACCGCTTCGAGGGTGCCATTCGCAAACGCAAAGAGGAACATGCCCCAGAACAGGATGGTGTAGGCAGCCGGGCCACCGGCCATGAAAGTTACCACGCCCGAAATCACGTGGAGCGCAAAGGCCACAATCACGAGCGGGCCGTAACCGATTTTGTCGCAAACGACACCGCCGAGGATGATGCCGAAGCAGAATCCCGTGAATCCGGCGCCATTGAGCGCGCCGAGCTGAGTGGCCGTGAAGCCGAACTCGGCCCCCCAGTTGTCGATGATGCCACCGCGAAGGGCGAAGCCCACGCCGGCGGCGAGGATGGCCATGAAGCCGGCCCACAACAGCCGTTTGGCGTTGGGCGCGACTGCGTCGTTAACTACTTGTGCATTGCTCATGTATTGGAGGGGACAGGGTGGTTGAGTTGGAGGGGAAGTGGGAGGCGATAGCCAGCCGCGGCACGCTCATGCGCGTGAATCCGACGGTGGCACCGCTACGAAACGAGGGGAAGAGTGGCGCGGAGGGGTGGAAGCAAGGCCGCCGAAGTTGAGAGGCGCACGTCCGCTCGGCAAGGGCACATTTTTGTTTAGTCGCTCACGGGACGTGCCGATACCCGCGCCTACCCCGACCGCTGTCACGATGAATCCATCCTCGTCCCAGTCCCAGACTGAGTCCGCCGCCCGCCCCGTAATCCTCGGCGTGCGCCGGGTGCCGGGCCGGCAGAACGACACGCGCCTCGTCCCGCATTTTCGTCCGCCGGCGCTGCCTGCGCTGCAATGGGCTCACGACGAGCTGCCATTCACCGCCCATCTGGGACCGCGCCTCCGCGCCCGGCCTTGATTCGGGAAAAAACCTTTTTTGACCGCAGATCGCGGCACAAACGCCGCCGTCACCGGTCACTCAGCATCCCAACAACTCCCGATGCATCTTCCCGTGCCCAACCTCCCGCCGCCGCCCGCGCCCTCCGCCTTTGTGCAGACGATGCCGCGCACCGACGTGCTGTGGAACCGGCCGGTCTTCCGCGCTCCGTCCCTCGATCGGCTGCACTTGCCGGCGCTGGATACCCAGCGGCTCGCGCAGGAGCTGCAGCGCATCGGTCTCGTGCGGCACTGAGTCGCGGCCCTCCGCGCCGCCCGGGTCGCGCAGCGTCCGGCCGGAACTTCGCACGCCGCGTTTTGTCCGCGCCGGGGAGCCGTGAACAAGTGGGCGCACTCCGCGCTTTCCATTCGCGGTGACGCCTGCCTACATTCCGGCCTTTCCGTCCCTCCGCATCGCCATGAAACACTTCCTGACCCTCACCCTTGCCGCGCTCCTCGGTGCCCTCGTCGCCCGCGCCGAGCCCACCCGCGCCGAACTCGTCACTCGCATCGAATCGTGCGAGGCCGTGCTCCAGGAATTGCAGGGCAAACCCGCCAAGGAAGCCTGGCAGCGCGCCAAGGCCGTCCTGATCCTCAACCAGTTCAGGGCCGGCTTCCTCATCGGCGTGAAAGACGGTTACGGCGTCATCATGGTCAAAAAGGCCGACGGCCGCTGGAGCCTCCCCGTCCTCGTCAATGCCGGCGAAGCCAGCCTCGGCCTCCAACTCGGTGCCAGTGCGGTCGAGAGCGTTTTCATCATCACTGACGATCAGGTGCCGCGCCGCCTCTTCACCAACCGCTTCAACGTCGGCGTGGACGCCAAGGCCGTCGCCGGTCCGCACGCCTCGCAGAGCGAAGCCACCAACGTCGAGATCCTCCGCACGCCCCTCCTCGCCTATACCAAGTCCACCGGGCTATTCGCCGGCGCGACCGTCAAGGCCGGCCACATCTCCCGCAACGATTCCGCCAACTACACGCTCTACGATACGCGCTACACCCTGCCCGAGCTGCTCTACAGCGACTGGGTCACGCCGCCGAAGGAAGTGCAGCCGCTGATGGCGCTGATGCAGAAGCTCGCGCCTTGATTGCGAAGCGCGTGGACCCCGCGCGCCTGACGCCGCATCGGTTCGTAGACAGCAGACCCGGCATAAGCCGGCGCAAGTTCGTCCTTTCATCTTTCGGGCCCCGGCTCTCAACTCGGTGCCCATGAGCGCGCTGATTTCCGGCTTCCACCACGTCTGCATCAAGACCCGCAACTGGGAGCGCACGATGGTGTTCTACCGCGACACCCTCGGCTTCACCGAGAAGATCGCATGGCAGCTCCGCGGCACCGACCGCCGCGCCGTGATGCTCGACACCGGCGACGGCAACTACGTGGAGGTCTTCGAGGACCCCGACTACACGCCCTCGCCCCACGGCTCCGTGATCCACTTTGCCCTGCGCACCGCGCGCCTTGATGAAGTCGCAGCGCGCGTGCGCGCCGCCGGCGCCACCATCACCATCGAGCCCAAGGACGTCACCCTCGCCACCACCAACGGCGCGGGTCCCGTGCCCATCCGGATATTTTTCTGCGAAGGCCCGAGCGGCGAAGTGATCGAGTTTTTCCAAAACACGATCACGTGAGGCAGCGAGGCTTCATCCCGTGGGTTTGGTTTTGATGGAGACGCGGCGCCCTCGCCGCGTGGGCTGCCACCACCGAACCACGAAACGCCCTCGCGTCACCGTCCGGACGCCTATCGCCCCATCCGCGCGTTGAACTGCGCGATCAGTTCCGTGTGCTCACGCGCCTCCGTGCCGTTGGCATGCAGCAAGCCGCCGGCAAACGGCGGCTGTTCCCCCGGCCCATCTTCCCACCGCGCCCACGCGTAGCCCACCACCGCGGGATTCCGCTCCAGCCGCGCCAACCCGGCCCGTGCCCGCCGCAGCATCCGCTCGAGCGTCGTCAGCCGCCCCACGCGCCCACCTGCGAGCGGCCGCTGAAACTCCGCGGCCGCCCACCCCACGTCGCCCGCGATCACCGGCTGGACGGGATTCGCCGCCGCCGGCAGTTCGCGCCAGTCCACCAGCGCGACATCCACCGCGGGAAACACCATCTCCGCCGCCACGTGGGCTCCCGCGCGACCGAGGCTCCGCGCGCCGAGCACGAGGTGGTGCGGATCGGCCGCGCGCACCGCCGCACCGACCGCGGTGAAATACCGGCGCGCAAATTCCCGAGTCCACCGCGCGTCGTCGCGCAGATAGCCGCGCGTCGCGATGCCCTGGTCGGCGCGCGTCAGCGCGCGCACGACCTCCTTGTTCGCAATCGCGGCGCCCCAGGCCTGCGCCAGCGCATCGAGCCGGCCGCCATGCAGCGCGAGGGCAAACTCCCACGCCGCGTGATACACCGCGAAACCCGGCTCCAGGCTCAGGCACTGCTGCAGCAACCCGGGCCGCCCGCCCGCGACCGCCTGCGGCCACTCGAGCGCCGCATCCCCCACCCAGCCGATCAGCGCCCGCTCGCTCGCGAGTGGCGCGCACACCTCGGCTGCGCGGGCGAGCGCCCGCCGCGGCCACTCGGGGTCGAAGACGTCCGGCAAGCGCAATCCGGGCCCCGCCAGCGCGCGACCGGCCGCCACAAAGTCCACCGCCGCCAGAAACGGCAGCCCGTCGTCGCGCCCCGCGCCGTCCGCGGCGCCGAGCCCCACCGCGTTGAAGCCCCAGGCCCGCAGCCGCGCCGCCGGATCGGGCGGCCATTCAGCGTCGCTGCCGGCGGGCGCCGCGCGCACACCATGCACCCCGCACAGAAAAAAAAACCGCCCCTCCGGATCGAGCAGCCGCCAGCGCCCGCCCGCCTCCTGCGCCACGTGAAAATAGCCCTCCGCCCCGCGCCGCGGGCCCGCGCGCCCGCCCGCGTCGCGGACCGGCGTGGGTTCGACGGACGGCGGCATCGGGCGCGTCTACTTCGAGCCGCCGCCGTTTTTCTTGGCGCCCTTGCCGCCCACCGCGAGCACCGTGCCGCCGAGCACGCCCACCGCGAAGACCCCGAAATAGATCAGCGCGGCCGAGGTGCGCACCGGCGCCTTCTCCGTGAACCCCGCGATCGGGAACCGAAAATCGATCGTGTGCGTGTTGCTCATGCCCACGTAGAGCATCACGAAAAAGATCGCGAGAAACACGATGGTCTTGACGACAGCTTTGATCATGGCGGTGACGCGGTGGGTGGGTTGACCGAGGTGCTAAGGCCCGCCCTCGCGCGCCGCAAATGGAAACGGGCGGGATAAACCCAGGTTGATCCGAACATGCTTTCGGCTGGGGCTCACGCTCTCCCCAGCCAGCGCGTTGAGGTCAACGCGCGCCACCTGGGCTCAAGCTTTTTTCTCGGTCAGCTCGTCGTAGGCTGTCGCCAGGTTGCCGCCGAGACGGTTCGGGAGCGGCTGATGGAAATCGGGGAAGCCCGGCAGATTTTCGAGCGCCACGATCTTTTCCTTCGGCTCGCCCGCGGCGATTTTCTTCTTCGTGTAGTCGAGCACGGCCGTGAGGTAGTCACGCAGCACAAGCAGCTCGGCCGGTTTTCCGACCGGCATGAATTTCGCGCCAGCGTGGCCGAAGATCACGAGGGTGTCGGCCGGGAACGCCTTGGCCACGGCCTCGAGCACGGTGATCCAGCCTTGGATGCGGCCGCCGGAGCCGCGGTCGATCACGGGGTAGATGCGGTTGAAGCCGAGGTCGCCCATGTGGATCACGTTGGCTTTCTCGAAGTGCGTGACGATGTCGCCCTTCGTGTGCGCGGCGCCGTGATATTTCGCGGAAATCGTCTCACTCCCCACCTCCATGCGCCACGTGGTCGCGAAGGTGGTGTCGGCGTAGGCCTGCTTGTCGAGCGTGCCGGCGCGCTCGGCGGCGGCGCGCTGGAGCGCGGGCACGTTGGCATGCGCGACGATCTTTTTCGTCTCGGGCTGAAAGACTTGGTTGCCGCCCGTGTGGTCACCGTGGTGATGGGAGTTGACGAGCACGTCGAGCTTGCGGCCGGCGCGGCCGGGCAAGCCGGAGAGAAAGAGCGGCGCGGTGTCGGCGAACTGCGTGTCAACGGCGGCAAGCGCATCCTTCGACGCGAGGTAGCCGATGCTGCCGCCGCGCGCGGTGAAGACGCCGACGTCGCGGCGCAGAAGTTTGAACTCGGGGGTGGCAGGGGCGGGCGCACCTTTCGCGCCTTTGGCGGCCTGAGCGAAAGCCGCCGGACGGGCGAGCAAGCCCGCGGCGGTGAGGAGTGAGGAACGGACAACGAAATCGCGACGATTCATGGGGAGGAGGGGTTGGGGGACGGCGCCTAGCAACACGGCTCCGCGCCCGATTCGCAATCGTTTCCTCGCGCCACATCCGCGGGTCGCGCGCGGCCTTGCCGCCGGGTCGCGCGCGGGCAAGGTGGCGCCATGAATCGCTCCCTGTTTCACCGGAGGCTGGCGCGGTGCGCCGTCGTTTTCGTTTTTCTCTTCACCGTAGCGGCCGGCTTTGCCGCCGAACCTGCGCCGCGCCGGCTCGGCGTCGGCCTCTATGGCGCCAACGGCCACCAGCTCACCGCCGCCAAACTCGCGAGCCACCCGCACGCGCGACTCGTCGCCGCCGCCGCGCTGCCCGCGGCGCGCGTGCCGGAAGGCGTGCGGCGCCACGCCACGCTCGAGGAGCTGCTCGCGGACCCGGAGGTCGAGCTGGTGTCGCTCTGCTCGCCGCGGCGCGCCGATCAGGCGCGCGACGCCATCCGCTGCCTCGAAGCCGGCAAGCACGTCTACGCGGAGAAGCCGTCCGCGCTCACCGAGGCCGATCTCGACCGCATCCTCGCGGCGGCGCGACGCGCGGGGAAGCAGTTCCACGAGATGGCCGGCACCGCGTTTGCCCCCCACTACGCTATCATGCGCCGGCTCGTGCGGGAGGGCGCAGTGGGCGAGGTGGTGCAGATTTTTGTGCAGAAAAGCTACCGCTACGGCGCCGCGCGCCCGCAAGACGAGGCGCTCGACGGCGGGATGTTTTTGCAGGCCGGCATCCACGCCGCGCGCCTCATCGAGCATGTCGGCGGCGTGCGCCTCCGCTCCCTCGCCGGCTGGGAGACCGCGTTTGGCAAACCGCCCGGTCAGGAAGGCGAAGGCAAGTCCGCCGCCGCCGCGCAGGCTCTGCTCGAAAACGGCGGCCTCGCCACGGTGATCATCAATTACCTCAACCCGCCCGGCACATCGCTCCCGCACGGCAACGAGACCCTGCGCATCTTCGGCACCAAGGGCTTTGTCGAGTCGGTGGACGGCGGCCAGCGCACGCGCCTCGTGACCGCCGGAAAAATCGTCGAACCGCTCGAACGCGTGCCGGCGCTGGACTACTTCGACGCCGTCGCGGCGCACCTCGCCCGTGGCGAACCGCTGCCCCTCACGCTCGACGAGGAGCTGCACCCGCTCCGCCAGCTCCTGCGGGCCAAGGAGGCGCTGCGCGCCGGCGCACGGTGAACGCGCACGAGCCTACTGGTGCCCCCGGGCGGATCGAGAGGCGATACAAGTGAGCCTAATAAGTGGACTATATGGAATTTTACCAGAGGGAAACCCGATCTATGCCTGCCCAACGTCCGGAATGATTGAGGCAAATCTGAGGAGGGCGGTGCTGATCGTCTCGTTAGGGCACCTTCCATTTGGCTATTTGGCTCACGCCCACAAGCGAAGCGTCGCACAACTCTCACCAGCGACGCATGCCGAAATTCTTCTCCTGCCCCGGATGTCAGTTTGCATCGTCGGGCGAGTCGGCCTCATCCCCATCTCTCCAGTGACACGAAACGACTCTGCCTTCCGATACGATAAAATGCGCCCGGCACTTCACCTTGCGCGCGACGGACGGGCTGATCGTCGGATACCCATGGCGCCCCCGCCGCAGTTTCCATCGGGGACGGGTGGTCGGCAGGAGATTCAGATAGACAATATCTCGGCAGCCACACGGACAGACAAACGCCGCGGCCCATTCTTGCCCGCCTTCGCCTTGCACGAAGACGGTATCCGGGTGCCAAGCGTCCGGCCAGTCAGCTACCAGCTCAACGCGGAGGAAATGTGGCGGTGCCGCGAAGAGTTCACGGAAACTGGGAAACCAGTTCGGGAAAAATCTCATGTAGACGGCCAAGCCAGATCGAGCAACGGACTCCGATCACCAAGTCCGACGCGGCGATTCAGGAACGGACACACAGCGGGGAAGGAACGCGATTCGGCGTAGCCGCCGGAGAGATTGAAGAGCACCGCATCGACGTCGTCGTTGGATTCGTAACGAAATGGATGCACCCGCGCCAAGAAATCATTCACCGCGAGCGACGCGTAGAGGCCGTTCACACTGGACACGGCCGGGCTATCGACCTGAACGTTGCGAAGATATCCGACTCGCCGCTGTTTTTCGTATTCGACGGGGTCGCTGCGAAAAAGGCTGTCGGCATTGATCGCGTCGACGCTGATTACACCCCGGCTCAGCAAGCTCGATTCGCCCGGTTGCAGATAGTGGCAGCCGCCCCCGACGTAGTCGATGCCGCCCTTCTTGTCCGCGTCCAGTCGCACGCCGACATCGAAATACGGGAGGCAGTAGAACGTCGCAATGCGGTTGAGCAGCTCGCGGCCGTCGGCCGAATCCAGGCAGCCGAACAATACGTCACAGCCCGCCAAACAGTCGATCACTGGTTGATGGCGCAGATCGCTCCGGACGGCGCGCACCGTGGTGCTGTAGCCCATCGCCTCGACGGCGCGCTTGAGCACCTCCACCTTCGGCCGCTGCGCGTCGGCGTCCGCGCGGGTGCTGTTGATAATGCGGTTAAGGTTCTTCGCCTGAATCACGTCGGGGTCGACGAGGACGAGTCCACCGACGCCGAGGCGGGCCAACATCTCCACCACCCAGCTCCCTGTTCCGGAGCAGCCCGCGACACCGATCCGAAGTGACTTGAGGATTCGCACCGTGCCCGGGCCGAAGGCCTGCACGTTACGCAGGTCCGCCTCGCTCGTGGTGATCTCGCGGTCTTGATCGAAAAAATCGACATCGCCGCCCGCAACCGCGACCCTATCAAGGGCAAGAAAATCGCCCGCCGGCCCCACCACCCGGCCAAAGATTTTTCCGCCGGGCAACACGACGGCGCTGCCGTGGGGCACGTAACCGTTGGTCCAGCCGGATAACGCCCCGAAAAGCTCGGCGTCAGATTGATCGTCCTGGCGGGAATACTCGGCGAAACCGCCGGGATGACTGTGGATTTTCACGACCGCGCAGTCTTCGCGCATGGCCGTTTCGAAAAGTGGCAGACCCAAGCGGGTCGGCCATTGCAATAGGTCCGGTCGGCGAATCGAACAGGCGTGGTCGGGGATCGGCAGGATCTGGCGAACGCAGAGCGCGGTGACGTCCTCGCCCCGGTGCAGACCGCAGAGCAACAGGGCCACGGATTCCAAACCGTCGCCGGGAAAAAGGTGCGCCCTGAGCGAATTCCAGTGCGCACCCGAGATGCGAAGGTGGTAGCGCATCGGCGTCACGCCGCCTTCGGAAACTCCCGCTCGAGCCAGTGACGGACCAGCGAGAGGTGGGTGAGCACGCTGAACTCGCCGGGAACCCAGGGATTTTGCGGAGTGTAGTGGCGCGACCAACGCTGGAACGATTGCCCGTCGAGCAGTTGCGTCGACTCCGTCGCCGCGATGGCTTTGCCGTCGCTGCGCACCAGCGCCGGGAAGAAATACACCATGTCGAGTTGCTCGACCGGGTAGTTCTGGGAAATACGGATCGCCACCGCGGTGGTCTCGACGCGATACCCGTGCGGAAGCGGATAACGGTGAACGAGGAGCCACATGGCCCCGCCTTCGACAATCGTTTCCCACGGCAGACCGAGGGTATCGAGTCCCTCGACATCTTCCGACGGCAGGACGGCGTTGCGCCGCAGCGCCGGCTCCTCGCCCTCGGTTTGGTCCTTCGGCATGACCATGAACCGCTCGACGCCGGGTTCGGTCAAGTCGACGACGTCCTTGAGTTCGATGGTCACCGTCCCCTTGCCTTTCTTCATCGTGAGGAGCCAGTTTTCGGGCGGCACCTTGCCGGTGATGGTCAGGATTTCGCGGCCGGTGAGTTTTTCCTGATCGGTGGTAAACGTCTCCTTGCCGACGCGAAACTTGTAGCGTTTGGCCTTGGGCACGGGTTTCCCGGCTTTGGCGTATTCCTCAAGGTCGATGATGTCGTCGCTGGGGGACGGAGTTTTTGAACTATTCATGTGGTTTGTATTCTTGGTTTGGTTTGAGCCGTGGTGGCGTCGACATGAATAGCCGAGGCGTGACATCTCGCCGACATCGAGCCAGGTTTCCCCGGCAAGACCGATGGAACCGCAACCGGCATTCCGCGCGCCCGAGGACGCCGTCGACACCTATGACGACGTGGAGCTGTTTGTCCGCATCGCGGACCGCGAACGGGACGAAGCCGATGCCGACGCCGCTTTCACGATTTTCTTCGAGCGGCATGCAGAGTTTCTGCGCCGCTGCTGCGTCAAATATCATTACGACCATACCGCTCTGGGGGATCAGGATGTCGTGACGCGGGCCATGTGCGCCATCTACCGCGGAGAGGCGGTCTTTGCGCCCCCGGCGCGGGCATCGAGCGAGACCGTCCGCGCGCACTTGCGGAAGTGGCTGATTCAGGTGGCGCGCAACCAGTTTTACGGGGAGATTCGCAAGCTGCGTTTCGATCAAAACGTCGTCCCGTTGGAGCCCGACACCGACGCGCCTGTCACGCCGGAGATATACAGGGATGATGAACCGCTCCCTTCCCCTGAAGAACGCACCCGTATCCTGCAATTCCGGGATCAGTTAAAGCCCGTCGACCAAATCATTTTCGACCGCTCGATTCCGTATTATGACCGTGTCACTGGAACGTTCAATGTGCCGCCCAAAGTGGCACAGGACATCGCGGCCGAGGTCGGCAAGAACGTAGTCGCCGTGCGCAAGCGGCGGGAACGAATGATGACCGCCCTCAAGACGGCGATGACTGCCGGTTGATGCATTTTTGCCATGGCTAAGAAAAAAAACCTCACCGATCACGAAGTGGCCCGCGCGGCCTACCATACCCTGAAGGACGAGGGCTTGGTGCCGCCGCAGTCGGCGGACGAGATTGCAGCGTTGGAGGGCGAGTTTGGTGTCTATCCCAAACCCAAGGTGAGCGCCGCCAGCGTGCTGAAGATGGCCAAGGGAGAGGCACCGATGCCGGAGATTGCGGCGGGGACTCCTTTTCCTGAGCTGAAAAGTAAGATCAAAGAAGAACTCGGTCTGGCGGCGCGCAAGGGCGGCGACATTTCGGCCGAGGTGTGGGCGAAAATGAAAACCGATCGGGCAAAAGCACAGCATGAACGGTCCAAGCAAAGAGTCTAGTCCGTCGATTGCCTCGGGCCGTCGCCAGTTCCTGATCGATCTCGCCGAGTCAACCGCCGACGACTACTGCGGGGGACAGCCGCAGGTGGACCCGGCGGGCATTTTGGATGAAAATGACGTCACGATCAGCTACGACGACTACGGCCCTTTCTTCGACGGCATGCTGCATCACGAAGCGGGGACCTTCCACGTCTACTGTAACGAACACCGGTGCGGCTCCCGGCAGGAAGGCCGAGCCCGGTTCACCTTGGCGCACGAACTCGCGCATTTTCTGATTCCGGAACACAACGCCGCTTTGCGCAGTGGAGTGGCGCCGCACCACCCCTCATTCTGCAACAAGGCCAATGCGAAGCTCTACGTCGAAGTGGAGGCGGATTTCTTTGCGTCCCGCGTGTTGATGCCGGAAGTCCGCTTCCAAGAAGTGTCGCACCGGTGCGGGTCAGGATTGGGCGCCATGCGCAGGACGGCGAATGAACTCGGAACGTCGCTGCAGAGCACGGCCCGCCGGTTCGTCGACTCGCCGACCCACCCATGTGCGTTCGTCGTCTGGCGCGATGGCAAGGAACCGTGGTTCGGGGTGTCGGCTGCGCTGCGGAAATACGGATTCATCTTCGTCAAGCGGCGATCCTCACTGGCGGAGGGTTCGGCGACGGCCGTAGCCTTGGGCGAGCCGGTGCGGTCAGTGCCGGAAATACGGGAGAGCGTCTCCTTGATGTCGCTATGGTTCTCCGGCGTGTTCGACGGAAGCGACCGCGATGTCGCGGTCAGAGAGGAGGCCATGAAAACGGCGTATGGGACCATTACGTGGCTGTCGGTCAATCCCGCGTCGCTGGCTAGGCTCAAAACGCTGGATCAAGTCAGTTAGGAAGACGGGCACGTGGATTAGACCGGAGGCCGCACTTGAAAGCGGATGGCCAACTTACGAAGCTGGGCCACGGTAGCGCGTAGGGGTCTCCTCCTCCCACACACACAGCATTTCGGAACGTGGCGACGACCTTGTAGTCAACCGAACGTCCCGCAGCGGTTGGCCGCCGCTGAAAGGTTCCAAGTACCGTAGTTTTCGCGCTTTAGCCGGAAGCGTAATTTGCGTCACACCGCGATTCGCGTGCGCGCCGATTTCTTGGCACCGGTGCGCACGGCGACGGTGATGTTGGTTTTCTCCACAGGCGCCTCGATCGGGACAGCAGATTCTCCAGGCGGCCCCTCTTCCGTATCGGCGGCCAGCCCGGTCGAACTCTGATTTTTGTTGAGGTCGAGGGCCTGCACGAGTTCCGCCTGCCGGGCGACCACCTCGCGAAACCGCGACTCATGCTCGAAGGGCAAGCCCATCAGCGCCGACATTTCCGTGATATTTTGCCGCGTGCGTGCGAGTCCTTCCCGAGCATTCGTGATCCGTTCCTCGATCGACCGCGCCGCGTGCTCCAGCGAACTGATGACGCCGAGCGGGTTGCCCGAGACATTCGCGTCGTAGGACATCGCGCCGCGCAACGTGACTTTCTCCTGCACGAATGGCCGAAACTCCAACCGGAACCCGGCAAAATTTCCCAGCTCCACGGGACCGCGCGCAGATTTCTGGCGGTCCACCAGCCCGATCAGCATCGCGCCGGCCTCCGCACGTTCCTCGTAGGTGCGCCCAACCAGCATAATTTTGAAGTTCTCACCACGCGTATCGACCCGTTGCCGCAGGTCGGACTCATGCGCGGTCACGGCCTGCTCCAGCCGGCGCACGTCTTCTTCCATCATGTGCAGCCGGCGGCGGGCGTTGTATTGGTCCTCGTCGTGCTGGCCACGCAGCCGCGAGAGCCGCATGACCTCGGAATCGATCTTGGCTTTCTCGATGACGAGTGGGTTGCCAGACGCGATGGCCTTCACTTCCGCATAGGTGAGCGCGGGCGAGTCGAGATCCTCGATGCGCCGCGCGGTGCATTCCCCGGTCATGATTTGCTGGATGAACTTCGCCTTCGTTTCGAGCGTTTGCCACATGTAGGCGTCGAAACTCCCGGCCGTGACGTAGCGCAGCACCCGGACCACGGCGTTGGAATTGCCCTGCCGCATAATCCTGCCCTCGCGTTGCTCGATGTCGGACGGCCGCCACGGCGCGTCGAGGTGATGCAGCGCGACGAGCTTCGTCTGCACGTTCATGCCCGCGCCCATTTTCTGCGTCGAACCCACGAGAATGCGGATTCGACCCGCGCGCACATCTTTGAAGAGCGCGGTTTTCGCCGCGTCGCTGTCGTGGTCCTGGATAAAAGAGATTTCCGGCGCAGGCACCCCGGCGACTACAAGCTTGGCCTTGAGCTCGTCATAGACCGAGAACACGTGGCCACCACTCTTCGGTGTGGAGAGATCGCAGAACACGAGTTGGGTGAGACGCTGCTCCTTGGTCTCCTGCCACACAGCGAAGATTTCGCGGACGGCGTGGTTCACCTTGAATTCGGGATTGTCTGGCATCGATCCGAGCACGAGCCGCAAATCGAGCGCCGCTTTGCGGCCCTCGCCGGTGATTTTCAGCATATTGTCTTCCCACGGTGGCACGTGGTTGGTTTTCAATCGCGCCGCGCGGTCCGCGAGAGTGCTGACGAGCGCGGTCAATTGCGGCGTAGCCTTCGCCGTCACCACGCGCGCCTTGCCGCCGTCGAGCGCAGGCACCGGCAGCTTGAGCATGTCCGCCGTCTGAATATCCGCTGTCTGGCGGAAAATGTGCATCAGCTCCGGCACGTTCACGAACCGCGCGAAGCGCGTGTTGAGCCGGTAGCCGGCGCCGTCGGGGGCGAGTTCGAGCGCGCAGACCGATTCGCCAAAAGTCGCGGCCCACGAATCGAAATGCTGGAGTCGGCGTTGCAGGAGCGCGTCCATTTGGAGAAAACGCTGCAACGTGAACATCTCCGCCATCGTGTTGGTCACCGGCGTGCCCGTGGCGAACACCACGCCGCTGCCATCGTTGAGCCGCTGCACGTGCTGCACTTTTAGAAACATGTCGAAGGCCCGCTCCGAGGCGGTCTGCGGCAGCCCGGCTACACGCGTCATCTTTGAGATGTAGAACAAATTCTTGTAGGCGTGCGCTTCGTCCACGAACAACCGATCCACCCCCAGCTCCTCGAACGTGAGGGTGTTGTCCTTGCGGTGATCGGCGGCGAGATTCTTGAGTTTGAATTGCAGCCGCTTTTTTGCGACCTCCAGTTGCTTCACGATCCGGCTGTTCGACTCGCCGGATGTTTCCCGGATGCACGCCTCCAGCTCGATGAGTTGATCCTCGAAAAATTTCTTCTGCGCCGCCGTGGAAAGCGGCAGCCGTTCAAACCCAGAATGCGTCACGATGACGGCGTCCCAATTGTTGGTCGCGATCCGGCCCATCAGCTCGCGCCGGCGCGAACTCTCGAAATCCGCTTTTCCCGCCACGAGAATGTTCGCATTGGGATAAAGCGTGAGCAGTTCGCCGGAAAACTGCCCGAGCATGTGATTCGGCACGACGAACATCGGCTTCCGTGCGAGGCCCAGACGTTTCAATTCCATCGCCGCCGCGACCATCGTGTAGGTTTTTCCGGCACCGACGACGTGAGCGAGAAGCGCGTTGGGCGTCTGGAGAATCCGCCACACGCCCGCTTTTTGATGCGGACCGAGGACGATCGCGGGACTGGCACCAGGCAGCGAGAGGTGATCGCCGTTAAACGTTCGCAGCCGCAGGCAATTGAACTCGCGGTTGTAGGCCGCCACGAGGCGCTCACGCCGGGCGTCGTCTTCCCAAATCCATTCGGCGAACCGGTCCTTGATTTTCTGCTGCTTTTCGCGGGCGGCCTCCGTAGCCTTGGCGTTGACGGTGGCTTTGCCCTCGTCGTCGTAGTCGTAGATCGTCGGCGTGCGCAGGTTCAGCGCGCCCTCGATCAGCTCGTTCGCCGGAGCGCGCTCCGTGCCCCATTCGGTGCGGTTCGCCACGCCGGTCTTCACAAAATGCTCCGCCTCGACAGTCCAGAGGCCGACCTGCGGCACGTGGACCACGCGCACTCCGTCCGAATTGGCCGGCACGCGGAGAAGCTTGCGGGCGAACAGGGCGATGTCGTCGGCCGGAATCCACACCGCGCCGAGCCGCGCATCGACTTCGCTCGCCTTGAGGTCCGGCGGCTGGACAGCCCGCAACGCCTCGGCATTTTCGCGAAAACGCGCATCGCGTTTCGCCGCCTTTTCGGCGACAGCCAATTTTTCCCGCACGTTGCCGGAGAGGTAATCGTCCTCTGTCTCCCATTTTTTATTCTCGGGATTGAGAAAAATCGCGCCGCGCAACTCCGGCAGAAACTCCGCCGGGGGCTTGCCGACCAGTTCACCGATCCGTTCCAGATCGACCCGGGCGCGCTCGTTGAGCGTTACCACGAGCGCCTCCTTTGCCGTCTCGACGCGCTCGACTGGCAATTTTCGCTGAATAGTCCGCTCGCGAAAAACGGCGGTCTTCGCCGCCGTGCCGGCGTCCTCGTCGTAGTTTTCGAGCGACAGGAGCAACGGCAGGTCGGGATCGCCCACGAACGCGCGCATGTTGGCGGTTTCCGACACCGGCCCGAATTGGCCGGTGAACTGGTCGTAAGCCTGATTCAGCCGGAACCGCGCAGATTCGATTTCGAACTCGCTCCGATCCTCGACCTGGACTTGCAGGCAGGTCCGGGCCGCGTCTCGCACGCGGATCATCCCGCGCACCCGCCGCGCCGTTTGCGCCGGCACGTCGGTGAGCACCACGAGTTCGTCTCCCTCGCGTCGCGCCAGACCACCGCCGCCCGCCTCGGTGAGCACATACGCACCGGGTTTGACGCCGGGCGGCGCGGGCATCGCCTGACGAAACGTCATCGCCTGCGCGGCCGTGAGCGGTTGATAGAGCTTCGGCGGGAGTTTCGCGAACGCTGACGCCATCGCCTCGCCCAAGTCGCGCCCGTCGTCCACGAGCGACGGCTCGGAGCGCCCATACAGGCCGTGCTCCAGAAGTTCCAAGCGGCCCAGCATCAGGTGGGGATGCCGGTGAAAATACTCGTTCACCGGAGCCGTCTCCCCGTTGCCGAGGTCGAACGGTTTGCTCTCCAGCCACGTCGGCCCGGCGGGTGGTTCGCCGGAAATCCGTTTTCGTAGGATGATGATGTCCGTCGTGACCCGAGTGTTCGCGTTCTTTTGAAACGCGGTATTGGGCAGCCGGACGGCGCCGACCAGATCAGCCTCCTTCGCGATGACCTCGCGCACCGCGGGGGCCAGCTTGTCCATCGTGCCGCGCGTGGTGATGAACACGACCAAACCGCCCGGCCGCACCCGCGCGAGCGAGGCAGGGAAATAATAATCGTGGATGTGGAATTTGCGCGGGTTAAACTTTGCGTCGAACGGCGCGTAGTCACCAAACGGCACGTTGGAGATCGCGAGGTCGAAATGATTCGTCGGCAGCGTGGCGTCCTCGAAGGCCTGCGCCCGGATGTCGGCGTCAGGGTAGAGCGCCTTGGCCAGCCGCGCGGTCAGTGGGTCGATCTCGACCGCAGTGATCGGTGACCGGCCGCGCATGTCGTCGGGCATGAGACCGACAAAATGTCCGAGCCCGCAGGCCGGCTCGAGAACGCGGCCGTGCGCGAAGCCGAGCCAGGTGAGCGCGGCATACATGGACTTGATGACGAGCGGAGCGGTGTAGTGCGAATTGAGCACCGTCGCACGCGCCGAGCGGTATTCGTCAGGCAAGAGGAATTCCTTGAGCGTCGCCTGCTCAGTTTTCCATTTCGGCGCTTCGTCAACCGTGGCAAACGCCTGCGGTAAACCGCCCCAGCCGGAGTATTGCACGAGCACCGCCTTTTCCTCCGCCGTAGATGGCCGGGATTCCTCCTCGATCACGCGCAGCAATTGAATCGCAGCAACATTGCGCTCGAATTTCTGGCGCGGCGAGCCGTCGCCGAGGCGGTCGGCATCGGTGATGCGATAACAATTTCCGTTGAGCGGCCCGGCTATTCCGGCGACTCCGCCGGGAGAAGCAGATATTTCTCCCGGACCAGTTCCCACGCCTGATCGTGTGCCTGCTGCGGTGTCAGCCCCTGCCGTTGAAAGTCCCGCAGCAGGGGAATCATCTCTCCCGTGGTCTGCTCCTGCGCTTCCAGCAGAGCCTCCTGCAATTTCCCCTGCGCCTCCAGTTCGCGCACCAGCCGCGGGCAATGTTCCCGCCAATGGGCTTCCGCCATCCGTCCGTATGCCAGGAGTCCGCTCATGCGTTAGCTCGGAAAAGAAATCGAGCTGGTCGTCGTTGGGTCTTTTCTGCGCCATGCGTCATGAGGATTCAATCGCGATTCGACGCACGATCGGTCCAGGCCGCGCGCTCGGGCGCTGGCCGTTGACGCGCAGTTGGACGAGCCGCACCTCGTCCAACGCGTCGCGCACGGCCGCGAGTAGTTTGCCCTCGACCGTGATGACCGTCTTTTCCGTTTTGATTTCCAAGCACTCGGGATCGCCGCCCACGAGTTCCCAGCGTTTCAATTCCTTCACTGGAAAAGAAACCGTTCGGTCGGCCAGAATGAAGCGCACGACATCCGAAGTCTTGCCCTCCGGCTTCACTTCGCCCCACGGCGGCTCCGGCACCGGACCGAGCGGGTCTTTGGCAGGGTTCTGCTTGATGCTCATGGCGACACTCGGGACCCGCTCGGCGACGCAGGGCGCAAGCCACGCCCCGGTGATTCCGACGGCGAGGCCGTCGGTGAGTTCATTTCCAAAACCAATTTCCGGTCGCCGGTGTGCATCATCGCCTCACGGGCTTCTATGCGGTCGGTGGTATAGATCGCCTGGCTTTCGCGGAAACGGGAATTGGAGACGTAGGCTTGCTTGAGGTTCCCGGCGGCAATGCCGGCCTCAGCCATAATCAACAGCCCCCGGTCCACCGTTTTTCCCTGAGCTGCGTGCGAGGTCGTCGCGTAACCGTGGGTGAACTGCCGGAATCCGGGCGGAATCTCCCGCCCGTCTTTCAACGCAATCGCTCCCTTGTCCGTAAAACCAGCGACCTCGACCAGATCGCCGTTGCGGAGTTTCGACTTCTTCTGGTTCCCCCGCAACAGTAGCCGGTCGCCGACCGCCACGTCGACGTCACGCATCAGCCCGACATCGAATCCGCTCGCCCGCCGCGGACTAAACAGGGTGCGTCCGCCGTCCTCGAATTGGACGGTGAGCACCTCGGGATCGCGGGCCACGACCGTGAGGCACTCGCCCTTCGCCCAGTTGCCGGAGGAACGGTGAAACAACAGCACCTGCCCCGGCTGGTAGTTGTCGAGGTCGCGCATCTGCGCCTTGGTCCATTGCAAGGAAAACATCGCGGACATCCGGCGCTCTCCTTCGGCGAGCAACCCGGCGGCGCGCATCTGTTGGCGCACCTCGCCGTTGAACGCGTGGATTTCGTCCCACACCGGCGAGATCGCGAGACAGCTCTGACCGCCACGCACGGTGGTGACGTAGTCCGCCGCCGCCGCACGAAAGAGGGCGGCTTGGTCGGAGTTTTCACGCACCGCGCCGAGCTTCACGAAATGATTGAACGCCCCGAACGCCTCGCCCTTCGCGAGCAGCGCCACGGCGGCACGATAGCGCGGCGATCGCTGGCGCCGGATTTTCGTCAATCGGAACACCGGCACTTCCGCGAATTTCTGGAGGCAGCGCAGCGCGTCGCCGGCCTCCACCGAAGAATGCTGCTTCGTGTCGCCGACCAGCACGAGCCGGTTGCCGTTGGCGTGGGCCAGCCGGCACAGGTCGCGCATCTGGCGCACCGACACCAGTCCCGCCTCATCGACCAACAACACGCGGTCGCGGACGTGACGTTGCAGCGATTCGTTCACGAGCAATTGCTGCAACGTGTCGGCCTCCGGTGTCAGTTCGCGCCGAAGCACGTCGGCCGCACCCGAGGAAGGCGCGCACCCGAACACGCGGCCACCGGCCTGTTGGATACCCGCGACCACGGCCTGAAGGCACGTGGTCTTCCCTGTGCCGGCATCGCCGGCGAGCACGGTCACGCGGGAGCGTGACGCCAGGAGCCCAGCCACGGCCTCGCGTTGATCCTCGGCCAGCGTCGATTCCGCCGGATGCCGGCCGAGATACCCGCAGCTCTTTCGGCCCGCCCCGGCCCATGCGACGAACTCTTCCTCCGCTTTCGCGCCGTCGCGCGAAGCCACTTCGTCACCCGCCACCCGTAACTCTCCGGACGCGACCCGTGAGCCCAACTCCACCCGCAGGTCCGAAACCCCGACGTGACCCCGGCCGAACACGAGTGCCTCGCGCAGCAGGTCACGCGTCGCCACGACAGATTTTCGCTCGAAGACGTGGGCCTCGGCGGCGGCCAGCACTTCGCCCGGCTTCGCCGCCGGCCGATCCGCTGGCTTGCCTTGCGTGGCCGCAATCACCGCCCGGATCGTCGCCAAATCCGCTCCGGCACGCACTTCCCAGCCAGCTTTCAATTCTGCGGCGGTCGCGTGCCGCTTTGCTGCCCGCGACTCCAAGGTGATCGTCTGCAAGTCGTCCTGACTCATCGTCCCGCGTTCTGCCGCGATCGCTAGGATTTGCTTACGGCGTTCGCTGAATTCTCCGCGCAGGCGCTCAGGAAACCCCTTGATCGTAAACCCGATGGTGCGCTGTCGCTCCAGTTCGTAGCCGGCCGTCTGCATCCGCGCGGCCAATCGGTTGTAGCAAACCTCACGAAAGAAACCCTGATGCCGGAGAAACCCGAACGGCTGCACGCCCTTCCAGCGTTTCTCCACGGGATCATACGTGACGTTCAGGACGCACATGTGGGTGTGCAATTGCGGGTCGAGCGCGCGGCTTGTGTCGTGCGTGACAACGGCGGCAACTAGGTTGCCGGTCGTCCGGTCCTCGTTTTTCCCGCCGACCCTCACGCGCGTCGCCGTCACCGCTTCGATTTCGCGCATCGTCTCCTGCACCGCGTCGCGCCACCAGCTTTCGATGCGCCGGTCGCTACCCACGTAGAGAGCGATTGAGACATCCTTGGGCGCGGAGATTTGGCCGAAATAGCACACCCGCCGTGCGCCTCCCTTGTCCCGCACTCCCAGCTTTTCATCCGTCGCGGGATGCCTGCCTGCACACAATCGCTCCAAGGCCACTAACTCACACGAGCCGTTCAAACCGAGTCGAGCGGCACCCTGACCAAACCACTCCATTTCAACCTGACCGCTTTCCGTGAGATAGTCACCCACCTTCAAATGCTCCCGGAAATAATTCACGGCAGCACTTACCCGCTTACATGGTTTATCGAATCTGACCACGCCTGCTATCAATCATAAACCCATAACAAAAACCAGCCTAAACCCATAACAATCAGCTCTCATCAGTCCGCTTGATCACATTTTTATTCCCCAATTTTGATGAAAGACTAAGTCCAACTGGAACGCAGACTAAGCATCCGCCTTGAACCTATCATCTCTGGAATACTCGACACCCCACCCCTAACGTCCGTTAGGTCCAAGTCCGGCGAAGCGCCACTACATCACTACTCCGCCACTACTTCATCGCCACTACGGCTTGGGTAAACCCATAGGTTTTTGATTTACTTAAACCCATAAATAAACGATGATCGGGCTTGTGATCGAAACGCCCGAACTATTCGCCCGTCTGCTCGACGACGCCCGGCGCTACGACCCGACCGCCCACACGCGGGGCCTCCTCGCGCCTTATCGCGAAGTGCTCCTGCTCCAACGGGCCAAGTATATGAGCTACGAGCAAATCGCGGCCACGCTCACGCGGCATGGGCTCAAGGTTTCGCCCGCGGGAGTCGGCGTTTATTGCCGGCGCACGTTCGACAAAGCCGAGATCGAACGAATACGGCGGCACCTGACGGTGGAGGCGGCGACCAGCGCCGCGCCACGCTCCACAACACCACGATCGGTGCTACCGCCACTCGCTACGCCAAGCGTCACGGCCACACCAGGCAAACGCGGTCCGAAAATCGCCCGCGACAACTACTGATTTCACAAACCCATGCACGAACCCACCAAACGCATTATTCTCTGGCCGCAAGACAAGGGCGGCATCGGCAAGAGCTTCGTCGCCGCCCTCATCTATGACTACCTCACCGACGAGCGGGTCCGGCTCAAATGCTTCGACCTCGACCACGCGAATTCCACGTTCAACCGGCTAGTCCCCGAGGCCGAGTTCATCGACACCGACGTCGCCGCCGACAAGCTCTGCACGCTGGACCGAATCGTGGACGCCACCAAGCAAGCCGACACGGTGCTCGTGGACAATCGTGCCACCGGCGGCAGCAAGGTGATCGCCTATTTGGACGAATCCCGGCTCCCGCAGCTCCAACACGAACTCGACTGCGCCCTCGTCTTTGTCCTGATCGCCACCGACGACAAGGACGCGAATTCGCAGATCGCGGATTTGCTCGATGCCTATGCGACGCGCGTGCGCTGGCTCGTGGTGCGCAATCTGCGCGACAGCGACAGCCTGACACTTTTTGGGCAGAGCAACTCCCGCAAGCGGCTCCAGGAACTCGGGGCCATCGAGGTCGATGTGCCGTGCCTCGCGGAGGTGACGCGCAACCGGTTGCAAGAGGCGAATCTCACCATCGGTCGCGGGCGCACATCGGACGCCCTTCCGCTGCTCGACCGTTCCCGCTGCATCCGTTTCCACGAACGCATGGTAGGGGAATTCACGAAGGCCCGCGCGCTGTTGATCGGATGAAACCCGAAGACCTGCTCAATCCCGAGAATTTTCCCGAAGAGCTGAAATGGGTGCCGGCCCACTACCGGCTCCATCCCAGCGATCCGGTCTATCTGCTGATCGCGTGGCACTGGCAGCGGGTCAAGAAGTCCGAGGATTCGTTGGGGAACGCGATCACGGAGTTGAAGGCCGCCCTCGACGGCCGGCTCACCGAGCTCAAGGCGACGGCGGAGAAAATCGCGGGCGTCAACACCGCCTTGGGACAAGTCCAGGAGACTCTGTCGAAGAAGCCGGCTATGCTGGGCCAGGAACTTGAAGCTCAGCTCAAGCAGCCAGTCGCGGCCGCCGTCGCCCAACTGCAAGTGTTGGAAAAATCGCTGGCGCCCGTGGCGAACTCGTTTCAAACGGCGCAGCGCCGGCAGATGCTATCCGTGCTCTTGATTGGCGTGGCGTTCGGATTGGTCTCCGCTGCGATCCTGTTTCACTCGTGAAACCCAGCCCCTATGCGCTGGCCGTGGCGTGCGCGATTCTTGCCGCGGCGAGTCGGCTCTTCGCGTCCGCCTCGCTCGGATATTGGCTGGCCGTCCTGATGCTGGGCGTCGGCCTTTGGATTGTCTTCGGCGCACTTGCCCGAGCTGATGACGCCGACCGGAAATCAGTCCTCCGCCTGTGGGGTCTCACGTGGTCGCGTGACGAGGCGTGCTGCCATTTCTTCGTCACGGGCGCGACGGGCACGGGCAAGACGGCGCGCGCGGTGGTGCCGATCGTTCATGGCTTGCGCTCGACGCTGCCCTCAACGGGCATCCTCGCGATCGACTCAAAAGGTGCGCTCTGGAAACCGCTGGCCGCGATGGCGCGCGGTCTCGGCCAAGAAAAAAGTCTGCGGCTGATCCGGGTGCGCCCGTCGCACATTCCGGTCGAGGAGTGGAAGGCTCCGTTGCGCCTAAATCTGCTCGCCGATCCCGACGTGCCGTGGGGCACCTATGCCAAACTCATCGTCGATACGGCCACGGCATCAGGTCAGCGCGGCGGGCAGGCGTTCTTCAAAGAGTCCGCCCGCGACGTGATGACCCATGCGATGCAGGCCCTCGCCGCCGCCAACCTCGACGTCACGCTGTCCAACGTCCATGACCTGATTTGTATTTCCACGGATCTGGCGCAGGTGCTCGCACGTCTCGCGGAGCGGCCGAGCCGCGCGTCGGAAATCGAACTGCAGTATTTCAAGGACTTCGCCGGCCAGCCCCCGGAGCAGAAAAGCGGCACCGTCTCAACGGTCGCCAATTTTCTCCGTCCCTACACCGCCCCCGACATCGCCGAGGTATTCTGTTCGGTGGAACCTAACTTTTCTTTCGCCGAGGTCGATGAAGGCCGGCTCATCTGCCTGTCGATTCCGCAGACCTATCAGGCCGAGCGTCGCTACCTGAATCTCATGGCGAAGCAGTTGTTTTTCCTCCACGCCTTCCGACGGTTCGATCTCGAGCTAGACGAATTGCACCGTCGCAACCTGATCGTGCTCGTCCTCGACGAGGGGCAGAAAACCACTCTCGTTTCAGAAGACGGTTTCGCCGACCACGCCGCCGTGGACGAATTGCGCGAGGCGGGCGTGTGTTTGATTTCAGCGACCCAGACCCCGCTCTCGCTCTACGCAGCGTTCGAAACCGAGCGGAAGGCCGATGTCTTCATGGCCAATCTCCGAACGCAGGTTCACTTTCGCGCCGCCGACGAAAAAGGGGCGAAGATCGTTTCGGAAAAGATGGGCGGTCGCGAAATGCGAAAATACAGCGGCGGCATCAGCGGCGGTCGCACGTCGCGCAATTGGCAGATGATCGATGAACCGTGGTTCAAGCCCGTCAGTCTTCAGGCCATGCCGGAGGGAACGGCCGTGATTCGGCATCCCCGGCGCACGGGCAAGCCGCTGTTACGGAAATTGCCTTTCACCTCGTTTACTCAGGCCAACGATTTTCAGACGGAGCCAAAGCAATAACGGGTATCGGAACGGTTTCAGTTTCTCGACGGATCGACCGCCGGGAATGTCGCGAAGTGGGAGCACCGCGCGCCGCGCTTTCGCGTTGAACGCCGGACATCTCGAGCGGCCTTGCGTAGCTTTACCGGCCAATCGATCGCTTCCAGATAATCCTCGACCAAGCCCGCCGCATCCCGTCGCCGAAGCGTGTGGATGAGCAGCGCTACGACATCGGGAGCTTGGGCGCCCATCTTTCGGACGAGCAGACGCACTGCGGTTAAAAAGGCGGAGTAGTCATCCGCCGGAAGAGCCAACGACAATTGCACGAGGCGAGAGCGATGAGTCATGATACATCGAATCTGAGCGTTTGTGATTTTTGCCACTGCCCCGGCCGGACGGCAATTGCACGTGATACTGGACGGGATTTTTTCAAAAATGCGGCGCGGTCACGCGCCCATTGAAACTGACCACGCCAGTCTACATCTTTAGACTTGCCATGTCTTTGCGATATCCCGGAATTTCTTGGTTCAAAGCTGTCGCACGACTGGCCGAAACGCCTTCGGCGGCGCACCGAACATCCGACTGAATTGGACCGTGAGATGGCTGTGATCGGCGAAGCCCGTCGCGTAGGCAATTTCTCCGATCGTGCGCGTGCCGGTTTCGATCAGCGTCCGCGCCCGCCATAGCCGCGACCGCAGGATGTATTGCTCCGGCGTCAACCCCGTGGTCACCTTGAAGATCATCGTAAAATGGCTGACGCTGAGCCGCGCTTCGCGCGCGAGCGCAGGAATCGTGATTTTGTCCGCGAGGTTGCTCTCGATGAAGTCGCACACGCGGGCCTTCGACTCCGGCCCAAGGATCACCGAACCTTCCGACTGCCGGTGCAGAACGTTCGCCTTGGCCTTCAGGATGCGCGTGGCGAGAAATGCGCCGTGGGCGAGTAGTTCAACGCTGTTATGCGGTTCGGCCGACTTGCACCGCACTTCAAGGTCCAACAACAATCCGCCGATCAACGTATCGCAAAGAGTGTAGGCCGAAAACGGATCGAGTGCCGGGACCAGCGGGAGTGAAGCCGCCGCACCCTGCGCCCAGATCAGTGACGCGTGGATCACGACCATTCCGGCCCGACGTCTCCACCCGATCGAGTGGGCCGTGCCGGGCGGAAGAATGAGAATCTGGTTCTCACCCCCAGCCCACGTCGGCGCCTTGCCGTTCGCGCCACGCTCATTGACCTCCCACATGGCCGATTTGAAGGCGCACAGGATCTGAAATTCCGGGTGGCTGCATTCCGGCCAGAAATTCGGCTCCTGCGAGTCACAGAATACGCAGATTTCGGAGCTGCGGGCCGCGACGCGACGGCACGTGCGGACCGCCGGCGGAAGCCCGGCAGGTCCAATGAATGACGAGGTGGAAGGCGAAGCGCCCGTTTGTTCGGCCATAGCCGCGGATCACACCGCGGGCTCGTGAATGGCGCGCGGCATGTGAATTCCTCAGCATAGGCATCCGACTGAAACCGTGCTTTGATTTATCCCTGAAATACTTTGTGAGTGCGAACGACACGGTGAATTTTGCGATTTCTTCTAATACGCACTGACTGCATCGACCGCTGCTTTGACTTGCTGACCTGCCGCGCAGACCAGCGGCAGGAGCAAATCCTCCGCGCGCAGATACGCGTTCGCCTCTGGGGTGCAAAGCACCACGGTGTTTGCTCCGGCTTGCCGCAGGTCAGTCGTGATGCGCACCCATTCCGCGCGACAAACCTCCGGGTCCATTTCTTCCGCCAAGCAGCTCCGAATCCATACCCGGTCGGTGGCGGAAGGGAAAATCGGTTCGACGCCCGCAGCGATTAGACACCGTGTCCACATCCTCTCCTCACTGGCCGTGCGCGTCCCAACCACACCGGTCGAACCGAGGCCCATTTTTGCGAGCGTTTTGGCTGTCAGGTGCCCGACATGGCACAAAGGCAAATCGGCCTCTGCGGCAACCTCGCTGGCAACCACATGGAGCGTCGATGATCCGAGCAGCAACAGGTGCGCTCCCGCCGCCTTGAGGTTTCGGGCGGCGGCGAGAATATGCGCCTTGGCACTTTTCGCTTCGCTTGCGGAGTCGAGCCCGCCGAGCCGGCTAACGTCGAGGTGATGCGCGACCACATAAGCAGAGGCACCTGGGCCCCGTCGACGTCGCATTTCTCGGTGCAACTCTTCCAAGTAGAATAGCGCCTCCGGCGTATCTGGCCCAGTGATGAGTCCGATACATTTCATGTCGCGTCACCGCATGCGTCGATGAAATTGTAGATGCTGTCTTCGCTGACGATTCCGAGAAAGACCATGCCGCGCGCGTTCGCCGTCTCAATGATTCGCGCCATACGTGTGGCATGAACAGGTTCGAGCGAACTACCCTCACGGCAACCATGCACGTCCCCGAAACACTGCTCTTGGAAGAAGATACGGATGACCGCGCACGGCGTAGCCGCCCAGAGCAGGTCGTAGAGCGGCATGTCCCAGTAGAGCGCCCGGGGCGCGAGGGTGCCGCCGCGCAGGAGCGGCAGCGGATTCACGCCATCGATTGAATATTCCGCCGACGCGGAGGCCCCGGCGGCGGCGAAGAGCGTGGGCGGCCAGTCCGCCACATGCACGGGTGTCGGCTCCACGGTGCCGGCGCGAATCTGCCCGGGCCAGCGCACGATGCAGGGCACCCGGAGGCCGCCTTCATACGCAGTGCCTATGCCGGCGCGCAGCGGGGCGTTGTCCCACTGCTCCTCGTTCACGTGCAGCTTCGTGGGCCAGCCCTGGTCGTCCGTGAGGATGAAGAGGATATTGGGCCTGCGCTCCTGCGCGTGGGCGACGGAAGCGAGGAGGAGAGACAATAGAACGAGGGCTTTCATGGATCAGACAGAATCCAGTCCGCGCATCGTCCCGGTGCTGGTGGCGAACTTGTCCGCTTCGAGGCCCCTGGGCTGGAGCATCGAGACGAAAAGATTTGGCAGCGGGTAGTTGCGTTCGCGATCGACGGCGAAGTGCTGGCCGTGGCAAAAGCCGCCGCCGGCGAGGATCACGGGCGGCTTCGTGGTGACGTGGGTGTTCGCGTTGCCTATTTGTCGCATGGCAAGGGAAAGCGGGCGTTCAACCGGTGCGCCTCGGCCATGTAACGGCGCAGGCGCTCGATGACGAGTGGCTGTTCGGCGGCGACGTTGCGGGTCTCGCCGAGATCGGCGGTGAGGTTGAACAACTCGAAGCTCTCTTGCTCACCGGCCTTGGCGAAGGTGTGGATCGCTTTCCAGTCGCCAGCGCGCACGGCTTGGCGCGGCGTGCCCTCGCTGAACTCCCAATAAAAATACTCGTGCTCCGCCTGGCCGGGACGGTCGAACAAGGTCGACACGAGAGACACGCCGTCGATGGCCGCCGGAGCCTTCGCGCCGCCGAGTTCGGCGAGCGTCGGCAGGATGTCCCACGCGGCGAACGGCGCGTCCACCAACCGGCCCGCCGTTATGCGACCGGGCCAGCGCGCGATCATCGGCACGCGGATGCCGCCTTCGTAGAGATCGCGCTTCACGCCGCGCAGCCCGCCGTGGCTGCGGAAAAATTCCGGATCGTGCCCGCCCTCGACGTGCGGGCCGTTGTCGCTCGTGAACATCACCAGCGTGTTGTCGGCGATCCCAAGTTCATCAAGCAGTCGCAGCAACTCGCCGACCTGCCGGTCGAGCCGCGTGACCATCGCGGCGAACGTCGCGAGGGGACGCGCCTGCGCGGCGTAGCCGCCGGGCGCGGCATCCGGTCCGTAGTTGGCCTCCCCACCCCACTCCGGGAATTTTCTTCCCGGGAAAGGCTTTTCCGGAAACTTGCCCTTGAACTGCGCGAGGATCTCGTCGTCGGGCGCGGCCAGTTCGGCGTGCGGGATCGGCGACGCGACGAACAGGAAGAAGGGTTTCGCACGGTTTGCGCGTATGAAGTCCAGCGTCGCCGCGTGGAGCACGTCGGGTGCATAAGTCGTCGTGGCGTGCATGTCATTGCCCGGCAGAAAAACTTGCCGGCGCCCTTCCCATAGATACGGCGGATAATAGCGGTGAGCGAAGCGCTGGCAGTTGTAGCCGAAGAAACGGTCGAAACCCTGCGCCAGCGGATCACCCTCGCTGCCGACGAAGCCGAGACCCCATTTGCCAATCGCGCCCGACACGTAGCCGGCGGGGCGCAACACCTCCGGAATCGTGTTCGCTGATGCCGGCAGCGGTTCCTGGCCTTCCGGGAAAATTTCGGCGTTGCCGCGCACCGGCGTGTGGCCCGTGTGCTGGCCCGTCAGCAGCGCCGAGCGCGACGGCGCACAGACGGTATTGCCGGAGTAGAAGCTCGTGAAACGCAGCCCCTCGCGCGCCATGCGGTCGATGTTCGGCGTCGCGAACTTCTTCTGACCGTAGCAACCGAGATCGCCGTAGCCGAGATCGTCCGCGAGGATATAGATGATGTTGGGCGGTCGCGCAGTCGCGGCTGGCGCGGCGGCGGAACAAAACCCGGTCAAGGCAAGCAACCGGAGAATGCGCAGAGTCGTTTTCATCGAGAGGGTCGGCAGGGATTCGCGGAATGGAGTAAGGTTCATTTTTTGGCGGGCGTGCCGGTGTAGACCGTCTGCATTTGCTTTTCCCAGTAGGCGATGACCTCCGGCGACTCGGGCGTGCGGCCCTGATCGGCGCTGTCCTCGATCCACTTTTCCAGCGTCGCGCTCAGGCGGCGGCGGATGGCCTGATGCTCCGGCGAGGGTGAGGCGGCGAGGTTGTGGATCTCGTGGGGATCGGTCTCGAGATCGTAGAGTTCCTCGGCGGGCCGGTGCGGGGCGAGCAGCACCTCCTGGATCGGATCGAGTTTCCCCTCAACGTGCAGGCGCTTCATCAGCGCGATCATGGGATACATCGTCTCCTTGTATTTGTTGGGCTGGAGAAATGGGCGCTCCGGCATGAAATTCCGGATGTAGCGGTAACGCGCATCGCGCACGGTCCGGATGCGGTCAACGGTCTCGTCGCAACGGTCGCGCGCGCCGAAGGCGAACTCGCGCGGCGGCGCGGCGCGGTCGCCGAGAAACGCGCGCCCTTGCATCGCGGGCGGCACCGGCGCGCCAGCGAGCGCGAGCGTCGTGGCGGAGAGATCGATCGCCTCGATGATACGGTCGCTCACGGTCCCAGCCGCGAAGCCGGCGGGCGCGGGCAGGCCCTTCGGCCAGCGAATCAGCAGCGGAATGCGCAGGCCACTCTCGTAGCACCACTGTTTGCCCCGCACATTCGCGCCGCCGTGATCGCCCATGAAAATGACGACAGTGTTGTCCGCGAGGCCGTCGCGTTCGAGCTGAGCGAGCACTTCGCCGATCTTCCGGTCGAGTTCCGAGGCGGAATCGAGGTAGTTAGCCCAGTCCGCGCGCGCCTCCGGGTGATCGGGATAGTAGGGCGGCAGGACGATCTTGGCCGGATCGGCCCGCACGGGTGCGGAGAACGCGCGGTGCTTGGCCAGCATGGCCGAGTATTCGCGGTGGGTTTCCTGGAAATTAACCTGCGCGTAGAACGGTTGGCGGGATTTCAAATCGGTCCACTGGTCGGCGTCGAAGGGTTTGCCTTTGTAGCTAAAATTCCAGTCGGTCTTGCCGCTGCCCGCGAAATCAACCGGGGCGGGCAGACTGCGGATGTTGGCGGTGAAATAGCCGGCGGCGCGCAACCAGTCGGTGAGCACGCGCACTCCGGCGGGCAGAGCGTAACCGTCGTCGCGATGCGAGCGATGCTGGTGCGCACCGATGGTGGTCTGATACATGCCGGTCATGAACGCGGAGCGGCTCGCCGAGCAGACGGGCGCAGTGGTGAAGGCGCGCGTGAACCTCATGCCTTCGGCAGCCAGGCGATCAAGGTTGGGGGTCCAGACCTGCGTCGCGCCGTAGCAGCCAAGGTCCGGACTGAGGTCCTCACCGATCAGCCAGAGGATGTTGGGGCGCGCGGGCGGACGCGCGATGGAGTCCGCCGCCCTCGTAAGAGGGCTGAGGACGATGGCGATCAGCGCGACCGCGGCCGAAAGTTTCTTGAAATTGCGACTCATGAGAGGAGGAGTTTTGCGCCGAATTTCATTGGGCGAGGTTCGTCCACGGTTGAGTTCATACGTTCAGGGTCGGTCACGAATCGTTTGCCCGGAAGGCGGACTCGTTGTTTCCCGGCTTCGGTTCTCAGCCCGGGCGAAAACGTCCCGTCGGATCGCGACACTGGCGCGTGTGGTCGCGGCGACAAGTTCAACATAGGGCGTGCTGTCGTCGCGCAGCAGGCCTAGCTTGATCGCGCCGCGCCGGTCGGCGAAGCGGTCGATATACTGGCAACGCATGTAACCGACGATATACGCGCACGCGAACGCCTCGCGCATGAACCGCTCCGTGGCGGCCGCAGCCTCCGCCTCGTTCGCCCGCAGATGATAAGGCCAGATCGAGCGCGGGTAGCGCGCGGAGGGAAATCCGATCTGGTGATCGCAGATCATGATCGGTTTGCCAGAGAGCGCATGCAGCTCGGCGAATTCGTCGCGCGGAAAAATATCGCCGGGCGTGTAGATCGGGATGTAGCCGTCGCCAGGCTGGACGGCGATGGCATCGACGTGCGGCACGGCGGCAGCGAGGACTTGCGAAGGGATGTCGCCCAGCAGGTATTTCTCGCCGAAGACGAGATGATGCGGATCGTGCCGGCGCATCGCGGGGCCGACGATCCCGTAATACTCCCGCGCGATCAGCCCGAGAAAAACTTCGTCGTCGCGCGCGACTTCGTAGCGGTTGAGATCCACGCCGGCAAAATCGGCGCCGGGCAGGTCGGCGAAAGATTGAAGCGACAGGCCGTAGGCGCGATTGACGCGCGCGAGATCGCCGCCGTGGCGCTCGCCCAGGAAGCGCGCATAGCGTTGCTTCCCGGCGGCGGTGGCGGCGAGTTTGCGAATCTCCGACACCCAGTCGGTCTGGCGAAACACGCGGGTCTTGCGCACATCCCACGTCGGCGTGTCGGTCCAGTAATAGGCGATGAGATTCTTGTTATCGCGGTGCTCGCGGCAGAAGGCCTCGACGTCGCGCTCCAGCCGCGCGACGACGGCGGGATCGAACACGTCGGGAAATTCCCAAGCGCCGGGTTCGCCGGGCGGCCGTTTGTATTTGGCGGTGGCCACGAAATCGCGGCCCGCGAAATACGGCCGCACGCGCCGCAGCGGCTCGACGCCTTCGTCGACGGTGTTGAGTCCCCAGGCATCGAAGTAGCGCAGGACTTCGGCGGCATACTTCTCCCAATCCCCGCCGTAGCGCGTCCGAAAAAGATCCGGCTCATCGGGGCCGTGGGATTTCACGGCGTTAAGGTGGTTGACGCCCAGCGCGACAAAGCCGTGCCCGGCGGGCGTGACGAGGAGCGTCCGGCCGTTGAACGATTCGAGATGAAACCAGCCAGTCGCGCGGCCCTTCAGGTTTGTCCAGCCTCCGAACGCGTCGAGCGATGGTGCGTGGGCGGCTGGTTCAGCCGCCGCGCCGGACAGCGCGGCCGTGGCCAAGGCGAGCAAGCTGACAAAGGAGGACTTCAAGCGAGATGTCAGTATTGAGCGATTCATTGGTTGCGTCCGACTATCGCCCTTCGGACACCGAGGCTTCGAGCAGGGCGGCGTATGCGAGACGCTTGAAGTCGGCCCGTTCCGTCAGGTGGTTGAATGGTGCGATTTGGGTCATGAGGATGCCGATGAGTTCATTTTTTGGGTCCACCCAGAAATACGTGTTGAAACTGCCGCCCCAGGAAAACGTCCCCACCGACGCGAGGTCTTCGCTTTTTCCCCGCTCCGTCAGCACGCCGAGCCCGTAGCCGAATCCGTCGCCGTGCCCGCCGAACGGAATGCGGAGATCGCCGATTTGGTTTTCCGTCATTCGCCGCACCGAATCCTTTCGCACCAGCCGGATGCCGTCCCGTTCGCCGCCGCTGAGCAGCAGTTGCAGGAAGCGGGCGTAGTCGGGCGCAGTCGAAACCAGGCCCGACCCTCCCGAGAAAAACTTTCCCCCGCCCGCATACGGGAAGGCGGGCGAGAAGGTCATCTTCGCGGCGGTCAGGCCCGCTTCAGGCACCGGTTGAAGCGAGCCGTCCGCGCCGCTGGTGAACAACGCCGCCAGGCGATCGCGCTTGGCCGCGGGTAGGACGAAGTGCGTGTCCTTCATCCCGAGCGGTCGAAAAATGCGCTCGCCGCAAAACTCGTCCAGCGACCGGCCTGAAATCGCCTCCACGACGCGCCCGAGCACATCGGTCGACATACCGTAGTCCCAAGCGACGCCCGGGTTAAACTTGAGCGGCAGCGCCGCCAGTCGCTTCACGCGGTCGGCCATCGTTTCGGCGGTCGGCATGAACACGTCGGCCACGGCGGCTTTCCCGTAAAGCTCGTCCAGTCCCGGCGGCCCCGAGCGTCCATACGTGAGGCCCGCGGTGTGCGACAGCAAATCGTGAATCGTGATCTCCCGGTGCGCGGGCACGCGCGCGTAGTTTTCGCCGCTAGAGGCGCCGCCTTCCGTTTTGGACAGCACCACGGGCTTCGTGAATTCAGGGAGATATCTTGAGACGGGATCGGCCAGCCGGAGCCGGCCCTCCTCCACCAGCATCATCGCCGCGACGCTCGTCACGGCCTTGGTCATCGACGCGATGCGGAAAATCGTGTCAGGCGCCATCGGCCGGCCCGCGGCGACGTCGCTCTGGCCGATGGCGGACACGTAGGCCGTCTTGCCGTGCCGCGCGATCAGGACGACGGCGCCGGCGATGCGCTTGCGCTCAACTTCCTCCCGGAAATACGTGTCAATGGCCTTCAGCCGCGAGGAGGAAAGGCCGACCTCTTCCGGGCGGACTGGCACCCGTTCGTCCGCCCACGCATCAAGTGGCGTGGCGAGCAACAAGAGCAATGCGGCGGGATGCGTGATTTTCATTTCAGTGTTTCCAGATACGAAATCAGATCGGAAAATTCCTGCGGCGTCAGACAGGCTTGCAGCCCGTCCTGCATCAGCGACCGATCGCTCACGCGGCGTCCCTTAGTGGCTGGCTTGGCCAGCGTCTGTTTCCGGGCGCTCACGTCGAGCGGCACAATTTCCGTTTCGGTTTCGCTCGCGACAAAGCCCGCGACTTTTCCGATGTCCTTGGTTTCGAGAATCGTGAGCCTGAATTCGTCAGCGCGGAAATCGTCGGGCGCCGTCAGGTCGGAGAACAGCGACGGAAACGCGGTCTCCTTCGCCGTGAGCGTGACCTCGCCGTCGAACAAGAGTCGCTCCCCGGCCCGGCCAGACACCGAGAGGAGCAGGGCGATGCAGAGCGCGAAATCGGCGACCTCGCCGCCCTGCCTAAAGATGAACGTATTTTTCAGGAGCCGCTGGCCAGCGGCGATTTCGCCGGTGATCGCGCCGTCCTCGACGCGCCACCACTCGGGTTTGCCATCCCAGCCGGCGAGAGTTTTGCCGTCGAAGATGGATTCTGCGACGGGCGCGGCGGCGCAGGTGGAAACGGGGAGCACGGCGGAGAGGAGGAGCGTGAGCGCGAGCCCGAGCGTGGAAACGGCGCGACTGGCAGATGATGACGAGTGCATGCAAATGGGAACGTGACCGTTCCCTGCAGCGTGAGCACGCGGCTGAGGCCGCCGGGACGGCAGCGAGTTGGGCGGTGCAGGCGCGGAGGCACATGAAAGGAAGGGTGTCACGATCACGGAGTTGTCCCGTTACGACGTGCCGTCGCCTCGTCCGAATCGTTGCGCGCCTTCGCCGGCTGCTCAGAGGTATGCAGGAGCGTGCGATTGTCCGCGTTGTTCCAAGTGAACGTCGGGCCTTCCCGTGCTTCGATGGCTACGTTGCGCAGTTCGATGCCGTCGAGGTTCTGACCGTGCAGGCCGAGCTTCGCAGAACCGGTGACATGCTCGAAAGTGATGCCGCGCACGGGCTGCTCGACCAGGCCGCAGAGATAGGCGAAGCGGCCCTTGGGGTTCTCGATGGCGATGTTTTTGAAATGAATGTCGCGGAAGATCGGCGTTCCCGGCGTGAGCGGCGCGGCGATGTCAGGCGTGCCGAAATCGCGGTAGTAGAACAAATCAATGGTCAGCGGCCCGCGGTTGTAGGGTTTGTCCTCGAAGCTGGTGTTCGTGTAGGTGCAGTTTTCGATCACGATGTCCTCGACGACGGCGCCGAGGCGTTCGCGGTTGGATTTGATGTTCGCGAGGCTCGCGGCGTTGCGAAACACGCAGTCGCGCACGCGGACATGGCGGATGCCGCCGCAGGTTTCGCTCCCGATGGCCAAACCAAGCGGGTGCGCGCCGGGAGCGAACGAGGCGTCGAAGACGCAGTCACGGACGGTGATGTTTTCGCAGGAGCGCTGGCGACGCGGCTGGGTGGCGGAGACACGGCCAGCCTTGATCGCGATGGAGTCGTCCTGATTGGCGAACGTGCAGCCGACGATTAGCACGTCGCGCGAGGAGTCGGGGTTTAGGCCGTCGCCGTTCGTGCCACGGGCGGTGGACATCTTGCGGAACGTGAGACCGGAGAAAACCGCGCGATCGACGTAGACAGCGTGGGTGTTCCAGGCGGGCGGATCGTCGAGCGTAAGGCCTTGGACGAGGATGTCGGCGCAGTCGGTGAAGCGCAGAATGCGTGGACGCGGTGCGGTGGTGTGCGGCCACCAGCTCTCGCCGTTGCCGTGGATAACGCCGCCGCCCGTGAGCACGAGATTCTTCACGCGGTGGGCGGTGATGAGGCCGAACTGCTCGACGCTGATTTCGCCGTCGGGGCCGGTGAGCGTGATTTTCTCGGAGGGATAGTGCCCGACACTGCGCGGCAGAAACTTCAACGTGGCGCCGCTGGCGATCTCGATGGTGATGTCGCTCTTCAGCGCGAGATGATCGACGGAATACGTGCCGGGCGGGATCAGCACGGTGCCACCGGGCGGGCAGGCGGCGATAGCTGCCTGGATGGCGGCGGTGTCCTTGGCGATGCCGTCGCCGCGGGCGCCGAGCGTGCGGACATCCAGGACCGGGCCGGCGGATTTGGTCAAGACAACGACGGGATCGGATTCATCCGACGAGAGGCCTGGCGTGCTGCGGCTGCGCACGGCGAGACGGTGCAGGCGGTCGGGGGTCAGATTCTGGACGGTGAAGCTGAGGCGTGTCGTCTCGCCCACGAGCCGTCCGTCGCACAAAATCTCATAGGCGGTGATGTCCGCCCCGCCTGTCGGCCGATCCCAGAGCAGCACGGCGGTTGTCGCCGTGCGCGCCAGCGGAGGCGCGGAGAGATTCACCGGCGCGAGCAATGGAGCGGCAGCGGGGAAAATCTTTCCGGCGGCGATCGCCGGGCCGCCCGGCGCACGGCGGAAATCGCCGATCGAGGCACCGACAAATTTTGGATCGGCCTCGACGCTCCGGGTTTCCTTGCGAAACGCCGCGCGATAGGCGGCAAAATCGTAGGCCCTGCCGCCGATCCGCCACTTCATGCCGGCGGCTTCGGGGCTGAAATAGAGATTGTCGTCGAGATCGAAGCCCGGCGAATCGAAGGGCGCGGCGTTTTCGTCGAATGTCATTCCGCCCGGTGCCGCCGTGCGGCTCGCGAAGATATTTTCCCTCATGGTCAGCCGCCGGATTTGCACGAGGCGCGGTTGGCCGCCCGCTTCCTTGTGCCCACCGCTGCCCGTGCGGAAAAGATGGCCCGGGTGGTCGGAGTTCCACAGGAAAACATTGTTGGTCAGCCGCACGTCTTCGGGTTGCGATTCGCTGCCCGTTTGGACGCTGACAATGCTGACCGGCTTGGCGCGACTGGGATTGACCGGACCGAGAAACCGGGAGTGCTCGACCGTGACGAAGGGGACTTGGATGATCAGCGAACTACTGCCCGAGGTCGGTTCGTCCCGCGAGAAGTGGCGCCGAATCATCACGTGGTGCGCCGTATGGCCGGCGACAAGTGCACCACCGCGATTGCCGTAAGTCACGTTGTCCTCGAGCAGGACGTTGCTCCCGGTCGTGATGTCGAAGCCCTGCTCGGGGTTGTTGAACGAGATGTTTCGGCGAAGAACGAAATCGGACCCGGCGGGATTGTGGCCGGAGTCCATGTGGATGACGATGCCGTCGTTGCTGCGGAGATCGGACACGATGCAGTTTTGCACGGTGCAATGGTTGACCTTGGGCTCACCGGCCGAGCCGTGCATGAGGATGCCGTTGTTGCCGGCGCGCGTGACGGTGCAGCCATCCACGAGCACATAACTGGACTGCTTGATGACGATTCCAGAACCCCGTGAATCAGCCACATCGATGCGGAGAATCTCGATGTGGGCGCTGTCCACGAGGCAACGGACGCCGCCCTCGCCCCGGCGCACGTCGAAATCCTGCACGATCACATGCCGCTTGCCGCTAAGCATGACGCCGATTCCAGCCGTGCCCTCCTGCGCGATGACCGGCTTGGCGCCCGCGCCAAACGCGCCGTAGGTGATTTTGGCGTCGGCGCTGCCGCTGGAGGAAACGGTGAGCGTCCCGTTTTTCCAAGTGTCGCCGCGCTGGAACAGGATGCTGTCGCCGGGCGCGAACGTGGCGGCGCCGACCTTGGCGAGCGTGCGCCACGCTGTCGCCTGCGCGGTGCCGGAGCCGGCGTCGTCGCCGGAGGACGAGACGTAGTAGGTGGCGGCCCAAACCGGATTGGGAAAAAGCGCGGCGCCGCCGAGCCCGACGAGCAAGCAGAGGCTGGCCGGAAAAATTCGGCGGCGCGGAATCCGGGCAGTTGACGACGCGTTTGAGAAAGTCAGCGAAGGCATGAATTATATTTTCCCGGGCGAATTTCGCGACGGCGTCATGGGATCCCGAAAAGGCACGGGCTACTTTTTTTCCGCCGGCTTCAAGCCAGCCGCGATGAAATCCCAGACGCGACGTTCCGTGTGGTGGGTCTTCATATTGATGCCGTGGCCGGAATCGGGGACGACGATGAGTTCGTGGGGGATTTTCAGCTTGGCCAGATGGGCGCACCATTCGAGGTTCGGCGCGTAGTTCGCGTCCTTGTTGCCGACCACCACCATGAGCCGGACCTTCGGGGCTTCCTTGCGCGCGGCGTAGAGGGTGGCGTTGTCCCAAGTGTTGTCCTTCGGATCGATGAGTTTGGATTCGCCGCGGCCGCCCGCGCCGGTCTCGGACATGGACTTTTCGCGCTGATGTCCGCCCGACATGGCGACGCCGGTGCCGATCAGTTCGGGATGACGGAAAATGATCCGCCCCGTGCCGCGGCCACCCATCGAATGGCCGAGCATCACGCGACCCTCGGGCGCGGCGACGGTGCGGTAGGTCCGGTCGATGTGCGCGACCAGTTCGAGAAATCCGGTTCCGCCCTTCGAGTCCGCCGTGTCGATGTAGTTCGGGTTGCCGCCGTTCACGACGACGAAGAAGGCGGCCGGATAGTCGGCGGAGGTCAGCATGGGTTTCATCGACGGATAACCCTGCACGCCCCTGCCCTCGTTGCCGCCGCCGCCGTGCAGGTAGTAGATCACGGGGAAGCGCCGGTTCTTCGCGTCCGGCGCATCGTAGCCGCGCGGGAGGGCGACGAAGTAGCCGATATCGGTCTTGTTCGCCTTGCTGAAAAAAGTGCCGTGGACCAGCGCGGGGTCGGCCGTGATGGTCGGCGGCACGACGTTGACCCATTTGGCGGGGCCGGCGACGGGCGGAGTCGCATCCTCCTGGGCAAACAGGACTGAAGCCAAGAGTAGAGAGGCTATGAGAAAGCAATAGGGTTTCATGGACGGATGGAGCCGGGCTGACTGAATTGCGAAGCATGGGTGGCGGCACGGGCCGGCTGGGCGAACGCGGCGGCGGCGAGCGAGAGAAGGCGGAATGCTTTCATGGCGATGGAGCGCGCGCGCCCGCAGCGGGCGGTTGGCGCACGAGATCGAGATACGCCGTCGCGTAGCGTTTCCCGAACTCGCGGTAGGAGGCGGCGTCGAAGTGGAGTTTGTCGCCGCGGTCAGTCAGTCCTTCGGCGCTGACGAACGCGGTGTGCGGCACGCTGACAGGCAGGTCGCGCAACGTCTGGTCGAACTGTCGTTGGAATTCATCCCACGGCCGGCCGGCGAAATTTCCCAACTGGCCCGCAATGAACGGCGCGGCCGGCGCGTGCAGCTCGGCGCGCAGGCGCGCGATGAGGTCGGCGAGTTTGGCGGCGTAGGCGGGCGCGAGATCGCGCTTCGCATCGGACTCGCCCTGATGCCAGAGGATGCCTTTCAGCGTGCCGGCCGGCAGCGCCAGCTCTGCGCGGCGGAGCGCGTCGTCCCACGGATGGGTTTTCGTCACGGAATCGGATGCGCCGGGTTGCCAGGCAGCGATGCGGCTGCCACCGACCGCGCACGGGATGAGCCCGATGGTCACGCCGGGCGTGGCCTCCGCGATTTCGAGGCCGAACGTCCGACCGAGGCCCACGCCCGCGATGGTCTTGTCGAAGTGGATGGGATCGACGGCGGGCACCCACTCGCCGGCTTTGTTCAGCGTGAGCACGCGCGGGTGCGGCACTTTGTCCTGCGCTTCCACGGCGCCGCGGCCCGCCATGTTGGACTGGCCGATGAGCAGGAATAGATGGAAGTTCTCCTTGGGTGGGAGCGGGGCTGATTGGGCGAACATCGCGGCGGCGACAAAGCCAAACACGACGGCGAACCATGCGCGCGACAACGACCGACGTGGAGCAGCCAGGGTGGTTCTGATTCTCGTCATAGGATACGAACTTGCCGGAGGCATCGTCGGATGACGAGCCGAGGCAGTGAATCGCGCACCCGTTTCGGCGCGGTCACTTTGTCCCGGTCAGCCGCGCGACCAGCAAATCCTCAAACGCGCCGAGATTTTTCCACGAGGTGGCCACGGACATTTTTTTCGCCGCCGGATCGATCAGGGTGAAGCCGGCGTCCGTCACGCGGAGGCCGAGCGTCTCCATGTTGCAGAGTGACTGATCGAAGGCGAGATAGACGGCCACGGCGTCGAACAGGGTCGTGCTGCGGAATTCCGCCTGGGGGTCGTCCGGACCTTTTTTCTGTGCCAGCCAGATGCGGTAGTTCTCCATGATGGCGATTGCCACCGGGTCTTTGGAATCGCGGATTTTGCGATATTTTTCTCCGGCCAGTTGGACCAGATCGCAGGTGTCGAGCGGCGTAATGGTCATCTCCCACGAGGCGGTGAACGCCTTCTGGCACGCCGGCGGATCGGCCCTCACGTTCCACTCGGCCACCGGGGTCTGCTTGCCGCCATAGCCGACATGCACGCTGCCATACATGCCGACGAAGCGCGCCCGCCCGGCGATGCGCGGCTCGCGGGCGAGGGCTGCTGCGACGTTGGGCGTCGGACCGACGGCGATGATCGTGATCGGTTCGGGCGACCGCATGATCAGGTCGATCATCGCCTGCACACCGTCGCGATGAACTTTGCCGGGATACCGGGCCAGTTCGTAGTCCTTGACCCAGCCGGCCTGGCGCTCTGGCGCGGGGGACTTGGCCGCATCGACCCCGAGTCCGACCGGAATGTCGCTGCGCCCGACCCGCTGCAGGAATTTCGCGAGCAGCTTCGCGCGGTATTCCGGGAGGCCGTGATCGCCGAGCGCCAGCTTCAAATCCAGCTCGGGCGATCTCAGCAGAAAACCCAGCGCCCAGGTATCGTCGATATCACCGCCGATGTCGGTGCTGAGAATGACGGGAATCATTTTTGCGATGGCCGCGGTTTGCGCCAGGCCCGGTGTCGCCACGGAAACAGCGAGCGCGAGCAGGCCGACGGCGAGGCCAATCGTGCGGCGACCGGGAGGGAATGAGGGATTTGGTTTCATAGATTTCGTGATCACTTTGGTTTCACCTGACGAAATTCACGTGTGGCTGCCTCCACGCGGGTCAGGCCGCTGGCGCGAGGCGGCCTCGACGACCGCGCGCGCGGGCATGGCGGCTTGAGCGCCGGGCGCGAGGGTCGACAGCGCGGCGGCAACGTTGGCGTGACGCAACGTCTCGTCCCAGTCGGAGCCCTCGGCAAGCCGGGTGGCGAGGACGCCGGCAAAGGTGTCGCCGGCCCCAACGGTATCGCGCGGCTGCACGGGGTGCGTGGGCACAGACTGCGTCTCGGCCGCGCTGAAGCGCAGGGTTGGCTCGCTACCCTGCGTCACGACGAGGTGGCGCACGCCCTTCGTGGCGAGCAGCGTCTGGCGCGCATCGCCGGTCAGGCCGGTCAGCGCGTCGGGGGTGTGGCCGAAGCAGGCGGCGCATTCGTGTTCGTTCAACACGACGACATCGAGCGGCTGCACGCCCCAGGGAAAGTCGGCACGGACGGGCGAGGCGTTGAGGATGGAGCGCACACGGTGTTGTGCGGCCCAGCGCAGAGCGGCGACCGCAGCCACGAGCGGTGACTCGAGCTGGGTGACAACCGCGCCGGGGCGCGGCAGCATACGATCGAGCGCGGCCGTTACCGCGGCCGCATCGAGCCGGCCGTTGGCCCCGGCATGGACAACGATGAGATTTTCGGCCGCAGCGTTGACGACCACTTGGGCGCTGCCGGTCGGCACACCGGGCACGGTGGCCACACCGGCGGGATCGATGCCCTCGTGGTGCAGGTGCTCGCGATAGAGGCGGCCCTCGGCGTCGTCACCGACGGTGCCAATCATGGACACGCGGGCGCCGTGCCGGGCGGCGGCGACGGCTTGATTGGCACCTTTGCCACCGAATTCGCGCTGGGCGCCGGTAGCGAGGACGGTGTGACCGGGCCGGGGAAGCTCGGGCACCTGCCAGATGAAATCGACGTTCAACGTGCCGACCACAGCCACGACGGCGGGTTGCGAAAGCGGAGAATTGATCGGGTGCGTCATGGGCGTGGCTCAGGCGGCCAGTCGCATCCGGCGGGCGGCGAGGCGGGCACGCACGGCCTCGGCACCAACAGCACCGACGATCACGATACCGGTGGCGACGCGCTTCATGGGCTCGGAGACGCCGAGATGCGCGAGCCCGGCTTCCAGGGTGGCGATGATCAGCACGCCGATAAAAGTCGCGAGCATCGAGCCGCGGCCGCCCATCAGGCTCGTGCCGCCGATCACCGCCGCGGCGATGGCGGACAGCTCGATGCCGGAGCCCGCGTTCGGATCCGCCGCGCCGAGCCGCGCCACATGGCAGAGGCCGGCGAGTCCGGCCAGGCCACCCGCCAGGGCAAACACGATGGCCCGGATGCGCGAAGGTGAAATGCCGACCAGCCTTGCCGCCTCGGCGTTGGTGCCGACCGCAACCATCTGCCGGCCGAGCACGGTGCGCGTGAGGACGAATTGCGCTCCGATGGTCAGACCAGCGGCGAGCAGAAACGCCCCGGAAAGTCCGAGTCCCGCGACGGAATCCTGCAGCCAGCCGAGTTTCTCGCCGAGGTATTTGGTCTGCGAGCCGGTCACGAGATAGGCCGCGCCGCGGGCGGCCTCCAGCACGCCGAGTGTCACGATGAAGGACGGCATGAGCAGCACGTTGACGAGCGTGCCATTGAGCAGGCCGCAGCCGAGTGCGGCAGTCAGCGCCGCGCCGAACGCGACCCCGACTGACAGGTTGTGGTCGGCGACGCACCAGCCGAACACCGCTCCGGCGACGGCGGAGACCGAGCCGACGGACAGGTCGATGCCGCCGGCGATGAGCACGAACGTCATGCCGAGCGCGGCGAGCGCGAGGGCGGGGATGCGGTTGGTTATCGTCTGCAGCGTCGCCACCGACCAGAAGTGGTCGCTGAGCACACCGAACAGGCCGGCGAGTGCGGCGAGCAGCAGCGCGAGGAACAGAAACTCGGAGTAGTGGCGGAGGCGGGGCACGAAGGTCAGTTGTTGGGAAACGGAGCGGTCGCGAATTCGCGGAAGGCCGCCGTCGTGAAGGCCGCCGGGTTCAGGGTGGCCGCGGTGAATTCGCCGGCGACCACGCCGCGCGACAGCACGATCACCCGGTCGCAGAGGGCGGCGAGTTCGTCGTAGTCGCTCGAGGCCACGAGCAGGGCCGCGCCGGCCTCCGCTCGTTCGCGCAGCAAGGCATGGATGCCGCGCCGGGCGGAGACGTCCACGCCACGGGTCGGCTCGTCCAGCAGCCACACGCGCACCTCGCGCCCGAGCCAGCGGCCGATCACGACTTTCTGCTGGTTGCCGCCACTCAGCTCGACAATGGGCTGTTCCGGGCCGGCGCAGCGGACCTGCAGCGCGGCGATGACACGGTCCGCCGCCGCCGCTTCGTCGCCACGATCAATCACCACGAGTCCGCGGGTGGGCAGGCGGGCGATGCTGGCGTTGACGACCACGCTGAGCGGGCCAAACAGGCCGTGGTGCTTGCGGTCCTCCGGGATGAAGGCCAGGCCGCGTTGCACCGCGGCGCGGGTCGAGGTCGGATGAAAGGGCGCGGCGTCCGCGTCGAGGAGAATCGAGCCTCCGTCCAGCGGGTCGGCGCCGAAGATGGCGCGCAGCAACTCCGTGCGCCCGGCGCCGACGAGTCCGCCGAGGCCGACGATCTCGCCGGACCGCACTTCGAGCGAGACGCTGCGCACGACGTGGCCGGCGCTAATGTCGCGCAACCGCAGCACGGGTTCGCCGGGCGTCGGAGCGCGGGCGGCGGTGATCGCGGCGGCAGCGGCTCCGGCCATGAGTTCGACCAGCTCCTGATGGGAGGTCGTGCGCGCCGGGCGCGTGGCCACGAGCCGGCCATCGCGAAGGACACTGACGCGGTCGGCGAGGCCGGCGATCTCGTCGAGCCGGTGGCTGATGTAGAGGATCGAGACATCCCTCGCGCGCAGGTCGCGGAGCAGGGCGAAGAGCGTTTCCGTCTCGGCGCCGGTCAACGCGGCCGTCGGCTCGTCGAGGATGAGCACCCGGCATTCCTGCGCGAGGCCGGCGGCGATCTCGATCAGTTGCTGGTGGCCGACACCCAAGGCGGAAGCCGGCGTGTCAGGATCGAGCGTGCCCAGCCCGACGCGATCCAGGGCGGCGCGGGCGCGTTCGTGCAGGCGTCGGATGTCGAGCAATCCGCCGAAACGCGCCGGCAGGTCGCCGAGAAACAGGTTCTCCGCCACCGAGAGCGTGGGCAGCACGCTGAGTTCTTGCAGCACCATGACGACGCCCGCGGCGTGCGCGGCGCGGCGGTCGACCGGGCGGTAGTCGCGGCCGTCAAGCTTGAGTCCGCCCGCGGCGCGCGGGAGGAGCCCGGCGAGGATCTTCGAGAAGGTGGACTTGCCCGCGCCATTGCTACCGACAAGCGCATGGATCTCGCCGGGCGCCAGGGCGAAATCGAGTTCGCGGAGGACGACGTTGGCGCCAAAGGATTTTCGCAGGGCGCTGACGTGGAGTCGGTCGGCGGGCACGGCGGGACGGGATCGCGCGGACTCAGCGGGTCACGACGTCGACCGGCGTGGCGCGATCGGCGGTCTGTTTCGTTTTGAGCGCCACCAGGGCGACCTCGATGCCGAAGACGGCGAGCCGGTCGGCATGCTGGTCGGCGGTGGCGATGACGGCCCCGGAGGCGAGGAGAGGTTGGACGGCCTTGATGTTGTCGAAGCCCGCGACGAGCACGCGCCCCTCGCGACCCGCGGCGCGGATCGCGGCGACGGCACCGAGGGCCATGTTGTCGTTGCCACAGAAGATGGCCTTGAGATCGGCGTGCGCGTTGAGGAGGGCGGAGGCGACGGTGCTGGCGCGCTCCATCTCCCACTGGCCGCTCTGGGTGGAGACGAGCTTGAGCTTTGCCTCCTTGATGGCGTCCTCGAAACCAAGGCGGCGCTGGCGGCCGTTGTCCGCGGTGGGAATGCCCTCGATGATGGCGACGGCGTCGCCGGGCGCGAGCCGGGCAGCGACGATGCGGCCGACGGCAACGGCGCCCGCGCGATTGTCGGGTCCGACGAAGGGCACCGCGAGACCGGCGTCCTTGAGCGCGGCGGGGTCTAGGCGGTTGTCGATGTTGATGATCGCAATGCCGGCCGCGGCGGCCCGCTTGAGCACGGGCACGAGGGCCTTGGAATCGGCGGGGGCGATCACGATCGCATCCACGCGCATCGCGACCATCTGCTCGACGAGCGAGACCTGCTCGCCGAGGTCGGTCTCGTTCTTGATGCCATTGACGATAAGGTCGTAGCCGGCCGCGTGGTCGCGTTGGTGGGCCTTCGCACCCGCGGCCATGGTGCCGAAGAACTCGTTGGCAAGGGACTTCATGACCAGGGCGACGCGGGGCTTGGCGGGCGCCGCGGAGGTGGCGACAGCGGAGTCAGAACGCGAGCAGGCGGCGCCCAAAAGACACGCGAGCGTGGCGGCGATTGCAAAGGCAAGGGACGGACGAGGGAGGAGGCGCATAGATTGATCGGGCGTGCCACTCACGGAACCGCCTTCCTTCCTGCCGCCGACGCACCGGGCCGAATCGTCCGGTTCCGGGTATTGATCCATTCGAGCGCCGGACCCTCTTGCGCGGTGATGGCGACACCGCTCAGTTCGACGCCGTCGAGATTCTGTCCGTGGAAGCCCGTTTTCGCCGAGCCCGTGACATTCTCGAACGTGATGTTCCGCGCCGGTTGTTCGGCGAGGCCGCACAGGTAGGCGAACCGGCCTTTCGGATTTTCGATCGTGATATTCTTGAAATGGATGTCGCGAAAAACGGGCGTGGCGGGTGTCAGCGGTGCCACGGAGTCCGGCAGACTGGTCAGGCGATAATAGAACAAGTCGAACGTGAGCGGGGCGCGGTTCCATGGCTCGTCGCCGAAGACGGAGTTGATGTAGACGCAGTTCTCGACGCGGATGTCTTCGACGACGGCGCCGGGACGTTCGCGGTTCGCCTTGAGGTTCATCACGCTGGCGGCGTTGCGAAACACACAATCGCGCACGAGAACGTGGCGCACGCCGCCGCACGTCTCGCTGCCGACGGCAAAGCCCAGCGGATGCGCGCCTGGCGTGAGCGTGCCGTCGACGAGACAGTCGCGAATCGTGATGTTTTCGCAAGAGCGCTGGCGGCGCGGCTGCTGCTCCGACACGCGCCCGGATTTGATCGCGATGGAGTCGTCCTGGTTGGCAAACGTGCAGCCGACGATCAGGATGTCGCGCGACGAATCGGGATTGAGGCCGTCGCCGTTGGCGCCGCGTGCAGTGGAGACCTTGCGAAACTTCACCTGGGAAAACACGGCGCGATCGACGTAAACGACGTGGGTGTTCCACGCCGGCGAATCGTCGAGCGTGATGTCCTGCACGAAGACATCGGAACACGCGATGAACTTGAGCACGCGCGGCCGGGGCGCGTCGCGGTGCGGCCACCACGATTCGCCATTGGCACGCACGACTCCGTTGCCCGTGATCGTGAGGCGATCGGCCCGCACCGCGGAGATGAGGGCGAAATTTGGATGGCAAAGCTCACCGTCGGGTCCGGGCAGCATGACCCTGGTCTCGGGATAACTCCCCTCGCCCCGCCCGAGAAACTGCAGCGTCGCGCCGGTCGCCAGCTCGAACGACATGTCGCTTTTCAAATCGAGGTGGTCGACGAGATACACGCCGGGCGGGATCAGCACCGTGCCGCCCGGCGTGCAGGCGGCGATGGCGTGCTGGATTGCCGCAGTGTCCTTCGTGACGCCATCGCCGCGGGCGCCGTGTTCGCGCACGTTGAAAACCTTTCCCGCCGGCTTCGTCTGCACGCCAATCGGGTCGGACGGTGGCGACGAACGGCCATCCAAACCACGGCTGCGCACGGTGAGGCGATGCATCCGGCCCGGAGTAAGGTTTCGCGCTGTGAAGCTGAGGCGCATGGTTTCGCCGGCCAGTTCGCCATCGCAGAAGACTTGATAGGAAGCGATGCCCTCGCCACCCGCGGGGCGATCCCAGGTGAGCACGGCGGTCGTGGCCGTGCGCGCGAGTGGCGGCGTCTCCAGACCAACGGGCGCGGGCAGCGACCGGTTAGCGGCCGGCGCGGCGCCGAGTGTGGCCTCGCTTGCCCAGATGAAAGCGCCGACGCAGAGGAGCGCCGGAAGGCGAAGCGTGGCGGGCCTTATCGCCCGGAAGACTGTCAGGATGCGCGCGGGGGTCATCGTGTGTTCATGAGCAGCGCGGCCGTGGCCTCGGGCTGGAGCAGCATCGGGAAGTGGGTCGCCTCCATGATGTGCACGGGCCAGCCGCGCTCCCGGGCGCGCACGGTCGAAAACCAAAAAGTGTCGTCCTCGGGGCGGCGGCCTTTCGCCACGGTGAGGATGACGGTCCCGGGAACTTTCGCGGCCGCGGGATTCTTCAGAGCGATGGTTTCGGTGAAGGTCTTGAACGGATGCGGCACGAGGTGCGGGACGGGCGAGCCGGGTTTGACTTCCGGACGGATGAGGAAGCCGTCTTTGAGATTCTTCATGTCCTGCGTGTCGGGCCGGCGCGTGGAGAGGAGACTCTCGCCGTCCAGCGGCACGAAGGCGTCGAGATAAACCAGGCGGCGGATGCGATCGGGTATGCGCTCGGCAACGCCGGCGATCACGAAGCCGGCGTAGCTATGGCCGAGCAAGATCACGTCGCGCAGATCCTCGAAGAGGATGAAATTGACGATGTCGGCGATGTGCGTGCCGAGGCCGATTTCGGCGGTGGCCGTATGGAAATGTTCACCGAGACCACTCAGGGACGGGCGGTGAATCTTCCACCCTTTCGCCTCCATGAGCGCGGCGACCTGCTTGAACTGCCAGCCTCCGCCGGAGGCGCCGTGGACGAGGACCATCACTGGTTGCGCAGGGAGGTTGGCGGGCGACCCGCCGGGATCGGCCGCGCAAAGCTGCGAGGCGGCGAGTGCAACGATGAGGAGAAAACTCAAGTGTGCCTTCATATTCGTTTTGCCGTCGTTCCGCTCATTTCTTCCCCCGCACTCTTTCCAGAAGCGCACGACCTAGTGCGATTGCTTCGGGAGTTTGCCGGTGCCCAACGCCGGGCCAGGTTTTGAATTCCACGGCAAAGCCGAGCGCGACCAATTGTTCGGTAAAACGTCGCGCGCCTGCGATGCGTGGCGGCGTGCCGAGTGGACCGCCGGTGCCTTGGTCGTCTTCTCCGCAACTGACAGCGAAGGGGATGTGTTTGGCCGCAGGGTTGATCCGATCCTCGCCGTCGAGCCTCGCCCAGGAGCCGCCCGAGTGCGCCGAGACGGCTGCGACGAGTTCCGGATGACGGAAGGCGTAGCGATGGCAGAACTGGGCGCCGGCCGAGAACCCGTGCAGAAAAATCTTCGGGTGCAGGTTCCAGTCCTTGCGGATCTGCGCGATCAGTTCCGCGAACTTCGCTTCGTGGGCCGGGCCGCTCATCTGAAAAATGTCGCGCGGCATCGCGGCTGGGCGTGGACCAGCGGGATCGCGCTTGGGCTGCTCGAAACTGGGACCCAGCACGATCACGTCGTCGAAGTCGGTCGCCCACGCCGCGATTCCGGCGGCACCTTTGCCCGTCCCGCCCGCTCCGTGGACACCGACCACGAGCCAGTAGGCTTTTCCGGCGACGGCATTCTCAGTCGGCGTGTAAAGCCAGTGCGTCAGGCCATTCGCATCGGGCAACGCCGTTTCGCCGGCGTGGAGAAAACCGGGAAAAAAGGAGAGAAGGCTGACAGCGACAGCGAACCCCAGCAAACGGGGGTTCACCAAAGGACGGGACGGGGCGACCGATCGGATCATCGCTGAGGATGGCTCGGTTGCATCGGGACGGCGCGGAGGAGACGGCGGGCCTACGGTCGACATTCGACTTCGGTTTCCCGCCAATCTCCGCCGGACCCGCTCCGCACCCGGAGGATCGCGCGGCGCGCCGTGGCGGCGCGGACCTCGAAGCGTCCCGTTGCCAGATCGTAGTCAACGCGCCCAACCCGATCAATCGAGTCGAGGACCACCTCGAAGCGGGCGGTCTTCAAATAGCCGGCGACCACGAACGCACCGCGCTCCGGCAGAACCGGCGGAGTGCGATGCGTGCGCAGGAACTGCTCGCCGGTGCGGGTGCGAAAGGCCAACTGTTCCTTCGTCTCGTTGGCATTGTGCAGGCGGTTGTCACCGACACCCGCCTGCTCGTGATAGTTAACCAACGCGCCGCGACCCGCACCATGCGCCGCGCCCACCCACAGCCGGGCGTGCATCACGGGCACACGCGCGTCGTCCGAACCGTGAAACACCAGAGTCGGCGTAAGGAGGTTGCCGACGGTGGTGAGTCCGCCGCGGCTGCGGTAGGCCTCCGGGTTCGTCTCCGGCGAGCCGCCGATCCAGGGTGGACGCCCCTTCGGGTCCTTGCCGTCGATGCCTTCGAGTTCGTCGCGAAATTCACCCTTGCTGTCGAAGGTGTGCCAGAGCGCGTAGTCGCTGATGCCATAATACGCGCGCGCGGCGGCGAAGGTGTCGGGAAACTTGCCGAGCAGCGCGAACACATTGCCGCCGCCGCCACTGCCACCGGAGAGGAACACGATTTCCGGCGACACGATGCGGTCGCGGTAGTGGCGGCGGGCAAACTCGACGGCATCGACCACGTCCTGCAGCTCCCAGCCGTTGCAGTCCGGCTGGCCGGTCGCGTCGCCGCGACCGCGCATTTCGGGAGAGATGACGAAGTAATTCTTCGCCAAAGGATCAGGGACGTCATCCGTGTGTGGTTTCTTCACGCCGCCATGCCAACCGTGCATATTCACAAGCAAGACGCCGGTCGGGGCGGCACACTCGAAACGCGCGAAGAGCCGGAGCTTCGGGTCGACGTTGCCCGGGTATTCGCGGTATTCGAGCAGCGGCGCCGGGGCAGCGGCGGTGACAAGCGAGGCAAAGAGCAACAAGGCCGAGTGACGAATGGGCATGGGAGATGGCGAAGCTGAAGGATCAGGTGAGGATGTGTTTCACGGTCTCGCCGTGGACATCCGTCAGCCGGAAATCGCGGCCCTGAGATCGGTAGGTGAGACGCGTGTGATCGACGCCGAGCAGGTGCAGGAGCGTCGCTTGGAGGTCATGCACGGAGACGGGATTCTCGGCGATATTGTAGCCGAATTCGTCGGTCGCGCCGTGAATGTAACCGGGCTTCACGCCGCCGCCGGCCAGCCAGACGGTGAAGCAGCGGGGGTGGTGGTCGCGGCCGTAGTCGGTGGCGGTGAGCTTGCCTTGGGAATAATTGGTGCGACCGAATTCGCCGCCCCAGACGACGAGGGTGTCGTCCAGGAGTCCGCATTGCTTGAGGTCGGTGATGAGGCCGTAGCAACCGCGGTCAACGTCGGTAGTTTGGCGGCGGAGTTTTTTGGGCAGAGTGAGGTGTTGGTCCCAGCCCGGGTGGTAGAGCTGGATGAAACGCACGTCGCGCTCCGCGAGGCGACGGGCGAGGAGGCAATTCGCGGCGAAGGTGCCGGGCTCCTTGGCGTCTTCGCCGTAGAGTTCATAGGTGGCCGCGGATTCCCCGGAGACGTCCATGACCTCGGGCACGCTCGTCTGCATGCGGTAGGCCATCTCGTATTGCGCGATGCGCGAGACGATCTCGGAGTCGCCGACTTCGGCGGCTTGGTGGGCGTTGAGTTCCGCGAGGCGGTCGAGGAATTTGCGGCGGGAGGAGTGCGAAATGCCGTCGGGACTTTGGAGGAAGAGGACGGGGTCGCCGCCGGCGCGGAATTGCACGCCTTGGTGAGTGCTCGGGAGAAAGCCGTTGCCCCAGAGGCGGGAGTAGAGCGGCTGGTCGATGCGGTCTTTGGAAATGAGGACGACGAAGCCGGGGAGATTTTCGTTGGCGCTGCCGAGGCCGTAGGAAAGCCACGAACCCATCGAAGGACGGCCGGGGAGTTGATGGCCGGTCTGGAAAAAGGTAATGGCGGGATCGTGGTTGATGTGCTCGGTGTGCATCGAGCGGATGAAACAAAGTTCATCCACCATCCTGGCGGTGTGCGGCATGAGGTCGCTGACCCAGGCACGGCTCTGGCCGTGTTGGGCGAAATTGAAAATGGAGCCGGCGAGCGGAAAGCGCGCTTGGTGGGCAGACTGGCCGGTGAGGCGTTGACCGCCGCGGACGCTCGCGGGGAGGTCCTGGCCGTTCATCTGGTTCAGGAGCGGTTTGTAGTCGAAAAGGTCGTGCTGCGAAGGACCGCCGGCCATGAAAAGGTAGATGATGCGTTTCGCCTTTGGGGCGAAGTGGGGCTGCTGGAGAATGCCGCGGAAGGGCAAGTCGGCGCCGGGGAGCGCGACGGGCGCGGCAGCGGAGGCCTGGCGTTGGAGGAGCTGCATGAGCGCGAAGCCGCCGATGCCCATGGCGAACTTGCCGAAGAAGTCGCGGCGGCTCATCCCGAAGTTTACCTGATCGCAGAACATGAGTGGGGGCGGAAAGTTGAGAGCTGAGAGTTGAGAGGAAGACCCGAGGGCGATCAGCGACGCATCACGGACTCGTCGAAGTTGAGAAGGGCGTGGGCAACGGTGGCGCTCGCGGCGAGATCGAGTGCGGGGAGCGTGGCATCGGTTTTGGTGTCACCGAAATTCAAGAACGCGGCCGTGGCCGCAGGATCGGCGGTGAAGCTGGCGAGCTGCTCGGCGTAGAGGGCGCAGAGAAGGTCGATTTCTTTGGCATCGGCGGGGCGTCCGGTCACGAGGCGGAAAGCCCAAGCGAGGCGGTCGGAGAGGGTGGCGCCGCCTTCCTTGAGCATGCGTTGGCCGATGAAACGGGCGGCTTCGACGATCTGGACGTCATTGAGGAGCGCGAGGGCTTGGAGGGGCGTGCTCGTGCTCTGGCGGCGGACGGTGCAGACGTTGCGCTCAGCGGCGTCGAACATCGCCATGACGGGCGGCGGCACGGTGCGCTTCCAAAACGTGTAGAGGCTGCGGCGGTGGAGGTCGTCGCCGGTGCCTTGGTTGTATTTGGGCTTTTGCATCGCGATCAATTCCCAAAGTCCGGGTCGTTGGTAGGGGCGGACGCTTGGGCCACCGATTTTTTCGACGAGGAGGCCGCTGGCGGCGAGGGATTGGTCGCGGAGCATCTCGGCGGTGAGGCGGCGGGCGGGCCCGCGGGCGAGGAGCTGGTTTTGCGGGTCGCGGGCGAGAAGTTCAGGTGAGGCGCGGGACGACTGCCGATACGTGGCAGAGAGCGCGATCTGGCGGAGGGTGCGCTTTACGTCCCAGCCGTGCGTCGCGAAATCGTGAGCGAGCCAATCGAGCAGTTCGGGATGCGTCGGGAGAGCGCCCTGAAGGCCGAAGTTGTCGGAGGTTTCGACGAGGCCGGTGCCGAACATCTGTTGCCAGAGACGGTTGACGGTGACGCGGGCGAAGAGCGGATTTTCGGAGGCGGTGAGCCAGCGCGCGAGGCCGAGGCGGTTGCGCGGGGCGGCTTTCGGGAAGGGTGGGAGCGCACGGGGCGTGTCGGCGGTGACGCGCTCGCCGGGAGAGTCGTAGGCGCCGCGTTGGAGAATGTAGGCGGGCTTGGGCGTGCTGAGTTCCGACATGACCATCGCTTCGGGGAGCGGCGTGACGAGGGCGTTTTGCGCTTCGCAGACAGCGCGGAGGGCGAGCGCGACATCGCGCGTGGGCGCGTGGACGAGCGAGGTGAAGTAGTCGAAGAGACCGTCGTGTTGGGCAGCGGAAAGTTGCGCCGGTGGAGTGGCCCACGCCGTCAAGAGATCCGTGCGGCCGGCGAGGTGAGCGGACTCGAGCGGAGTAAGGGCGCGGCCGAAAACGGCGAGGTCGCGCACGCGGCCGCCCTTGAAACCGTTGTCCTGATAACGGAAACCGACGGTGAGGTCTGGTTGCGTGCCGGCGTAGGTGATGTCCTTGAAGAGCCCATCGCGGATGACGTCGACGGCTGCGAGTTGACCGTTGATGTAGAGGCGAGCGCCAGATGCGCGGCTGGAGCCGTCGTAGGTCGCGGTGAGGTGAACCCACTCGCCGGACTTGAGCGCGGCGCGGGTGGTGATTTTGAGCGAGGCGCCGGGCCAGAGGTAGTGGAGGCCGAAGGAAACGCGGCCGTTTTCGAGGAGGATTTCGTAGCCGCGGCTGCCGGCGTCGACGGGGGCCTTCGTGTGGTGGAGAACGACGCTGCGCACGGCGGTGGTCGGGGGCGTTTGAATCCAGACGCCGAGGGAGAAAGTGTTGGTGCGCTTGAAGTGACCGACGTCGGGGAAGGTGAAACCGTTTTCACCGTCAAGCTCGGCCGCGGGACCGCGAGTGGTGGCGCCGAAACGAGGCGACTCGATGGCTTTTCCGGGACGGCCGGGTTCGATCGTGTTGGCGACTTGGGAGATCGTGCTCGCGGGTTTGTCCTTGGTCGCCGGGATGGCGACTTCGTGGACAGCGTCGAGCCGATAGGTGGCGACGAGACCGGCGAGTGTAGTGGGCGCGGCGGGTTTCTGCGTGAGCCATTGCACGAAAGCTGCGCTGGCGGCGTTGCGGGCGTCCGCGAGTGCTTCCTCGGCGGCGGCGGCCTGCGTGGAGAGGTTGGCGAGTTGGCGGTCCTCCTCGTCGGTGGTGAGGAGCATCGTCGGGACGGGCATCGAGTCGGCCATGCCCTTGAACGTAATCTGACCCGCTTCATCGATGTTCTGGAAGAACGCGAAGAGCGAGTAGTAGTCGCGCTGCGTGATCGGGTCGAACTTGTGGTCGTGGCAGCGCGCGCATTCGAAGGTGAGGCCGAGGAACGCGGTGCCGAAGGTGTTCACGCGGTCGGCAACGTAGGCGACGCGGTATTCCTCTTCGACGATGCCGCCCTCTTCGTTTTGATTGTGGAGACGGTTGAAGGCGGTCGCGAGGCGTTGCTCTTTGGTGGCGTTAGGCAACAGGTCCCCGGCGAGTTGCCACGTCACGAATTGATCGAAGGGGAGATTTTCGTTGAAGGCCTTGATTACCCAATCGCGGTAGGCCCACATGGCGCGAGGGCGGTCCATCTGGTAACCGTGAGTGTCTGCAAAACGGGCGAAGTCCAGCCAGTCGGTGGCCATGCGCTCTCCGTAATGTGGAGAGGCGAGGAGGCGGTCGACGAGATTGGCGAAGGCGGAGTGCGAATCGCGGATTGAATCGGATTCGAAGGCCGTGATTTCGGCGGGCGTAGGCGGGAGGCCGGTGAGATCGAAGGTGACGCGGCGGATGAGACGGGCGCGGTCGGCTTCGCGAGCCGGAGCAAGTCCGGCGCGGGCCAAGGCCGACGTGACGAATGCGTCGATGTGAGGACGCGGCGCTGCGTTTCCCAGCCCGATCGCGGGTGGTGCAGGTTTGCTGAGCGGAGCAAACGCCCAGTGTGTGCCCCAACTTGCTCCTTCGTCGATCCAGCGCTTGAGCATATCCACTTGGGAGGGCGTCACGGTCTTGTGCGACTTCAGCGGCGGCATCCGCTCCTCGGGATCGGCGGACGTGATCCGGGCGATAAGCTCGCTCTTCACGGCGTGGCCGGGAACAATCACATCGAGCGCGGAATCGCGCACATCGAGCCGCAGGTCCGCCTTTCGCCGCGGGGCATCCGGGCCGTGGCAGGAAAAGCAATTGTCGGCCAAAACAGGAAGTATCTCGCGGCTGAAGTTGACCTTGCCTGGCATCTCAGCCCCGATCTTGCTCCACGGTGAAGCCGCCAAGGCCAGCATCGCCAACGGCGCTGTTCCGAGCAATGAGCGTCGGCGCATAGATTGGTCAGAGTTTGGAGCGGAACGAACGGATGATTTGGCCTGGCTTCGAGAGGCCGTGATCGCCCGAAAGAAACCCATCCGTGTGAAACGGAGTCGTGTTAAGACCGTCGAGGGAGAGCAAATTGCAGCCGGGACGATCCGCCCACAGGTCAAGGATTGTGACGATGTGGGCGGAGGCGGATCAGAGATCGAATGTCGCGCTCAGGATGAACTGCCGCGGCGCGATGATGCGGTATTGGTAGATTTGGCCGGTCACCAGGGCGTTGATCGGCTGAAGCCGGCCGCCCTCATTGATGTTCCTCACGTTGAGTTGAAACGCGGCGCCGATTTTTCTCTGCCACAGCCGGGTGCGGTAGGAAATCCCCGCATCCGCATAAGTGTGCCCTTTGTCATAGACCGAGCGCGTTACGTCATAAGTCCGGTAGATGCCGCCGGCATCCGGATCGCCGAGAAATCCAATCGAGGCCTTGCTCTCATAGCGAGCCGCCGCGGTCAGGGCGACGCCCCGCAGGATCGAGTGGTTGGTGATTCCAGAAAGGCGGAAGGTCGTGGCCAGATTCGCCCGGTAGCGACGGACTTGGGGACGCGCGAGGCCTTGCAAGGCTTGTGCCGTCTGGAGCGCACCGAGCACGGCCCGGTTGAATTGGGCGCGCTGGGTCTCGTTGACGGTATACATCCGGTCGAACCACAGTTGGCCGGTGCGCGGATCGACGACCTTCTCCCAGAAGGGCAGCCGTTGCTGGACGTAGACGGATACATTGGGACCCATCCGCGTATTGATCGTCTGCTGTTCGGTGAAGTTGGCTGTCAGAGTCAGGGAATTCACCGGATTGAAATGTAGTTCAATCTCGTGCCCGCGGCCCAAGATGTCGTCCGTCTCGGTGCGGGCGATGGTGCGGAATTCATCGAGGTCGATCGGGGCGATGCCCATGAGCGTGGTCAGTTGGGATTCGAGCTGCGCGGGCGTGATGCCGGGATTCGCGGCGGTGAGCCAGTCCGTCGCCTGCACCTGCAGGCCGTAGAAGACGCCGCCGGCATTGCCGAAGAAGTCGAGCGCCAAGGCGGCGGCCGCGATACTGCTCGAGGGACCGCCGCGCGAATTCAACGTCATGGTCTCGTATTTGTTCACCTTGAGGTAGAGTTTCCCGTCAAACAGGTTGAGCGAGAAACCGTAATCCTTCCCCTCACCCTTGGGATCCGGCACGAATTTCAGGAAGACATTCTGCGCCGGGGCCGCCGGCAGAAAGCTGTCGGATATGTTGTAGTGCATGTTGAGCCCCCGTGCGGCTTGGGCGAGGAACCGGGTAAGTCCGGTGCCCTCCGAAGCGGTCCTCTCGATGAAGCTCCAGCCGCGGAACGGTTTCGCGACCGCGCCCTTCTGGATCGCACTGCCTTCGCGGAGCTGCATGGGAACCGCCTGAAACTGGTTGAGGAAATCGTGATTGAAGCTGAACCCGCGATCTTTCAGCGCAGCGGCGACATTGCCGGGATTATACAACTTGGTGAAGTGCTGGTCCTCGCGTTTGCCGAGGGTGGTGACCAGGCGACCCTTCAGCAGATGACTCTGCAGGAGCCCTCCCTTCGTCTTTTGGATCACGCGCGACCCACTGTAATTCAGGGGCGCCAGGCCTAGGGTAATCGGATCGTTCTGGAAGACCCCGGTGATGGCATCGCCATAGTTGTAAGTGTAATTTCCATAGTTCACCGGGCCGGGTGCGTATTCGATGTTCTGCCCTCGGTTGTCGCCGACGTAAAAGAGGAGGAACTCGCGCACGGCCTGACCGCCTTGCTTGTTGGCGGTGGCGTTGGCGAACATCCAAGGATTGGTGCTGATGATATCCTCGCGATATTGAAAGGTCTTCTGCTCCTTCGCCTTATATTCGCCGTAACCGACGAGGTTGTGTGCGCCCAGCCACTTGCGCCAACCCTCGTCCCGGCTGAAATCGAGCTTGTAGGCGGCCTGCAGGCGGTAGGTGTCGTTGGTCAGCGGCATGTTTCGGATGCGCGGTTCGGCCTGGAACATAAAAGGCCGCAGAAAATAAGGGTTGGGGGCGCCGTTGAGCAGTCGCTCGTTGATATCGACCGAGAGCATTCCAGTCGTGCCCTGGGTCGCGCCGTCCGCCATGAGGTAACGGTTGTAGCGCTCCGAATCCTCCCGGAACCAGCCGAACTGCGCCGCCAGGGTCTGCCGCTGCGTCTCAAGGATAATCTGATCGAGCGTGATGCGCGAGGTCTCCGTCTTGTCCTCAAAACTATTCTGCGAATAGAGATTCAGCGATCGCCAATCGTAAATGCTGGGATCCGTTATCACCGTGGTGCGGCGCCCGATCAGCGGCTGCGTGTCCTGAAAAAGCGAGGTGGTCACGATGATTTTGCGCGTGGCCTGCAGCGCCCCGAACGGCGAGAGGCCGCCGGTCGCACCAAAATATTGGCCCCAATAGGCAATGCCACCGCGATCGACGTATTGCACGCCGTAGTTGGCGGTCGGCGCATACGTGTAACCGGGCGAAGTGGTGCGGGTGACGACCCCGTTGAGCTTGAGGGAGCTGGTGAGCGGGTCCCACGTTTGGGACCCGGCCTCGCGCCAGGCGGTGACGCCATCCTGCGGCGGAATGGAATTCGGCCGCGTGCCCTCGGCGTGGTAATACTGGTAGGACGCTCGGATCATCGTCTTCTTGAACGGCCGGAAAGACACCATGCCGTTGAATCGCTCGGTATCGACGCCGGACGGCTTGAGATCGAATCCGGTGTGCTCCTTCGCGCCGCTCACACGGATCGCCAGCCGGTCCTTCAGCAAGGCCCGATTCACGTCGAGCGAACTGCGCCAGCCCTCGAAGCTGTCGGCGCGGAAACTGACCGTCGAGCGGTTGCGCTGAAGGTTGGCCGTGGCGCCGATGATGTTGACGGTGCCAGAGGGGTTGCCCAGGCCAAAGATGCTCGCATTGGGCCCGCGGCTGATCTCAACGCCGTCCGAATCGATCGGGTCGAGCGGCACGCGATTGCTCGTTTCGAAGTTGCCGCTGGAAACGTTGGCCCGGCCGATGCCGCGGATGCGATTGGCATTGGCCGGATCGCCGGCGGTGGCGTCGGTGGTGTCGGCCCGCCCCGAGACTTCGCCGATCTCAGTATATTGGCCGGTGCCCTCCGTGTTACCCGAGTAGAGAAACACATCATTGATATCGAGCATCGCGAAGTCCGCCATCTGCTCCTTGGTGATGACCGAGATCGAGGCGCCGAGATCCTCGAGCTGCGAATTCAGGCGCGTGCCGGACATGGTGTTTGTGGCCTGATAACCCTTGTTGTCGGCGACGACCTCGAAGGGCGACAGGGTGACGGGCGCGTCGCCTTCCGCGCTCGTGGCGACACCGGCGGCGGTGGACGCCTTTTTCTGATCCGCCTCCGCAGTGCGAAGTTCGTCGGCATCGAGCCGGCCGTTTTTGTTTTTGTCGTAGCGCGCGAGCGTCGCGGCGTCGGAAGTCGGCGTGGAGGCGACCTGCGCGACGAGGAGCGCAGGCAGCAGCAGAACACCGAGGGTGCAAACGAGGGGCAGACTGGGGCGGGTTTTCATGGGCTTGACGGGTTATCGCTTGGTCGGTCGGAAAAAGATTTGAGAGCGAGCCGCGGTTCGACCGCAGTCGGGTGAGCACCGAAACCCAGCCGGGCGCGGGTCTCCGATGTCGTCGTCATCGTGAGATCTCCCGCTGCAGCTTTTCCCGCAGCCCCGCAAAACCGAAGACCCGATCGCCCTCATACCACTGTGCAAACGGATCGGACCGCGTGGAATCGAGCGCCTGCCGGGCTGTATCCAGAAACCCAATCGCCGCCTCCAGCCGGAGACGCCGCTCGTCACGCCTCGGGTGGGCCAGGTAAGCGAGCGTGGTCTCGTGGAGCATGGCATTGAGGTGAACCATGACCCGGGCGCGCATCCGCAGATTGTCGTCAAATAACGCGCGGCCCGCCGGGGCGATGCGTGGCAGGAGCGCGTCCGCCCCCTCGACGACGGCGGAGAATTTCCGCCCCGATTCCGCCGTGCCGCGGAGCAGCGCGGCGACCTGATCGGCGTCGCCGGACTGCGGCACGACGCGAAAGTAGCCGCCGCCCGTGTCGGGCCGGTCGAGCGGATGACCGTCGAGCGGATTGGGCCGATTGATGTCGCCCGCCATATCCTTGACCAGCATCTCGACCGCGCGCGCGTAGCGCATGTCCTGGAAAAGATATTGCCGCGCGAAACCGGGGATGTCGGCCGGCTTCTGCGTCCAATAGGCCTGATAGTAGTCGCGATAAAGCGCCGCGGACTCGCCGGCCGGCTCGGTGCCGAAGTAGCGGGCGCAAAAGCGTTGGAGAAATTCGTCGGCGGCGAATTCCTTGAACCGCCACATCATGTCGGCGTTGGCCGCGAGTTCGGCGAGGTGTTCGCGGATGTTGCCGGCATTCACGACGGTGAACGCGAGCGGCCGGCCCCCGGTGCCATCGACGATGCGATAGTTCGCGGCCATCTTCCACGGCCCCTCCGCGGCGGCGAGGTGTGAGCCGCTCGAGGTGAACTGAAAGTTGAGATAGTAACCGATCAACCGATCGGGCGGCGCCTTGAAACTCCGCACGTCCTCCGCCGGGAAATGATCGCGCCGCGCCGCGACGAAATTCCAGATGAGCGTCGGCTCCGCGGGCGGACGCAGCAGGCCGGCGGCAAACATCGTCGAACCTTCGTTGTAGAGCGTCGTCCGCATGTCCGGCGCGGGATCGCCGGTGACTTCCTTCACGATCGCCACCTGCGTGCGAAGCATGTCGCTGATGATCTGCGCGCGCGCCGCGGTGTCGCCGGGCGCATCCTTGAATGTCTGCCAGAACGGAATGTCACCCGCCCCACGAAACACGGTCGTCCACACCTGCTCGAAACCCGCGCGCTGCCCCGTCTCGGCGTGGTAACGCCAGAACGCCGCCAGGTTCGCCGGCTCGCGCACGCTCAGCGGCGGCGGCTCGCGCCCCTCGCGCCGCCAGAACGCGGCCCAGTTGCCGAGGCTCGAGCCGAGCGGCGACGTGTGATGGTGCGTGATGACGAGTCCGCGGGCGTGCGCTCCGGCGGCATCGCGATTCGCGGCGAAGCGCGGCGCACCGGCGCGCAAATCGGCGACGGAGCCGATTTCGTAGGTGTTGTATTTCAACCGCAGCACCGTCTCGTAAACCGCGTGGTCGTGCGCCGGCGAACGCTCGCGCCACGGGGTGAGAAAGTCGGTGTCGTTATTGAACCACGCCCGCCAGCGCACGTAGGCCGGCGGAAAAATCCGCTCGGTGCCAGACGACACTTCGATCGCATCGCGGCGCACCGGACTCCAGCCGGCCCAGAACCACAGCGGCGGCACGCCGAGAAACTCGTCCGCAAACGAATAGAGGGCGTAGATCGTCCCGCGCGGATCCGCGCCCTCGAGCACGACGTGCGACGCGCCGCCGAAGTCGCGCACGTGAATCCCGTGCGCCTCACGTCCGGCGATTTTGGCGTGATGGAGACCCGCCGGTCCGCCGGCCGCGCCGAGCACGACAATCGCGCTGCGACCGCGGAGCGCCGCCGGATCCTCGACGATCGGCGACGGTGCGCCGAAGACCTTCTGCAAATCGCGCCGCAGATCCTCGACGGCGAGCCGGACGGATGCGGGCGTGCCGGCGGGCACGAGCACCGGCACGCCGGGAGCGAGGCGCACGGCGGCCGACGCGAAGGCGACGGGCCCGAGCAGCGCCATGAGCACGATGCGATAGAGGATGGGCATATGTGGAGTGCGCCAGGTGCGGTGTCTGCACGGCGAGAGCGCTGTCACCTCACGGTGCGCGAGCGCTCCCGGCGGAATTCAGAACGTGAGATTCGCGGAGAGGCGCCAAGAGGTTGGCGTTTGCGGCGCGAGGCGGTTGAAGACCACGACGGCGGCGTTGGGATCGGCGGGCCGCGTTTGCAGCGGATCGGTCTGGTTGAGGATGTTGTAAACGTTCAACTGCAGATCGAGGTTCTTGAGAAAATCGAGACGCGGCACGCGCGCGAACCGGTAGCCGAGCCAGGCATCAACCCGCGTGAAAGAGTTGCCGTGGATCACCGTGCCCCGCGTGGTCGCCGCGGTCACCTGCTTGCTCTGATGGGCGACGGTGCCGCCAACGCGGAAGCCCTTCAGGAAGCCGTCCCGGAACGAGTAGTTCGTCACCACGCTGGCCTTTTCCCGACGGTTGCCGGCGGTGCCGACGCCATCGACCGACTGATTGATCGCGTGGGCGAGTTCCCAGCGGGAAATCTCCGCGGCCAGCGTCGTGTTGACCGCGGTGATCAGGAGATTCTGATCGAATCTCTTGAAGAACGCGATTTCCGAGGCCGCCCACGCCTTGATCTCCGGCGCAATGTTCGACGACACCGGATCGCTGATCGAGTAGTTGGCCTGCAGCCGCCAGTTTTTCGTGGGATTCGCAGTGACAGAGAATTCGTAGCCGGTGGAAGCCACGTCGAATTGATAACCACCGCTGGAGATCCGGCGTCGCTCGCGTTCGGCCGAAGTGATCAATCCGTTGGTCACCAACTGGCCGAGGACCCGATCGGAAAGCACGGTGGGATTGTCGACGGTGCCACCGTAGACGAAGCCCTGCGCGCCGGCGCGCGTCGTGCTGAATTTGGTGGCGCGGACATAGATTCTTCCGTCGAGCAGATTGAGATCGATCCCGTAGTCCTCGCCCTCGCCTTTCGGGCTGTCGCCCACCCGGCTGGTGGCGCCGACCGGATAACCGGCGGAGTCGAAGCGCGGCAACAGGCGCACGACGGTATTGGCCAGCTCGAGCGAGTTCGACTGGTTGTAGCGCAATGAAAGCCACGGCAACACATGATACACCGCGCCGAAAGTCTTGGTCTTCGCCTCGAGCGTGCGGTGCGTCTGTTTGCTGTCGTCGCGATCGATGATGAAATCGAGATTCACCGGATCCTGCACGTTGCGCGGGCCCTCGTGCAGATAGAGCGTGTCGAGCCGGTAGCCACCGGCGAGGACCAGCTTCCGCTTGAAGTAGTAGGCCTGGCCGGCGAACAGATAACTGTCCTGCTCCGTGGGATCGTCGAAGCTCCCCCCGCCCGACGGCGTCATCCGCGTGTTCAGCCGGCGGCCCGTGGCGCTGCTCGGATCCACCATCCCGCTGATCAGACCACTCGCGGCGGTGGGATGCTGGGGGCTGGCGTAATAAGTCTTCTGATCGCCGAGCGTGACGTAGTGCCGCCGCAGGACGCGGTTGCCCGAGCCGTTGGGATTGGCCGCGAATGCGCCACGGTTGCTGTTCGCCGGATCCACCCACGCTTCGTTGTAAGCCTGGTTCAGAAACTGCCGCTCCTCCCGCTCGGCCAGGCCAGCGACGCGGTATTCGCCCCACTTACCGAAATCGAATTCCTGCGAGGCCGTGAAACGAAGATTGTCCAGGCTCTCCGCGCGAACGCGATTCGTCCAATACGTTTCAAAGTAGAGTTCGCCCGCGTGAGGATTGGGCGTCACCCCATCCCGCAGGAACTGGTTGGGATCGCCCTTCATCCCGGTCGGATTGCTGGCCTGCCAGGTGTCGAAATCGTAGCGCTGGTGATTGAAGGCGAGTTGGAGAAACGTGTTCTTCCCGAGCTTCTGATCGACCGAGACGGTGTAGGTGTCGAACTTGGACGCCTGCGACTGGCTGGGCCCGCCCAGCGTCGCCCGATAGCGATTGTTGTCCACGATGGCGGGACGGTCGATGATCAAACCCGAGCTGCTCGCCTGGGAGATGCCCTGGCTGCGCGCGTCGAAATTCACGAGGCCGCCCCGGCCGTCGTCCACGAGGTTGAGGCTCAGGTTGGTCGCAGTGTTGTTGCGCGCGACACCCGTCGCCGTGCTCGTCGTGGTGACCAGCGGCCGGCCCGCGTCGAACCACCGGAGCACGTTGTCGCCGATCTCGGTGTTGTCGGCGGCGACCTTAAAGGTCCGGCCCTTCTCGTATTCGGCGCGGATGACCGTGTTCGGGAGGACATCATACTTCACGGCGAGATGGCCGCGGGTGTCCTCGTTGGACGTGTAGTATTGGAAGGCGTTCGCCCGATCGACGACTGCGTTGACGCGCACGCCGAGCTTTCCGTTGAGGGAGGACTGGTTCAGATCGAGGGAGGCGCGGCGCAGATCGTAGCCGCCATACACGAGCTGCGCGCCGCGGAAACTCCGGCCGGTCTGGGCCTGCTTGGTCGTGGTGTTGAGCAGGCCGCCGGCCGAAGCGATGCCGAACAGGATCGAGTTCGGCCCGCGGGCCTCTTCGATGCGTTCGACGTTGAAGGTGTTCGTCGGGAGCTTCCACCGAAAGTAGTTACGGGCGACGGAAGCGGCCTGGCCACGAATCACAAACGTCCGGAAGAACTCGAACGCGGCGTTACCGTCGGGCAGCTCCATCTCCACGTTGTTGCCGAAGCGGATGGCCTCGGTGAGATCCATCGCCCCCACATCCTTGATGAACTCCGCGGTCATGATCGAGAGCGAGGCCGGCGTGTCCTTGAGCGAGGTGTTCATGCGACTGCCCGCGAGAGTGTTCGCCGCCTGGTAGCCGACGTCCTTGTCCGACGTGACGGTGAACGGCGTGAGCTGGACCGTTTCGTCGGTCGCGGCTGACGCCGCCGATGCCGTCTGCGCCAGAGTCGCGACCCGCAGGAGCAGGACGGCGGCGAGGCTGCCGATAGAAAGTCGGAACTGGGATTTCATGGGGTGATGGGTCAGGGGCCGGGGGAAATCCCGGAAGCACAGAAGGGATGAACTACTTGAGCGCTGCGCGCGTCGCGGCGACGAACGGCGCGAAGATGCCGTGCTCGTTGAACGGGATATGCTGGGCAAACAGCAGCACGACCGTGCCCTCGCGCGGCGAGATCCGCACGTAGGTCGTGGCCGCGCCGGCCCAGCCGAACGCGGCCGTCGCGGGATCGAGTTCCACCTCGACGCCGAGACCCCAGCCGTGCGACGCGCTGAACTGGTGGGTGGGCTTGGCAAAGCCGGCGAGCTCGTTGACGGCGAGGCGCTTCACCGTATCGGACTTCAGGATGCGCGCGCCGTCGAGCTCGCCGCCGTTGCAGAGCATCTGGGCGAAGCGCAGGTAGTCGGCGGCGGTGGAGAACAAGCCGGCGCCACCGCTGGCGAAACCGCGACCGGGCTCGGCGTAGGCGCCGATGATCGGATCGGCAGCAACCAGCTTGCCGACAGAGCCATGCTTGGAAAGCGCTGCGAGGCGGAAGCGTTTGGCCTCAGGGACGTCGAAGCCGGTGTCGCGCAGCTTCAGCGGCGCGAAGATGCGATGGCGGAGAAACGACTCGAAGTCGGTGCCGCTCACCTGCTCGATCACAGCGCCGAGGAGATCTGCGCCGATGCTGTAGTTGAATTCAGTGCCCGGCTGCGTCTTTAACGGCAGCTTAGCGGCGCGCCGCACGAACTCTGCAATTGAGGGCGCGTTCCAGAGGTCCGCCCGTTGGTAGAGTTCGGTCAGCGGCGAGGGCTCGAGGATGTCGTAGTGCAGCCCGCCGGTGTGCGAGAGGAGCTGGCGGATCGTAATCGAGCGCGTCGCCGTGGTGAGCTGCGGCGCGTCGGCCGTGCCGCCGGTCATCACCTGCGGCGCAGCGAAGGCCGGCAGGAACTTCGCGAGCGGATCCTCGAGGGCCAGCTTGCCATCCTCGATGAGCGCGAGCACCGCGACCGCGGTGACGATCTTCGACATCGAGTAGATGCGGAGGATCGTGTCGCGCAGCATCGGCGTGCCGGCGGCGACATCGCGGACGCCGTAGGTCTGCCAGTCGACGATCTTTCCGTCGCGGGCGAAGACCGTGACGAAGCCCGCGTGATCGCCCCGGCCGACGGAGTCGCGCAACAACGTGTGCAGTCGGTCGAGTCCGACATCGGACACGCGGCACGCGGCCGGGCTCGCCTCAGCCAGCGGCCACCGCCCGGCGGCGGGCGCGGGAGCCGCACAGAGACACGCGGTGCAAAGCGCACCAAGAACGCAGAGGCGCAAAGCGCATCGCAAAGAGCGGAACATCACTTGAGTTCGCGGATGCGAATGTTCTTCAGATCAACCGTCATCGGCGGGCCGCTGTGCACCTGCACGCCGAGGAAGCCTGACCTGCGGAAATTGGTGGCGTCCTCGTCGATGGCGACGGCCATGACGCGGCCGTCGAGGATGTGGGTGAAGGTGTTGCCGCGGGCGATGATGGTCATCGAGTGCCAGTCGGTCGGGTCCTTCACGTGGCTGAAGACCTCGGCGGTCGTGGCGAACTTCACCTTGTCGAGTCGCGCGCGCGGCTTGTTCTTCTTCGCCGCCTCCTCGGGCGTCAGCGCGCCCACGGGTTTCACGGTCACGTATTCGCCGGGATACGCCATGAACATGCGGCCGTTCTCCTCGAAGAACATCCCGGTGTAGCGGTTCTGGTTCTCGAAATCGGACTGGTAGCCCTTCATCACGTCCTCGGGCAGGCGCTCACTGCGGTATTGCATGCCGGAGTTGCCACCCACCACGCGAAAGTCGAAGCGCAGCTCAAAGTCGCCAAACTGCTGCGCGGTGTAGGCGAGGAACGTGTTCTTCTTGAGCGGCGCGGCGGCGGTCGTCTCGGCATGGAGGAGTCCGTCCTTCACAGAGAACACATCGCTGCGGCCCTCCCAACCGGAGAGGTCGCGGCCGTTGAAAAGCGCTTTGAAGCCGGCTTCGTCGGCGGCGAAGGCAGAGAGCGATACAAGAGAGGAGCAGAGGAGAACGCGGAGTATCTTCATGGGGGAAAAGGGCAGGCGCGCCGCCCGAGGCTCGGTTGGTGCGCGCCACACATTCGCACAAATGCGCCCGCGTTAGCTACGCAATCGGTGACCAACACTTGTCGATTGGTGACCCTCGATGCGGTTCCTCTTGTCAGCCGAGTTTCACAAACCCTACCTATGGCATTCCAACCCGCTAGCCGGCGGCTTCGGATTTTCAACCCTACTCCGTTTCCCCCATGAAGATGACCTATCATCAGATCCCGCCGTCATCGGAAGAGTCCTTCAATGTGCTCGAATTGCGTGGCCCGCATTATCACTGCACGTGGCATTTTCATCCGGAATACCAGCTCGGCATCGTGCTCAAGGGCGCCGGCCACCGCATTGTCGGAGATAGTATTGCACCGCTCGAAGTCGGCGATGTTTCGCTGCTCGGGCCAAATCTACCGCATGCGTGGCAGTTCGAATCAGCGACGCGACCCGGTCAGGAACTCCACGCGATTGTCGTCTATTTTAAGGAGAACTCGCTGGGCGCCGAATTCTTCGCGCGACCCGAGGCGCAACGGATCCTACGGCTGCTGAAGCACTCGAGTGTCGGGCTACAGGTCTTGGGTCGCACGCGACGCGTGGTCACACCGCTGCTGGAATCAATCCCGCGCGCGGAGGGATTCCAGCGGGTGATCACTCTTCTGCAGATTCTGCATTGCCTGGCGAAGTCCGAGGAAGTCGTGCCGATTTGCAGTCCGGGCTTCATGCCGAAGGGACCGGATCGCGATGGCGAGCGGCTGCGGAAAATCTGCGAACTTATCCAGGAGCGGCTGGCCGAGCCACTGCATCGCGACGAGGTGGCGAAGCAGGCACACTTCAGCCCGGCGGCCTTCAGCCGTTTCTTCAAGAAACGCACTGGTAAAACGTTTCACGACTTCGTCGCCGAACTTCGGGTGGGCCGAGCCTGCCGCCTGCTCAGCGAGCAGGAACTCAATGTCACCGAAATCGCCTACGCCTGCGGCTTCTCCAACATCGCGAGCTTCAACCGGAGCTTCCGCCGCGCCAAGCAGGCCGCGCCGACCGAATACCGCAAAAAACTGCTCGCGATGAACTGACCGGCCGAGTCCGCCTTCCGTTCATAAACTTCAACCACCTCATGACCTGCCGCCGAAATTTCCCCGTCGCCCTCGTTCTTTTTGTGATCGCGCTGCCCGCCTTGAGCCAGGAAGTCTTCCGCGAAGTTACCTACACCTACGGTGCGCCCACGACGACGCATTTTGCGGAGCTCGATCCCGACACCAAGCGGGTTTTCACCGGCGAACATGCCGGCATGGCGAAAATGAAACGCCATGTGCCCAAGCCGATCACCCTCGATCTCACTGGCGCGACGCGTGCGGAACTGAGCGCCGAGTATTGGGGCGGCCACATCGGCACCGCCGGCCAGCGCTTCCGCGTCAACGACCGCGACTGGATCGATCTGCCGACTCTGTCCGGCACACCGACGGAACCGCAGCGCTTCTACCGCACCCTCCTTGGCAACAACGCCGCCGCCATCCCGCTCGCGCATCTCCGCGACGGCGAAAACATCTTCAAATTTACCGCCGGCAAGCAGGTCGCCTTCGCCAACGACTGGGGCTTCTACTGGATTTACGATTTCACCGCGCGCGTCTATTATGATGCTGCAAAGAAACCGCACCCCTCCGGCGAGATGATCTCGCCGAAACCGGGGACGACTTTCGATGACATCCTTCGGCTGGAGGTAAACGCCAGCAGCCCCAACGGCACTATCGCGCGCGTCGAGTTCATCGGCGAATACGACGACTTCGACTGGGACGGCGATGGCGTGTGGCGCGAATGGCAGTATTCCACCAACCACGGCGTGCTGCAGCACCACCTCGGCACGGTCACGAGCGCGCCGTGGCGCGTGAAATACGATGCGCGCTGGCTCCCGGATCAGGCGCAACCGATCCGCGTGCGCGCCCGCATCACCGACTCCAGCGGCCTCACCTATCTCACGCCGCCGATCGGCGACATCATGCAAAAACGCGCCCACCGCGGCGTGCGCATGATCAAGCCGGACGTCGTCCCCGAGAGATGGATGTCGCGCGCCGGCCGGGAATCGCCCAAGGGCACAATCAATGTGAAAGCGAGCGATCTGGACGGCGCGACCTTCGCGCGGCTCGTCCTCTCGACGTGGAGCGGCGACGTCGAGGATACCAGCGTCCATGAATTGCGGCTTAACGGCCAGCGGCTCGCGAGTCGCTTCGGCGAATTTCACAACTATGCGCAGAACGCCCTAGAAGTGCCACTCGACCGGCTGAAAGCCGGCGTGAACGAGATCACGATGTTCTCCACGTTTATGGGCCACATGTTAGAGATCAACTGGCCGGGCCCGGTGCTCCTAATCGAATACAAAAAATAGCGGGCCCCCTCCGGTGCGATTTCACCCGTTCAGGTCATTACGCATTTCCCGGTGGCCGTGCGCCGGGCTCGCGTTGCTCGGTGTCCTTCACGTCCCCGCGGGCGCGGCCGAGCCGACGCCGACGCGTGGGCCGCTGCGCCTCCACCCGGCCAATCCGCGCTATTTTGCCGATGGCACCGTGACGGCCGACGGTTCGTTGCGGGCCGTTTATCTGGCGGGCTCGCACATCTGGCACAGTATTCAGGACCACGGGCATCGGCTCGAATCGGGTGACGATCCACCGCCACTCTTCGATTACGACGCGTTCCTGGATCTCCTGCAGGCCAACGGTCACAACTTCACGCGCTTCTGGCGCTGGGAACTGCCCAAATGGACCGAAGGTGACACGAAAACCAAGCAAACCGAATACAGCCAGCCGCACCCGTGGCGGCGCACCGGGCAGGTTCTTGCCAACGACGGCAAGCCCAAGTTCGATCTGACGCAATTCGACCGGGAGTATTTTTTCCGCCTGCGCGCGCGCGTGAAACAGGCCGGCGAGCGCGGCATATACGTCGCCGTCATGCTCTTTGAATGCTGGGGCGTGCAGCACGCCGACGACGCCTGGCAATTTCATCCATTCGCCGGACCCAATAACGTGAATGGCATCGAAGCCGACGAGGACGGCGACGGGCGGGGATTGGAGGTCCACACGCTTTGCGACACGGAGATGGGCCGACGCACGCTTGCCCTCCAGGAAGCCTACGTCCGCCAGGTGCTCGAAACGCTCAACGATTTCGATAACGTCCTCTACGAAATCGGCAACGAGGGTGGAAAATATTCGGCCGCATGGCAGAACCACATGGTCGAATTCATTCACCGGTCCGAGGCGGCTATGCCGAGGCGGCATCTGGCGGGCATCACTTTTCACTTTAGCAAAAACCGCGAGCAACGTGGCAACAACCGGATGCTTTTCGACAGCCCGGCCGACTGGGTTTCGCCCGGCAATGAACCGGCAGTGGCTGGCGTTAGTTTCAGCTTCAATCGCAATCCTGCGCCGTCGTTTCCGGGTAAGCTCGTGGTCGCCGACACCGATCACCTCGGCTGGAACGCCAAGCGGGACGAAGATTGGTGCTGGAAACAATTCTGTCGGGGCAACCATGTCTGGTATCTCGAATGGGCCTATGCCTCGCCGACGGAAGCCGGCGCAGTGCGCCGCGGCATCGGCCAAACCGTCCGCTGGGCGCGCGCCGTGAACCTCGCGGCCATGGAGCCGTCGACCACGATCGCGTCGACGACCTGGTGCCTGGCCGCTCCGGGCCGCGAGTATCTCGCGTATCAGCCGCAGCCCGACGCGTTCACCATCGATCTCGCCGGCGCCGGGCGGACCTACCTCGTCTCGTGGTTTTCGCTGGAGTCGGGGACGACGCAACCGGGAAGCGAGGTGCACGGCGGCGCCGTGCGGGAATTCAAGGCACCTCACGACGGCCCGGCCGTGCTCCACCTGCGCCTGAAGCCCTGACCCACGCGAGCCCTCGGGTTGTGCGCGACCCACACTTCATGAAAACTTCGGCCCGGCTCTTTTCCTACCATGCCGCCGTCGGACGCTCGTCCGCCGTCGTGTTGGCTCTTGCCCTGATCCTCTGGTGGGCCGTCGCTTCCGTGCGGGCGGCGACGATCAGTGAAGCCGACTACGAAGGCCGCGCGCACTTCAAGGTCGAAACTCCGGGCGCGACCTATTTCTACGATCGCGCCGGCGGCGGCTTTTCGCGGCTGCTCGACCACGACGGCAAAGATTGGATCTCCTTCAAGAAGGAACCGGCCACGGGTCGCGCCGCAGCGGGCGCGGCATTCCGCGGCATTCCAAATCTCGTCTTCGGCAAGGACAACCCCGACGCCGGCGCCGGCCATCCCGGGTTCGACCAATGCGAGAGCACCGTCATCGCGTCCGACGCGATCCGCACCGTGAGCAAGAGCGGGCGCTGGGCGTGGACGTGGCGTTTCTCCGACGAACACGCCGTGCTCACCATCGAGCAGGCCGATCCCGAGCGCGCGTATTGGTTTCTCTACGAAGGCACGGTCGGCGGACGCTGGTCGCCGCGCACGCACTACTGGGGCACCAACCGCGGTGGGCCGAACCGCACGATGCCGTTCGGCAAGGACAAGTTGTTCGACCGCTGGGGCTGGGCCTACTTCGGCGACGACGCCGCGCCCCGCGTGCTGGTGGCGGGGCAGGTCGCCAACGACGATCCCGCCGACACGCTCTGGTATATGGGCAACTCGACCACCGAGCTCGACGCGCCCGACGGCATGCTTGTCTTCGGTTTCGGGCGCGACAAAGACGGGCCCCGCCTGCGCGGCGCGGGCCGGCGATTCGTGCTCGGCTTCGTCGAGGAAGCCGTGAAGGACGAGCCCGCCCACGCACGCGTGGCCGCCACCGCCCGGCGCTGGTTGCAAGCCGCCGAGTCCACCGTGCGCGTGAGCGAGACGACACTCCTCGGCGACATGGAATGCTTTCGCATCGAGACGCCCAGCGCGACCTATCTCTATGGCAAACGCGGCGCTGGCTTCGCCAGCATCTTCGACCCGCAGGGCCGCGACTGGATTTCCTACCGGCACGGCGGCAAATCCACCGGCGAATACCGCGGCCTCCCGAAGAGCGGCCAGCCTGTGAAATACTTTCACTGCGGCTACGGCTACGCTTCCTACAAAAACGAAAACTGGTTCACCAGCACCGTCACGCTGAACGAGCCCGGCCACGTGCGCATTCATTCCGAGACAAAACTCGGCGACGCCGCGTGCGACTGGGATTTTTATCCAACGCACGCGACCTTCACGCTGCTGAAAATTCCCGGCGAGAAATACTGGTTCGTCTATGAAGGCACGCCCGGCGGCGCGCTCGACACCGGGGAAGATTTCGTCCTCCGGCCGCACGGCCAGCGCACGCCTCTGGGTCGGCCCTGGGCGGAAGCCGTGCCGTGGGTCGTGTTTGGCGCGAAGGAATCGCCGCACGGACTTTTCCTCGTGAACCACCAGAAGAACAGCGCCGACGCCAGCTATGTTCCGTGGCCCTACACGCCCAGCGTGCAGGAGCCGCGGCCGCTGATGACCGTCTTCGGTTTCGGTCGCCCCGCGTGGGACGATCCGAATCAGCACACGCCGCCACTGAGCGGCCTGCCCGCACGCTACAGCATCGCGCTGACGCCCGCAGCCGACACCGCCGCCGCCGAGGCCGCGTTGCGCCGAATCGGCACGCCCGCCACCGACTCGCGCTCCGGCAGCCTCTTCGCGCCACCGGTGATCGATGTGTGGCAGGGCGACGAGCAACACTTCGGCCGCATCGGCGTGCCGCAGAAATGGATCAACCTCCTCGGCCGCGTCTCGCCCGGCGACGGCCTGGCCTCGCTCCAGTATTCGCTCAACGGCGCCGCGCCCGTGCGCCTCTCCGTCGGAGCCGATCGCTACCGCCTCGCGCGCGACGGCGACTTCAACGTCGATCTCGAATTCGACGCCCTGCGCGTCGGAGCGAACCAATTGAAACTCACCGCCACCGACGCCATCGGCCGACGCGCCGAGCGCACCGTCACCGTGCACTGCCACCGCGGCAAAGTCTGGCCCCTCCCCTACTCCGTCGATTTCAGCAAGGTGCGCGCGATCACCGACGCCGTGCAGATCGTGGACGGCAACTGGAAGCTCGGCCCCGACGGCGTGCGCACAGCCGAGCCCTACTACGACCGCATCCTCGCTTTCGGCGACCGGACCTGGACCGATTACACCGTGACGGTCGCGGTCACGTTTCACGGCTACACCCCACCGCGCAAAGGCCCGCCCACCTACGGCGTCTCGCACGCTGCCCTCGCTGCGCGCTATCCCGGGCACTTCGCCGACAACAACCAGCCGCATGTGCAATGGTATCCCGTCGGCGCCGTCGCCGAATTCCGTCTCGGGGAAGACCTCGCGCAGAGCACGTGGCGAATCTTTCACGGCGGCACGGCCAAGAAAATCGCTACGCAGGCGATCGAGCCGCAGCCGCGCCGCATCGAGCTGGGCGTGAAGTATCACCTCAAGCTGCGCGTCGATTCCCTGCCCGGCCCCGCCGCGCGCTACCGCGTGAAATCCTGGAAGGCCGCCGAGCCCGAGCCCGCCGACTGGGATTTCGAAACCACCGAGGATCGCAACGTCCTCACCGCCGGCGGCGCCCTCTTCGTCGCGCACAATACCGACGTGACCGTCGGCGCCATCGGCGCGACCCGCAATGATCCGAACGAGCGATAAACCGCACGGGGGCGCGTGGCGTCACGCGTTGCTCTGCGTGCTGGTGGCTTCCGCCGCTGGCACCGCGGCGCCGGCGGACACGCTGTCGGTGCTGCGGAAAGCGGACACCCTCGAGGTCGTCGTGCGCGCTCCGGGGGCGCGCGTGCTTGCGTTGCACATTATTTCGGACCGCAACACCACCGTGGCGCGCTTCGGCGAGGTCTCGCCGCTCCAGCCGGCGGCGTGGCCGGACAACCGCCAGCCCGGGCCGGAGCTGTGGTGGCCGATCCTCGATTTCGCCGGGGACGAGTCGATGACGGCGATGGTCGAACTCGCCAACCTTCCCGCGGGCGCGCAGGTCTCGTGGAACGGCTGGGTGTGGCGCGAAAAACAGGCGGCCGAAGCGACGATGAGTTTTCCCGCCGCGCGTCTCCTGCAATGGGAAAACACCCTCTGGATCGATCGCGCCGGGCCTCGGCTGACGCGGTTTTATGTGCGGCGGAGGTTGCCGCCGCCGGCTGCCGACGGAACCGCACAGAGGGTGACACTGCGGTTGCTCGCACCGGATTGGGCAGGCCGCATCGACCTCGTCGGGCGCGATGCCACCAGCCGCGAATCGGTGCTCGCCACCCTCCGGGTCGAAGCGCCACCGGCTCCCGCGGTGCCGACGCCGGGACCGTCGGGCAAAGATCTCGAGGCCACACGGCTCCGCGCCGCGCTCGCGGCGGCGGTCGATCACACGCTCGCCAGTGTCGTGGCAGACCCGCGCGATCCGATGCATGGGGGGCTTTATCTTTTCTACGATCTCGATGCGCGCACCTATCGAACTTCTCACTGGATCTGGGGCTGGGGCCCGTCGGCCGGCCTGTTGCTCGAGGCCCGGCGCGTGCCGGAGTGGGCGACGCGGTTCGGCTCCGACCGGTTACTGACGGTCGCGCGTGGAATCGGCGACGCGAGTCTGCAGACGGTGTCGCGCGATCCCGCGAGTCCGGTGCGCGGCATTCCGGTCAGCCGTTGGGACCGCGCGCCGTCGATGGATTTCGGGCACGAATTCGCGATCACGCCCTGCGACGCGGGCTTTCTGGCGGCCTGGACCTGGGTGCGTTTGGGCGAGGCCACCGGCGATCCTAAGTGGCGCGAAGCGTGCGACGGACTCGTCGAGGCGCTGGACCGGCTGATGAAAGAGTTTCCGATTCCGCCGCAGAACTACTGGCCCGACTACGGGCGCTGGGACAACAAGGTCATCGACGAGGCCGGCTTCGGCGTGGAGTTGTTCGCCGAATTGTATCGGGTTGTTGGTGACGCGCGGATGCGCGACCTCGGCCGCCGCTACATGGACCAGCATCTCGCCGCGCTGGGGCGGGCCGACGGGCTCTGGGATCGCGTTCACTTCCTCGACGGCCGTCCGAACCGGCCGCCGTCGAACATGACGCGCGGCCTCGGCTGGCCGATGGAGGGTTTGCTTGCCACCCACCGGCTGCTGCCGGAGGACGGACGCTATCTTGAACTCGCAAAAAAGATGGCCAGCCATCTTCTCGCCGCGCAACAGCCGGGCGGCTGGTGGGTCCATCGATTCGACCAGCCCGCCGAAGTGTGGGGCGAGGGCATGAAGGGCACAGCCCTGTGGTGCTGGCTGTTCTACGAGTTGCACCGGCAGTCCGGCGATCCGCAGTATCTCGCCGCCGCGCGCCGCGCGCTCGGCTGGTTGCTGGACCGTCAAAATTTTGGCGACGATCCGCGGGCCCGCGGCGGACTGGTCGCGGTCTCGCCGCATTCCGCCGTGGGCATCCGGCCTTGGTTTCGCGTCTCCTCGACCTATGGCGCAGCATTTTTCGGCTTGGCGGTGCTGGAGGAAATGCGGCTACAGGAACGAACCGCACCGGTTATTTCCGGCGCAATAGCTGGCTCGTTCAGCACGAAAACCGCGATCATCCGCTGGACCACGGACGTGGCCGCCGACGGTCGCGTGAGCTACGGCACCTCGACCGCCTACGGCAGCGTCGCCGTCGAGGTCGAACCCACCAAGGAGCACTCGGTGTTGCTGGAAAACCTCCGGCCCGGCGCCACGTATCATTTTCGGGCGGAGAGCGGCGGCGCGACGAGTGCCGACGGCAGTTTCACGACGGCGGCCAGGATCGAAGACCTCTGGCCGGTGGTGTCGCTGTCGTTCGACGACGGCCACATCAGCCACTTCGCGGCGGCGTTTCCCCTGATGCGGGCCCGCAACATGCGCGGCGCGGTGAACGTCATCACCGACCGTCTCGCGAATTCGGGCAACGGAAACATGTCGCTCGATCAGCTTCATTTTTTGCAGCGGCAGGGCTGGGAGGTGGACAGCCATTCGCGGGCTCACAACCGCGACAAGACCCTGACGGACGAGGATGAAATTGTCGGCTCGATCACCTGGCTCGAGTCGCACGGCATCAGGAAAGTGAGCAGCTATCGGGTGCCTGGCTCCAACCACAGCAGGGCACGCGAGACTCTCGCGGCCAGCCATTATCCGCTGCGCTGGGGCAATGTGATCGGCGGCCCGCCCAGCCCGCGGTTCACGACGCTGCCGCTCGCGCCGGGGATCTACGCCGGCGTGCCGTTGGACGCGCGGCAGGCGGCCACGCGCGAAGATCGCGTCGCAAAATACAAGGCCGCCATCGATACCGTGCTGACGCAGCGCGTCCATACCCACTTTATCTTTCACGCCATCGTGGACGCCACGCCCGAGGGCTATCACTACACGCCGGCCGAGTTCGAAGCGCTGCTGGATTACCTCCAAGCCAAAGGTATCAGGGTAATCCCGCCCGGCGAATTGCTCCAGAGCGCATCAATCGCAGCGATGCCTCCGCCTTGATCCCGGAGAAACTTCCTCCGGGCCGTCTCCTGCTTTCCCGTTGCGAGCGTCCCGAGCCAAAAAATGAACAACACCGCCGAGCACTTCATCCGCCATTTTTTCGCAGCAGCCGCCCTGCTGGGAACCGGCCTCCTCGCCACCGCGAGCGGCCATGCCGCATCGCCCGCCAAACCCGCGCCCCTCTACGCCACCGATTTCGCCAACGGCGCCGCCGGCTGGACCGTGACGGGCGGCACGTTTGCGATGGCGGACGGCGCCTATCGGAGCCGCGCCGTCGTGGAGGACAAAAAACTGTCCCGCGCCATCGTGGGCGAAAAAACCTGGCAGGACTACCGCGTTACCGCCCGGATCAAACTCGAGCAGGCCGCCAACAAGCGGGCCGACTACGGGCTCGTGGCGCGTTATCAGGATCCGAACAACTACTACATCTTCCTCTACAAGACGGACGCGAAGAAATGCACCATCGAGACGAAGATCAAAGGCAAGTTGAAGACTCTCGCCGAAGTTCCGCTCGAGTTGTCCGCCGGCCGATGGCATGATTTCCAAGTCACCGTCGTCGGCGTGAACCTGTCCCTCACAGTGGATGACAGGCCGGTGGCGTCAGTCACGCACTCGGAATTCCCCGGCGGTGCGGCCGGACTGCTCGCGTTTTGGGCCGACATCCAATGCAACCGCTTCGAAGTCGTCTCCGTAGAAGGAACCAAGCCGGGCCCACAATAACAACGGCAGCTTACCGCCAAACGCATTCCCCACCGCACTCGGACAATTTTCGGCACCGATCATGCCACACCTCGCCTCTCTCGATCTCGCTCATTCATGTCCGCCCGCCAATCCGACTCCAACCGAACCGCCACGCTGATCCGTTTCCTCCGCCAGGCACCGGCGCTCGTCGCACTCGTGGCGACCCTCGCCGGCTCCGCCGCACGCGCCGTGGAAGTGCCCGCCGGCTTCGTCGCGGAGACGCTCACGACCGGCCTCAACTCCGCGACAGCGCTCGCCCAACTGCCCGACGGCCGCATCCTGATCGCCGATCAAAACGGCCCGCTGCGCCTGTGGAAAAACGGTGCTCTGCTCGCGACGCCCGCTCTCGACCTCAGCGCGCGGCTCGACGTTTGGTGGGAACGCGGCCTCATCGGCGTGACGCCGCATCCCGGTTTTCCGCGCACGCCGCACGTCTTCGTGCTCTACGTAGCCAAGGCGCCCTACACGCACCATGTGTTGAGCCGCTTCACGCTGACCGGCGACACGATCGACCCGGCGAGCGAAAAGATTCTCCTCGAAGGCGACGACCAGTCGAAGCGTCCCACCAGACACCCCGCCGGCCACCAGGGAGGACCGCTGCGCTTCGGCCCGGACGGCAAACTCTACGTCGCCATTGGTGAGCCGATGCTCGCCAGCGAGGGGCCGTGTTCCTCGCAGAAACTGGACACCTTGCTGGGCAAAATCCTGCGCCTCAATGCCGACGGCACCCTACCCGCGGACAATCCGTTCTACGCGCAGACCACGGGAAAGTATCGCGCGATCTGGGCGATCGGGCTGCGCAATCCCTTCGGACTCGGGTTTCAGCCGGAGACCGGTCGGCTCTTTGCCACGGACGTTGGCCAGACCGCGTTTGAGGAGGTCAACGAAATCGTCGGCGGCGCCAACTACGGTTGGCCCGACGCCGAAGGCCTGTCCGCCAACTCCGCCTTCAAGAATCCGCTGCACGCCTACCCGCCTGCCATCGGCCGCAGCATCGTCGGCGCGACGTTCAGTCCCCGCGTGCCCACAGGGAGCGACCCGAAAACCCAGTTCCCCGCCGCATGGCGCGGAAAGTTTTTCTTCGCCGACTGGAAAGCCGGTTGGATCAAGGCGCTCGATCCCCTCGCACCGGAAAACGTATCGACGTTCGCGCACGGCCTCGACGGTCCGGTGGCGCTCGAGTTTGCGCCCGACGGTTCCCTGCTTGTCCTCAATCGCAGCACAATCTGGCACGACGGCAAAGTCTGGAAACCCGGCACCGGTTCGCTCGTGCGCATCCATCACACCGGGGAAGTCCCCGCCGCCAATCCGTCGGCCCCGGCTCGCTCTCTCGCTGACACCGGACTCTTCACGCGACTCGCCCCACTCACCCCGCGCGCCGAATTCGCCGAGGTAAAATCCAACGCGGCCCCGTGGCTCCCGGGCGTCACCACCCGTCGCTGGCTTTCGCTCCCGGTCGCCTCACGGCTCACGATCGATGCCGACGGTGAATTCGGTTTTCCCGCCGGCACGGTGATCATCCAGCACCACACCGTCGCGAAGACCGGTGCGCCGCTCGAAACCCAGGTGCTGCGCTTCGCCGGCCCCGGCACGCATTCGCGCGTCGCGCGCGCCGCCGCCTATCGCTGGGAAGCCGCCAGCGCCGTCCTCGTGACGGAGAGCGCGCTTGTGCCCTTGCCCGGTGACGAGGACCGCCGCTGGCTCTTCTCGGCCGCCGAGGCGGAATTGAAACTGGATGCCGTCGTCGTCGGTTATCTGGTGCCGATCAGCCCGCGCCAGCTCGACGCCGCACAGCTCCGCCTCTGGATCACACGAGGCTGGATTGAAGCGATACCCGGTCTCGAGCAACAGCCCCGTCTCGTCGCGCTCGATGATCGGACGGCCTCGCTCGAGCGCCGCGTCCGCTCCTATCTCGAGGTCAACTGCGTCATGTGCCACCGTCCCGGCGGACTGTCGCGTGCGCAGTTCGACGCGCGGATTTCAACTCCGTTCGAAAAATCGGGTCTGATCAACGCCGAGCCGATCGGCGGCGATCTCGGCATCGCCGGCTCGCGACTGATCGTGCCGGGCGCGCTGGAGAAATCAATTCTCCTGCGCCGACAGATCGACAGCGGCCCGTTTCGCATGCCGCCGTTGGGATTACACAACGAATCCGCGCCGGTTGTGCCACTGCTGGAGGAGTGGATTCGGGCGATGAAATGAAGGCGGGGAATCAAGGGCTCGAATCCTCACGGCAGGCGATCAATCTTTTCAATCGCTGTGACCACTCGTATCATATGACTACATACGCCCGTCGTCGGGTGCGGGCTTGGTGGGCTCGCATTGACGGGACAAGTAGAGCGGTTGAGCGGGACTGCCGATTGCGGCGTCGCTATTTGCCGGTATTCCGCGATAGAAGTGCGTCAGACCCTGTTCGAACACCCCGTCGCACATCTTGTCATGATTCATGAACAGCCCGACCGCTTTGAACCGGGAATTGAACCTGCCCGACATACTCCAGGTGACGCGGATGCGCTGGCCCTCCCGCATAAAGGTGAACTCGGCGCTATTGGTGGTTCTGAAAGGTTTCAGGAATTCAAGCTTGCAGCGGATCAGCTCGTCCGGACTGCTCTCGACGATCCTCATACGGCCCGCGGCCTTGCCGTTTCCTTCCCAAGTGTAGGCTGCGCCCACGCCGGCCGTCGGACCTAGGAAGGAAATATTTGCAGCGGGATCGATCTGCATAAACGGATTCCACGTCTGAAATTTGCGGAGATCATTCACGTGCGCGAACACGACGGTCGGAGTGGTGGCGATCATGGCCGTGCGCGTGACGCAAAAATCGGCGGGTTGCAAAGCCACCACGATGACGAAGACGACGAGGATAACGGCAAGGGCAAGGAGAATGCCTGTGAGCACGGGAATGGGTGCTATCGACGGTGATCGGGCGCCGAGTGATCCGTCGCAACAACGGCCACAGGTCCTTGCGATATGCCGGAATTTCTCGGGTCAGAGCTGCCGCACCACTGGCCGAAATGCCTTCGGCGGCGCGCCGAACATCCGATTAAATTGGACCGTAGGATGACTGTGGTCGGCGAAACCCGTCACGTAGGCAATTTCGCCAATTGTGCGCGTGCCGCTTTCAATCAGCCTCCGCGCCCGCCATAGCCGCGATCGCAGGATGTATTGCTCCGGCGTCAACCCCGTCGTCGTCTTGAAGACCTTGGTAAAATGGCTGACGCTGAGCCGAGCTTCATGCGCAAGCGCGGGCATCGTAATTTGCTCCGCGAGGTGGGCCTCGATGAAGTCGCACACGCGGGCCTTCGATTCCGGCCCAAGAATCACCGAACCTTTCGACCGTCTACTCAGCACGGTTGCCTTGGCCTGCAGGATGCGCGCAGCGAGAAATGCCCCGTGAGCCAGCAGTTGGGCGCTGCTATGCGGCTCGGCCGACTTGCACAGCACTTCAAGGTCCAACAACAGTCCGCCTATCAGTGGATCGCAGAGCGTGTAGGCCGAAAACGAATCGAGTGCAGGGACCAGCGGGAGTGAAGCCACCCCGCACTGTGCCCAGATGTGGGACGCGTGGATCACGACCATTCCGGCCCGACGCCTCCACGCCATCGAGTGCGCCGTCCCGGGCGGAAGAATGAGAATCTGGTTCTCGCCCCCGGTCCACGTTGGCCCGGTGCCTTTCGCGTCGGGTTCACTGACTTCCCATAGGGCCGATTTGAATGCGCATAGAAATTGAAATTCCGGGTGGCTGCATTCCGGCCAGAAATTCGGCTCCTGCCAGTCGCAAGCTACGCAGATTTCGGAGCTGCGGGCCGCAACACGACGGCAGGTGCGGACCGCCAGCGGAAGCCCGGCAGGACCAATGAATGACGAGGTGGAAGGCGAAGCGCCCGTTTGTTCGGCCATAGCCGCGAATCACACCGCGGGCTCGTGAATGGCGCGCGGCATGTGAATTCCTCAGCATAGGCATCCGACTGAAACCGCGCTTTGATTTATGCCTGAAATTCTTTGTGAGTGCGAACGGCACCGTAAAATTGGTTGGGCGTATTCTTCTCATTCGCTGGCTGCGTCCACCGCCGCTTTCACTTGCTGACCAGCCGCGCAAACCAGCGGCAGAAGCAAATCCTCCGCGCGCAAATATGCGCTCGCTTCCGGGGTGCAAAGCACCACGACGTTTGCTCCAGCATGGCGCAAATCAGTCGCGATGCGCACCCATCTCGCGCGGCAGAGTTCCGGGTCCATTTCCTCCGCCAGGCAGTTCCGTATCCACGCCCGGTCGGCGGCGGCAGGAAATATCGCCGTGACTCCCGCAACCTTGAGATCGCGTTGCCACATCGCCTCCTCGTTGGCCGAGCGAGTCGCGAGCAGCCCGGCCGGCTGAAGGCGCATGCTAGCGAGCGTATCCGCTGTCCTGTGCCCCACATGGCACAAAGGTAGATCGGCCTCCGCCGCCATTTCGCTGGCAATCGCATGGAGCGCGGAAGATCCAAGCACCAACAGGTGCGCGCCCGCCACCTTGAGGTTTCGGGCCGTCGTGAGGATGAGCGCCTTGGCGTTTTTCGCTTGGCTTGCGGACTCAAGCCTGCCGAGCCGGCTCGCGTCGAGGTGGTGCGCAATCACATAAGCGGACGCACCGCGACCATGCCGCCGACGCACTTCAAGGTGCAACTCTTCCAAGTATCGCAGTGCCTCGGTCGTATCAGGTCCAGTGAGGAGACCGATGCACTTCATCACGTTGTCAAAGAGTGAGGAGAACAAGATACACTGAGTCGGGATATCGAAATGCTACGCGTCGATAGCTCCCTATTGCTTGCCATCTAAATCGCTGGCACAATCTCATCGGTTTTTCTTTCTGAGCGGGCTCACGAGCCCCAGCTCCAACGCTCAGGCTGCCACGCGTAACCCTGGGCTTGGGTGGCAACACGACCGAGCGCCGGCCAAGGAAGGTGAAAACCGTAGGTGCGTGCGTTCCTGGCGGCGAGCCGCGCCCAAACCTGGCGGCGCGTTTCGACGGCCAGATCCGGCTCATGGTCGAACTCTATGCCCCAAGCCGGATCGGCAAACATGAGGACGTGATGGTGTGCCACATCCATGATATGAAGCAGCGATTCCTTCCCCGAACGGATGCGAAACATCGTGTGTCCTGCACTGTGCCCGGGCGCTGCTTCGAAGGTGATCGCGTCATTGAGCAACGCGTCGCCATCGCGATGGAGTTGGAGGTTTGGTTGGAGCACATCGAACTTGTCGCGAGCGTCCTTGATCATCCCTGGCAACGGCCCCTTTGCGCGTTTGGATCGGGAAAAGTCCGGCGTGGGCGATCGCCAGAAATCCAGCTCCGCTTTCATGCAGTGCAGCGCCGCATTCGGGAAGACGGCCTTGTTGTTCGAGACGAATCCGCCGATGTGATCCGAGTGCGCATGACTGAGAAATGCCTGCGTCACCTTGGCGGGATCGATACCAATCGAGGCCAGCGCCGCGCCGACCCAACCGATGTCGGGATTCGTCCCCGGCCCGAAACCCGCATCGAAGATGGCAATCTCGCTCCCGATCTTAAGCAGAAGGATATTCACGTAGAGCGGCAGGCCATCCGGGCGTTCACCATGGCGATCGAGATCGGCGCGCATCGCCGGCCGCGCTGCTTCGGGCCACATCAGGTTCACACCCGAACGCATCAGGATGTGGCCGTCACTGATGGAGTAGGCTTCGATGTCTCCGATCATGAAACGATAGACCAACGCATTGCGGGGCAGCGCGGCTGTCGGCTTCGCCTCCGACTGCCCGTCGCGAGATGCTCGCGGCGGCGATCGCGGTCGCGGCAGTTCCGATAAAATGCCGGCGGGAATAGGGCGGGAGGGGTAGTTTGGACATGGAAGGGTTTTGCCGACCATGTGCTCGCGCCGTCAATTCCAAGCGAGCGTTCGAACTCATCGGCCGCGACTCCCGAGTGGATCACCGCCGAGTGTCTCGAAAGAACAACCCAAGACACTTCAGTCCGGACGATTGCCCGCGTTTCACTCTGGGCCGTCCCGTTTTTGGGAGGGTAGTCGTTTCCTGTGCAAGCGCCGTCCGACCACTCGCGACGGCGCTAAATCAAGTAAACGGAGAAAACAAAAAACCTTTCGCACCGACCTGACCGTGGGACACGACTCAGATTGAATGCACCGATGCCGCACCGGACCGTTGCTTGACAAAGACCGGCGTTGGCGATGTTGACCGTGTTACCCGTTGAACAAACCCGCCAAACTCATCACACTCGGCGACATTGCCGAACTCGCCAGAGTGAGCCGAACCACGGTGTCACTCGCGTTGCGGAACAGTCCCCGCATCAGCAAACGTGTCCGCACGCAGATTCAGTCCGTGGCCCGCAAGCTGGGGTATCGCCAGAATCCGCTGGTCACCGCGCACATGTCCTACGTGCGATCGCTGCACCCGCGCTACACCGGGCAGTGCATCGCACTGATCGGCAACCAGGCTCTTGCGCAGATCGAGGCGGACACTCTCCGCCCATTGCGCAAATACCTCCACGCGACTCGTGCGCGTGCGCAAGGTCTCGGCTACGAACTTGAATTATTCAATCTTGCCGAGGCCGGGATGACTTCGCAGCGGCTGTCGAAAATCCTGGTCGCGCGCGGAATCACTGGCGTAATTTTCCTTCCGCTCGATGACGGCGTGGGCCTAGTCAGCCTACCGCTGGATCCAACTCCGTTCGCGATGGTCATGATCGAACATGTCTTTATCGAGCCGCGGTTGCACAAAGTCTGCGACGATCAATTTTCGACCATTGGACGAATGATCCAGCGCCTGCTCGATTTTGGTTACACTCGCATCGGAATCGCGATGTCGAGCCGCGCCGACGATCACGCCAACCACTATTGGCTGGCCGGCTACCAAGCATTTCAGTCGCTCAGCGAGCCTTCCCACCGCATCCCGCATTTTATTTCGCCGGAATGGACCAAGGAAAAATTCCTCGGGTGGTATCGCGAATGGAAACCGGAGGCGATCATCACGATCGACGAAGACGTCGTCGTATGGTTGCGTGAAGCCGGCCTGCGCGTGCCCGAGGACATCGGTTGCGCTACGCTCTATTGGAAAGATGACCGCTCCTACCTCAGCGGTTTCTACCAAAATCACGAGCACATCGGTGCCGGGGCAGTCGACTTGGTCGCATCCCAACTTTATCACAACGAACGCGGACTTCCCTTCGAACAAAAAACCATGTTGGTTGAGGCGGTGTGGAAAGTGGGTAAGACTCTTGTGCGGAAAACGCCGGCTGGCACGCACTCGCCGTTGCGCGTCTGGACTCGATAAGACCGCGGGGTTGTCGGTGCTCGACCAGTTTCCGGTAGCCCGTATTACGGATAAAACGTCAACCTGCTGGAAGCTTCAATGGTGACAACATCGGATGCGGTGGTTTCTCCGCACTTCACGGATCGTGCGGCACACATTCACCCCCGACCCGACGATTGTCATGAAAATCCTAACGCTTTTCGCAGCGCTCCTTTTGGCCGGTTCGTGCCTTGCCCAATCGATTGAGACCTCGCGCTTCCGTGTCAGTCTGCACGACGGCGGCGCGCTGGAAGTCGTGGACAAGATCGCTTCCGTTACCTGGCGCCAGCCCGCCTCAAGAGTGAAAATCTCGCAGACTGCGGCGACTACCAGCGAGATCAGATTCACGGTCAACGATACCGTCGCAGTCCGCGTCAGGGTGAGCGACAGCTCGGTCGAACTCACCCTCAACGGGAATGACCGCTCCATCGAGGGCATCGAGTATCCCACAGGCTTCACGCTCCCAGATGCCACCAGCGCCCAAACCCTCCTGCTGCCCTACTGCGCGGGCATGGCCATTCCGTTCGCCGCAAAGGATCGAGCCGACCTCAAGCGCGCCGCCGACTACTACGACGCCTGTAACAACCAGATGGGACTCACGATGCCGTGGATCGCCACCACGGATGGCCGGGCCGGATCGCTAATGCTGGTCGAGACCCCGTTCGACGCTCGTTTCAAGGTCTGGACGGACAGCGCCGGCTACCAATACAGCACGGCTTGGAAGGACACCAAGGGCCGCCTCGGCTACGAGCGCCGCGTGCGGTATTATTTTTCCGCCATCGGCGGAGCCGTCGCGCTCTGCAAGGTCTACCGCGAGCATGCGCGGGCCGAGGGCCTGCTGGTGACGCTTATGGAAAAGCAAAAGACCATCCCAGCGATCGAACGCTTCCTCGGAGCCATGAGCCTTTGGGTGGTCGAGTGGCCAGACTTGGATCTCTTCAAGTCTATGAAGAACGCGGGGATTGACCGGGCGTTGGTAAGTTTCCACACGACGGAGAAAATCCCACCCGGCACTGTCAACCGCTACGGCCACAACACCACCTATGAGCCGATGACGCGAGACTTCACGAACCAGTTGCACGCGCTCGGCTATCTCGCAGGTCGCTACGACTACTACCGCACCATCTACCCGCCCGACGACTCGGGTCGCGGCGGCAACGGCTGGATCATGCGGTTCACGGGCTATCCCGAGCAGCTTTCCCATGACGAAAATGGCAAAGTCCGCGCCGGCTTCCAAGGCGGCAACGTCGCGCCTGGCACACCCCTGCGTGGCCAGCGTTGCTCGAAATGTCAGTATGAGATGGCTCAGGTCTATATTCCCTTGGACGTGGACCGCACAGGATACGACGCGCGCCTGCTCGACGCCGTCTGCGCCGTGAGCTGGCAAGAGTGCTACAACCCAGCGCACCCCACCACTCGAATTGAGGACATGGAATGGCGCCGCAAACAGCTCCGGGTCGCGGTAGAGAGCAGCCAGATCACAGGCACCGAACATATGGCGCATTGGGCCGTCCCGCACGCAGTGTATGCTGAGGCCCCCACGACCTTTGTTCGCTTTGCTGCTTACCGTGAGAGTTTCAATGCCCAACCGTTCGAAACCCCGCCGGGATACAGCTCCGTAGTTCTTGATGAGCGCCTGCGTTTTCCTCTTTGGCAGCTCGTGTTTCACGATGCGGTGGTGGTGACCAACCGCTGGACCTTCGCCGCCAACCGCTACGCCGACGAGAAGGTCTGGGACAAGGAGGATCTCATCAATCTCCTCCATGGACACATGCCGACGTTCATGCTCAACCGCGAGAACTACACCGCCAAGGCGGTCCACTTCCTGAAAACGTTCCGCACCGTCTGCGAGTGGAACCGTGAGATCGGCTACGAAGAGATGACCGACTTCCGCTGGCTCACCCCCGATGGCAGCGTGCAACAGGCCGTCTATGCCTCGGGCCGCAGCATGGTCGTCAACTTTGGCGACCAAGAGTTCGCACTCTCTGCGACCGAGCGTGTGCCAGCGCACGGTTTCCTAATGTCCAAGATCCGCTGATCAGTGCCCTCCTCCTCCCCATGAGCCCCTTCGGCCGCGCCCGCGTTCTGCGACGCGGCGTGCTTGGCGCGGTGCTTGCGACCACATTTCTGCGCGCCGCGCCGGATGCCGGTCGCATCCATCTCTCGTATTGGGAAAAATGGGCCGGCATCGACAGCGCCGGAATGCGCGCGGTCGTCGCCGCGTTCAACGAGGCGCAAAGCCGCTACGTCGTCGAGTATCTCCCTGTTTCGCAGATTGAGCGCAAGGTAGTCGTCGCCACCGCCGGCGGCGATCCTCCCGACATCGCAGGGCTCTGGGCGCAAAACGTCGCCTCCTTCGCCGACAACGAAGCCATCCTCCCGCTCGAGGATCTTGTCCGCCGCGACGGCGGCACCACGGACCAATGGCTCGCCCGCTACTATCCGGTTTACGCCGACATCTGCCGCCACCAGGGCCGCATGTTCGCCGCCGTCAGCACGCCCGCCACGATCGCGTTGCACTGGAACAAGGCGCTTTTCCGCGAAGTCGGCCTCGACCCCGAACGCCCGCCGCGAACCCTTGCCGAACTCGACGAGTTCTCTCGCCGCCTCGCCAAACGCGATCCAGCGACGGGTGCGATCCTGCGCCTCGGCTTCCTCCCGCAGGAGCCGGATTGGTGGCCGTGGCTGTATTGCGCCTGGTTCGGGGGCCAGCTCTTCGATGGTCGCGCGGTCACGCTCGGCACCGACCCGCGCAATCTCGCGGCGATGCGCTGGGTGGCGGGCTACACGCGTGACGCCGGCCTCGCGTCGGTGACTACCTTCGCTTCCGGGTTTGGAAAATACGGCACGCCCCAGACCGCGTTTCTCAATGGAAAAATCGCGATGATGTTTCAGGGCGTTTGGTTCAACAACTTCATCCAAAAATTCAGGCCCGGTCTCGACTACGGCGTGGCGCCGTTCCCCGCCGCTCAAGCGGGCGTCGAGGATTTCACGCTGGCCGAAGCCGATGTGCTCGTAATCCCGCGCGGCGCGCGGCACGCCGACGGCGCGTGGGAGTTCATCAAGTTCGTCAATTCGCACAACGCGCACGCGCAAAATCGCAGCGAGCTTCAGGGCATGGAGCTGCTTTGTTTCTTGCAGCAGAAGAATTCCCCGCTGCGCGACTGGAGTCCGTTCTTCACCCAGCACCATCCGCACCCGCATATCGCCGAGTTCCGCCGACTCAGTGCGAGCCCGCATGCCATTCGTATCCCCGACGTGGGCGTGTGGCAGGAATACGACCGCGAATGCAAGGCCATGTTCGAGCGCGTGCGCCTGCTCGTCGCCACACCCGAGGAAGCCATCGCCTACACGCATGCCCGCGTGAGCGCCAGTTGGGCCCGCCATCAACTCAGCCTCGTGAGGCACGGCCAGCTCGCCGAAGCGCCGTCTCCGACTCGCGCACCATGACTCCGCGCGACCGCCGCAGCCTCCTCTCCGGCCTCGGTTTCACCAGCCTGTGGATTGTCGGCTTCGGCACGTTCGTGGCCTATCCCATGCTCGCTTCGCTGTTCTACAGCTTCTGCGACTACTCGATTCTCAAGTCGCCCGTGTGGTGCGGGTTCGAAAACTATCAGACACTCGTGCGCGACGACCTGTTCTGGAAATCCCTCCGCAACACCCTGTTTTTTGCCGGGCTCGCCGTGCCGCTCGGCACGATCACGGCCCTCTCGCTGGCTCTGCTCCTCAACTGCGAGGTGCGCGGCCGGGCTTTTTTTCGCACGCTCTTTTACCTGCCCTCCATCGTCCCCGTCGTCGCCTCCTCGATGCTCTGGCTGTGGATGCTCAACGGAAAATTCGGGCTGATCAACGCGCTCCTCGCGCCCGTGCTCGCGCCGTTCGGCCTGACGCCTCCGGTGTGGCTCGCCGATCCTGCGTGGGCCAAACCCGCGCTCGTCATGATGAGCCTCTGGGGCGTGGGCAACGCGATGGTGATCTACCTCGCCGGCCTGCAAAACGTCCCGCGCGAACTCTACGAGGCCGCCGCCATTGACGGCGCCGGCGCTTGGCCGCGCTTCCGGCATATCACGCTCCCGACCATCGCACCCGTGATCTATTTCAACGTGATCATGGGGCTCATCAACGCGCTTCAGATCTTCACGCAGGCGTTCGTCATCGCCGAGGGCGCCGAGGGCAATCCGGCCCGCTCCACGCTCTTCTACACGCCCTATCTGTTTTCGACCGCGTTCTACGATCTGCGCATGGGCTACGCGAGCGCGATGGCCTGGGTGCTCTTCGCGCTCATCGCCGGCCTCGCCTGGCTGGCCACGCGACTGATGCGCGACTCGCTGCACTGAGCGCCGCGCCCCACGAAGCCTTGGCCCGTCGCATGGAAACAGCCGCTGAAAAATCGCCCGCGCCGGTTCGTGCCTCGCGCGCGCGGGCGAGCCGCAGGCAATACGTGATCTACGGTCTGCTCGCGTGCGCCGCGCTGGTGTTCCTCACGCCGCTCGCGTGGCTGCTCGCGACCTCGCTCAAGCCGGTCGAGCAGACCATGTCGATGCCGCCCACCTGGATCCCGCGCACCCACTCCGCGTTGCTTGACGGCGAGCGCGTCGAAGTCTCCCGCGATTACCAGGTCACGCAGCCGGGCGTCATCGCCGAGATCACCGCCGGTCCCGAAGCGGGCCGACGCCTGCTGTTCACCGACGAGCAGGCAGCGGCGCGCCAGGCCGAGATTCGCGTGCTCCATCGCGTCGAGTCCGGCTGGTGGCGCGTCACCGAGCGCTCCGCCACCAACATCGTCGCCCGCACCGCGCGCTGGGACGTGGTGCCGCCCGAAGCGATCGAGTCGCGCGTGCGTTTCCGCTGGGAGAATTATCCGAAGGCCCTCGTCGCGCTCAGCGGAAAGAGCGTCGAGGAGATCGAGGCCGAGGCGCGGCGCGGCGCTTCCGCGCCTGCCGCCGCCGCGCCGGCCAGCGACGCCCCGGGCTTTTCGACCTTTCTCGGCAACACCCTCACCGTGTGCGTGCTCGGCGTGCTCGGCGTCGTGTTTTCCAATGCGCTCGTCGCCTACGGCTTCGCGCGCCTGCGCTGGCGAGGACGCGACACATTTTTCGCCATCACGCTCGCCACGATGATGGTGCCGTTCCCCGTGCTCGTCGTGCCGCTCTACGGATTGTTCAAGCAGCTCGGCTGGATCGGCACGCTGCTGCCGCTCTGGGCGCCGGCGTGGTTCGCCAGCGCGTTCAACATTTTTCTTCTGCGCCAGTTCTTCCGCACGATCCCCGAGGAGCTGAGCGAGGCGGCGCGAATCGACGGTTGCAGCGAGTTCGCCATCTTCTGGCGCATCATCCTGCCGCTCAGCAAACCGGCGCTCGCGACCGCCGCACTCCTCCATTTTCTCTTTGCGTGGAACGACTTCATGGGGCCGCTCCTCTACCTCACGCGCCAAAAATCCTTCACGCTCGCGCTCGCGCTGCAAAGCTACCAGTCGCAGCAAAGCGGCGTGCAATGGCACTACCTCATGGCCGCGAGCGCCGTGACCATCCTGCCCATCGTGCTGTTGTTTTTCTTCGCGCAGAAAACGTTTATTCAGGGTATCGCGACCACCGGTTCGCGTAGCTAATCACGAGCGCCGCTCGCGTGGCTTCGCCCGGGCGCACCCGACTCAAGTATTACGGGTAAACTGCCAAACGTTTGGCCGCCCTTGAGTAGTTGGACTGTGTTCCGGTCGCCCCCTGTTCCGATGAATCGAACTACACCAACCCCGCTTCCGCAGTGAACGAACCGCTCCGCAATCGGACCGCCAAGGAAGAACTGGAAGACATTCCGGGAACCTACGTGTTTAACCGGGAGCGTTGCCGGCAGGGGTTGCACCTGAACCTGCTGTTCTCGTCGTTGCTGAAGGCGGAAAACCGCACAGAATTTCTCACCGACGAGACGAAGTATCTCGCAAAATTTCCGCTCACCGAGGAGCAGCGCCGCTGCGTGCTGGAGCGCGATTGGAGCGGAATGCTCAAGGTCGGGGGCAATATCTACCACATGTCCAAGCTTGGCGGGACCGACCAACGCTCGTTCCAGTATCTCGCCGGCGCGATGTCCGGCATGACGCAGGACCAATACCGCGCAATGATGGTGCAGGGCGGCCGTGGCATAGAGGGCAACCGCAGCAGGAAAGAGAACGCGGGAGGAAAATCCTAATGGCGAAAATCATCGCCGGCATCGGCACTTCCCACGTCCCCGCGATCGGCGTCGCGGTCGATCAAGGGCTCACTCAGGAGCCGTATTGGAAACCGCTCTTCGACGGCTACGGCCCCGTTCGCGATTGGATGGCGCAAGCCAAGCCCGACGTGGTGATCCTCGTTTACAACGACCACTGTGTCGCGTTTTCCCCGGCATCGATCCCAACCTTCGCCATCGGCGTTGGCGACGAATTCAAACCCGCCGACGAGGGCTGGGGTCCGCGGCCAGTGCCGGTCGTGAAAGGCGATTCCGCGCTCTCGTGGCACCTCGCCGAATCGCTCGTGCTGGACGAATTCGACCTCACGATCATGAACCAGATGGAGGTCGATCACGGCCTCACGGTGCCGCTGTCGATCACGTGCGGTCAGCCTAAGGAGTGGCCGTTCAAGGTTGTCCCCATCGAGGTCAACGTCGTGCTTTTTCCGCAGCCGACCGGCCGACGCTGCTTCGCGCTCGGTCGCGCCATTCGCAAGGCCGTGGAAGCCTACCCGGAGGATCTGCGGGTCGTGGTGTTTGGCACCGGTGGCATGTCCCACCAGATCCACGGCGAACGGGCCGGTCTGATCAACAAGGCGTGGGACACCGCGTTTCTCGACGACCTCACCGCCGATCCGCAGCGCCTCACCGCTATGCCGCACGTGGAATACATGCGAGAGGCCGGCGCCGAGGGCATCGAGATGATCATGTGGTTGATCATGCGCGGTGCGCTCGGTGACGACACGAAGGAAGTCTACCGCCACTATCACGTGCCGGCGTCGAACACCGCCGCGGGCCTCATCGTCTTGGAGAATCGCTGATTCGCACCTATGAAAATCGTCATGGTCGGCCAAGGGGCGTTTGGGCAGAAGCACCTCGATGCGATTGCCACAATTGCCGGCATCGAAGTCGTGAGCTTGTGCGGCGGCAGCGCAGACTCCACGCGCGACGTCGCGAAAGCGCGCGGCATCCCGCACTGGACGACCGATCTCGCGGAGAGTCTCCGCCAACCCGGCGTCGAGGCGGCGATCATCGCGTCGCCCACGACCCTCCATGCGGCACAGGGATTGCAGTGCCTTGAGGCGGGCAAGCACGTCCACATCGAGATCCCCATCGCCGACAATCTCGCCGACGCCCAGCGCCTCGTGGAGGCACAGAGGAGGACCGGTCTCGTCGCGATGGCCGGCCATACGCGCCGCTTCAACCCGAGCCACCAGTGGATTCATCGGAAGATCACGGCGGGCGAGTTGAAGATTCAACAGATGGACGTGCAGACGTATTTTTTCCGCCGCACGAACACGAACGCCCTGGGCCACTCGCGCAGCTGGACCGATCACCTGCTCTGGCACCACGCGTGCCACACAGTGGATCTGTTCCAATATCAGACGGGCGAGGTCGTCTCGAAACTCCACGCGCTACAAGGCCCGATGCACCCGACACTCGGCATCGCGATGGACATGAGCATCGGCATGAAGACGCCCTCCGGGGCGCTCTGCACGCTCTCGCTGTCGTTCAACAACGACGGCCCGCTCGGCACGTTCTTCCGCTACATCTGCGACAACGGCACCTACATTGCACGCTACGACGACCTAATTGACGGCAAGGACAACAAGATCGACGTCTCGAAAGTCGACGTGTCGATGAACGGCATCGAATTGCAGGATCGCGAGTTTTTCGCCGCCATCCGCGAGCGCCGTGAACCCAACGCCAGCGTCGCGCAAGTGCTCGGCGCGATGCGGACGCTGGACCGTCTGGAACAGTCGCTCGGATAGTGCGCACGCCACCATGCGAACCAGCAAGCTCGGCTCGTTTCAGGTATCGGCGCTCGGGCTCGGCTGCATGAGCATGTCGCACGGCTACGGAACGCCCGACAACTTGGAGTCCGCCCAAGCCCTGCACCGCGCTCTCGACCTCGGCTATACGCTGCTCGATACGGCCGCGCTCTACGGATTCGGCGCCAACGAATCACTCATCGGCGGCACGCTTCGCGAGCGGCGGGGGGAATACGTTCTTGCAAGCAAGTGCGGCATGTTTCGCAACGCCGAGGGCAAGCGCGCGATCGACGGCCGGCCAGAAATTTTGAAGCGCACCTGTGATGAAGCGCTGCAAAGGCTTCGCACCGACGCCATTGATCTCTACTACCTGCATCGTGTGGACCGGCGCGTGCCAGTGGAGGAGAGCATCGGCGCCCTCGCCGAGATGGTTCACGCAGGGAAAGTAAAGACCATCGGCTTGTCGGAAGTGTCGGTGGAGACACTGCGCCGCGCGCACGGCATCCACCCGATCACGGCGCTGCAAAGCGAATACTCGCTCTGGTCGCGCAATGCCGAAATTGGCGCGCTCGCGGCGTGCAAAGAACTCGGGATCGCATTCGTGGCTTTCAGTCCCTTGGGGCGTGGATTTCTGGCAGGTGCCGTTCGCAATTCGTCAGAACTGGCCGAGAAAGACATCCGACGCAACCTGCCCCGATTTCAGGGGGGCAACTTTGCGAAGAACCTCGCGCTGCTCGACGGCTTCGGCGCCATCGCGGGCGAGTTGCACTGCACGATGGCGCAGCTCGCGCTCGCCTGGGTGCTCGCGCAGGGCGAGCACATCATCCCGATCCCCGGCACGTGCCACATGCGTTACGTCGAGGAAAACGCCTGTGCCGTGGATGTCGCTTTGGGCGCCGACACGCTGCACCGGCTCGACGCTCTCATCAACCAGCGCACGGTGGCGGGCGCGCGCTACGATGCGGCAACGCAGCAGGAAATCGGCACGGAAGAATTTCTCGCCGCAGCTTGATGGCCACCGTGCAAACGCCCATTCCGTTCATGCAACTGCGCGGAGGCAGCTCAAGGGGCCTCTATTTCAAGGCGGTTGACCTGCCGGCCGATCGCGCAATCCGTGATCGCGTGCTCATCGCGGCGATGTCCGGCGCCGGGCCCGAGGACAAGCGCCAGATCGACGGCCTCGGCGGCGCCGATCCTTTGACGAGCAAGGTGGCCATCGTAGGAGTTTCCACGCGCGCAGCCGCGGACCTCGACTACGAATTCGTCCAAGTGGTCGTCGGCGGCAACGCGACCGACGAAACCCAGAACTGCGGCAACCTCCTCGCCGGCGTCGTCCCGTTTGCCATCGAAGCCGGGCTGCTGCGCGCCGATGCAAGCGAGACGCGCGCGCGCGTCTTCATGCTGAACAGCGATTCGATCTGCGAGGTCGTCGTGCAGACTCCAAATGGTCGCGTGGAGTATGCCGGCGCAGCTCGCATCGATGGCGCACCCGGCACTGCCGCACCGATCGTCTGCAACTACATGGACACCGCCGGCTCCGCCTGTGGGGAACTGCTGCCAACCGGCCGCCTGATCGACCTATTCGACGGCGTCAGCGTCACCTGCATCGACAACGGCATGCCCGTCGTGTTGCTGCGCGCGCGCGATCTCGGCTGCACGGGTTACGAGTCGCCGGAGCAGTTGAATGCCGACACTATATTGAAGGCACGCCTCGAAAACATCCGCTTGAAAGCCGGCCCGCTGATGAAGCTCGGCGACGTGCAAAGGAAAGTCGTGCCCAAGATGACGCTAATCGCGCCGCCGACCGCGGGCGGAGTCGTGCATTCGCGCACGTTCATCCCGCACGTCTGCCACGCCGCGATCGGTGTGCTCGGTGCGGTATCGGTGGCGACTGCGTGTGTGATTCCCGGCACGGTCACGGACGGCATCGCAATGTTGCCGATTGCCGGGAAGGTCTACTCGGTCGAACACCCGAGCGGAGAATTTTCCGTCACGCTCGAGATCGATCACGCCGGTTCGCTTCCCGTCGTGCGCAGGGCCGGGCTGTTGCGCACGGCGCGGCTGTTATCCAGTGGCAAGGTTTTCATCCCCGCGGGAATTTGGAACAAACCATGAACGCCGCCGAACCGAGGAAATCCTGCCCGCCGCCGGACCCGAACACGCGGACGCCGAAATTCAAGGCGCCACCGAAAGCCTGCGACGCGCACTGCCACATCTTCGGTCCGAAGCATATTTTTCCTTACCATCCCAACAGCACGTATGAGCCGCCTGATGCTGGCAAAGACCGGCTCAAAGCACTGCACCGCACCCTCGGCATTGAGCGCGCCGTGTTCGTGCAGGCGAGCTGCCACGGTCCTGACAACCGCGCGATGCTCGACGCCATCGCGAGCAGCAACGGCGCCTACCGGGGCGTGTGCATCGCGAAAAAGACGTTCACCGACGCCGAGTTTCAACAACTGCACGACGGCGGCGTGCGCGGGGTGCGGTTTAACTTCGTCACGCACCTCGGCGGCACGCCCGACCTCGATGCGATGAAGACCATCCTCGCGCGCGTCGCGCCGCTCGGCTGGCACCTGGTCATCCATGTGAACGCGGAAGACATCATCACGTTCGAGGATTTCTTCACGCGCATCGAAATGGACATCGTAGTCGATCACATGGGCCGCGTGCACTGCGATCAGGGCACCGGGCAACGGGCGTTTCAGATTTTGAAAACCTTTATGCGGCGCCAAAACTGGTGGTGCAAAATCTGCGGTGCCGAGCGTATCTCGCGCGACGGACCGCCGTTTCATGACGCCGTGCCGTTCGCGCGCGAGCTCATCGGCATCGCGCCCGAGCGCATCCTATGGGGCACCGACTTTCCGCACCCCAACATCACCCGCTGGATGCCCAACGACGGCGATCTCCTCGACCTCCTTCCGCTCTTTGCTGACGACCCGGCGCTCCAGAAAACCATCTTGGTCGACAATCCTGCGCGCCTCTACGGGTTCGCCGATTGATCAGCCGCGCCGCCCTTATGAAGACTGTAGCTGTCCGCCACATCGAGCGCGCCCCGAAAACCGACATCGAGGGATTGGAAAAACTCGGCGTCGCCACCGTGCATGAAGCTCAGGGTCGCACCGGTTTGCTCCGCCCCTATATGCGCCCGATCTACCCAAGCGCGCGCATTGCCGGCAGCGCTGTGACCGTGCTCGTCCATCCCGGCGACAACTGGATGATTCATGTCGCCATCGAACTCTGCGAGGCCGGCGACATCCTCGTGGTGGGCTGCTCGACGGAAAACTCGGACGGCTTCTTCGGCGACCTGCTCGCCGAGTCCTGCAAAGCGCGCGGCGTAAAGGGTCTCGTGATCGACGGCGGCGTGCGCGATACCCACGATCTCACCGCGATGGGCTTTCCCGTGTGGTCGAAAGCGATCAACGCCAGGGGCACGGTCAAAGCCACGCTCGGCGCGGTAAATGTTCCCGTCGTTTGCGCCGGCCAGCACGTCACACCCGGCGATGTGGTCATCGCCGATGACGACGGCGTGGTGATCGTCGAACGCAAATCCGCCGACTCGGTGCTTGCCGACGGCCAGAAACGCGAGGCCGCAGAAGCCGGCAAGCGCGCCCGTCTCGCCAAGGGCGAACTCGGCCTCGACCTCTACGACATGCGCCCACAGCTCGCCAAGGCCGGACTCGTCTATCTCAACACGCTCGGGGACTACGAACGATTCCAAGGCTGATCCGGCCGCACGTCACCGTAATCCGCCATGATCATCGACTGCCACGGCCACTATACGACCACGCCTGCACCGCTCGGCGCGTATCGCGAGGCGCAGAAGGCCGCGCTGAAAAACGACCCACGCCACATCGGCGAGAAGGGAATCCTTCGCGTCTCCGATGATCAGATTCGCGAGAGCCTTGAACCGAACCAGCTTCGCCTGCAGCGCGAGCGCGGCACGGACCTTACGCTTTTTTCCCCGCGTGCAAGTTGGATGGAGCACCACGTCGGCAACGAGCACACGAGCCGTTTCTGGACTGAACACACGAACGAACTCATCCACCGCGTTGTGCAGCTCTATCCGCAGAGCTTCGCCGGCGTGTGCGCCTTGCCGCAATCGCCGGGCACCGGCATCGCCGCCAGCATCGCCGAACTCGACCGCTGCGTGACCCAGATGGGTTTCGTTGGCTGCAACCTGAACCTCGATCCATCCGGCGGGCACTTCGATTCACCGCCGCTCGGCGACCGTTATTGGTATCCCATCTACGAAAAAATGGTGGAGCTTGATGTGCCCGCGATGATCCACGTGAGCGCGTGCTGCCATGCGGCGTTTCACACCACCGGCTCATACTACCTCAACGCGGACACGACCGCGTTCATGCAGTTGATGCAATCGCAGGTCACGAAGGATTTCCCAACCATCAAGTTCATCATCCCGCACGGCGGCGGCGCAGCGCCCTACCACTGGGGCCGTTTTCGCGGTCTCGCGGATATGCTGAAGCTCGCGCCGCTAAACGAGCTGCTGATGCACAACGTCTTTTTCGACACCTGTGTCTATCACCAGCCCGGGGTCGATCTCCTCCTGAAGGTGATCCCGAATAAGAACATTCTCTTCGCCTCGGAGATGATCGGCGCCGTCCGTGGCATCGATCCCGAGACCGGCTACTACTTCGACCACACGAAGCGCTACATCGACCAGAGCGCCCTCCACCGTGAGGCGAAGGAAAACATCTTCGAGCACAACATCCGCCGGGTCTTTCCCCGCCTGGATCGCCGTCTGGCCGACCAAAGCCGACTCGGTTCGACCCCTTCATGAACCACCAAACGCAAATCGGCATTGTCGGGGCCGGTCCGGCGGGGCTCATCCTCTCGCATCTGCTGCGGCTCGAAGGCATCGACTCCGTCGTCCTCGAAAGTCGCAGTCGCGAGGAAATCGAATCCACGGTTCGCGCCGGCGTGCTCGAACAGGGGACGGTCGATCTCCTCGTCCACATGGGCCTTGGCGCACGGATGATCCGCGAAGGTGCCGTCCATCACGGCATCCATCTCCGCTTCGCTGGCTACACCCATCGCATCGATTTCGCCACGCACGCCGACGGCCGCGCTATCACCGTCTACGCCCAGCACGAGGTCATCAAGGATCTAGTCGCCGCCCGCCTCGCCACGGGAGGCAAGATCCTCTTCGGCGCGAAATGCACCGGTGTCATCGGCGCGGACGGCTCCAAGCCCACCGTCTGTTTTACGCACGAGGGACGCGAGCAGACGCTCCACTGCGATTTCATCGCCGGCTGCGATGGCTACCACGGCGTCGCGCGCCCCGCGATCGCCGCCGCCGGCCGCAGCGACTACGTTCGCATCTACCCGTTCGGCTGGTTCGGTATTCTCGTCGAGGCACCACCGTCGTCGGACGAACTCATCTACGCCTACCACGAGCGCGGCTTTGCGCTCGTGAGCACCCGCTCGCCCGTCCTCCAGCGAATGTATTTCCAGTGCGACCCAAAGGACAACGTGGACAACTGGTCCGACGATCGCATCTGGGCCGAGCTGCACACCCGCCTCGAAACCAAGGACGGGTGGAAACCGATAACGGGAAAAATCATTCAGAAAAACATCGTCGGCATACGGAGCTTTGTCACCGAACCGATGCAGCATGGCCGGCTGTTTCTGGCAGGCGACGCGGCGCATATCGTGCCACCGACCGGCGCGAAGGGCCTGAATCTCGCCGCCGCCGACGTTCGCGTGCTCTCCCGCGGGCTCGTCGAATTTTACCGCTCCGGGCGCACCTCCACCCTCGACGGCTACTCCGCCACCGCGCTGCGCCGCGTCTGGCGCGCCGAGCATTTTTCGTGGTGGATGACCTCGATGCTGCACCGGTTCCCGGACGGGGACAAATTCCAGCAGCGGCTGCAGCTTTCCCAGCTCGACTACGTCTGCAGCTCGCCTGCCGCCGCGAAGACCCTCGCCGAAAACTACGTCGGCCTGGCGATAGGCTGAACCCATTTTCAACTGGAACCCCTTTTCAACCCCATTGCTCCGCGACAGTGAAAACTTTTAGCTGGCAGAAATATCACACGGTCTGGGCGGTCCTGTTCCTCGGCTGGGTCGTCTCCTACATCGACCGGACCCTTACCGGACCGGTTGTCACCTGGATGATCTCCAACGACGTCTCGTTCATGCGGGGAGTCCAGAACCCCCACGCCTTCGGGGGGCTCCTCGGCAGCCTGTTTTTCGCCGGCTACATGCTGACCCAGTTTCCCGGCGGCTATTTCGGCGACAAGTATGGCCACCGCATCGTGGTTCTCATCAGCATATTTTGGGCGGCCACGACGACGCTGCTCACCGGCCTCGTGGGCGGGCTGTTCGCCTTCGTGGCCCTGCGCGTTCTGACCGGGTTGGGCGAAGGCGCTTTCTATTCCAACGACCGCACCCTCATCGCCAAGGTGACCCCGCCCGGGAAAATGGGTCTCGGTATGGGGCTGGTGATCAGCGGCCTCACCCTCGGCCTGACCATCGCGACCCTGGCCACGCCCCCGGTGATCAAATGGGCGCAGCCGTTCATGGGTGAAGAGGCCTGGCGCACACCCTTTGTCCTGATGAGCGTGCCCACGGCGCTGGTCGGCTGGCTGATGATCCGGCTGCTGCGGCCGGTCGCCCGCCCCGACGAACGTGCCGGCATCGCCGTGCGCGGACTGCTCGGTTACTCGACGGTCTTCTTCATCGCCATCATGGCGATCTACCTGCTGGCCCGCAAACTGGCCATCTCGCCGGCCTACACCGGCCTCATCCTCTCCGGCCTAGCCGTCGCGTTGATCATCTTCATCTTCTTCAAAAAGAAGGAGGACATCCGGCCCGTGTTGATGAACCGCAACCTCATGTTCATCTACCTGTCGGCGGTCCCCGTGCTCTGGCACCTGTGGCTCTACTCGTATTGGGCGGTGGATATCATCAAGGACACCGGCAGCACCTTCATGGCCGCGGCCCTCACCGCCTCCTTCAACGCCATCGCCGGCCTGATCGGGTTTCCCCTCGGCGGCTGGCTGTCCGACCGTGCGGTCAAGTCGGGCCGGAGCCGCAAGTGGGTGCTCGCCATGCTCACCGGGATCGAGGCGCTGACCATCGTGACCTTCGCCGCGTATGTGATGCTCGGACACAAGGACCCCGTCGTGATGGCCGCCATCCTGTTTGTGTCGGGCCTGTTTTTCTTCGCCCTGCAATCCGTCTCCCACGCCTTCACCGCCGAGCTGGCGCCTGTGGAGCATCGCGGCGCCGCCTTCGGACTCTGGAACCTGATCGCCGAGATCGGCGCGCTGCTTTCGCCCGTCATCTCGGGCGTGATCCGCGACACCTCCGGCGGCTGGGGCCCCGCCATCCTGCTCGACGCCGGGCTCATGGGCGTCAGTTGCCTGCTGATCCTCGGCATCACGACGCGCCCGTCCAACCAAGCCTGATGCCGCTCGCCCCGCATTTGCTCAACGGGTCAAATCGCTTGTCGGTTGCCGGGCGCGGCGAGCGAGCTATCCTCACCTCACAACCAAGCCCGCACATTCAAGGGTGACGCCAACCCCGGTCGCCGACAAATTTCCGGCCACTTCCGGCGCACCTCTTTCTCTGAACCATTTCAATGAAGCGTCGTATATTCGATTTGGACTCCCGCGGCTATTTCACCCGGGGCGGACAACGCATCCTGCCCGTCGGGGTAAACTACTGGCCTGCCTCGTGCGGCGTCCAGATGTGGCGGGCCTGGCCCGAGGAAGAAATCCGGCGCGATCTCGATCTCGTCTCCCAGCTTGGCTTCAACTGCGTGCGGTTTTTTCTGCTCTGGCAGGACTTCGAGCCCAAGGCCGGTCGCTACAATGGAGCCGCCTTTCGCCGGCTCGCGCAGTTCCTCGGCTGGTGTCGCGAACGGAAGCTGCTCGCCCAGCCGTCGCTGATGGTCGGCTGGATGAGTGGGGGGATTTTCTGGCCGGAATGGAAGGGGGATAAAAACCTCTTCACCGACCCCGGCTTGGGCCGGCGCGCCGCGGTCTTCGCCGCGAAGGCCGCCCGGGTTTGCGCCGCCTATTGCGACACCGTCCTCGCCATCGATCAAGGCAACGAGATCTGTTGCCTGCCCGATTGTCTCTCCGCCCCTCCCGCTGCGGTCGAGCGATGGTGCGGCGCGTTGAGCGCGGCCATCCGCAAAGGGTTTCCCACCGCGCTCGTGATCTCGGGAAACGAACAGAACCAGATCGTCTCCGACACGGGCTGGCGATTCGGTGCCCAACCCGGCTGCGATCTCTACTCGATGCACGCCTACCCGAACAGCGCGTGGCACTCGCTGCAATTCGACGGGATGACCGACCCGCTCGCGCAAAGCCTCCTGCCGCTTTACGTGAAGTGTGCGCGCGCTTTCGGTCCCGTCATGGTCCAGGAGTTCGGCACCATCTTCACCATCGGCTCGTGTTGCGACGACTACCTCCGCGCCATCCTGCCGGCTTGCTGGGAGGCGGGTGCCAACGGTTTTCTCTGGTGGAGCCTGCGCGATTTCGCAGCGAACGGCCATCCTTACAACAAGAACGCCTTTGAAGGGCCGCTCGGCCTCGCCGGTGCCGATGATCGAGTGAAGGCGGTGCTGCGCTTCTTCGCGGAGTTCGCCGCATCGCTCCCTTCTCGCCCGGTTCCCGTCACAGATCAAGGTGAGGTAGCGCTCTATTGGCCACGGCACTACTACCTGCGCGATGATCCACTGAACCCGGGCAACGATCCCCGTGCGCTCTCGCGCCGGCTCGCCATCGCGCATTTCACGCTGACCGAGCTCGGCCACCGGGTCGGCATCGTCCGCGGAGATCAGCCGCTGGAGAACCTCAGCGCACGCACCATCGTTGTCGCGGGCGCCGCGCTCACGGCGGAGGAAGTCACCGCGCTCACGGTCTGGGTGAAAACCGGCGGCCGTCTCGTCTGGCACGGAATCGACGTGACCACATGGGGCGACGCCGCGACCGAACTCGTCGGCGCCGCGCCGGCCGACCTCCGCGCGCCACGCGCCGAAGGAGTTAACGCTTTCGGGACACTCTGGAATTTCCGCGAATTTCCACGCCACGTGTTTCTTGAAGTGGTGCCGTCCGGAGCGCACGTGGACGCCGCGGACCACGCGGGCCATCCCATCTTGCTTCACCACCGGCTCGGCTGCGGCGCAGTCGCCGCCTGTCTCGCGCAGGTGGACGATACGTTCGCGGCGGAGAGCGATGACCGCGCTGTTCGCGGCCGATGGAACCGCTGGTATGAGGGCATGCTTGCTCTCGCGGGGCATACCGCCGCGAAGGACACCTCATCATCGCTCACTGCACCGGCCAAAAAATTCCGAATCGCCTGAACCTCCATGCTTACAATGCTCAACCACGAATTCCTGACCGCGGATCGCAGCGTCCAGCGGACGACCTTTCCCTCAGGTAAAAAGGTCACCGCAAATTTCAGTGAGCGAACCCAGACGGTGGGCGCCACCGCGATACCTGCCGGTAGTTTTGTCGTGACGAAAAGCTGATGCCGGCCCGTCCCAGACAAGTCTTCGGCATCGACATCGGCGGCACGAAATGCGCCGTGAGCGTTCTGCGGGCGAACGGCGACGTGCATGAGTTCCACCGCTTCCCGACGCGCGGACCAGAGGCCACGCTGGACGAAATCGCCCTCGCGTTGGAGCGCAATGGCGTAGGGCGCCTACCCGCCTTCGGCATTGCCTGCGGCGGTCCGCTCGACGCGGACCGCGGCCTCGTGCTCTCGCCGCCGAACCTCCCCGGCTGGGACCGCGTGCCGATCACGCGATACTTCGAGCGCCGCTTCGATGGGCGCGCGTTCCTGATGAACGACGCCAACGCCAATGCGCTCGCTGAGTGGCGCTACGGCGCGGGGCGCGGCTCCCAGTCGATGATTTTTCTCACCGCGGGGACCGGCATGGGCGGCGGGATTGTCCTCGGCGGACAACTCATCGCAGGCGCCTGCGGCAACGCCGGCGAGGTCGGACACCTCCGCCTCGCGCCACGCGGTCCGGTCGGCTTCAACAAGGCGGGCTCCTTCGAGGGCTTTTGCAGCGGCGGAGGCGTCGCGCAGCTCGTCCGCTTCCTCCCGGCATCCTCGCGGCCGCGAAACCTGCGTGCTTGGATGCACGCGCACCCGACCGCGCGCGATCTCGCTCTCGCTGCGCGCCGCGGCGATCCGACCGCGCAAGCGATCTTCGCCGAATCCGGCCGCCGTTTGGGACAGGCGCTCGCGCTCCTTATCGACACGCTCAATCCCGAACGCATTGTCATCGGCAGCCTGTGGCTGCGCTGTCGCGACCTGCTCGAGCCGGAGATGCGCCGCATCTTGAAAGCCGAGGCTCTGCCCGATTCGCTCCGGGCGTGTCGCATCGTCTCCGCCCGTTTGGGCGAACGCCTCGGGAACTACGGCGCTGTCTGCGCCGCACTTCACGGCTTGGGCCGGCTGGCACTTCCGCTCAATCTCTCGTCCCGATGAACCCTCGCCCCAACATCCTCTTTCTGCTCGTCGATCAGCACAGCCCGCATTTTTCCGGCTACGCGGGCCATCCGATTGTCGCCACGCCCACGCTCGATGGTCTCGCACACAGGGGCCTCGTGTTCGAGAACGCGTATTGCCAAAGTCCGCTATGCGCCCCGAGCCGCGCCTCCTTCCTCACCGGCCGCTACTGCCGCGACCTCGGGTTCTACGACAACCAGGACATCCTCGAATCCAATGGCGTCACGTTTCCGCGCGTGCTCAGCGCCGCCGGCTATCGCACCTGCGTCATTGGCAAGACGCATTTCAACGGCGAGCAATTCCAAGGCTTTCAGGAACGGCCCTACGGCGATTTGTTCGGCCAGGCGCACCAACCCGATCCACGGCGCCTACCGGAACGCGGCGCCGCCGGCCTCGGCGGCGTCGTCGAAGCCGCCGGCCCGTCAGGCATCCCGCTGCCGCTGACGCAGACTGAGATCTGCGTCGCCGAAGCGGCGAAGTGGCTGCAAACGCACGAAGCCCAGCGGGGCGCTCAACCGTTTTGCCTCAGCGTTCATTTCGACAAGCCGCATTTCCCCATCTGTCCGCCACCCGAATTCTTCCAGCGCTACGAAGGCCGTGTGCATCTGCCTGATCTGCCGCCGGGTTTCTTGGAAAGAGAAGTGCCCTTCGTGCGCGCCGCGATGGCGTGCTACGGCATCTCCGACCCCGAACGTCAGGATCGCGCCGCGCACGAACGCGCGCTCGCGGCCTACTGCGGCTGCATCGAATGGATCGACAATGCCGTCGGTCGCCTGCTCGACACGCTCGACTACCTCGGGCTCGGGGAAAATACCCTCGTGGTCTATTCCTCCGATCACGGCGAGATGGCCGGCGAACGCGGCACATGGCAAAAATCCGTTTTCTACGAGGCCTCCTCACGCCTGCCGCTACTGATGCGCCTGCCGCGAGCCCTCGGCGCGGGCGGGCGCCGCATCACGGCACCCGTCGGGTTAATCGATCTGTTCCCCACATTTTGCGAACTTGCCGGCACGGCGATCCCCAACATATGCCGGGGCGAGAGCTTGCTGCCGCTCCTCCGAGGGGACGGCGCGCTAACCCGCGATGCGATTTTCAGCGAGAGCGTCATCATTCACTCACCCGAAAACGCCGGCTGTATGATCCGCACCGGCCGCTGGAAATACAACACCTACCTCGACGGCGCCGAGGAACTTTACGACATCGCCACCGATCCCGGCGAGTGGACGAACCTCGCGCGCATCACCGAGCACCAGGCGACCCGCGACGAGCTGCACCGGCGCGTGGTGGAATTCTGGCAGCCCGCGCAGCAGCTTGCTCGATACCACGCGCACCCGCGCATGGCGCGTCAGAAGCATTTCTATGAGTTCTCCAACCAGTTCATGCTTGGCAGCGGCACCATCGTCGATGCCCGCCCCTGAGTCTTCTTTACCTCGCGCACCATGACTCGACTCTACGCAGGCACGCCGGGATTCCGGCACATGCTCATTCTGGCGCTCATGGCTGCCGGGTTCAATTCAGTCGAGCTGATTACGAACAACCTGATTCCTATCACGTGCCGGCATTTCACGGACAGCGCGTTTCTCATCTCGGCCATTCTCGCAACGAACCGGTTGTTCGGCTTCGTCGTGCAGCCCTATGTCTGCTGGAAGAGCGACTACCTGCGCACGCGCTACGGCCGGCGCCGTCCGTTTTTTCTCGTTGGCCTTCCGCTCACTGCCGTCGGCCTGCTTTTTGTCGGGTTGCTCCCAGTGTTCATCCAGGGAGACGCGCGCCACACGCTTCCCGCTCTGCTGCTCGTCGTCTCCGCCAACGTCCTCCTGCAGGCGATCGTCGACGTCAACTGGGGCAGTCTTGAACCGCTCTACGCGGATACGTTCCGTCATGAGCAACTCGGTCGCGCCGGCTCAATCCGCCAGATCGCATCGCAACTCGTGAATCTCGCGATGGTCAGCTACGTCATCGGTTGGGCCGACACCAACGAACTCTACCCCTACTTGTTTTCGATCGCGGGCGTGCTGTTTTCACTCGCCCTCATGATCTGGGTGATCCGCGAGCAACCTGCCGGTGATCCTCCGCCACCCGAGCGCTACAGTCCGCTCAAGCATCTCGGCCTGCTCGTCGCCAACCGCGACTACACCAAGCTTGCCTTCATCTGCGCCGCCAATCTCGTGCTCCCGGCTGCCCTCTTTCTCTTCACGCCGCTCTACGTCACCGACACCCTCGGCCTCACCAAAGGCGAACTCGGCCGCGCCCAAATGCTCGGCCCGTTTCTCGTCATCGCGCTGGCCTTTCCCGTGGGCTGGCTCGTCGACCGCTTCGGCCCAAAGTGGATCATGGCATCCGGCTTCGTCCTCTACGCGGTAGCCTTTGTCGGTCTTGCTTTTTGGACCCGCGATTTCTGGACGCTGTTCACCTTCATGACCGTCTTCGGCGTCGCTCAAGTCGTCGCGCTCATGCCGATGACGGCGATGGTTTTTCAATACACCTCGCCCACCGAGCGCGGCCAGGTCTTCGGCGTCGTCCAATTCACGCGCGCCTTCTCGGCCTTCGTGCTTTCGCTCAGCATCGGTTCCGTCGTGCAACTCGCCGATTCATATGAACCGACACCCTTTCGCACCCAGGATCTGAAAACGCCCACTCAGTTCGTCGCCCGGCTCAGTCAGCCGCAGGATGACGTCACCCGATTTGTCCGCGCCCGCCTCTCCGTCGAAACCGACCGACTCCTCGGACAAGTCTCCGCCGACACCAAGCCATTCCCGGCGCTGACTGACGCCCTCGTCGCCGACCTCAACCGCCTGCTGTCGGAGCCCGCCTTCCACACCGCTGAACGCTTCGCCGGCGTCGAACTCTCCCGCCAGAGCCGGCGCTTGCTCGACGAGAAGACCACCGCCGGCTCCCGGCTCATCGTGCTCAACCGCACGCTGCTCAACGACGCCTTCCCGGCCGAACTCTCGCGCAAAGCAGACTACCGACTGCCCTATCACATCGGTCTCGTGCTGGCCTGTCTCGCGACGATCGTCGCCCTCACCACGCGCCGCGGCACCTACGCGAGGACCCTCGCGACGGTCTCCGGCCCCGCCTGACGCCCCCTCCGTCAACGGGTAAAGTGCGGCGCGCGTTGTTCCGGTTCCAGCGGCGCGCAGGCTTCATCGCGTCCAAGGCATGAAAACCCACCTCGCCGAACTGCTTGCGCGCCGCCCTGAACTCGTCGTCTGCGCTCCCACAATCCACTCTGCCTACACGCTGCTCCGCGACTGTTTTCGCAGCGGCGGCCGCATTTATCTCTGCGGAAACGGCGGTAGTGCGGCCGACTGCGAGCACTGGGCCGGCGAGTTGCTCAAAGGTTTTTATTCCAAGCGCCCCTCGCGCCGTGCCGACGGCCGCCCGCTGCCCCGCGAGTTGCGCGGACTGCAAGGCGGCCTGCCCGCGATTCCACTCACGGGTTTTCTCTCGCTCCGCACCGCCGTCGCCAACGACATCGATCCCACGCTTGAATACGCGCAGCTCGTCTGGGCCCTCGGCCGCCCCGGCGACGTGCTCGTCGGCATCAGCACCTCTGGCAACGCCCGTAACGTCGGCCTCGCCGCCCGCGCCGCGAAGCTGCGGCGCATGACCGTGGTCGGGCTCTCCGGCGCACACGGCGGCAAGCTCCGCGACCTCGCCGATCCCTGCCTCCGCGTGCCTGCCACGCAGACCCACCTCATCCAGGAACAACATCTCGCGATCTATCACACGCTTTGCCTCGCGCTCGAAGACGAGTTTTTTTCCAAATAATCCGCTCATGAAACCCTCCGTCCGTCTGCTCCTCGTCGCCGCGATCCTCCTCTGCGGCACCCTTCTCGCCCACGCCTACAACCCGCCGGCCGGAGTCGAGTTTCTACCCGACATCCCCTACCGCACCGAGCACGTGAAGCAGAAGCTCGACATCCTTCGCCCGACGAACCGCTCCGGTCCGCTGCCGGCCATCCTCCTCGTCCATGGCGGCGGCTGGCGCGAGGGCCGTCGCGAGGAACAGCGCGGCATTGCCAGCCGTTTCGCCCAGGCCGGCTACATCGCCATCCCAGTCGGCTACCGCCTTACCGGCGAGGCGCCTTTCCCGGCTTGCCTCGACGATGTCGTCGCGGCCGCGCGCTGGGTGCGCGCCCACGCGAAGGACTACGGCATCGACCCCGACCGCATCGGCGCCCTCGGCCACTCCGCCGGCGCCCATCTCGTCTGCATGCTCGCGCTCGCCGAGCCCGCGGGAAAATTCGCCCCCGGTTTCCTCGACGGCGTCTCCGGCCGCGTCAACGCCGTCGTCGCCACCGCGGCGCCCACGGACTTCACGCGCTGGGGCGCGGACCACGGCCAGGCCGGTGGCACGATGTTTTTCGACCAGCTCCCGCCCACCGAGCGCGACGCCGAAGCCCGCCGGTGCTCGCCGCTCTTCCACGCCGACGCCTCCGCGCCGCCCATTTTGCTGATCCAAGGCTCGGCCGACCGCGTCGTCCCGCCCGTGCAGACGGAGCGCCTCATCGCCGCGTTGCGCACCGCCAAGGCCCCGCTCGCCGAACGCGTCCTTCTCGACGGCCGGCCGCACGACTTCATCCTCTCCCACGAAACCCTGCTCGTGCCGATGCAGATTTCCTTCTTCGACCGCACCATCGGCAAAGACGCCGGCCGCTACGCCCGCGAGATCGCCATCGCCGATGATTCGCGACCCGCCCGCAACAACAAGGAGATCGCCGCCACCTGGCTCGCGCAGTTCGACACCGACGGAGACGGGTTTGTCACCCGCGCCGAGTTCCCCGGCGGCCAGGAACTCTTCGAGCGATTCGATCGCGCCATCGACGGTAAGAAGATCGCGCTGGCCTCCACCGCCGGCGTTTTCAGACGCACCCGAATCATCGGTTACAGCCAGGTCGGCCAACCGCGCGGCGGCTGGTTTGTCGCCGACCGCATCTTTGAGTCCCTCGTCGGGAATGATCGCTGGGAACTGTTATGGAACGGTGGCGCCGACGTGGACAAGTGGCAGGATCCCGCCTACGAGGGCTGGTCGCGTCCGCTCGTCTCACCTTGCCCGGGTGACACTCCTGTTGACCGTGTCCTGCTTTCCATCAGCGGTCCCTACGGCAGCGACGAAAAAGCCTGGGCCGACGCCATCAACGCAACCATCAACACGATCGAGAAAAAACTTCCGACCGCCCGCCAGATCGTCCTGCAGCCCGTCGTCGGCGGACCCGGCGGCCAGCCCTGCCCCGCCCCGGCCGGTTCCCAGTCGCGCGACGGCCGCATTCGCGCCTCCTGGCAGCATGCGCACATCAGCAATGCCATTCGCGAAGTCGTGAAGCACCGGGTCGGCGCGACAGTGTCCGTGATCGCCGGTATTGAACCGCAGGTCCGGACCTGCGATGACTACGCTGACGCACTTGGCCACCTCACGCCAGCCGGCGCCGCCGCAGCGGCGCGCGCGATCGGCGCCCATTATGCCACGCCGGCCGCGCCTTGACCCACCACCACCCCTTCTTGCACGCGGGCAACAGCTCGCGGCGCATCCACCCCACCCCGCGATGTCCGCCTCCGACCCTTCATCTCCCGCCGCCGGCCGCGCGCCGGTCGGTCTTGCTCTTGCCGCGTTCCTGCTCGCCGCCCTTGCCGTCCTGCCCGGTTGCCTCGGTTTCCTCGTATTCACGCACACGCTGACCGCGACACCCGCCGGGGCCTGGTTCGTCTATGTCGCCGCCATCCCGCTCTATGCGTTGAGCGCGCTGCTGCTGCTCGCGGCCTTCATTCTCGCCCGGCGCCGTCGCTCCCGGCTCCGGTGGGTGGTATTGTCGGCCGTGGCGTTCGGCGGCGTCTCCCTCTTCGGCTTCCTCATGCACACCGGCTTTCTATTCCGGCCGGTGACTCAACCCGAATACGTCTCGCTCGACGAGGCCATCCACAGATTCGGCGAAAGCGAGCCGATAGTCGGTGTGCTCGATGGCGAGGGCCGCCCTTACGCTTACATCGCCCGTCTGGCCCGCCGGCCGCACATTGTCCAGCAGCCCGAAGGCGACGCGCCGTTCATGATGAGCCATTGCATCCTCGCCAACAGCTCCATGGCCTACGCGCTCGATCCGGACGCACCGCCGCCACACATCTCCATCTCATCCGTCCTCGCCAACAACCTTATCTATTACGATCACGGCACGAAAAACACCGTCCAACAGGTTTACAATTGTTCGCTCGATGGCCGCGATCGCCTGACCAGTCTGCCCACCGTCACCACCACGCTGGCCGCCTGGCAGACCCTCTATCCGGAGTCGAAGGTCTGGGTGCGGCCGAGGGAGTGGCGGGACACATTCTATCTCAAGCTTCTCGCCCGCGCGTCCGTCATCGATCAGCAAAGCCCCGATCTCGTTTATCCGCTGCAGCGTCCGGCTGATCCACGCCTGCCTTTGAAGGCCTACGTGATGGGCGTGCAATCGGGCGACGAGTCGTGCGCCTATCCACTCGACGCATTGGTTCGCGACGGGGTGCTGCAGGATGATTTCGCCGGCAGGCCGTTGGTGTTCTTCGCCTCCAGCGACGGCGAATTCGTTCAGCTCTATTCACGCCGCGTTCCGGGCGACGGTCGCGTCCTGAACTTCACCGCCCTTCCGGATGGCTCCGCCATCCGCGACGGGGAGACCGGCTCGCGGTGGGACGTCGCCGGCCGCTGCATCGCCGGCGAGTTGCGAGGAACCCGGCTGGCACCGGTTCCTCACTATAGCCGCATCTTCTGGTGCGTCTGGGCGGATTTTTCCCCTAAGTCCGAAGTGCGTCCACGCAGCTGAAACACCCCGCCTTTCAATCTCTTTTCCGCCACCCGTGAATTTCCCGCTCCGGCAAACCATCGATCTGACCGGCGCTTGGTCGCTCGCCGTGGATTTCAAGCCCGGCGACCTGCGGACCATCGCCGACGTCGAGGCGAGCGGCCGGAAAATCCATCCGTGTCAGGTGCCTGGCAATCTCGAGTTGGACCTCCACGCAGCGGGCGAGATTCCGGAGCCGTTCCACGGCATGAACATTGCCACTCTTCGGAAATACGAGTCGGCGCATGCCTGGTATTTCCGTCGCTTCGACTGCACCGTGCCCGCCGGGACGACACCTGTCTTCATTTTCGAAGGGCTCGACTGCTTCGCCGACGTCCATCTCAACGGTCGGCTCATCGGTTCCTCCGCAAACGCACTGGTCGAACACTCCTTCCCAGCGGAAGGCCTGCGTGCGACGGGAAACGAGCTTGTTGTTCATCTTCGTCCTGTCGCCGAGGAGGCCAAGCATTTCGAATATTCGCCCGGTGCAGTGGCACAGCCCAATTCCTACGAAAGCCTCCGCGTCCGCAAGGCGCCGCATGCCTTCGGCTGGGACATCATGCCCCGCGCCGTCTCCGCCGGCATCTGGCGGCCTGTGCGGCTCGAATTCCTCCCCGCCGCACGGCTCGACACCGTCTGGCTCGAAACCACCGCGGCCGATGAACGCGAGTCGAAGCTCACGCTGCATTTCCGCACGCGGCTACCCGCGGGAGAATTGTTGTCTGGCTATGAGATTACGCTCGAAGCCGTCTGCGGCGATTCGGAGTTCACCGCCCGCACGCCGCTGATGTTTGAAGCGGGTCGAATCGCGCTCACGGTGAAAACCCCGTGCCGTTGGTGGCCGCGTGACCGCGGCAGACCCGATCTCTACGACGTGATTGTGCGGCTGCGAAAGGATGGGCGCGAACTCGATCGCGCGGAGTTTCGCCACGGCATCCGGACGGTTGAGTTGAGACGCACGAGCCTTACGGATGAGGTCGGCCGCGGTGAGTTCTGCTTCCTCATCAATGGCGAGCGCGTCTTCATGCGCGGCACCAACTGGGTGCCCGCCGACGCCTACCACTCGCGCGACGCCGTGCGCCTCCCGCGCATGCTCGCACTACTCGATGAGTGTGGTTGCAACATGGTTCGATGCTGGGGCGGCAACGTTTACGAACCCGCGGCGTTTTTCGATTTCTGCGACGAGCATGGAATCCTGGTCTGGCAGGATTTCGCGATGGCGTGCGCCGTCTATCCGCAAGACGACACGTTCGCGCGCGTCATCGACGAGGAAGCGCGCAAGATAATCCGCCGCCTTCGTCAGCACGCGTCGCTCGTCTGCTGGGCGGGCGACAACGAATGCGACCGCGCCTATGACTGGTATCGGCGCGGCCTCGCCGACAAGAACCGTCTGACGCGCGAAGTGATTCCACGTGTGCTCGCGGACGAAGATCCGAGCCGACCCTATCTGCCCTCGTCTCCGTGGATCGACGCGACTGCCGCGCCGGTCGATCGTCGCTACCTGCCCGAGGCGCACTTGTGGGGCCCGCGCGATTATTTCCGGAGCGCCTACTACGCCGGCTCGCCCGCGCATTTCGCCAGTGAGATCGGCTACCACGGCAGCCCAGCCGCCGCGTCAGTGCGCAAATTCATCTCACCGGAGAAACTCTGGCCGCCCGGCAACGACGAATGGCTCCTTCACGCCACCTCGCCCGTGCCCGGCGTCGAGCTGTGGGACTACCGCGTCGAGCTCATGCTCAAGCAGCTCCGCGAGATGTTCGGCACCGTGCCGGATAACCTCGACGACTTCGCCTGGCAAAGCCAGTGCGTGCAGGCTGAAGCGAAGAAGTTCTTCATCGAGCTCTTCCGTGGCACGAAGTGGCGTCGCACCGGCATTCTCTGGTGGAACTTGATCGATGGCTGGCCGCAGTTCTCCGACGCCGTCGTGGACTATTTTTTCGAAAAGAAACTCGCCTTCGACTTCATCACGCGCGCGCAGCAGCCGTTGCTCGTCATGCTTCGCGAACCACAGGGCTGGACGCAGGATCTCGTCGCGTGCAACGACACGCGCGAGCCCATTGTTCTCCACTACACCGTGCGCGACGCCGACAGCGGGCAGGTGCTCACCGATGGCTCCCGCACGGCCGCGCCCGACGCTGTCACCGTGCTGGAAGCGCTGCCGTTTACCCGCAGCCACGCCCGTTTTCTGATCATCGACTGGAAGACTCCGCGCGGCTCCGCCCGCAACCACTACCTGGCAGGCGACCCCCCATTCGACGCTTCGCGATACCGGCGGTGGTTGAATGATACCTACTTCTTGCCCCTACAGTTGCCCGCGGTCCTGTGAACGGGTCAAACTTCTCCCCCATTGCGCCAGCACTCCGGCTCGAGAGCGTCAAGCCAACCCCGTTTGCCCATGCCTTCTCCGCTTCGCCCATTTCTCGCGGTCTTCGCCGCGCTGTCCCTCTCGATCGTTTGCGCACTCGCGCAGGCACAGGAACCCACCGGCGCGTTCGGCCCGTGGCTGGATTCCAATCGCGACGAGCCTGCCGGCATGAAGTATCGCACCTTCACGAGCAAGCTCGCCGCTACTGATGTCAGCTACCTCATTTACCTGCCGCCCGGCTATGAAGCGAACGCAGCCCAGCGTTATCCGGTAGTGTATTGGCTTCATGGCCGCGGCGGCAGCCAGACCGGCGCCGCCACGTTTGCGAGCCGGCTCGACGCCGTGATCACTAGCGGCAAGGCCCCGGGGATGATCGTCATCGGCGTCAACGGCCGAAAGATCTCCAGTTGGGTCGACGCCTTCGATGGAAAATCTCCCCTCCAGTCCGTCATCGTCAAGGAGCTCATCCCGCACATCGACGACACCTACCGCACGATCGCAAAGCGCGAAGCCCGCGCCATCGAAGGATTCTCGATGGGCGGCGCCGGTGCGCCAAAGATCGGCTTCAAATATCCCGAACTCTTCGGCGCTGTCGGAGTAGTCAGCGGCGCGTTGCATGACCTTGCGAGCTACTCGTCACGCGGCACCGCGTTTCAGGACATCTACGGCGGCAACAAAAACTATTTCGAGGCCAACGATCCGTGGAACGTGCTTAGGAAAAACGCCGATGCTATCCGCGGTCGCATATTCGTCCGAGTCGCAGTCGGCGGAAAAGACAATCTCCTCGAAAAAAACACCGCGTATCACGAATTGCTGACCACCCTGAAAATCGAGCACGAGTTCGACGTGGTGCCCGAAGCGGTCCACAATCCTGGGCAGGTTTACGACGGCTTGGGCGACAAGACGTGGGCGTTCTACACGCGCGCCTTCGGTCGCCTCGCCACCCAACCCGCAGCCGCCACACCCGCCATCGCCCGTGGGTCGAATGAGGCCCCGAATGCGTGGACCGGTGTTGGCACCATCGAAGGTTGGCGGACGTTTACGGTGAAAACCGAAGACGGTCACGAGACTCCTGCCATCTGGGCCGCACCCGACGGTCCGGGGCCGTTCCCCGCCGTCGTCTGGTTCCACGGCGCCCCGCCCGCACAGGGCGAACGTGGCGAGCGCAACGAAGCGAATCGCGGCCGCTTCGATCTTTTTCTGAAAGCCGGTTTCGTGGTGTGTCTCGGCGATTACCGTGGCGAGCCTTCGGCAGGGAGCGGAATTTCCGGCGTCGACGACGCGGCCGCCATCATCCGCCACGTCAAGACGCTCCCCCGGGTCGATCCGCAACGCGTGGCTGCGATGGGGCACAGCCTGGGTGGGGCGACGGCTTTTTTTGCGGCCACGCGCGAGCCGGTCGCCTGCGTCGTCGACAGCGCTGCCGCCGCCTATGCCGTGCTCGACATGCCGATGGGCAGCTTGCGGGGCAAGCCAGCTGGCGGCGAGCTTCCCGAGGATCAATTCAACCGCGCCCACGCCGGCGCGATTCTAAACAGAATCAACGCCCCCACCCTCATCCTCTACGGCGAATCCGACCCCCTCAGTCGGATCAACAAGACGATCTACGACTTGATGAAGGGACTGGGCAAGAACGTGCGACTCGAGACCTTCGCCGGCGAACATCACGGCATGCTCTTTCGACCGAGCGACCGCGAGCGCGGCCTGCGCGCCTGGACCACGATGGTGGAATTTGTTTCGAGCATCCTGCTCCCGCCGACCTCCGCGAAAACGTCCGCAGGCCCTGCAACCGCCGCGCCCGTCCGTTCGGCCGACGCCCCCCCACGCGTGCCTGCCGGCACCAAAGTTCTTCGCGATCTCGCCTATGTCTCCAAAGGTCATGAGCGCCAGAAGCTCGACCTGTATCTCCCGGAAAAATCCGATCGCCCGTTGCCGCTCGTCGTCTGGATTCACGGCGGCGGCTGGGCGGCCGGTGACAAGCGCGAAGGAGGCACGCCGGTCAACGCCGGTTACCCTACGCGCGGCTACGCGGTCGCCAGCCTCAACTACCGCCTCAGCGGGGATGCGATTTTTCCAGCACAAATCGAAGACTGCAAAGCCGCGATCCGGTGGCTCCGCGCCCACGCGAAGGATTACAAGCTCGATCCGACCCGCATCGGCGTCTGGGGCACCTCGGCGGGCGGACACCTCGTCGCGCTCCTGGGCGCGACTGGCGGCATGCGCGAGTTCGACGTCGGCGAAAACCTCGACCAATCCAGCTCCGTCGAGGCCGTCTGCGATTACTTCGGGCCCACCGACCTCCTGCAAATGGACGCACACGCGCTGCCCGGCGCGCGACTCAAGCATGACGCCGCCACCTCGCCCGAGTCGCGGCTCGTGGGCGGCCCAATTCAGGAAAAGCCGTTTCGTGATCGCGCCGCGCGCGTGAACCCGATCCCATATCTCACCAGGAGCGCGCCGCCCCACCTGATTGTGCACGGCGATCAAGACCCGCTCGTGCCCCACCACCAAAGCCAACTGCTTTTCGCGGCCTTGAAGCAAACGGGCGTGCCCGTGCGTTTCCATACGATCAAAGGCGCAGGTCACGGTGTCGGCTTCGGCGGCCGAGAGGTAAGCGAGATGGTCGGCGCATTTTTCGACCACCACTTGCTTGACAAGCAAACCGCCGCAGCCGACTGGCCCATCGCAATGACGTCCGAGAGCGCGGCGTCAGCCATCCCACCTGCGCCGGCAGCTCAATCCACGTCGCCAGCCGCGTCAGCGCCTGCGCAACCCAACAACGGAAAGACAGCCCCGGCCCAAGGACAGCGGCCAACGTGGGACCAAATACTTGCCCGCGAGGACGCCGATCACGACGGCAAGATCACGCGCGAGGAATTCAAGGGACCGCCTCCCCTCTTCTCCCGACTCGATCGCAACGGCGACGGTGTGCTCACCAAAGAGGAATTCGAATCTGCCGGTGCGCCGCGTTAACCCACCTGCGCAAATTCCATGAACCGCCGCCACTTTATTTCCTCCGTCGCCGGTGCAACAGGCGTTGCGCTGACCGCCGGCGCCGCACCTGGCGAACCGACCAAGAAAACGCCCGCGAAACGCTACCAACGCGGAGTCAGCCCATGGCCCATCTCGCTCGATACCTCTACGATTCGACCTGCCTCACTGCGGGACAAAGTCCGAATTGCTGCCAAAGCAGGTTACGATGCGATTGAACCGTGGGAATGGGACTTGGCGCCATTCGAACAACAGGGAGGCGACTTGCGCGAGCTCGGCCGGGAGATTCGCGATTTGGGACTGACCGTTCCGAGCGTAATCGGATTATGGAATGCCATCCCGGAGACACGCGAGGCGTGGGAAGCCTCGCTCGAGGCTACACGCAATCGGATGCGGATGGCCGCCGCCATCGGCGCACAACATATCCAGGTCGTGCCAGGGCCGCGCCACCAGATCGTCGATCTGAAATGGGCCGCCGCACGCTACCGGGACTTGCTGGAGATTGGGATCAATGAATTCAATCTCATCCCCGCGATGGTGTTCTTGAAATTGTGGAAATTGCCGGTCCGCCTGGGCGAAGCCGCCGCCATCGCCCTCGATGCCGATCATCCGAAGGCGAAAATCATCCCGGACGTTTACCATATGCATATTGGCGGCTCGGGGTTTCATTCGCTCAAGCACATCCGCGGCGATTTCATCGCTATCTTCCAATTTAACGACGCGCCGAACACACCCAGCATCGACCAGTTGACAGACGAGCACCGCATCTATCCGGGAGATGGCATCCTGCCGCTGACGCAATGCCTCCGCGATCTACACGCGATCGATTACCGCGGCTGCATTTCCCTCGAACTCTACAATCCGAACTATTGGAAGGAAGACCTGCAACAGGTGGCTGAGACGGGCCTGCGGAAAACACTCGCCGTCATTCACGCTGCAGTAGGGTCCGTGGAAAAGGAAAACGCCCCGTGAAGCGCCGCCGTTTTCTTCAAGGCGCGGCCGCCGCACTGGCCGCAGGCGCGAATCGGCACCTCCTCGCGGCTCCTGGCGCGAGCGCGCCGCGCTACCGTCTTGCCTTGGGACAATGGAGTTTTCATCGCGCATTCCGCGGCGAGCCAGGATCACCGAAACGCAACGGACTCGAGTTTCCCGGCCTGGCCGCCGAACTCGGCTTCGAAGGCGTGGACTACAGCGGCCTTCTTCTCGGCGAGCACTACTCCGACTCCAGGTATCTCGCGGAACTAAACCGCCGCGCCTCCGATGCCGGCGTCAAAAACCTGCTCATCCTTGTCGACCTCCGCGATCCGCTCGGCGCACGCGCAGAGTCTGCACGGCGCGACGCGGTCGCGAAGTTTCGCCCGTGGCTGGAAGCCGCCTCCACACTCGGATGCACTGGGATCCGGGTGAACGCGATCGGCGACGCAACGCTGCCCGCGGACGAACAGGCCCGGCTTGTATCCGACGGAGTGTCGCGACTGCTCGAGTTGAGCGGCCCTTTGAGCCTCGATGTGTTGATCGAAAACCACGGCGAGGGCCTCAACTGCGACGGCGCCTGGATCGCATCGGTGGTGAGGGGCGTCAACCACGCGCGCTGCGGCACCTTGCCCGACTTCGGGAATTTCCAGAAAAACCGTGCGCGCGGCGAATTTCACGACCGCTACGCTGGCGTGGCTGCAATGCTACCAGCGGCGAAATGCATCTGCGCCAAAGCGCACGACTTCGACGCGAATGGCGACGAGTGCCATACCGACTACGCGCGGATGCTTCGCCTTGTTGCCGATTCCGGCTATCGCGGCTGGATCGAGGTGGAATACGAAGGCCCCGGCGGCGCACCGCGCACGCCGCCACCCGAACGCCCGCCCGCCGCCCCGCTCGACGAGCGCGAAGGCACGATCGCCACCAAACGCCTGCTCCGAAAACTTCTCGCTTCCGCGCTGCACGCGCGAGGCTGACCTCAGACGAGCATGTCGCCGCGCCCGCCGGCCCGAGGTCTTTTCGCCGCGACACTGGTCACGCTGGTGGCGCTTTCTCCGCCGTTCGCGACTGCGTCCGCCTCGTCGCAGCGTCCGAATATCGTCTTTATCCTCGCGGACGATCTCGGGTGGGCGGACCTGGGTTGTTATGGTGCGGATCTGCACGAGACGCCACACCTCGACCGGCTCGCACACGAGGGCGTGCGCTTCACGAGGGCCTACGCAATGTCCGTCTGCACGCCGACGCGCGCGGCCATTCTCACTGGCAAGCACGCCGCGCGGCTGCACCTGACGGTATGGCGCGAAAGCTCGGTTGAGCGCGAGGCACAGGCGCCCAAATCCCGGCGCAAGCTGCTGCCACCAGTCACGGTCCACAATTTGCCGCACAGCGAAATGACGATCGCCGAAGCGCTAAAGGCCGTGGGTTATCTCACCTTTCACGTCGGCAAGTGGCATCTCGGCGATGCCGATCACGCCTCGGAGACCCAGGGGTTCGATGTGAATATTGGTGGCACACACTGGGGTTCGCCCACCACGTTTTTCTGGCCGTTCAGCGGCCCGAATGCGGGCCGCGAATTTCGCTTCGTGCCCGGCCTCGGCCTTGGCCGACCCGGGGATCATCTCGGCGACCGGCTCACCGACATGGCGCTCCGGCTCGTCGATGCCGCCGGCGACCGTCCGTTCTTTCTCAATCTCTGGTATTACGACGTGCACACGCCCATCGAGGCCCGGCCGGAGTCGGTCGCGCGCTATCGCGCCCGGGTGAAACCCGGCTTGCACCAACAGAACCCCGATTACGCCGCCATGCTCGCCAGGCTCGACGAAAACGTGGGCCGCGTCCTCGCGCACCTCGAACGGCGCGGGCTCGCCGGGCGCACGCTCGTCGTTTTTGCGTCCGATAACGGCGGATACATCGGTGGTTACCAGGGGCGCCCGGTGACGACGAACACACCGCTCCGCAGCGGTAAGGGCTCGCTTTACGAGGGCGGCATCCGAGTGCCGCTTATCGCCCGGCTGCCGGGGGTCACGCCGCCGGGCGCGGTGTGCGAAACGCCGGTCCTCTGCACGGATTTCTTCCGGACGTTCGCCGAGCTCGCCGGTGCCGATGGCGGCACCGCGAGCGATGGCATGAGCCTGCTGCCACTGCTCCGCGCCCCGCGTGCCACCCTGCCGCGCGACGCGCTCTTCTTTCACTACCCGCACTACTACGCGACCACGTCGCCGGCCAGCGCGGTGCTCGCGGGTGATTGGAAACTGCTGGAGTATTTCGAGGACAACCGCGCCGAGCTATTCAATCTCCGCGACGATCCCGGCGAACACCACAACCGGGCCGCCGACTCACCCGACCGTGCCGCCGAACTCCGTGCCCGACTCCACGTTTGGCGCAGCGAAGTTGGCGCGCAGATGCCCGTGCCCAATCCGCTCGCCGGCACCGTCAGCGCTCCGCGCCCTCCGCCGTGAGGTCGTCAAATCCATGCCGCCGGCTCACGAAATCGATTCAATCCCCGCAAACATGAACGCTACCCTCCACGAAAAACTGCCCCGCACTACGCGCCGGATCGCTCCTCCTCCTTGGCACGCTTCTCGCCACGTCACACACTAGCAACAACGCCGCGGTTCGCTGATCTTGGGATGATTGCGCAGCGCGCGCGCGACCGTCGTGCAGCTGACACCGGCCCGCTCGGCCACCTCCCGCATTCTGACTGGGTCCGGTTCCGGCATGAACGATACGCCCAATATCCGCGCCAAGAGCGCGCGCCGTCAAAGGTTAACCGCGATTCGGACTTTGCGTTCCTTGTCGCTCTCTCGCCCAGCGCCAGCTCTGGTTTCAGTTACCAGCATCGCGATGGTGCCGGAGCCACCTCAGAACTCGATCGAATTCCTGAACTCCCAGATCAATGGCGGAGCGACGCGCACCTGCGCAAGTGAGCCGTCGGGCTGCGTGCTGATGGGAATGAGAGCGCGCTCGCGTATCACATTGCGCAACGCGAGTCGGGCCGTCCAAGCGGCCTTCGTCCACTTGAGCGGGATGCGATAGCTCGTCCACACATCGACATTCAACTCGGTCGGGCCGAAGAATGGACGATCAATATCCGAAACCAATTGTCCGTCCGGGTTGGTTTTGAGTGGGTAGCCGATGGCTACCTTGTCCTGCCAGCGGACCGCGCCGCCCACACCCGCGCCCTTGAGCCACGAGGCGTCTGAGCCGAATTCGTAATTCGTCACCAAGTTCGCGCGCCACTTGCGTTGCTCCGGTGAAATCCGGCCGTCCTGCGAAGCGATGGTGCGCGACGGAATCATCACCACGGGTTCATACCACGCGCTGAATGCCGGGCTGCCCGGACCACGCGGGAGGTTGTAGACGGAGCGCCAGGCTGTCTGGCGCTGTGCAATGTAGCGGGCGACATCGGCGGCGGCGCCGGTGGTCATCGTCTCCTGTTTGCCGACGTTCAGCGCGATCCGCCAGCGTGGCGTGGGATTTACGATGCCATCGACTTCGAAACCCTTCGCAGTGCGATCCGACGCACTACTCGCCGTGCCCCCGGGAATACGATACGTCCACTGCCCTTGCCCGTTGGGCAGCGTGACGAATGTCGCCGACACGAATTTTCGTGTGGCTTCCGGCGGAAGGCCGAACGCATCGATTTGGGCCTGCGTGACGAGGCCGGCCTGCTTGTCTTCATACAGGTAATTGAGCGCGACGAACTCGGCCTGGTTGATGACGATGTTCCACGCGAGGTTGCTGGCGTCGGGGCTGGATTCGTTGAGCACCTTGGCGTCATACCAGTTCACGCGGAAGTTCACTTTGTCGTCTAGCATGGCGAGCGTGAAGCCGTATTCCTTCGATTTGCCGCCGGGCGAAGAGATTGAATCGCCGAAGATGTTCACGCGCGCGGCGAGTGGCTGGAAGTTTTCCGACTGGCTGTAGTGGACGCTCAGCCCTGAGCGCAGCGGCAGTTTTAGCGGCAAGCGGGCGACCGCGCTATAGCTCCAAACTTTTTCATCGACGGTCGAGGTAGCCGCGCTGGGCGGCGCAAGGCGGTTGAGCAGGACCGAACCTTCGAGATCGGTGGGAATGGGAGCGAGTTGGAAGGAGTCGCTGCGATCGCGACGCCAGCCCGCCATCGTTACGAGGTGATCCTTCAACCAATTGCTTTTCAGGACCACGGCGGCAGAGTCGATCTCCTGGCGGTTGGCTGCACCGCCGAACGGCTGGGCGAATTCCTGGGCCTGCTGAGTCGTCCACGCCTGGGTCTGGATGTCGAAGCCAGTGATCGGATAAATCGCTCCGGGCTGCCACACCGGCGCGGTAGGGTAACCGCTGATTCGCACGTTTGAAATGGAGGCCGCACTGGCGACGGACGGTCCGAGGTAAATCACGTTTTGCACGCGACGGCGGAAATTATTGAGCACGCCGTTGAGGTTTTCGTTCACGCGATTGGCCGCGCCGGCGCCGACCCAGCCCATGCGCCAGTTGATGCTGCGCTGGTCGATCTCCTGTCGGTCGAGCAGGCCGGTAAGCGTGTGCCGTCCGAGCCACGGAGCGAGCCGGCCGGACGAACGGCGCTTGAAATCGAATTCGTAGAATGCGGTGGCGCGCACGCTCTCGCGCTCCGTGCGAGACTCGCCCTTCTGCGGCGTGGCCATGACGTAAGGCCGGCCGAAATTCGGGTTGCCGCGGCCGTCGAGATACCGCGTGTTGAGGTCGACCCAGATACGGTAGGATTCCTGCGCCCCGATCGGGTCGAAGGACTCGTCGCTATAGCGCTGCCGATTAAATGCCAGCTCGAAACCGGTCTGGCCGTCGAGCAGGCTCTGCTCGAGCGACGCCCCGATCGAATCGAAGTCCGTGTGCACACCGCCCGTGTTGCCGGCGAGCAGGTTCTTCCGGAAATCGTAAACGGAAAGATCCGTGAACCCCTGCAACCGATACGAGCCGTTGCCGGGCACCTCGGCAAGGTTGGCGCCGCCGACCCACTGGCGAACGGGCGCGGGGGCGTTGCGCCGGCCCTGCACACCGTTGGCGGTGGGAGCGCTGGCGTTTGGCTGGTCCCAGATCGTGGCCCACTGCCAGAAGAACTGCTGGGAAAAGAGAACCGGCGGCACGAGCGCGAAGTTGTCGGTCGAGGCATCCCAGGTCGGGCGCGCGCTCTTCATCCACACGCTGATGTTGTCGATCGGGCTCGTGTAGTTGGGGCGGTTGGCGGCGATGCGACCGAACTCCACGTCGGCGCGGAGCGTCGTGCGGGCCAGCGGCCGGTAGAGCGCCGCGAGAAAGCCGCGTGAATCTCGCTCGAAGGTGGGTTCCTGCTCGAACTGCTGATCGCTATGCAGGCCCGCAAAGCGCAGGGCGAGCTTGCCGGGGATGAGCACCCAGTTCGTGTCGAGTGTGCCGCGGTAGGAGCCGAAGCGGGCGAACTCGGCCGCGAGAGTGGTGTGCGGCTGGAACGTCGGCTTGATCAGACCGTAGTTCACGATGCCGGCCGCACTGCCGAGACCGAACAGGATCGCGTTGGGCCCCCGACTGATCTCGACGCGCTCGACATTATAGCTGTCGAAGGGGATTTCGGTCAGAAAATAATTGCGGGTGATATCGGCCGACCCGATGCCGCGGACGCGCGTGGCGGACTGCGGCGAACGGCGCACGGTGCCGATTCCTTGCAGGTTTTCAGCGCCCGATCCGGCCGACGCGCCGCCGGCGAAATTGCCCTCGGGCCCACCCGCCTCGGTGCCGAGCGTGTAGGTGAACAGCTCGTTCACGTTCTTCACGCCGGTGTCGGCGAGAAACTCGGTCGTGATGACGGAAAGCGATGCGCCGATGTCTGCAATCTTCGTCTTGAGTCGCGTGCCGGCTAGTGTCGAGGTGGCGGCATAGCCTTTGTCCTCCGCGACGGAGACGGTGAAGGGCGAGAGCACGACCGCCTCCTCGGCCGCCGCTGTCGCGGCACTCGGGGACGGCGCGGCCGATTGCGCGAACCCGGAGAAAAAAGAGACCAGTGACGCAACCGCGGCACCGACGCGAGCACGCCGGCGAAGCAAGCCGGCACGGGAAGACAGGGAGCAGCGAACGAAGCAGTTCATGGGTCTGGATTGTGGGGAAACCGGGCGACAGCCGCGCGAGCCGGGCCGCCAAAGGGTGAAAGGCGGTGCTTGCACGGCCACCGAATCGCCCGCGGCCCCCGCGCTCAAACGGTTTGGTGTATTACCCGTTCACATGAACCGCCGCGACGCGACCTCAGCGCCAGTCGCGATCGAAGTGACCCGCCTTCGTGATTTTTCCGTCCTTCACTGTCACATAGTCGGGCAGCAAGTTGAGCGGTTGCATCCAGCCCGCCTCGATTCTCGGCTCGAGCGAGGTGCTGAGCACGCGGCCGGTCCAGACGACAATGGTGCGCGCCGGGTTCTCCGGATTCGGATAAACGAAAATCACCGCGCTCCCCGTGTCCGCCGCTGTCAGTAACGCCGTCGGCAATTTCGGCGCGAGGCGCGCGAGGAGCGGATTCGTCTTCGGCGTGCCGAAGAGGATGAGATTCGAGTTCGCGATTTCTTCGGTCGTCACGCGCGCGGCGGCCTTGAGCGGAAATTCGGCTTGGATGACGAGCTGGCTTGGCGGGTTGCGGATTGCGTCGAGCTCCGCGCGGGCCAGCGGCAGATCGCCTTCGCCATATACGGCGAGAAACTTCGCGTTGAAGGAATCACCGATCGGGCCCTGACGGCCGTGGCGTTTGCCCCCGAGCGCGGGGGCGGCAACCGTGCGCCACTGGCCGTCGGTTTTTGCGAGATGCACGATTTCCGCCACCGCCCCCGAAGAAACGGTGGTGCCGTCAACCACGAGCGCGAGCGGCTTGTCCGCGGGCACGCCGGCGTCGCGCAGACGCAGCGTGAGCGCGTCGATGTTTTGGGTTGTGACCTTGAGCGATGGCGGACGCGCCGGCTCGGGCGCCGGGCGAGGTTGGCCGCGGCCACCCTGAATGGGTTTCGGCTGGCCGTCGTCGTGGGTGGCGGTCACGCGCGCCTCGGCGTTATGCTGCGTCAGACGATCGAGTGTGACCCAATACGCTTGGTTGTGGCGCAACGTGGTCGTGAAGAACTTCACCTCCGCGGGCTGCCGCACGATTGGGCGCACCGTCGCGGCGCCGGCAAAGATGGAATACGAAATCTGCGGCGCGAAGTGGTGCGGCATCCCGGGGAAACTTTCCATCGTGGCGAAACCGCCCTCGGCCACGACGCCATCGCTGAAGCGCGTGGACGCTTTCTGAATGCCGGCGCCGGCGTTTTTCAGGAAGACGGGCACGTTGCGCGCATTGGGGAAAAGTTTTTCCGGTTTGAACAGCGCCACCTGCGGCAGCATCCACGCCGGCAGCGCCTGCGGGTCGTCCACCGCGTCGCGAAATCCCATCGCGGCATCGACCGGTGTGATGCTGCCGAAGCGATCCGGATAGTGGAGCCCGACCAGCCACGAACCCGCGCCGCCCATCGAATGCCCCATGATGAAAACGCGATCGGGATCGACCGCGTGGCGCCGGCTCACATCGGCGATGACCTCGAGCACGTCCGCCTCGCCCATGCCGTGATAGAACGTGTTTCCCCGGCCCATCGGCTGCGCGACGATGACGGGCGCGTAAGGATCGATCCACTCCTTCACGCCCATCCCGCGCCACGCGGTGCGCCGGCCGGCAAGCGACTTCGAGCCGATACCGTGGAGCTGGACGAGCAGCGCGAATTTTTTCCCGGGCGCGTGGTCGCGTGGCAGCCAAAAGCCGTAGGGCTGCACCGAGCCGTCGAGACCGGAGCGAAAATAGTTCATCGTGAACTCGCCGGGCTGCGGCGCGGCGGCGGCGTTGGCCGTGAGCAGTTCCTCGAGTTTTTGCACGTCGGCTTCGGTCTCATAGGTGAGCAGTTCGACGTCGCCGCGCGGGATGAGCCGCGACTCACCCTTCAGCGGCTCCGCGCGCGGGCGCGGCGTGCCGCCGGGATTCTGGGCGCAAAGGAGCGGAGCGGCGAGCAGGGCGAGGATGACGGAAATCCGCTGGAGCGATTTAGGTTTCATGGGCGGTGAGGTTTGATCCGAGATCCTTTGCTTTGGTTGTGCAACCGCAGGCCAGTCGGCTGGCGGACGCGGTTTGGCGCGCGCAAGGGCGCTGGCCTTCGGGCGGCGATTTTGATCGCTGGCTACAAGTCGAACGTCGTCGTCAGCACCCATTGCCGGCCGTCGATGATACGGAAGGTGGCGGGATAGCCCTCGGGCTGCCAGGTGGTCGCGCGGAGGCCGCGGTTGGCGAAGGCGTCGCGGCAATTCAACTGGATCCGCGTGCGGACTTTGTCTTTGTAGAACCGGAGATTGTAGCCCGCCATGAAGTCGAAGCTGGCCCGGGCCGGATCGTAAACGGGCTTGTTGTAATCGAGTGTGCGGTAAACGCCGTCCGCGTCCCTGATCCCTTCGAAACCGATGGAGCTTTTGTCCGCCCAGCGGATGGTCGAGCCGAGGGTCAGGCCGTTGAGCTTGCCGCCAGTGAACTGATAGGTGGCGATGGAACTCCAAGTCCACTCCTTGTTCTGCGTGCGGGGCCGGCCGAGGTTGGCGCTCATCCGCGCCAAGTTGGTGACGATCTGGGCATTGTATTGATTGATGTTCTGGGTCGCCTGATCCCACCAGCGCTGGCCCGCGTCGTCCGTGATGGTTGTCCAGACCGGCAGACGCTGGGCGATGAAGGCCCGGGTGGCGTCAACCAAGGTCAGGTCGATGGCCTTGGTCTGAGCGGCGGTGAACCGCCAGCGGAAGTTGCGCGAGGGATTGTAGTTCAATTCGATTTCCGTCCCCTTCGAGAGCTGGTTGTTGACATCCGTGACGACGATGGGCGCGCGGACGAGGTCCCAAAAACCCGGCGGGAGCTTGGCGAAGCTATACATCGCGGCCTGAATCTGCGCCTCCGAGGCGCCGGCGAACTGCGGCCGGGCCGAGATGACGTTGCGCGCGAACGTCTCCAGCGTGCTGGTGCCGGTGCCGGCCTCGAAGCCGCGCAAAATGGTCACGGGGAGGCCAAACTGGCCTTGCAGGCGCGCGCCCGTCTGCACGGTCTTGAACCAACTGACGCGCAGCACGAATTTGCTGTCCGGCGTGCGCACCGAGAATCCCCAGTCCCGGCCGAGGCCCTTTTGGTTCTGCAATTCCTCGCCGAACAGGTTGTAGGCGGGCGCCTCCGGTCGAAAACTGTCGGCGTAGCTGTAATGCACCTGAAAGTTGTCGAGCAGGCCCGCCACGTAGCCGGCCGTGCCGCCTTGGTCGCGCTTCGTGGCGATCGCGGACCAGTCGCGGAACGGCCGCAGCACGCCCTGATAGGTGGTGGTGTTGCCTTTCCGCTCCGACCAGGAGCCAAAGGTGTTCAGATTGGTGGTGGCGCCGAAGCCGGTGGCGGGATCGATCGTCGCGCCGGGACTGCTGCGGTTCCGCTGGGTGTCGCTGCGGAAACCCACGGTGGTCACGAGCCGCTCTTTCCAGAAATAACTCTGGAACGCACCACCGAGGGTGCGCACCTCCAACCGGCTCGCGGTCGCCCCGCCGAAGGCCAAGCCATCGACGTCAAGCGGCAGGTCCGCGAAGGTGACGGTGCTGCCGGCCACATTGCTGGCATGACGGAAAGTGTAAGTGCCGGAGGCGATCCCGGCCGTCGACGGGGCGTAGTCCACCACGCGGTTGGACCCGGCCTGCACCGCGTCGCCGACATAATAGCGCTCCGTGATGGTGGCGTGGGCCGAGTTGAAGCGGTTGGCCGAATTGATCCAGGGCGCATTGCTCGTCACCGCCTTGCGGTAGTTGAAGTTGGTGGTGCTCTTGCGGTTCAATTCATAAAAGCCGTTCGCCTGGTGGCGCCCGAGGAGGGCGAGCCACCGGCGGTCCTGCTTGCGCAGGTCCAGCGCGTAGGTGAGCTGGGCGCGCACGGTGTCGTCGTAGATCGAGTTGTTGGAGGCGGTCCGCTGGATGGCGTTGACATAGGGGCGCAGGAAAAACGGGTTGACCGAGCCATCGAGCAGCCGCTCGTTCACATCGATGTAGAGGTTCGTGGTTTCATTGATCAGGTTCTGGTTGAACCGGCCCGAATCCTCCAGGCGCCACGCGATCTGCGCGAAGGACTGCTGGAGCGGCGTGCTGAACAGCTTCTGCTCGAGCTGGAGCTTGTAGGTGTTGGCCTGATCGCGATTCCAGTTGGGCGCGACGAAATTGACGTTCTCATAATCGTAGATGTCCCGGTTGGAAACGCCGACCAGCGAGTCGAGCGGCAGCCGCGGGTTGTTCGGGTTCGTGGCATTGCGGAATTTGAACACGTCGCTGGCGGTGGTCATCAGCCGGATGCTATTGGTCCAATTCGCCGTGCCGGGCGCACCCGCCGCCTGCAGCCGGTTCTGGGTGTAGAGGGCGACCCGGCCGTCCGGCCCGATGAACATGCTCGGCATGTTGTCGAAGAACGCATCGCGCCCGAGTCCGCGCGGATACAGGTCATTATTATCGAACTGGGCCGTCAGGAGAACCGTCGCGACCGGCACTCCGTTGACTTTCGCGGTGGATGTAATCGGATCCCACGTCGGTCGGCCGCTGTTCAGCCAGTCGCTCGCCATGTCGGTCGGGGTGCTGGCGTTCGGCGTGCGGCGAAACTGGCGGAAGGACTCGAAGGAGCCGCTGAGCGTGGTGCTGGCGAAAGGCTTGTAGGTGACCGCGCCGAAGAGGCGGCGCTGCGTGTCCTCGGACGGCTCGCGCCGAAAGCCCTTCGAGTCATAGACGGCGGACACCCGCGCCCCCAGTTTGTTTTTCAGCAGCGGGCGGTTGAGATCGAGGCTCGCGCGATAACCGCCCCAATCGTCGCCGCGCACGACCAGTTGGGTGGTCTCGCGGGTGAGGTTGGCGCGCGCCTGGTTGAGATTGACTGTGCCGCCCGCGTTGCCGAGGCCGGTCAGGGTGGAGTTCGGGCCGCGGCTGATTTCGACCGAATCGAGATTGTAGGTGTCGACCGGGATGCGGCTGGAGCTCGTGAAGCCGTCCGTCGAAATATTGGCGGAGCTGAGCCCGCGGACCCGGTTGCTGGTCTGGGGGCTGTCCTGCACATTGTCGATCACGCGGCCCTGGAAATCCACGGACTGGTCGGTGAACTGGTTGATCCCCTCCGTGCCGATCTCGGTCTGGAAGATGTCGTTGATGTCGAGCGCGGCGGTATCGAGCAGTTGCTGTTTGGTGACGACGGTGATGGCGGCGCCGAGATCCTCGATCTTCGAGTTGAGGCGGGTGCCGGAGAGCGTGTTCGACGCGAAATAGCCACGGGTGTCGGCCACGACCTCGAACGGCGAAAGCTGGACGGTCTCGCCCGTGGGCTCGGCGGCCGTCACGGCGTTCGCCGCCTTGGTTTGGTCGGCCCGCATCGCGGCAAACTCATCCGGATCGAGCACGCCGTTCTTGTTCTTGTCGTATTTGGTGAGCTGTCCGGGCGAGGGTGCGGAGGTCGGAGCGAGTTGGGCCAAAGCCAGCGAAAGGCCGAACACGCCGCAGGTCTGAGCAAGAACCAAGCGCCGGATCGCGCCGCTAATCCATGGGTGTGAGTTCATCGGGGTCTCTCTCTTCTTAGTGTTGTTAGGTCGGGAAAATCGTTCGCTCGCCGCAGGGCGCCTTCATCAGGTGGAGGTGCGGATCATGCCGCCGTGCTCTCGTGTGCAAAAGCGCGGGCAGAAAGATCGATCGGTGTGGGGAAGAACGTGGGCCTGCCATCGGGGGTAGCGATGGTTGGGGGTGATAACTCGGTTGGCCTCGCGCGCGAGTGATGTGTTGTTTTATCCGTTCACAAAATCTCCCGGTCTGACGCCTTTCACGCCGCGCCCGTCAAAAAGATCGATGCGTGAAGAAGCCAAACGACCTGCACAGATTACGGGTAAAACAGCGCCCCGCTGGCGCAATTGGCCTCCGGCAATTTGTGTTGCGCCGTGTTCGGCTTGCGACCGCAAACCGGCCCGATACTCCGCGATCGCGCTACGTTGCCGGCATCCGACATTCCGGCCGTTGCGTTAGGCCAATCCACCCCACTCTTCATACTGCTCAACTCACCGATGCCTTCAGCGATTCCTCATGCCGAGTCCGCGAGCACACGTGACCACAAAGTTTGTTCGATGTCCGCCGCCATCCGGGAATACGTGCAGCCCGGCTGCACGGTGTTCTTCGGCGGCATGCAGCACGGCGAACCGTCTGCTGCGATTCACGAAATCGTCCGCCAACGCATCGAACGCCTCACCGTGGTCTCGGCGCTCACCCACACGGTCGCGCTGTTGTTGGGCGAAGGGTTACTCCAAAAACTCGTCGTCGCCTATCTTTTCGATCTCTATGAAAGAGAAAATTGCCTCGCAGGGCGCGCCCGTCGGCTCGGAGCTTATCCCGAGTTGGAGGAAATGAGTCACTACGGGCTCTCGTTGGCCCTGTTCGCCGGCCAGATGGGCGTGCCCTTCATGACCACGCGTTCGCAGCTCGGATCGAGTTACCTCCAGCACAACCCGAACCTGAAGGAAATCGCCTGCCCGTTCACTGGCCAAAAACTCGCAGCCGTGCGTGCGCTCAATCCCGACGTCGGCATCCTCCACACCCAGCGGAGCGATCCGTCCGGCGCGGCGCACCGCTGGGGTTCGCTCGGTATGGATCTCATGGGCATCAACGCCTGCAAAACAATCATCATCACCACCGAAAAAATCGTCGCCCCGGAAATTATCCGCCGCGACCCGAACCGCACGGTGGTGCCGAGCTTTCGGGTCGCCGCGGTCGTCGAGGTGCCGTGGGGCGCCTACCCGCTTCATCTTGCCGGATGCTACAATTCCGATCTGCCGGCCTTCGCCGCCATGTGCCGCGTCGAATCGACGTATCAGGCGCATGTCGATCGCTTCATTTACGGCGTCGCGGATCGCACCGCCATGATGCAGCGCCTCGCCGAGGATCACGGCCAACCCTACCTCGACCGGCTAAAGATCCAGCAGCCGATCGAAAGCACCGGCGTCATCAACGGCTATTAATCGCGATGGCATGAACTACACCCTGTCCGAACAGATGGTCGTCGTCGCCGCGCGGCTGCTCCAGGACGGCGACGCGGTTTACACCGGCGTCGGCCTGCCCACCGTGGCGGCATTTCTCGCCAAGCTCACGCACGCCCCGAACCTGACGATCATTTTCGAAACCGGGATCATTCGCACGGATCCCTGCCTGCTCCCGCAAGGCGTGGACACGCTTCCGTCGCAGACGCTGGCCGACAAACTCTCGGATGCCTTTTATATCAACACCCTCGCCGAGCGCGGGCTCGTCAACCTCGGATTCGTCGGCGCGGGCCAGCTCGACCGCCACGGTAACATCAACAGCACCTGTGTGGGCGACTACCGGCAGCCGCGCTTCCGCTTTCCCGGCGGCGGTGGCGCGTGCGACATTGCCAGCCTTTGCCAAAACTGGGTCGCAATTCTCCGTCAGAAAAAAATTCGTTTCCCCGAGCGCGTCGATTTCGTCACCGGCCCGGGGTATCTCGACGGCTCGCCCGGCGCGCGCGAACGCGCGGGGCTTCCGCCGGGCACCGGCCCGAAAAAAGTCATCACGGATCTGGGGGTTTTCGGATTCGTGGATGGCGAACTCACGCTCGAAACCATCCACGCCCGCGCCGGCGTCCGCCTCGAGACCGTGAGGGAAAATGTCGCGTGGCCATTGAGAGAGCTGCCGTCCGTCGGTGAGACGCTGGAACCCACCGGCAACGAAATTGATCTTCTCCGCAACCGCATCGGATACCGCTCCGGCTCCGTCACGGAATCCGGCGGCTGACGCCACCGCCACGCCGCCCGCCGCAAATTCTCCTTCATCCAATCAATGAAAATGGGACGCTTCATCATCGACTCGCACGTTCACGCGCAACGCTTCGCAGCCGGCAAGGCCATGCAAGCGAAGCTCCAATCCGCCAGCGGCGTCGAACCCGCGCCCGGCAGCGAGGAATACAAGAAACTCCACGAGCAACTCACCTACGAACTCCAGCCCTACGACAATTCCGCCCGCCTGCTTTTCGACATGGAATGCTACGGCGTGGACCTGTGCATCCTCACGAGCGCGTTCAACATGACGAATGACCTCAATGTGAAAATCGTCCGAGAGCATCCTGGAAAATTCGTCGCACTGGCCTACGGTGAGAAATATCGCCAGCACGTGCAGCGCACCAATGCCGAGTGGTCCGCGGCGGAAGCCGCGAAAGAACTCGACGAGCTACTTTCTACCGGAAACTTCGTTGGTATCGGCGAAGGGTTTCCGCAAGATCCCACACTCGGCGCGCGCCACCGCCGCATCGACATCCACGAACGGCTCGACGAGATCGGCCACTTCATGGAGGTCGCGCGCAAATACAAGGTGGCCGTCCGCTACCATGTCGGTCTCACGATGGGCTACACCACGGGCTTCTGCCGCGGCAGCGGCGCGAATCCCGAGACCTACAACCCGATGTGGGTGCACGACCTCGCCATCGAGTATCCCGACGTGCCGATCATCTTCGAGCATGGCGGCGTGCAGGCGTGGTGGTGGGAGAAATGGTATGAGGAGTGCCTCAACGTCGCCGCCGCCACCGACAACGTCTATCTGGAGACCGGCACATGGTGGACCGAACTCTACGACAAGCCGCTGCGCGACCCGAACATCGGCGCGAAAAAACTTCTCTGGGGCACCGACTGGGGCTCTTCGATTCCCGTGGAATGGCAGCCCGGCAAGCATCCCGAAACCTACGTGTGCCAGCGGCGCAAAACTCCACCCGTGCGCCATCAAGTCGATATGTTCGGCTGGAGCCTGAAACAAATTGGCCGCCTCAACATCCCGCAGGACGACCTCAATCTCATCTTAGGCGGAAATGCGGTTCGCCTCTACAAAATCAAGCTGCCGCACACCCGGCTCTTTCCGTTCGTGGACGACGAACCGAGTTGAGCGCTACCGCCCACTCGCGATGACCGGCGTTCATTTCCGACCACGCAGTGCCACGCGCTCTAACGTCGCGCATTTCCGTGCGACCGCAAAAGGCCGTTCAATTTCCGCCGTATTTCCCTTGGGTGCCGCTTACGCATGAACCCGGCACCGCTGCTCGATTCTCTCAGCCCGGACTGGCGGCTGCTGCGGCCTCCGTTCCTCAACGAACTCCGCGACTACTCGCGTGAAAAACTGCGCGCCGATCTCACGGCTGCCGCCACGGTGGCGATGGTGTCGATCCCGCAGGCGGTCGGCTTCGCTCTCATCGCCGGACTCCCTCCGGCCATGGTGCTGGCGTGCGTGGTGGTCGGCGGAGCGGTGGCGGCGCTTTTCTTCTCCTCGCGTCACGTGATTTTCGGGCCGAGCAATTCGCTCAGTCTGCTGCTGGCCACGACCTTCGTCGCCCATCGCGCCTCGGTCCTCGGCCCCGCCGAGATTGCCATCCTGCTCGCCCTGCTCATCGGGACCATGCAACTCGTGGCGGGCTTTCTGCGTTTCGGGCAGGTCACGCAGTTCGTTTCCCGCTCCGTCGTCATCGGCTACGGGTCGGCCATCGGCTGCCTCCTCGTCCTAAGCCAGCTTCATCACCTCCTCGGCGTGCGGTGGACGGAAGGAAGCTCGCTGTGGGCCGCGCCGTTTCACGCGATCCAGCGCGTGTGGGTTGGCGAACTGAATTTCTGGACCACTGGTGTGGCGGTTGCCGCATTTCTCCTGTTCAGCCTGATCAAACGGCTGCGACCCCGCTGGCCGGAGGCTCTGATCGGGCTCATTTTTTTCGCCCTGCTCGCCAGATGGACGGGGCTGGAAGAATTGGGCATCGCCACGCTCGGCCAGGACGGACCGCTTTTCGCGCGCCTGCCCAGCTTCTCCGGCATTCCCACGATTCAAGGGATCGAAACGGTGCGGTCCCTGCTCGTGCCGGCTGCCGCGCTGGCGCTCTTGGGCACCCTCGAAGCGATTTCGATCGCGAAAACTTACAGCATCAAGACCGGTGACCACATCGACACCAACCAAGAGATGGTGGCGATGGGCCTCGGGAATCTCGCGTCCGCGTGCTTTGCCGCCATACCGGGCTCAGCCTCCTTCGCACGCAGTGCCGCCAACGTCCAAGCCGGCGCCCGGACGCAAGCGGCCGGGCTGTTCAGCAGCCTGTTTGTCCTCATCTTCGTTGCGCTCCTCGCCCCACTCATCGACCACATCCCCGTCGCGGTGCTCGCCGCCGCATTGATCCGCGTTGGCTGGAACATCGTCGATTTCGATCAGATCCGCATCGCCGCCCGCTCGACGCGCTCCGACGCCGTCGTGCTCGGCGGCACCTTTGCCGCCGCGCTGCTCCTGCCGCTGGATGTCGCGATCTACACCGGGGTCGGCCTCTCCCTGATTCTCGCCCTGCGCAAAGTTTCCGTGCCCACGCTCGTGGAATACGCGTTCAACGCGGGTGACCAGCTCACGCAATTGGACCATCCGCAGCAGCGCAGCCACCCGCACATCGCGATCATCCATGTCGAAGGCGAGCTGTTCTTCGGCGCCGCCGACCTCTTCCAGGATCACGTCCGCCGGCAGGTGGAGAAGGAAAATCTCCGGGCGGTGATTTTGCGCCTCAAGAGCGCCCGCCATCTCGACGCCACCACCATCTTCGCGCTCCGCGGCCTGCACGATTATCTCCAGTCGACCGGCCGGCACTTGCTCGTCAGCGGGGTGCATGGCGAAGTCCTGCGCGTGCTGAGGAACAGCGGACTACTCACTCGCATCGGTCCCAGCAACGTGTTTCCCGCCGAGCCGAATCCGAATCTCGCCACCAAAAAAGCCCTCCGACGCGCGCAGCAACTGCTCGGCGACGCCAAAGCCGACATCCGCATCTACTTCGATCGTGCCCCGCTCCTGTCCGTCGCCCCGGTCTGAAAATTCCCCCCGAAAATCCACCTTCCTCCCATGTCACGCGTCGTCCTCGAAAAGCTCGCCAAGCGCTATCCCGAAAAACAGGGACCCGGCGTGACGGCGGTGGATGCAATCGATCTTGTGGTCGAAGATCGCGAATTCATGGTGCTGGTTGGCCCTTCCGGGTGCGGCAAATCAACCACCTTGCGGATGATCGCCGGCCTCGAAGAAATCTCCGGAGGAACGGTCGCCATCGACGGCCAAATCGTGAATGACGTCCTCCCGAAGGATCGCGACATTGCGATGGTTTTTCAAAACTACGCGCTCTACCCACACATGTCGGTCTATGACAACATGGCCTTCGGCCTGAAACTGCGGAAGCTTCCCAAACCGGAGATCGATGCCCGCGTGCGCGAAGCCGCTGCAATGCTGGGGCTCACCGACTACCTCAACCGCAAGCCCAAGGCGCTCTCCGGCGGGCAGCGCCAACGCGTCGCGGTCGGGCGTGCCATCGTCCGAAAGCCGAAAGTTTTTCTCTTTGATGAACCACTCTCCAATCTCGATGCCAAGATGCGCGTATCCATGCGCTCCGAGATCTCCCGGCTCCACGCCCGACTTGGCGCGACGATGATCTACGTGACGCATGATCAAATGGAGGCGATGACCATGGGCGACCGCATTTGTGTGATGAAGAACGGCAAAATCATGCAAGTCGCCGAACCGATGGAAATCTACAACCGACCGGCCAACCTTTTTGTCGCCGGCTTCATCGGTAGTCCGCAGATGAATTTCTTCCGCGGCACCGTCCGTCGTGCTGACGGCCACTTTCAGTTTGTCGAGCATCGCTCCGATCACGACGGCCTGACACTAAATTTGGGAGATCATTTGGCGAAAACCGCGGCCGACAGTATCGGCAACTCGGTCGTGCTCGGCATCCGCCCGGAATGCATCCACGATACCCTGACAATCACGCGGCCCGATCCCGGCCAAAACGCCGAAGTGAAGATCGACATCTCGGAACCGGTGGGGGCCGAAACCTATCTCTACCTTGACTCGGGTGCGACCACCTTCACCGCGCGCGTGAAACCCGCGGATCGATATGAAGCTGGCCAGACAATCCAAGTCACCTTCGATCTCGACCAAGCACATCTCTTCGATGCTCAGACCGAAAACATTCTTCGGTAATCAGAATATTCCGCTCGGAACCGCATCCACGGTTGTAAACCAACCCTCACGGAAGCACCGTGTGTGTCGGCTGTATCCCCATTCCGTGACCATGGCAACGAATTGAGCCGCCGATACAGCGAACTGTGCCACATGCGATGACAGAAGAGTCCATCACTCGTCTTTTTGCCAAACGCTTCGGGCGCGCCCCGGAGGTGATTGCGCGCGCTCCCGGACGAGTGGAGTTCATCGGCAACCATACCGACTACAACGGTGGATCGGTCTTGGGTGCGGCAATCAATCGTTATGTCTGGGTCGCAATCGCCAGCTCTGGCCAGCAGCGGATGCAATTGGTCTCGGGGGAGGAGGGAACCATTGTCGAGACTGTGCCGGGAGGCATTGATACTCGCGCCACCGGTCCGGACGATTGGATCAACTACCCATTGGCTGTGTGGAAAAGTCTGGCTGAATTCGGTCTGCCGCGCCCGACCGCTTTCGACCTGCTGGTCGTCTCCGACCTTCCTGTGGGAGCCGGACTATCCAGCAGCGCCGCACTAGAGCTGGCCGCCGCTTTGTGTTTTCTTGAATTGATGGGATGCGCGGATTTGGCCCCTCATCGTCTGGCCGCACTGGCCCGCCACGCGGAGAATGTGCATGTTGGAGTCCCGTGCGGCATTCTCGATCAGGGCACCTGTGCCATCGCTGCCAAGGACGAACTCGTGCATATCAATAGTCGAGGGCCAACGTTTACGCGCGTCCGTATTCCGGGAATGGCGCGGCTTTGGGTATTCAATACATCGGAAAAGCATGCGTTGGTTGACGGGCGATATGCGGAACGTCATCGCGAGTGTGTGGCTGCCGCCCGCAAGCTTGAGGTGGAGTGCTTGGCGGCAATTCCAGTTAAAAACCTGAACAGAATGCTAAAGCGCCTGCCGGCAACCCTCGCCAAACGCGTTGCGCACATTGTGGAGGAAAACGCGCGGGTGGCGGAAACGGTTACGGCGCTGCAAAGCGGCGACCTTTCGGTTGCTGGCCGCTGCATGACAGCCTCCCACCGCAGCTCTCAAATCCTCTTCGAGAACAGCACGCCGGCGCTAGACTCGCTGGTATGGACGCTGACCAAGCATCCGCATGTCCACGGGGCGCGACTCACCGGCGGTGGATTCGGCGGTGCGGTCCTCGCTCTTACGGACGAAAAATTCACGGACGCCGACGCCGACACCGTCGCCAGCCATCACGCAGCATTTGGCTATCTGCGCCCGCAGGCGCTCGACTTGCTCACAGCCGACGGCGCACGGGTGATCTGGAGAGATACCTTTCGTAGGAATACACGACTGCGTGACTAACTCGGCACAGAATTGGATCACTTAGGGCCGCTGGCTCTTCTCCGCCGCCGAGGCGGAATTGAAACTGGATGCCGTCGTCGTCGGCTATCTGGTGCCGGTCAGCCCGCGCCAACTCGACGCCGCACAGCTCCGCCTCTGGATCACCCGCGGCTGGCTCGATGCGGCATCCGGTCTCGACCAACAGCCCCGCCTACTCGCGCTCGATGATAAGTCGGCGCCGCTCGAGCGCCGCGTCCGCTCCTATCTCGAGGTGAACTGCGCCATGTGCCACCGTCCCGGCGGACTCTCGCGCGCGCAGTTCGATGCGCGGCTTTCGACCCCGCTGGAGAAGTCCGGGCTGATCGACGTCGAACCGATCGGCGGCGATCTCGGCATCGCCGGATCGCGGTTGATCGTTCCGGGCGTCCCCGAAAAATCGATTCTGTTGCGCCGGCAGATCGACAGCGGCCCGTTTCGCATGCCCCCGCTGGGCCTGCACACGGAGCCCGCGCCGATCGCGCCGCTGCTGGAGGAATGGATTCGGGCGATGAAGTGATGCTCGCGCGATCAATGCTGCCCCTGATTTTCCCTCCGAATTGTGGGAGCCCGCTTGCTGGCTCCCACCTTCCGACTCGTCGCCAACGCAACCAGGCACAATCGAGAGCCTAGATTTCGAAGAGCCGTTATCATCGGAAGGCTCGGCGCGGTCCCTGCCTCACCCGCCGATCCGGCCGGGCAGAGAGTCGACCATGCGGGCGACGTAGTCCGACGCATCCCTGTGACCGGGCGCGGCGAGCCTGGCCTGCCGGATGGCGGGCAGGAGCGGGCGGGCCTGCGGACCGAGGCGGTCGGCGACGTTGAGCGCGGCCAGCCGGATGAAGACCGAATCGTGCCGCAGCGCGGCCTCGATGATCGGCAGCGCTTCGGGAAGATGATCCAGGTGCGCGAGCGCCTCGGCGGCGGCGAGGCGCACATCGGGCGAATCGTCGCCGAGCGCGCGGCGCAGCTCGGCTGCGGCGGGTTGGGCGTGCTGTTTCAATGCGCCGAGCCCAAGCGTCGCCCACCAGCGCACGGCCGAATCGCGGTGCGCGAGCAGCGCGGTGAGCGGCGGGAGATTTTTCGGGTCGCGCGCGTTCGCGAGATCGGCGGCGCGCAGCAGTTCGTCAAGCGGGTTGAGGGTCGGGTCGGTCGCGATGACGCAGGGCGTGGAGCCGGCGGCGCGGGCGTGGAGTTCGCGCTCGGGCAGGAAACCGAGATCGCCGGCGCGCCGCATCTGCGCGCGGCATTCGTCGCGCAAGCGCGCGAGGGTTTCGCGGTGGCGCGGATCGGCGGCGAGGTTGCGCGTCTCCCATGGATCGGCGGTGACATCGTAGAGTTCCTCGACCGGCTTCGTCTCGAAAAATCGCGCGGGCGGGCCGGTGAGCGCGCCGGCCTCGTGCAGCCGCTGCCACGCGCGCATGCTGTCGATCTGTTGCACGTAACTGATCGACTGGCCCCACGGCAGCTCGGGCCGGAAGTTGCGCAGGTAGTGGAAGCGTCCGTCGTGCACGTAGCGCACGAGATCGCTGCGCTCGATCATGCGGTCGCGACCGCCGAAGACCACGGTGCGCGGCGTGGAGCCAGACGAGCCGAGAAACGGAACGCCTTGGAAATGCGCCGGGCGCTCCACGCCACAAAGAGCCAGCATGGTGGGCGCGAAATCGACGAAGCTCACGAGCCGGTCCGTCGTCGCGCCGGGTGCGGCCGGGGCGAGGTGTTGCCATTTTTCGGGAAAACGAACCAGCAAGGGCACCCGCCGGCTCGCGTCCCACACGAACATCTCGATCGCGGGCATCCCGGTGCCGTGATCGGAGAAGAAGAAAACGATCGTGTCCCCGGCCAGGCCGTCGGCCGCGAGCTCGGCGAGGAGGTCGCCGACCTGATCGTCCATCGCGGTGACGTTGTCGAAGTGCCGCGCCCAGTCGCGGCGGAACTCGGGCGTGTCGGGATGGATCGGCGGCACGGTGACTTTCGCGGGGTCGTGGCGCTGCGCGGGTGTGACGCGGGCGAGTTGTTTCTCGTGCGTCGCGGCGGGCGCGAAGATCATGCTTTGGTGCGTGACCAGCAGGTTGAAGACGCTGAAGAACGGCTGGCCGGGTGCGCGTTTGCGCCAGTGCGCGCGCGGACCCGATTCGTCCCACGCCTCGCGCGGCGTGGCGAAGTTGTAGTCGGTCTTCTGCTGGTTGGAGCAGTGGTAGCCGGCGCGGCGCAGGTATTCGGTAAACGCCTTCACGTCGTCCGGCAGCCGCGTGGTCGAGCGCATGTGCTGGCTGCCGGAGCGGTCATTTCTGGCGGAAGAGATCGCTCTGCACGATTTGGTGAACGAGGGAGCGCACGCCGTAGTGGCCAGGCTTCGCGCCTTCGACGATCTTTTCGATCATTGGGCGATCGCTGAAACGCACGGGCGCGCCGGTGGCGTAAACGACGAGCTGTTTCGCGAGGTTGCGGGCGAGCGTGACCTCGTCGTCGCGCAGGAGTTTTTTGAATTCGCGGATGTCGTGGAACGGGCGGCCGTCGGGGAGCTGGCCGCTGGAATCGACGGTCAGCCCGAAGTGAAACGCGAACGCATGGCCGTTCTTGCCGAGGCCTTTTTCGGCCGGAATCTTTTCGTCCACGCCGCGGTAGCGTTCGCGCCAGCCGCCCATCACGTCGAAGCTTTCGAGGGCGAAGCCGGGCGGGTCCATCTTGCGGTGGCACGCGGCGCAGCTCGCGTCGGCGCGGTGTTGATCGAGTTGCTGGCGGATGGTGACGGCACCGCGGATGTCGGCTCGATGGCGGCGACTGGCGGCGGAGGAGGAATCTCGATCCCGAGGATGCGTTCGACGATCCATTTGCCGCGGAGGACGGGCGAGGTCGTGGTGCCGTTGGCGGTGACTTTCAGCACGCTGGCCTGCGTGACGAGGCCGCCGCGCGGGCTGCCGGGCGGGAGCGCGACGCGGCGCATCGCGACGCCTTGCACACCGGGCACGCCATAGTGGAGCGCGAGGCGCTCGTTGAGAAACGTGGAGTCGGAATCGACGAGGTTCCGCACCGGCGCGTCGCGTTGCAGCAGGTCGGCGAAGAAGAGCCGCGTCTCCGCGAGCGCGGCCTCCGCGAGGGCGTCGTCGAGATAGTAGTCGTTGTAGAGCGTGGTCGAGGGCGTGGAGTCCTCCATTTTGCGGAGGTCGATCCAGTAATCGAGAAACGCCTCGATGAAGCGGCGCGATTTCGGATCGGCGAGCATCCGCTCGGTTTCGGCGCGCAACCCTTCCGGCTTTTGCAGTTCGCCGCGCGCAGCCCGGGCGCGCAGCGCGTCGTCGGGGGCGGAGTTCCAGAGGAAAAGCGAAAGGCGCGTGGCAAGCGCATAGTCGTCGAGCGGGCCGGGTTTTTCATCGAGAAACAGAAAGCCTGGCGACGCGAGCACGGCGGTGTAACCGGCGATCATCGCCTCGGTGAAGCTGCGGCCCGCCTCGAGTTGTTGTCCGACCAGTCCGAGGAAACGCTGAACGTCGCGCTCCCCGGCCGGCTCGCGATAGGCGCGCGCGACGAACGCGCGGATCAGGCGCTCCGCGTCCTGCTTGGGTCGCTTGGAAACGACTTCGACGACCACGGTCTCCAGCGGCACGATCCCCGCGCTCGCCCTGCGGCCACCTCCGCGCCGATCGGCCTTGGCGATGACCGGGAGCGCGATCCCGCCCGTTTTGCCGGCGGCGACCTGGCGCAACGGCAGGTCGCCAAACAGCAGGCGGTAGCCGGCGGTCGTAGCCTCGTTGTAGAGCGGGCCTTCGACTTCCATCCAGCGAAATGCCACACTCGGCACGCCTTCGGCCGTCATGAGCGGATTCACGTAGGTGCTCGGCCGCGAACGAAAAAAGCGCGAGGCGTCGGGGACCAGCGTTTCGTTGGCGAGCAGCCACACCTCGCCAATGTCATGCACGGCCGGTTCCGGGGTGAGATCGAATTCGCCGACGCGGCGGTTTGCGATCCCGTTGCGCGTGTAAACGGCGATGGACTCGTCGCGCCGGCCGGGGGAAATCCGGTCGTAGTCCGGCATGTTGGGATTGGGCGGACGGGGCGTGCCGGCCTTGTCGCGGTCGTTCGCAAACCGCATCATGATCCCACCCGGCGCCGCCCAGAGCGTGTAGCCGTTGAAGCGAATCCGGTAGCGGCCGGCCACGGGTGCGCGGAAGCCGTCCCAACGATAGTTGAAGCCGGCGGCGTAGTTGCTCGAAACCCAGCCAACCGCCTCAAGGTCGCGGATCCTCGGATCGGCTTCACCCACGGTGAGCGGTGCCCGTCTGGATCGCACACCGGGCTGCGCGGTGGCACCAATGACCGGATACGTCATGCGGTCGGGCGCCGAATTGAGCCGGTCCGGGGTAAACAGGCCGGTGAGGCTGCGCTGATCGCGCGCGTAATACCGCCTGGTCGTCGTGGGCGGGCGCTCGAGCTGCACGCTCATCGCCTGGCGGATCGCGTAGTCGGCCACGGCCATGTAGCGCGCGAGGTGCACATGCGAGACGTCGAGCGCGTCGCCAAGCTTGTTGAAGCGGTGCGCTTCGCCGTCGTCGGGAAGCTGCGCCCTGATTTGCAGCCACGGCGCGGAGAGCAGATCGCGGAGGACGTTTTCGTATTCGTAGCAGTTGAGCCGGCGCGGTGTGGCGCGGCCGTCGCGGGCGACGGTTTCGTTTTCGGTCGCCGTGAGCGAGGTGGCGAGACCGGCGAGGAACGATTCGAGCTCGGCGGTAGCGGGGCGGTTTTTCCGTTCCGGCGGCGGCATCTCGCCGGCCTGGAGGCGGTCGTGGACTTTGACCCAGCGCGCGAAGTTGGCGGGGTCGCCGGGCGTGAAGCCGAGCGTGGTGAGATCGAAGCCGCCTTTTTTGTCTTCGTCGTTGTGGCAGGCGGAGCAGTAGCGGTCGGTGAAGGCGTCGGGGTCGAAGGCGGGAGCGCTCAGAACGGACGAGACACAGAGAACGCTGAGCGCAGACACGGAGAACACTGAGAAAAAACCAAGACGATCTCTGTGACCTCGGTGACTCACCTCGATCATGGGCTCACGCCATTTCCAAGCCGCGCATCGTGCCGGTGGACGAGGCGAAGCGATCGTTTTCGAGGCCCATGCGCTGGAGCATCGAGACGAAGAGATTGGGCAGCGGGTAATTGCGCTCCTTGTCGAACGCCAAGTGCGAGCCGTGCCGGAAGCCGCCGCCGGCGAGGAGCGTGGGCAGGTTGAAACAGGTGTGCGCGTTGGCGTCGCCGAAGTTGGAACCGTAGAGCACCATCGTGCGGTCGAGCAGCGTCTCCTCGGCTTCGCGCACGGCCTTGAGGTCGGCGATGAGGTTGGCGAGGAGTTTCATGTGCCAGTGATCGATGGCCTCAAGCTGCGAACGCTTCGCCTCGGATTTTCCGTGATGCGAGAGGTTGTGGTAACCGTCGGTGATGGTCGCGTCGGCAAGTTCAAGGACGGGCGTGCTCACGCTGTCGAGCATGAGCGTGACGGCGCGCGTGGAGTCGGTCTCGAACGCGAGCCGCACGAGATCATACATGACCTTCACCTTGTCCATGTAGAGGGCGGGGTTCGCCGGATCGATGGGCACGGGGACGTGGACAACGGGCTTCGGCTTTTTTTCCCAGCCGCGCGAGGCCTGCAATCGCCGCTCGAGATCGCGCACGCTCGTGAAGTATTGATCGAGCCGGGCGCGGTCGCGCGCGCCGACGCGGCGCTGCAGCTCCTGCGCCTGCCCGGCGACGGTGTCGAGGATGCTGCGGCCGGTGTCGAGCTGGCGCATCTGCGCCTCGACTTGCGCGCCCGTGCCCTGGAGGAAGAGCTGCTTGAACACGTCGGCCGCCTTGTCTTCGGGCGGGATCGCCACGCCGGTGCCGGTCCATGAAAGGCTGCGGGTGCGGGTGTTGACGCCGAGCGTGAGCGACGGGAAGCGCGTGAGGACGCCAATTTGCTCCGCGATGTGCTGGTCGAGCGAGAGGGTGTTGCGAAATGAACTGCTGCCCGGATGTGGGGCGGCGGTAAGGAAGCACACGTCGGCGGGATGGCCGCCATCGACGTTGGGGTGCGACACGCCGCTGAAGACGCTGAAGTCGCCGCGGTGCGCCTTGAGCAACTCGAGATACGGCGACGCGACATAATCGCGGCCCGCGCCCTGGGGGAAAAACTGATCGGAGAGGAGGCCGAGATTGTTGCAGATGGCGAACATCCGGCGCGGTTTTCCGTTGGGCGCGAGCGGCGAGGACGAAGCGTTCGTCGCGCCGCGCGCGAAGGCGGGCAGCATCGAATCGAGGAACGGCAGCGACAGAGCGATACCCGCCCCTTGCAGAAATCGCCGGCGAGAGAGCGGCTGGCGGGTGGAAACGAAAGGCGCGTGGAGCGAGGGGGAAGGAGATGGCGGCATGGCACGGATGGCGGTGACTTCAGGAATCGCGGGCACCTGGCGCGGAGCTAGAAGTTCAGTTTCGCCGACAGGGTGTAGTTCCGCGGCACGAGGTAGGAGAAATTTCCCGGCACGGCCATGCGTGCGGGCGATGCGATGGTCTCGCCGGGGCGGGGGCGGAGGACGGTGGTGCCGGTGCCAATGGAGCCACTACTGCCGCTGAAGATCGGCGCGCGCCGATCGAAGAGATTGTCGATATTGAGGTCGAGCTGAAGACTGCGCCCGTCCCGCAATTTGAACGTATAAGACAGGCTCGCGACGCCCTTGTAATATGACGGCGCGTAAACCGATGTCCCCGCATCCACCGTGGGATCGTCGATCGCCTGAGTGGGATTGGCGGGGTCCACGATGGTGTCGCTCCCCCGATAGCCCGCGACCTGCTTGCCGCGGTAGTTCACCCCGGCACCCACCCTCAAACCCTTCAGCCGCCCCGACTGAAAGCGGTAGTCCGTGGCGATGTTGCCCACCCATCGGCTGGTCCCCGGGGATTCCTGCGGAAACTGCGCCGTGGTATTGGGGATGACGCTGTCGGTGAGCCTATTCCAGGCGTTCACAGCCGACTGGACGCGCGGCTGGTTGATGAGCGTCGGGTCGTTCAAGGCCGGATTGATCGAGGCGTCGTTGTTCGCGTCGATCACGACGCCGGCATCGGCCAGAATCTGGCGCGAGACGGCGTCCTGGCTTTTGAAATAGGCGATGATGTCGGGATACTGGTCGCGCACGCGGGCCTTGGTGTGGCCGGCGTTAAGGATCATCCGCCAGGAGCGGGTGAAGTTGGCCGTCAGTTCGAACTCGTAGCCTTTGCTTTCCGAGGTGACGGTGGACGAAACGCTGTAGGGCAGGAGCCCGACATTGCGGTTATTGCGCCCCCCGGTGCTCAGGTCGCCGACCACCGGTGCATTTGAAATCGAGTCGTAGTCATTGTTGAAATTGGCCGGCGCACCGATGATGGAGCCGGCTTGAAACGAAGTGAAGCTGCCCACGCTGAGCGAGAGGCGGCCGTTCGGCAGCGTGACGCGCACGCCGTAGTCCTTGCCGCGCGAACTGGTGGGGGGAACCAGCGTGCCGTCGACGCGTTGCGCCGGGGCGCTGAGGTTGAAGGTTTCGGCCAGGTTCGAATAGACCCCGAGCCAGCGCGTGACGTTGAGCACGCCGCCCACGGTGAAGGTGTTGATGTTGGGGGTGAGCTGCGGGGCATCGAAGTCGTCGCGGAAGCGGTCCCCGGCGTATTGGGGCTGCCGGAGGTTGGCGCCATTGATGACGGTTCGCGGACGGGCGCCGGCAGGAGTCTCGGGGCCCGTGATGTTCCCCGCCGCATCCTTCGGAAAATACTTCAGGTTGAAATAGTCGGCGGGTGCGTCCGGACGGAAGTTCAGCGTGGTGCCATCCCAGCCGGCGGGCATGTCGCCGGGTGCGAGCACGCGTTTGGTGCCAATCGCGGCAAAGTCCCGCCGGAAGGCCCCGATGAGCACCAGCCGGTTCTTGAACAGGTCGAGGTTCCCGGCACCCTGGAGAAATTTGTAGTCACGCAGGCCGTTCGGGTTGTTGTCGTCGCGCCGGGTGTCGAACATCCATTTGGGAGTCACCGTTTCAGTGAGACCCGTGACGGGATTGACCAGCGTCAGGGGACCCGAGGGGGGCGAGTAATTGCGGTTGGGCTGATCGAAATAGAAGCGGGTGTAGAGGCCGTATTCGCTGTAATCTTGGTTATCGACCCAACTGCGCGCGTCCGGCGCGCGACTCGTGAGCGGGAGGAGAAAGGTTATCGCCCGCCAAACGGTCCGATGCTCCGTCAGGCCCGCCATGCCGCTCAATTGAAGTTTTCCGATGCGCGTGTCTCGGACGTAAACCGCCTGGGCGCGGAGGCTCTTCATTTTATTTGTCCGGAGATTCTTATATTCCATGAACTCCATGAAGGGGCGCCGGAAATTCGGATTGGCGCCGCCGCCGGGCAGGGTGGAATTGATATCGATGTAAATGTCCTGACCGCCCCGCCGGGGGAGGCCGGTATTACCTTCGATATCGCCTTCGTTGACATCGCCGGCCAGCTCGAGAAAGAGGTGCTCACCCAGTTTGTAATTTGCGACGAGCGAGAGATCCCGGCTCTTTTCCGAAAACGTCGGGCGATGGTTGCTCCACACGGTGGTCGTCTCCCGCGAGGGCACGCGGAAAAACGGCGAACCAGCCAGCGCCCGCGAGTAGCGGTCGGCCGGCACGCCGAAGTCGGCATCGATCATGGCCTGGTTATCGAGCGAGAATCCCGGCGTCCGGATGGGCACCCCGTTGATGAGATTCGTCAGGGCAAGGTTCGTGTTCTGCGACGCGCCTTTGGTGACGTAGCGGCCCTCGAAATTCAGCACCCGGCCGCCGAAGTCGGGATGGGTCACCCAGCGTATCCCCGACCGCACGACGCCAGCGGCCGCGAGCTGGGCATTCGTCGGCAGGACCGTCGGAATCTCGCTGAAGGTCGTGGTCCCATCCCACGCCGAGAGGCGGTCCCGCAGCGACGTGGTCGCCTTCAATTCGCGGCTGCGGCCGTATTCGGCTTCGCCGCGAATCGTGAGTCGCGGGGTGGGCCGGTAGGTGGCCGCGAGGTGGGCGCCGTAACGATCCCGCCATTCGTTGTCACGCCACGTGTCGGATTGATCCCAGACGACGTTGGTCCGGAGCGCAAATTTCTTGTTCACCGCCTTATTCACATCGGCGGTGAAGCGGTAACGGTTGTAACTGCCGAGTTGGATCCGCGCGTTCTGAAAACTTTTGGATGTGTCGGCTTGCTTGGTCACGGAATTCAACGTGCCGCCGATACCACCCGCCCCAAACAGCACGGCATTGGGTCCACGTCCATAGTCAACCCGGTCGAGATTGTAGCTGTCCGCGGTGACGACGAAGGGGAAGAAATTCCGGGTCGGTGTGCCCACCCCGAAGCCGCGGGTTCGGACGGCGCCGACCTGTGACCCGGCGAAGGCCCGGCCCGAGCCATCGTTGTCAATCACCGTGCTATTGACCGACCATTGGCTCGCTTCCAGGACATCGGTCAGGTTGAAGGCCTCGAGAAATTCGGCCGTGATGACGGAATAGGCAACGGGGGTGTCCTTCAGCGCCGTCGCCATGCGCCCGCCGGCGAGGGAGCCGGCGGCGACAAAGCCCTCGTCCTTTGCCGTCGAGACGGTAAACGGCGAAAGCTGGACAGTATCCTCAGTCGGTTCGCTTTTTCGCGGGCGGTCGCTGGGCACCGTTGGCGTCGCCCTTTGGACGTTTGGGCGATCATCCTCCCGCTTGACGGCGAGCGCTCCCGTTCTTGAATCCTGCAGCACAGTAAGCCCGGTTCCCGCCAGCATCGCGTCGAGCGCTTCCCGCGAGGTCATTTTGCCGCGCACCGGCCGGGTCCGAACTTCCGCCAGCGTATCGCTGGGGATCAGAACCTCCAGGCCGGACTGGCTCGCAAAGCGCTTCACGGATTTTTCGAGAGCATCGGCCGGGAGATCGAAGACCGTGTTCGCGGCGTCGGCGGCGAAAGCGGGCGCGAACGACGAGAAGGCCATGAGGCCGAGGGCGAGGACGAGACGATAGCGGCAGGCGAGCCGCCGGAAGGATGAGAGGTAGCTTGGGATCATGGCAGCGAGGTGGTGGGGTGTCGGCCGGTTGCAGGAAGCATCGCGCCGACGATAGAAAACGACAAACCACGGCCCCAAATCCATTACGTGCATTTGCCGCTTTTTTTCGCTCCTCGCGGAAAAGCGGCAATTCATGGGACGCACTTGAAGTGGGCGTGCGCCTTCTCCCGCGGCCCGTCGAAAACACATCTGCCGATTGACGGGAATCGGCTTCCCTAGGGGAGCGCGGCCGCCCCCGGCCGCGTTGGGTCCGAACGTGGCGGGCGAGGGCGCCCGCCCTCCCTTCGCCGCACCGCCACCCGGCAGATACGCCCAAATCACCGGGCCGCATCGTATGGTCAGCGAGCCTTGCTGAGGGAGATGATACCGCCCGAGCGCTCCGCCTTCACCTCGAAGGCGCCTTCGAGGAGATGGACGAAGGCCGCGGTGTTGTCCGCGCGGAACACTCCGCTCACCCGCATCGCTGCCACCGTGGCGTCGGCAACCACCAGTCGCGGCGCCGCCGGGGGCGCATGCTGGTTGAGCAACGCCACCGCTTCGGCCAGCGGTGTCCGCGTAAACTCCAGCCGCGGACTGCGCCAGGCCAGCCGCTCCTCAAATTCCTTCGTCGGAATTTCGGTCACTTCGAACGGTGCAACCGGGCGGGAAAGATCCACCACGACTCCGCTTCCGGCCGCCACGGTCGCAAGCGGACCCGACGCAGGCGATCCTTCGGCCAGCGCCGGGTTCGGGGATGGGGCGAGCGAAACCTTGCCTTCGGTGACCAGCACCTCGACGGCCTTCGATCCCAGTTGCACAATGAACGCGGTCCCCACCGCCCGCACGTCGACGCCCCCCGCCGAAACCACAAAGGGCCGGGCGGCGTCCCGCTGCACGGCGAAGTGCGCCTCGCCTTCCAGCAGCGTGATGCGGCGCAGGGATTTCGAATAGGCCGAAACGATGCGGGCGTTGCCTTTGAGTTCGACCACCGAACCGTCCGGCAACACCTGCCGCGAGGGGGCTGAAACGATGGCGCTGGGCGGCGCGGATTCGGGCGCTGGCCGCAGAGGATTCCAAACCGCCACGCTTCCGGCCAGCAGCGTCAGGGCTGCGCCGCCCGCGAAAATTCGCCGCCGCCGCCGCTGCCGCCGGCCGGCCAACAGGGCCAACTGCCGTTCGAGTTCCCCGCCTTTGCCAGACTGTGCCGGACCGGCCAGCGCGCTCCAAGCGGAGCCGTAGAATCTCATTGCCGCGCCGTGGCGAGGATCGGACTCGATCCAGCACTGGAACTCGCGCTCCTCGGCCGCAGTCAGGCCGGCATCGCGGCGGGCGACCCAGGCGGCGGCCTCGGCCTCGATTTCGCCCACGGAGGAATCGTCAAAGGCGCGTTTCATGGTCGAATCGGACACCGTGGCGTTTGAGATACTCGCCGCAGCGCTTGACGCCACGGGCAACCTGAACCTCCACCGTTTCCTCGGCGATGCCGAGTCGGGCGGCAATTTCCTTTTGGGACACATGCTTGATTCGGCGCAGGATCACGATTTCGCGGCAACGGGCCGGCAGCGCGTCGATGGCATGGGCGAGCAGGGAGAGTTCTTCATGGAGAGATGCGGCCGTGGCGGCATTCGGCCTATCCTCTACGACAGCCAGCGCGGCCAAATCCTTTACGGGCACGAGCGGCGAATTCCGTTCGCGGTTCAAAAGGTTGATGGCGACATTGCGGGCGACGCGGAAAAGAAACCCGCGTGCGCATGCGATCGGGTGCCCGGTGCGCGCTTTCCAAATCCTCAGATACGACTCCTGCACCACGTCATCGACTTCTTTGACGGCGGGAAACGAACCGCGCAAATAGGCGCGGAGCGAAGAATCGTGCGCATGCACTTCCTTGGCAAACCACCGCGCGGCCTCGAGGGCGGGCGACATGAGCGACGCGCCGTCTTTTTCAAGCGAGGGGTCCTGCATGGGATGGGGTAAGGGTGCCCGACCGGTCGTGAGGTTCCGAAATTTCGGAGCACGCCGGAGTGGAGCACCGAGGCGCGCAAGTCCGCACCGAGCACCGGCACGAGTCAATCGTAGAGGCAAACCTCGATCGTCACGCAGCCGAAGCAACCTGACCGAGGTCAGAACGCGCCCTTCACGCCGAACGTCCAGAGCCCGCCGAAGGTGTTGCGTCGGCTGAATTTTGCCCAGCCGGGCGTGCTCGGTCCGTAGTGCAGGGTGTCCTCGGCTTGATTGCCGATGTTGCGCAGCGAGAAGAACAGCCCGAACTGCTTCGTCAGGTTGTATTCTCCGCTCACGTCGATGTAGCGCCGCGCGGCGAAATACGCGAAGCTGCCGGGCTCGATGCTCCGCGCCGCGCCGATCGAGCCGCGCCGCTGGAGCCCGCGGATGTTCCAGTTGGCGCGCAGGCTGAACTTCGGACGCGAGAGGCTGAAGCCCCAGTTCGTCGTGAGCGGCGTGATGTCCTGAAAGGTTTCCACCGGGCCGGTGCCGTGCTGGATGCTGGAGTTGATAAAGACCTGCACGCCGCGCGCCCAATGCGGGAGAAAGGTGAGCGCCTGCTTGTAGTCGAATTCGGCGCCGGTCATGTGGATCGTGTCGGCGACGTTATACTGGGTGTTGACCTCGTAGGGCCCGTAGAGCGTGGGATCCAGGCTGTAGTGGGCGAGGAACTCCGGGGTCGCGGCAAAGAAGGTGTTGCCGAAAAAGTTTTTGAAATCGCGCCGAAACCCGCCGATGGAAACCTGCCCGACTTTCTCGAAATAATACTCGAGCCGCACCTTCACCGTCTGCGCGGACCACGCCTTGATCCCGACATTGTTGACGCCGATCCGGTTGTTGTTGGCCGGCTCCCGCTCCGTGTCGGGGAGCGTGAGGGCGCCGGCGTATTGGTTGAAATTGGGCCGGCCCACCGAAGTGTAATACGAGCCGCGCAGGATCAGGTTTTCCCGGAGGTTGTAGCTCGCGTTGAGGCTGGGGAAAAGGCGGAGGTATTCCTTTTCGGCCTTGAGCGCGCGATCGAGAAACGTGAGCTGCGAGATGGCGAGCGCGTTGGCGTTGTCGTTGGGAATGGTGGCGATGATCGGCAGCGGGGTCCGGCCGTCGCTGCCGAAAATGACCTTGCCGGCGGCGTCGCGCCGATAGTTGCGCGTGCGATCGTCCAGCGAGCCCTGCGCGTCGATGTTGGTCTGCTCGGCGCGGAGGCCGCCGTTAAGCTTGAGCCGGCCGCCCAGCAGGGCCGCATCGCCGCGGAAGAAGAGCGAGGAGATGATCTCCGAGGCCAGTTTCGAGTTGGCCACCAGGGAGCGATAGCCGTTGTTCCGGTCAACGTTGAAGGCGGCCGGGGTGTCGCGGTAGAGCCGCCAGTATTTCTCGTTGTCGATCCACTGAATCGGCGAAAAGCCGAAGGGCGGCGGGCGCGTGGAGAAGCTGTCGTCAACCACGACCGCGGCGCTGTCCCGGCCGGCGTAGGCGTAGTTGGTGGTGCCGCTGCGGACATCGCGCCGCGTGGTGCGGACGTCGAAGCCGGACTTGAGCGTGACGGGCACGCCGCGCCCATCGAACGTGCGGCGGACGTTGCCGTAGGCGGTGATTTTTCCGTCGTAGGCCTTGGCCTGGACGGAGGTGGCGCTCGAGAGCGAGTAATTGCCGAGGTTGTAGATATCGACCGGCGTGCCCCCAGCGTCGGCCGCCGTGATCGTGCCGGGGCGCAGGGGATTGATGTCGTCGAACGCGAGGGTGAGGCCGGTGCGCTGCGACGTGCCGGCGTTGAACTGGCCTTTGTCGATATCGAGATAGTGAATCCGGGAGTGGGAGTAGCCGAGCCCGGCGTCGATCTTCCACGTCCGGCCGTCGTGCCGGTAGCTGAGCGTGGGCATGAGCGTGCGGCCCGGGCGGCGGCGGGAGTCGCTGACGACGTTGGTGACAGTCCCCTGGCCGGCGGCACCGCGGGTGAACGTCGGCCCGAAATTACCCGGCAGCACGCGGTTGATCGCGATGCGCAGTTCGCGGTTCGCGAAGGCTTCGCCGAGGAAGGCGTATTGCATCGAAAAGGAAAACCGGTCGTTGGGCCCGAGCCGGAAATCGAGCGTCGTGCCGAGGGAATAACGCTCGGTAGTCTTCGCGCCATTGCGGAGGGTGTAGTCGGTGAGGTAGGGATTGTCGAACGGGGTGTCGGGGAAATTGCCCGGCGTGCCGTTGGCGGCGGGCGTGCTGGTGCCGCCGGTGACGCCGCGACGGCTGTTCACGGAAGAGCCCTGCGGGGTGTATTGGAGCGAGTAGCCGCCGGACACGGTGAAGCCGAAATTTTTGTTCACGGGCACAATCGCGGAAAAATCGAAACCCGGCAGCACCTTGTGGGAAGGACTCCACATCGGGCCGGGGGTCTTGCGGAACGTGCGCTCGGAATTCCGCATCAGCAGCGAGGCACTGTAGCGAAAGGACGGACGCGAGCGCTCGAAGGCACTGCGCGGGACGAAATTCACCGAGCCGGCCAGGGCCGAGCCGGTGGACTCGGGCGTCGGAGTCTGCGACACTTCGATCCGGGAGATACTGTTGATGGAAACCTGATCGAGTTCGATGGTGCGTGCTGTGCTCGCCGCGGAAGCGCTGGCGAGATCGAAACCGCCCATCGTAATTGGCACGTTGCCCGCAGGCACGCCGTTCATGGAGAAACGGCGGGCGTCGCCGCCGGTGTAGTCGCTCGTGATGCCGGGGAGAAACTTCATGAACTCGCCCACGCTGCCGTCCGCGATGGTGCCGAACTCATCGGTGGAGACGACGTTCTTGATATTCGCGGCAAACCGCTGCTCGTTGATCGCGATCGCGGCGGCATCCATCTCCCGCGACGCGGAGACGACGAAGGCGTCGAGCTTCACGGCTTCGTTCGTCAGCCCGGATTTTTTTGGAGCCCCCCGGAGCGTGATGTCGTGCTGCACCGTCGCACCGGACGCGACAGCGACGATCTCGGCCTGGGTCGCCAAGCCCGTGTAGAAGACGTTCAGCGTGACGGAGCCCGCCGGCACGCCCGTGAAGCGATACTGGCCGGCGGAATCGGTGAGTGTCTCCTGCCTGGTGGACTCGATCGTGAGCCGGGCTTTTTCGACGTATTCGCCGCGCTGCGCATCGAAGACGCGGCCTTCAATCGTGGCGGTGCCGGAACTTTGCGCGCAGAGCGCCGCCGCCGCGCCGAATACGGCGGCGATCAGACCCAGGCGGATGAGGTGGTTGGAGTGATTTGCTGGTTTCATGGTCATAGAAAAACGATCAGCGCGCACGGCGCACGGTGGTCACCGGGCCGATCACGGTGCCGGCGCGGTTGCGGACGAGTGGCGCGTAGCGGCCGGGCGCAGCGTCGGCCGCGGCCAGCATCAGCGTTGCGGCGGTCGCGCCGGGAAGCTCCGCGTCGTCGCGCAGCCACTGGTATTCGAGCGGGCCGGTGCCATCGGCTTTCACGGCCAACGTGAGCGTGCGACCCGCTGCGAACGTCATGCTCGGAGGTGGAGCCGACGTGAGCACGGGCACGGTGGCGCCGCGGATGCCGAACGCGATGTCGCTCGGAAAAACCGTGACGCGCCCGACCTGCGAAGACGCGCGGTGGCCGCGGAGATCGCTGACCGTGGCGATGAACGTCAGCTCTTCGCCGGACGCAAGGTCCGGCGGGGGACGCCAGAAAATGCGGTAGGGCGCGGCATCGTCGGTGCCGAGCAGTTCGAACTGCCCGGGCCGCGAGGCGCGGGCCAGCGCGAACGTCACCTCGGTGAAACCGTCACCGCCCGACACCTCAGCGCGGATTTCGTGGCGGCTGGGAAAAATCGCCCCGCCCACTTCGCGGGTTTCGAATCGCAACGTCGCGCCGGCGGCGGGAGTCACGAGGGCGATTTGCGGGGCCGCGGCGGGCACGGGGAGCGCGGACGCGGCGCGCCACACGGCGAACTGTAGGGGTGCGAGCGTGACGCTGACTTCGCCGTGCGCATCGGCGGTGAGCGTTTCGTCGCCAGGGTCCGCCGGTGCGCGCGAATCGAAAACCCGCTGGAGGCGCGCGCCGCCGGGCTGGCTCGTGGGCACGCGCGCGGCGAGCGTGGCGGTGCGGGAGTTGTTCAGGGCGACGAGAAATTCGATCCGTTCGCCGCGATCGAGGCGCGAGAAGGCGAAGAGCGCGGGCTCATCGGTCGCGCGCGGGATCATCGCGCCCGTGCGCAGGGCCGGATGCGCGGCGCGCAGCGCGCCCAGCCGGCGGAAGAGTTGATAGAAGGGGTGCTGCTCGTCGAACTTGTCGTCGGCGCCAGTGCGGGTCGTGGCGAGCAGCGCGGCGGTTTTGTAGTCCGGCGCCTGCGCGGCGAACATATCCTCGCGCGCCCGTTCGTGATCGCCGCCGCGGCCGATCATGCCCTGCTCGTCGCCGTAGTAGAGGACCGGCTGGCCACGCACGAGATAGAGCAGGCCGTGGCCGAGCTTCACGAGTTCGGCGAGCTGCGCGGGCGTGGCGGTGGGGTTGTCCTTGCGGAGAAAATAAGCGAAGCGGCCGTCGTCGTGGTTGCCGAGGAAGGTCGTGGTCGAGTGGACGTTGCTGTCGTGGTCGGTGTAATAATCGTCGCGCGCGAAGAAATCCGCGAGGGCCGGGGCCGGGCCACCTTGCGAAACGAATTTCCGCGCAGCGGCGAAAAATCCGAAGTCGAGGGTCGCGTCGAGGGGAATGCCGGTTGAAAATTCGCTGAGATACTCCGGGCCGCCCGTTTCGCTGGCGACTTCGCCAAACTGCAGGAAGTCCGGCCGGCCGATCTGCACGGCCGCCGCGCGAATCGCGGGGACGAAGGCCTGCCAGAATTCGGCGTTCACATGCCGGGCGGTGTCGAGGCGGTAGCCATCCACGCCGCAGGCTTCGATCCAATGGCGGAAAACCTCGATGAATCCCCGCACGACGCGCGGGTGCTCGGTGAACACGCCGTCCAAGCCGCGAAAATCGCCGAACAGCGCGGACTCGACGGCGGCCTTCATGTTGTCGCCGCGGTGGTGATAAAGCGTGAGGTCGTTCAGCCACGCGGGGTGCTTGGCGTTGGCCGCGCCGGGCGGCACGACGGGCCGCAGCGGAAAACTGCGCTCGAGGGACAATGCCGGGAACGCGGCGGGATCGTTGACGCCGTTGTAGGCAACCACGCGCACGTCGAACGGCCGGCCGGCGGCATCGCGATAGGGCGACGCACGCGTGTCGCGGTAGGCGGCATCGCCTGCGTAGCGAATCACGTCGGCGGTGTGGTTGACGACGATGTCCAGATACACGCGCATCCCGCGCGCGTGGGCCGCGCGGACGAATTCGCGAAATTCCGCGTCGGTGCCGAGGTGCGGATCGATGTGCAGGAAATCGAGGATCCAGTATCCGTGATAGCCCGCCATGCGGCCAATCCCCGGCTTGTCGCGTAGCACCTGGTTCCGAAACGGCGGCGTCACCCAGAGCGCGGTCACGCCGAGATTCTTGAGATAATCGAGCCGGGCCGTCAGGCCGACGAAATCGCCGCCGTGATAATGCGTGATGCGCGCGGGATCGAAGCCGTGCTCGTCGGCCCCGCCGGGGATGCCGCCGGTGTCGTTGGCGGCGGAGCCGTTGGCGAACCGATCCGTCAGGACGAAGTAGAACGTCTGCCCCGCGCCGGGGTGCGTGAAGCGCGGCGCGGTGACCTCGGGAACCGGATTCGCCCGCAGCGCCGCAGCCAGGGCGAGCACCGCGAGGATGCCGCCCGTGGCGGAACGGGCCGGGCGGGCGCGTTTTCGATTGGCCCGGGGGCGCACGCGCGATGGCTCAGAACCGGTAGTTCGCGCCGAGCAGGAAGGTCTTCCCGTATTTCTGGAATTCCTCGATCTGCGCGTGGGTCTGGCGATAGGTGCGGTAGGCGGAGTCCGTCACGTTGTAGGCTTGGAGCAGAATGCCCACGCCCTTGAGCCGGCCCTGCCGGAAGGTGTAGCCGACCTGCATGTCCACGACCGCCTCGCCGCTGACGAAGCGCAGGGCGCGGTCATTGGCGAAGGCCGTGATCTCGCCGACAAAGTCCGAACGCCAGCGTCGGCTGACGCGCGCAGAGAATCCGCTCTTCTCATAATACAGCGTCAGGTTCGACACCGTGTCGGACAGGCCGGGCATTTTGACCGCGCTGCCCAGACTGGTGTTGTCGAGCGTGATGGCGCTGTCGTTCTTCGAGAGGCTGGCGATGAAGCCGAAACCGTCGAGGGTTTTGGTCAGCAGGTCGAGCGGCACGGACACCGTGAATTCCAAGCCCTTCAACTTGCCGCCCCGGCCGTTCAAGGGCTGCCCGAAGCGGCCGAAGTTGGTCGTGGCCAGCGGATCGCCGGCGGTGAACTCGGAGAAATCATAACGCTCCGTGGTCAGGTCGAAGATGTAGCTTTTGATGTCCTTGTAGAAGCCCGCCACCGCGACGTAGCCCTTCTTGGCGAAATATTTTTCGTAGGAGACGTCGAAGGCGTCGGCCCGCCACGGATCGAGGCGGGGGTTGCCGCCACTGCCGCTGGGCTCGCCGTTAGCGCCGTTGATACTGAAGTCGAACGACGCCCGGAGCTGGTCGAGGCGCGGGCGCGCCACCTGCTTGGCGGCGGCGACGCGCAGCACCTGCTGGTGGGGCAGCTCGAAGGCGAGGTTGAGGCTCGGCAGGACGTCGGTGTAGGTCTTGCCGTCGGTGCGCTGCTTGATCTGGGCCGGGCCGGGCGGCTCGGTGCGGTCGAGGTAGTCGGCCGTCGAGGATTGGTCGACCGCCTTGACCTGCGCGCCGAGGTTGCCACGCACGCGGATGTCGCCGAGGTGCGAGTCGAGATTGAACTGCACGTAGGAGGTCGCGACGTCCTCGTTCACCGTCCAGCGCTTTTGGACGAGGCTGGCAGCCAGACCGCTGGAGGAACCGAGGCCGGCGGTGCCGTAGTTCGGGGTGAACGGCAGGAAGTTTACGCCGCGCGCCATCACCGCAGGGACATCCCAGCTCAAGGCTCCGGGCGTGCCGGCAAAAGCCAGCGTGGTGTTGGACAGCAGGGCGGCGCTGGCCACCGGCAGCGGCAGATCGGCGGTGACTTCCTGCAGCCGGGACTCCGGCTGGTCCTTCTTCTTCTGGCGGTCGCCGTAGTTGAAGCCGACTTCGACGTTGCTGAAGAACCGATCGAGGCTGCGCGACGCGGTCAGCCGGTAGGAAGTCAGCTCATCCTTGATTTGAGGCACCTTGCCGTAGCCGGCCCGGAAGATCGTGGGCCCGATCTTGACGCTGGCCGGGTCGGCGTAGTTGAGGCCGTAGGCGACGAGGGGGAAGCCGTCGGGCGTCAGGTCGTAGGTGACGGTGTCGCCGATGGGCAGGTTGGCCGCCGTGCGCTGGGCGGCCTGCGTTTCCAGATTCAGTTCCTCGCGCTCGGCCTTGGAGTAGCTGAGGTCGCCGCTGACGATCCATTTGCCGCCGCGGTATTGGCCGTTCCAGCCGAAGGCGGTCAGTTTGTCGTTGCGGTCGTTATACATGTTGCGGACCGCCGGATAAACATTCGCGATCGTGGCGGACAACAGCGCGTTGTTGTTGAGCTTGCCGGGGGTGAATGCCAAGGCCTGAACCGGCAGGAAGGGTGACGCCGCGTTTCCCGGCAGGCTGCCCCGGTTGCCGTCGAGCCGGGTCTCGATGCCGCGGTTGGTCTGCTCCCGTCGGAATTCCGAATAGTAGGCATCGATGACGGAGGTGAAGGCGCTGTTGGGGCGCCATTCCAGCACCCCCATCAGGCCATCGCGGGTGCTCATACCACTACGGGCGAAAGTCTTGATGCCGCTGGTCAAGGTCGTGCCGGTGGCGAACCCCGCGCGGTTGGCGTTGGGGGTCTGGTTCGTGCTCCAGCCGTAGGTGCCGAATTCCTGGGAGAGAATCGGCGATTCCAGATGGGCATAACCGAGCGCGAGGCCCACGGTCTTGTCGGCAAACTGGTCCACGTAGGTGGCGCTGATGCGGTTGCCGGTCGTTTTGGAGTCGGAGCCAAGGCTATCCAGCGACTTGCGCTCGCCCCGCACATTGAAAGCCAGCACCCGTTTGCCGAACGACAGCGGGCGCACCGTCTGCAAGCCGAGCGTGCCCGACAGGCCCTGGCTGACGAGACTCGCATCCGGCGTCTTCTGCACGAGGACGCGGTTGATCAGCTCGGAGGGATACTGGTCGAACTCGACGCCGCGGTTGTCACCGGTGCTCACTTGCTCGCGGCCGTTGAGCAGCGTGGTGGCGAAATCCGGCGCGAGGCCGCGCACGGAGATGACCTGCGCGGCGCCGTCGACGCGCTGGGCGGCCAGGCCAGGCAGGCGGGCGATGGATTCGGCGATGCTGATGTCGGGCAGCTTGCCGATGTCCTCGGAGGTGACCGTTTCCACGATCGAGACGGCCTCGCGCTTGGCCTCGATGGCCGACTCGATACCGGCGCGGATGCCGCTGACGACGAAGGCGTCCAGTTGAACCGATTCCGAGTTGGTCGCGGTCGTGACCGCCCGCTTGGGCAGCGGCGCAGCCGGCTGGGCTTGGGCCGGGTTGGGAGCGACCTGCTGGGCCTGGGCGTGCGGCAGCACGGCGGAAAACGCGATGGCAGCGAGTAGCGTGGTTTTGCGGAGGGCGCGATGGGAGCTATGCATGGTGTTGAGGGGGATGTCTCTTGGTTGGGGGAAAATGGAGGTGACGGGAGCTACCAGCGCAGGGCAGGCCGATTGAATCAGCGGTAATTCAAAACCGGAGCGTGGTCGTCAACCGGACCGCGGTGCTCGGAAACGGGCTCAGCGAATTGCGCCCGGAACCCTGCCAGACCGTCCGCTTGTTGGCGACGTTCTCCACGTTGAGGTTGAAGCGATACTGGTTCCACGCGTAGCTCGCGCCAGCGTTGAGGATCGTTCGCTCGGGCACGTAGAAGCTCACCTGCGCGACGACGCCGAGCGGCGTCAGACCCGAGCCGGGCGGACTCTCGCCAGCGGAATTGCCCGTATGGGTAATGCCGACGAACGCGCCGACCCCCTTCAAGTTGCCGGCGCGAAAATCGTATTTGAGGAGCGCGTTGGCCGTCGTGTCGGGAATGTTGCGCGGGCGGCGGCCGAGCTGGTCGCGCGTGTGCATCCGCGTATAACTGGCCAGGATCGTAAGCTCCTTCGTGAGCCCGCCGACGACGTCGAATTCGAATCCCTGATTGGTCTGACTGGAGAGGATGTTGCTCGGATTGTTCACCGGATCGACGAGGAAGAGCGGGTTGGGTGTCGCCAGGTTGGTCTGGCGGATTTGAAAATGACTTCCGCTTACCGAGAGCCGCTGGTCGAAAAACTCCGCCTTCGCGCCGAACTCGTGCTGTTTTCCCTCCCGCCAGATCGGCTGGTTGTTGAAGCTGGCCAACTGCGCGTTGCTGGAAAAACTGTAGTAGGTCGACACGTTCGGCGCGAGTTTCACGAGGAAACCGGCAAGATAGGTGTCGCGGTGGCCGCGCAGCGGGGCGCCGGGCGTGGTGTTGCCGTTGCGAAGATCGGTGACCGTGCTGTCGTTCCAGACCCGTGCTACGCCACTGCTGAGGAAGACCCGGTCGGCAAAGAATCCGCCGCGCAGCGCGGCATACGCCTGTTTCGTAGTCGAGGCCGACTGGTTGTTGGTGCCGACGTTGGTGTAGGCAGACTCCGGCGGCTTGGGTGGATTATTGTCCGGCGCGAAGAGGTTGATGGCGGGAAGCGGCGCAGTCTTGTTGATGCCCCGGCTCAGGTTGCGCTCGTAGGTCCAACCCATCACCGGTTGCAGCGAAACCGGGCCCGCGACGAACCTGCCGGCAAAATCGTTTTGGATCTGGGCATTGTGGGTCCAGTTGGGATTGAGGTTCGCGTTTACCGCGACCCGGGTCGGATCGTATTGCAACTGCGTCGAGGGGACAAAGGTCCCGGCGGTGTTTCTCGCCCACGTCTGATTGGGAGTATATGCGCCGGTGAATGGGTTGATGTGGTTGGCGTTGATGTTTGGATAGGCGGCCTGTCCGCCATCCAAGCTCATCTTGTCGTAGATGTATTGTCCTGCGATCCGCATATTGATTCGTTCCGTAAGCGCCGTGGTGAATTCGGCCGCACTACGATGAATCCAATCGTAGCGGTGCGCCCACGCGGGCACGCCGTTGTAACCGCGGCGGGCGAGCCCGGGAGGGGGATCGTTCGGGATGGTCATTCCGTCGGTGACTTCCGGACCCGCAATCCAAACGGTGCCGGGATTGGAGGCCGCGCCGGCTGAGTCCCAACTGATGTAAGAATACTTCAGCGTTACGGCGCTGCGGTCCGAGAATTTATAGGTAAATTGGGGATTGAGATCCCATTGCTTCAATTTGCCGGGGACATACGTGTCGGCATCCTGATATCCACCGATAAAGCGGTAGGCTATCCGCGGGCTGGACGCGAGCGGCCCAGTGCTGTCGATCGTGAACTTTTGAGCGTAAACATTACCCACTTGAAGGGTGGCCGTGTTCAGACGCGTAAACAGCGGCGATTTGGTGATGACGTTGAGCGAACCGCCGGGCGCACCGGTGGGGGCGAGGATCGCATTGGGGCCCTTCACGATTTCCACCCGCTCGTAGAGTGTCGGATTGAGGTTCGCCTGAAAGCCGGTCTTCAGGTTGTCGATCGTCCGGCCGTCGCTTTCGAAGCCGCGAATCGTCTGCCGGTCGAGAATGCCGTTCGTGCCGCCCAAACGGCCATTACCGATGCCGGAGACATACTGCGTGGCGTCGAACATCGAATTCGCCCCGATGTCCTCGAGGAACTCACGCGTGATCACGTTAATGGTGGCGGGAGTATCGATCAACGCCCCGCGGATGCGTGCCGCCGACAGGGAGTCGGTGGCGCGGTATTCGTTGGCCTTGGTGGAGGAGACGCTGAACTTGGGCAGTGTGATGGTGCCTTCGTCCTCCTTGTGGCCGGTCTGGGTCGCCGCGGGCCGCGCGGAGGCCGATTCAGTGCGCGGGGCGGCGAGGGCTTTTGGGCGTTCGGCAGGCTCGGTGGTGCGGGCGATGGCGAGCGCGCCCGATTTGCTGTCCTGCACGAGTTGCAGATTGGTGCCGGCGATCATCCGACGAAGCGCGTCTTCGGCGGTGAACTCGCCCTTGACGGCGGCGGTGCGGGTGCCGCGGACGGTTTCGGCGAGAAACATGATCTCTCGGCCGGCCTGCTGCGCGGCGAGCCGGAGGGACTGCGTGGCGTCACCGGCCGGGATGTCGAAACTGCGCGTCGCCGGGGCGGCGGCCATGGCTGCGGAAAGCAGCAGCGATGCGAGGGCGCAGGCGCGAAGCCAGCGAGGGGGAAAGGCTAGTCGGGGCACGTTGGTCGGGGTTGCTATTCCCAAGACGTGCTATGCCCCGAAACACACTAGCGCGTTTTTTTCTTTTGGAGAGATATGGTGTCGCCCTGCCGGTTCGCGTGGAGGCCGGCGGTGACTTCGAGGAGCCGCACGAAGCCCTCGACGTTGTCGGAACGGAACGAGGCGACGATTGGAATCGCCTCCAGCGCGGGGTCATCGATGACAAGCTGAACGGTGTTGCGGCGGTTGAATTCGACGACGACCTGCGCGAGCGGCGCTGCGGAGAACTCGAGCAGCCGGGGCTGCCAAGCGAGGCTGAGCGCGATTTCGTCCGCGGAGACGGCCGTGATCCGTGGAGCCGCGACGGCCGTAAAGGGCACGACGACGCGCTCTCCGGCGGCAACGATGGGCAACACTCCCCCTGCTTCGCTGCGATAATCGGCACCGGTGGTGCCCGGACCCGGGCCGACCTGCACCCGGCCCTCGGTGACGAGGACCTCAACGGCGGCGGCGCGAAGACTGACCTGAAACGCAGTGCCGACTGCGCGGGCCTCCACTCCCTGAGCATGCACGACAAACGGCCGGTGGGGATTCTTCGTCACCGTGAAGTGAGCCTCGCCGCGGAGGAGTCGCACGCGGCGCTCCGTCGCAGTGAACGCAACTTCGATCGCCGCTCCGCGATTGAGTTCGGCGATCGAACCATCCTCGAGCACGCGATGCTCGTAGCTGGTGGCAACGATCGCCGCCCGGTCGGTGACGGAGCCCGGGGCGCGAAGAGCAACATAGGCCACCAAGGCCAGACAAGCAGCCGCAGCTACGACCACAGGAGCGAGCCAATGGACCCTCGAATTCGAGCGGATGGTTGGACGAGCGAGGAGATCGGGATTGGGTTCGGCGCTGTGCTCGGGACGCCACTCCGCGAGCAAATCGAGATCGCGCCATGTCTGACGTTCGCGGGCGAATGCGTCGCCATGCCTCGGATCGACGGCAAGCCATTGGAAAAATTCATCCTGCTCGACCGGCGACAGACCGCGGTCGCTGCGGAGGATCCAGTCCACCGCTTCGCGGGCAATTAATTCCGGATGATTCATCGCAGTCCCTCCCCGCGCCGGTGGCGGGCAAAATATTCAGTGCACTTCCGCACACCCGTATTGAGATGGGCGGAAACCGTGTGCTCGGAGATGCCGAGCCGTGCCGCAATCTCCTTAAGCGACAGGCCGTAAATTTTCCGAAAGGTGATCACTTGGCGGCAGCGGTCAGGCAGCGACTGGATGGCAATAGTCAAAAGTTCGAGTTTTTCGTTTCGGTCGGCGATCTCGGGGATGCCGTCTCCTTCATCCAAGACGTCCAAGGAGTCGATTGGCACTAAGTGATCTTCGCCGGCGACACGCCGGTGTCGCAGAACGTCGAGGGCGAGGTTGCGTGCGGTGGCGAAAAGAAAGGCCTTGGGGGACTGCATGGCAGCGCCTTCGGCCTGGGCCCGGAGGACGCGCGCATACGACTCCTGCACCAGGTCATCGACATTCACCCCTTGGGAAAACCGGCTGTGCAGCCACGCGCGGAGCATCGGCTCGTGCGGCTGCACGTGCCGGGCGAGCCAGCAGGCGATCTCGGGATCTTGCGGGGGCATGGGGAAATGAGAGCTTGTGCGCCGGATAAACCTCGGGATTGCGAAAAGCAAGTCTTGCCGGCGAAAGTGCCGTGGTGCTCCAAGCACGACAGCGTCGGACTCCAAGTGAAAACCCGCGCGCACTGCGCATCCCGACTACGGTCGCGTCAAATTGAACCACCGACCGATGTTGCTCCGGCGAAACAAAGTCCTTGCCGAGCGCCAAGGACGGGATTCCGTGTGCAGACGCTCGAAGACATTCATGGCCCGTTCCCCACAACCCTCCAATCCACTCACGCTCGACCTCCCGGCCTCGATGATCATGCAGCTCGAAGTCGCCCGCAAAGCCAATGGATTCAAGACCGCGAGCGAAACTGTGCGCTTCGCCTTGGCTCAATACGACTTTGATCGATTTACACCTTCGAAGGAGAAACACATCCAGATCTCGGTGCGCATTCCGCGGCTTCAACGCGCCGATCTCAAGCGCGCCGCGCGCCTTAAACGCGTCGCCGTCGGGGAGCTCGTGCGTGCGGCCATTGAGAATCTGAAGTCCAGACGGAAACGCTGAGCGCAGTGGTTGGCGGCGAGCGCCAGCCGCGACCGTCCTTGAATTGCGCGGATTCGCACCTCAACGTCCCGCCCGTGAGCGCAACTCCGCCCGATCACGACCGCTGGTTTCTCGAACAACTGCGCCCGCACGAGCCGATGCTCCGCGCGTGGCTTGCCAGCCGTTTTCCCAATTTCTCAGAGATCGACGACATCGTCCAGGAGGCCTACGCGCACGTGATCGAGGCGCGTGTCCGCGGCGCGGAAATACAGTCGCCCAAGGCGTTTCTCTTCGCCACCGCGCGCAATCGCGCCATCGATTTCATCCGCACCTCCGCCACGAATCGCACGGAAGCTTTAGCGGAAAACGACGCGCTCAACGTCTTGGACGACACCGAAGGCATTCCCGAAACCGTCGCGCGCAACCAGGAACTCGAACTCTTGACTATTGCCATCCAGTCGCTGCCCGAACGCTGCCGTCAGGTGCTCACGCTCCGCCGGCTCTACGGGCTTTCGCAGAAGGAGATCGCCGCCCGGCTCGGCATCACGGAAAACACGGTCGAGGGCCAGGTCACCATAGGCGTGCGCAAGTGCACCGAGTTCCTCTCCCGCTATTGGAAGAAGTAAAAGCCATGCTCACGCCGCACGACGAAGGTTCTTCCGCTTCTGCTACCTTTCGCGCCATCGACGATGCCGCCGCCACGTGGGTGGCGCGCCGCGACCGTGGACTCACACCCGCGGAGCAGGACGATTTTTTCCAGTGGCTCGCCGCGGATCCCCGGCACGGCGAGCGGCTCGCACGCCACCAGCGCGGCTGGAGCGAACTCGCGAACCTCGCGCAATGGCGCCCGGAGCACGGCGCGGAGCCCAATGCCGATTTGCTGGCACCTGCCTCGAAATCACGTCGTCGTTCGAAAAATATCCTGTGGTGGATTGCGCCTGTGACCCTGGTGGCAGCAGCGAGTCTCGCGTTCGTTTTCATACCACCCGGCAAGCCGGCTAATTCGTTCGGCGCAGTATTGAGCGATCCAGGCTACCGCCAGCTCGTCCTCGACGACGGCACGCTCGCCGAGCTCAACCGCGGCGCGGCACTCACCGTCGCGTTCACCGACGCCGAGCGACGAGTGCGGCTCACGCAGGGCGAGGCGCTGTTCACCGTCGCGAAAAATCCCGCGCGTCCGTTCATCGTCGACGCCGGCGGAGTCACGGTGCGTGCCGTCGGCACCGCTTTCAACGTCCGGCTCAGTGCGGCCGAAGTCGATGTCCTCGTGACCGAGGGCCTCGTGCAACTCGACCGTCCCGCCGCACCGCTGCCTACGCCATCGCTCGTGAGCGCCGGCCAGCGTGCAGTAATGCCGCTCGCCGCCGCGGCACCCGTCATGACGGTTGTCTCGCGCGCCGACATCGACCGAGTGCTCGCCTGGCAGCCCAAGCTGCTGGAGTTCGCCGCCACGCCGCTGGCCGAAGTCGTCACCGAGTTCAACCGCCGCAATACGGTGCAAATTCTCGTCGCCGACGAAGCCCTGCGAGCGTTGCCGATCGGCGCGTCGTTCCGCTCGGACAATGTGGACGGCTTCGTGCGGCTGCTCGAGGCCAGTTTCGGCGTCCGCGTCGAGCGCGGCGAAAATACGATCACGCTGCATCGCGTCCGTTGATTGTTGCGCTCGCGCCGCGAAAAAAGCTTTGGCGGAAACGTCCGCCGGTTCCGTCTTGTGCGGGAACACTCACCCTACCCATGCGACCCTACCGTCCGTTCCTCCTCGCCTGCTCGCTGCTGACCGCGGGCCTCGTGTTCGCCGCCGACAACGTGCGAACCTTCGACATCCCCGCCGGCGACGCCGCTGTCACCCTTCGGCGCTTCGCCCAACAGGCCGGCCGTGAAATCGTCTATCCCGCGCAGGACGTGCGCGGCCACGCAACCAACACCGTGCGCGGCGAACTCCCCGTCGCCGACGCTCTCCGCCAACTCCTCGCCGGCACCAAACTCGCCTCCGCCACCGACGCCAAAACCAACGCGATCTCCGTCACCGTAAATAACGCCACGACCGTCGAGCGCCCAAACGCCCCCGCAACGCCGCGCGCTGCGTCGCGCGCCGCTGCCATCGCCACCACCGCTGAATCGGTCGTCATGATGTCGCCGTTCAGCGTCGCCACCGAAAAAGACGAAGGCTTCGTCGCCGCCAGCTCGCTTGCCGGCGGCCGGCTCAACACCGCGCTCAAGGATACCCCGCTCGCCTACTCCGTCCTCACCCGCGACTTCATCGACGCCGTCGGTATCATCGACCAGGAGCAGGCGCTCACTTGGTCCGTCGGTTCCTACATGCCAATCGTCTCGCTCAGCGCCTACCGCTACAACGACAACGAAGGTGGCTCCAGCATCATATCCCGTGGTCTCCAGACCAACGGCGCCCAGCGCAACTTTTTCCTCCTCGGCCTCAACACCGACACCTACAGCCAGGAGCGCATCGACTTCGCCCGCGGGCCCAATGCCCTCCTCATCGGCACCAGCGGTCTCGGCGGCGTCGTCAACGGCATGACCAAGCAGGCCCGCACCGACAAAGCGTTCAACAAAGTCTCCCTCCTCACCGGCTCCTGGGAACGCTACCGCACCACGATCGACGTCAACACCCCGATCAACGACAAGCTCGCCGTCCGCACCAACCTCCTCTGGCAAAACGCCGACACGTGGCGCCAGCTCGAATTCGACAACCGCCGCGGCGCCAATTTCACCGCCACCTTCAAGCCGTTTCGCCGGACGCAGATTCGCGGAGAGGTGGAATACTACACCCAGAGTCTGATCATGGGTCGCGAGACGACCTTTGAGTCCGTCTCTGGCTGGGACGGCGTCACCACCGTCCCCACCGCCGGCACCACCACCATCGCCAACTCCGACAACAAGGGCGTCTCCATCGTCGGCTCCGCCACTTCCCCCCAGCTCATTTACGTCCCCGGCACCGACGGCGGCACTGTGATGAACTGGGCCAACACTTGGCGCACTCAGGGCGGCACCGCCAACGCCAACGTCCCCGTCGGCGGCAAATTCGCCCTCTCCACCGCCAACCTCGGCATCAACGGCGGCCCCACCCTCGACAGTTTCTACTCGCCCAATCTCCTCTTCGGCCTCTCCGAGACCGGCTCCTTCTTCCGTCGTCCCTCCCGCGAAACCGTCATCCAGCCCAACACCCCGACCCTCGAATACGGTTTCCACGAGGCCGCGCTTTTCTTCGAGCACCAGCAGGGCGAGCACCTCTTCTTCGAAGCCGCCGGCACCGTCGTCCGCACCGACAAGCACGTCGAGACCGCCGCCTCCCGCATGGGCAACATCTTCATCGACCTCAACGCCACCCTGCCCGACGGCCGGCCCAACCCCAACTTCAAGCAACCCTACAGCGAGGCCCTCGCCTCCTCGTTCTACTACCACAACAAAATCCGCGAAGGCCGCGCCGCCCTCGGCCTCGTCTTCGATCGCACCCGCTGGGGCGATTTCCGCGCCGGCTTCATCGTCGGCGCCCGCGCGATCCGCAACGATCTCAACGCCGACACCAGCGTCCTCAACCGCAACCCCGACATCCGCCGCCGCGCCATCGACGACAACTTCACCTACCGCTTCTACCTGAACAGCCCCAACCAGCCCGTCACCTACCCGACGAGCGTCCAATACATCAACCCAATCGCCGGCACCACGACCACCTACACCGTCTCGAAGATCACCGACCTCCGCAGCATCGGCACGCTCCGCGCCTCCGACACCACGTTCCGCTACGCGCAGACTTCCCTCAGCGCGAAGCTCTTCAAAGGCCGCCTCAATCTCATCGGCGGCGGCCGCCGCGACTCCGTGAAGGCCCGGAACTACTCCGCCAACGGCAACAACAACATCGTTGCCGCCGATTTCCCCGCCGACTGGGATGGCCAGACCATCTACTACCGCCCCATCGGCCCGAAGGATTATTTCAATCTCACCTATCAGGCCAAGGACGCCGCCGGCAACATCACGGGCAACGGCGCGAAGCTCGACGCCGCCGCCCGCCCCCGCGACGCCGCCTTCAAGCCCCTGCCCCAATACGCCAGGGACCGTTTCCGCGACGACTACTCCGCCCCCGAGGTTGACGTCAAATCCACCACCTACTCCTACGGTGGCGTGCTCAATTTCACCTCGTGGGTCAGCGCCTACGCCAACTTCGCCCAGTCCTTCCGCCCGCCCGGCGCCGGCATCACCATCACCGGCCAGTCGCTCCCCGTCTCCACCGGCGAAGGCTGGGATGCCGGCATCCGCTTCAATCTCCTCCAAGGCCGCCTCACCGCCAGTATCGGCAAATACAACGGCGAGCAGGTCAACGGCGCCTTCGACAACACCGGCAACACCCGCAAATACGCCAACATCGTTGACGCCAACAAAGTCGGCGACCTCAGCCCCAACGGCCTCAATACCCGCGGCCTGAACCAGCTCTCCACGATCACCTTTGACTTTTCCGACGCCAAGAACCGCGGCTACGAGGTGGATATTGTCGCCAATCTCACCACAGCGTGGCGCCTCACCGCCAACGCCGGCATCCCCACCAACCTCAGCCTGAACTCCCGCAAAGATGAGTTCGCCTACCTCGCCGCCAACGAGGCGACCCTGAAACAGATCGTGCTCGACGCCGGCGTGCTCATCGACGCCAGCAACACCGCCACCGTCGATACCAACATTCCCGTGGGCAATCGTTCGCCTGACGCCGCGTCCGCCGCCGCCGCTTGGAACAACATCGTCCAGTTCAAGGGCGGCACCGACCCGCGCCTCCCGTCGTTCAACTCCCAGCCCAAGTTCACCTCCAATATCTTCACCGACTACAAATTTTCCCGCACGAAGCTCAAGGGCCTGCGGATCGGCGGCGGCATCCAATACATCGGCAAGACCGCCATCGGCAACCGCAGCGGCGACACCATCGTCAACCCCGCCAGTCCTCTGACCGCCATCGACGATCCGGCCGTCGGCATCAACGACCGCATCTTCCGCAAAGCCTATCATACGACGACGCTCACGCTCGCCTACCCGTGGAAGTTCTCCCAGCGCTACGCCGTCGATTTCAACCTCAGCGTCCGCAACGCCCTCGACAACACCGACCTCATCTACGTCGGCTCCGGCCTGCGCGCGCCCAACGGCGACATCTCGCGCCCCGACCGCACCACCGTGCCGACGACCTTCATTTACCTTCAACCGCGCTCCTATCAACTCAGCGCGACGATTAGTTTTTGATCCGGCGGCGCAGCGGCGGAGTTGAGCTCGCCGCGTAGATGAGGCGTGACGGCGTCGCGCGCGCGAACGACCGGCACGTGCGAGCGCACGCTGAAGATTTCATCAGGCCGACCAATGTGATATCCTCTCAACCGTCCCACGCTCGCAAACTTCAACGTCCCCGGCGCGCTCGCCGATCCCCTGCTCCGGCTCTACGCCGGCGCCACCGTGCAATCCGAAAACGACAACTGGAGCGCCGCCGCCAACGTCGCGCAGGTGGCCGCCTACGCCGTGTCGTCCGGCGCGTTCGCGCTGCCCGCCGCGAGCAAGGATGCGACCCTCCTCGTGACGCTCACCCCCGGCGCCTACACCGCCCACGCCCTCGGCGGCAACGGCACCGTCCTTCTGGAAATCTACGCGCCGTAGTTCAGATCGCCGCCGTCGTCTGGTCCGCCGAAGCTCACAGGCCAAAGCCAGACCACATTAGCTCACCTCTGTAATACACGAAACTCAGTCGGTGGATCGGGTTAATCTGTTTTTGGAACTATTGCTCCATGGAGGGCCAGTTCGCGTCGAATATTTACGAGGGGCATGCGCAGGGGCGTTGTTCCTGCCCTTGCCGCCAGCGCCGCAGTGACGCCGGCCGCCTGGCCCATCGCCATGCAGGAGGCTTGCACGCGCAGCGCCGAGTTGGCCAGCCGGTCGCTACTCAGGCAGCGGCCCGCCACCATCAGATTCCTGCTCGATTTCGGAATCAAGGCCCCGAGCGGAATCGTCGGCACGACGCCTTCCTTCAGGTGCTTCGGCACGATGCTCCCATCGACATGCAGGTCGATTGGGTAAAACGAGTGCGCCACGGCGTCGGGAAAAATTCGGCCGGTCTGATAGTCGTCAACGCTGACAGTGGCTTCGCCGACGGTGCGAAACGTCTCGCGCACCCCGGTCTCGGCCTGGAGGCGCTCGACTTTCACGAGGGCGAAGGCAGGCTCCTGCTTGAGGAAACGCAGGACGCGCAGGACCGACTGGCGGCCGAGGATGTTCGTGGCCGTGTGGGCCTCGGAAGTGGACGAATCGGCGCCCGGCACGTGCATCGCGTTCTCGCCGCCGTTGCGCAGAAAGCCGGCGATGTTGCCCCGAATATCTGTCGAGAGCAGCGCGCCGGATTTGATCGCGGCATTTGCCTGCGCTTGCAGGGCATTCATGTCCACAGTGGCGGCATCCCAGCCGCCGAGCCGGTAGATCAAGGTGCCGGGCTGGGCGACTTTCTCACGCAAGCGCGGCAAGCCGATCAAGCCCACGACCGCCGCGTTACCCGTGCAGTCCACCAGTTGCTTTGCCGTCACTTGGACACTGGTGCCTTTGCCAACGAGGCGCACCCGCCAGCCAGAAGCAGTCGGAGCGACGGTTTCGGGAAACTCGTAGTAGCGTAGTTGCACGCCGGCTTTCACGCACGCTTCCTCCGCTAGCGCGGCGTAGAGCTGACCGCTGATTTTCACCTGATGTCGCCAGTGCTGCGTTCCGGTGGGCTTGGTGAAGTCCGGCAGATCGTCATCGTTCAACTTCACCGCTGCGGTCACGAGTTCCCAGCCGATGCCGGCGATCACCTGCTTGCCCCAAGCGTGAAACAAGCCGGGAAAATCGACGCCCGCCGTGGTGGTCGTGCCCCCAAGCTGGCTGCCGGATTCGACGAGGATCGTGCGTGCGCCGAGTCGGCCGGCCTGCACGGCGGCAATCGTCCCGGCCGTGCCGCCGCCGATTATCAGGACGTCCGTGTCCAGCGTGCGCAGTGCTTTGGGGGCTTCTGCGCCGACCAAGACGCTCGTGGCCGACGCGGCGCCGAGGGTGTTGAGGAAAGTGCGGCGTTTCATGGATGTGAATGCTCCGAGCTAGAACGTCGTGCCGGCCGAGACGCGCCACGTCCGCGGATTCGCATAGCCGAGGGAGCGATCCGCGTAAAAATTGTCAGTGACGTTATTGACGTTGAGTTGGAATCGCACCCGGCGCTGGAAAACGCGCGTCGAGTAGGCGACGACGAGGTCGAGACGGTCGTAGGATTCCTGCACCACCAATCTCCGCGCGAACGAAGCGTCGAGCGGGATGGGGCCTTCGCGGCGTTGATAGCCCAGGCTGAAAGCGAGTCCGCTCACCGGTGCCTGAGTGAATTCGTATTTGACCCAAAGCGCGTAGGAGTTGGGTGAGTTGCCGACCAACGGCAGGCCCAGGGTGTCGGGCTTGCCGTCGCCGTTCAGGTCAGGGGAACTTCCAGCGTTGATGACATCGGCGAAGATGCGCGCATCGATATGCGCGCCGGAGAGAATCGCGGTGAAGCTCCGGGTCGGCGTCCAGACCAGGTCCATCTCGTAGCCGTCGGATCGCTCGCCATCGGTGAGCGTCGCGCCGTTGATGCCGAGGACGGCAGCTCCGGAATTAACGCGGCGGACGTTTTTCTTGTCCACCTGAAAGAGCGCCACGGTGCCGGTGAGTTTGTTTTTCACCAGGGAAAATTTCAGCCCCGCCTCTTTTCCAGCGCCGTTTTCCGGCGGGAAGAAAGGTGAGAGCGGATCGATCGAACTCGCGCGGCCGTTGGGCCGGAATGACTCGGAGTAGAGCGCGTAAGCGGAGATGCCCGGCGTGATTGCATAGGTCGCGCCGTATTGCGGGGTCCACGCAGTCCGGCCCTGTGCGCGCAGGTCGCTCCACCGAGTGCCGGCCAGCAGTGTCAGCCGGTCGCCGAGCAGTTTCATCTGGTTGGTCACGTAGGCGCCTTGTTGCCAGATCGGCTTGGACCAGGGGTTGTTGACGACTGCGCCCGGTCCGTCGGGCGTGCCGATTTCCTCGAGCGTCGGGTATTTCTTCACGCCGAAGATCTCGGCGTCGCTGCCAGTGTCGAAGAGAAATCGCTTCGTCGTGAACGGGCTGGCGTTGGCGTAGGCGAAGAGTAGCTCCTTGCCGGCGGCTTCGGAGCGATCCCAGCCGACGACGAGCTTGTTCTTGGTGTGGAGCAGATCGCAGGAGACGAGGATATTGACGTTGATCGTGCGGTTCACCGCGCCGATCGACACGATGCCGGGACGGTCGAAATAGGAGAAATTGTCGAGCGTCGCGATCCGGTTGCGCGTGACGGTGGTGCGCTGGAGCCGGTTGCCGTCGCTCGCGCCATAGACGGCGCTGACGAGCACGCGGTCGCCGAACTTCTGCGCCAGGATAATTGAGTGAAAATTTGTCTCGTCGTCATAGGTGTCCGTCGGCGTGAGCGCCCCGAGTTCGATGGTGCGCTGCAGTGCCGCACCCGTCAGCAGCTGCTGGGTAAAAGGCGCGGGGCGGTCCGAGGTCAGAAAGACGTCGCCGAGCCGCTCCTGGACGCCGGTTTGCTTGCGATACTGTGCGTCGAAGGTGACACGCGTCGTGGCCGTGGGATTCCACTCGGCGACGGCGCTGAGAAACGTCTGGTTGTCGTGCCAGAATTTCCGCCAGCCGTCGGTGTCGAGCCGTGAGCCCATGAGGCGGAAGAGGAGTTTCTTTTCGACGACGGGCTGGTTGAAATCGAACTCGGCGTATTTGTAGTTGTCGTCGCCGAAGCCGAGGCGCACCGCGCCATAGCGTTCGCCGAGCGGTCGCTTGGTGATGACGTTGATGACCCCGCCCGGATCGGCGGCGCCAAAGAAAATCGAACTCGGCCCCTTGAGGACTTCGATGCGTTCGAGATTCGCCGAGTTCGTGATGCCCTGCATGCGAATACCGTTGCGCAACACCTGCGAAGTCTGGAAGCCGCGCACGACGAATTGTTCGCTGCGGGTGCCGCCGCCCGCGCCCTCGTTGCGCGCGGCGAGGCCGACGCCGCTTACAAACCGGATCGAGTCCTCGACCCGGCGAGTGTCCATGTCGGCCAGCAGCGCCTCAGTGACGACCTGGATGCTTGCGGGCATGCTCCTCACATCGGTGGCGATGAGGGTGCCGGAGACGGTTTTCTCCGCGCGGTAGCCGCTGGTATCGGTGGCGGAAACGGTGAAGGCGTTGAGGGTGATTACTTCGGCTGTGGCAGACGGAGGAGTTTGTGCCGGGAGCTGGGATGCGCTCATGGCGGCAAGCACAGCGACTAACCGAGCAGCGAGTGATTTGGTGCGTGGCGTTTTCATGGTTTCTTGGGAGGTTTCTTTCGCTCCGAAATCAGAGTGGGGCCTGTTAGGCGCGGCGGGCTCGGGCGGGGGCTCGCGTTTGACCATCAGTGCGCCGGTGCGGTTGTCTTCGACCACGGTGAGCGTGGTGTGGGCGAGGAGGCGCTCGAGGGCCTCGCGCGGAGGCAGGCGACCCTCGATGGCGTTGGTGCGGACGCCGCGCACCTGCTCGATCACATAGACGAGGGCGGTGCCGGCCTGGCGGGAAAACATCGCCAGCGAGTCGCTCGCATCCGCCGCGGAGATTTGAAACGAGCGCGGGTCACGCGGCTCGCGCGGTGCGGTGGGCGTGGGCGCAAGGCGGGCGGGTTCGGCGACCATGGGCACAGCGCCCGCCACGAGCGCGGAAATCAGACAGGAATAGAAAACGGGACGGGGCAGGTGCATGGGTGCGAGCACGGCGGGGTGCCGGGGCACCGAGGCTACGGGGTCAAGCTGGCGCCGGGCAAGGCGGCGCGCGGGGTTGGCGGACGAGTGGGACAAAGCGGGGGTTTACATGAACGTCGCCGACCGCGCCCGATTCCGTTACATGAAGTTTGAGTTTTTTTCACGACACCGGGTGCGCGGCGCTTGCGTTCGCGATGCTGGCGGAGATTCCATGCTGGCGCTCACCTACCCCTACCCCGGAGATGCCGCCCCAAGATTCAGAAACCGCCGCCTGGTTCGCGAAAGAAGTGCAGCCGCACGAAAGCATGTTGCGCGGCTACCTGCTGGGCGTCGCGCGCCCGGCCGACATCGACGATCTCGTGCAGGAGAGCTATGCGCGGCTGTTGCGGATACGGGAGCAGGGCCGGATGCGCTCGCCGCGCGGGCTGCTGTTCACGATGGCGCGCAACGCCGCGCACGATCTCTTCCGCCGCCGCGGCACCGCCGGAATCGCGCCCGTAACGGAAACCGAGTATTTGAACGTCTTGGATGAAAGGCCCGACTCCGCCGAACTCGTCAGCCGCTGGCAGGAAATCGAACTGCTGGCCGACGCGATCGAGGCGCTGCCGGACCGCTGCCGCGCCGTGTTTCTCCTCCGCCAATTCGAAAATCTTTCCCAACGCGAGATCGCCGCGCGCCTCGGCATCGCGGAGCACACCGTCGAATCGCAGCTCACGAAGGCGCTGCGGCGCTGCGAGGATTTCTTCGCCGCCCGCGGGGCGTTGCCGGGAACGAAACCTTCACCATGAAGCCGGCCAATTTTCACTCCCGCCCTGAAGCCGAGGCCGCCATCCGCGACCTCGCTGCGCGCTGGGTCGTGCGGCGCGACCGGCAGCTCTCCGCCGAGGAGACCGCGGAACTCGCGGCGTGGCTGGCGGCCGATGCGCGGCACGCGGCGGCGTTTGACCAATCGTCGGTTTCGTGGCGGACGTTTCGCGAACTCGGTTCCGCGGTGCGGCGCGCGCCGGAACCGGCATCGGCGCCAGCGGCGCGGGCGCGCTGGCGTTGGGCTGTCCCGGGCGGACTCGCGGCGGCGGCGCTCGTAGCGCTGGCCTTCGTGTCATCGCAGCGCGCGCCGCAGCACCCGCCCGCGAACGTGGTCGCCAACACGGCGCCGGCCGTCGTCACGCGGCGGCTCGCGGACGGAAGCGTGGCGCGGCTCCGGGCCGGGGCGGAAATCGCGGAGGCGTTTACCGCCGCCGAACGCCGCATCCGGCTGGTGCGCGGCGAGGCGTTTTTCGTGGTGGCGAAGGATGCCGCGCGGCCGTTTTTCGTCGAAGTCGGCGGCGTGACGGTGCGCGCCGTGGGCACGGCTTTCGCGGTGCGCTTCGAACCGCACGCCGTCGATGTGCTGGTGACGGAGGGCACGGTGCAGGTGACGCCGGCCCGGGCGGCGAAGGAAAATTTTCTCAGCGACGGAGCGGCGGACGCAACGGTTTCCGCGCCGGTGATGGTCGGAGCCGGCCACCGCGCGGTCGTGGCGCGGGTGCCTGAGCCGCAGGCCCCGGCGGTCGTGGTGAGCGCGATCTCAGCGACGGAGATGGCGCGGACGCTCGCGTGGAACGAGCCAATGCTCGAACTTGCGGGCGCGACGCTGAGCGAACTCGTCGCGGCGTTTGCCGAACGGTCGGGGCGGCGCATCGAGGTCGGCGATCCGGCGCTCGGCGCGGTGAGAATCGGCGGGCGTTTTCCGACGGACGACGTCGAGGGCTTCGTGCGCGCGCTGGAGGAAATCTACGACGTGAAATCGGAGCGCCGCGCGGATGGGGCGATCGTGTTGCGGAAAGGGCGGTAGTCGTCGCGGCGCTCAAGCGCGCTCCGTGTCCGCCCCACCCAGCCCCGTGGCAAAGCCCGCGGGCTCCGACGCCGCGAATCGCGGCGCGGCTGCGGTAAACGGATGCACCGCTCTCGCCGTTGGGACGGTAGCGTCGCCCGGCGATTGTCGCACGCGATCCGCAAGACCGAGTCCATACCGTCCTCCTCGAAATCAACTCGTCGTGAAAAATTTGCCCGTGAAGAAGAATCTCCTCACCACGCTGCTGTGGTCCCTGCTCCCGGTCACGCTCCACGCCGTCGCCCCGCTCATCGGCGATGTGCCCGATCAGGTCATCGCGCAAAATACGAACACCGGCGCGCTCTTCTTCACCCTCGGCGACAACGAGACCACGTTTAGCGCGCTCAATGTGTCAGCCACCTCAAGCAACCCCACGCTGGTGCCCAATACCGCCCAGCCGCCCCTCGATCCCGCCGACCCGCGCGAATACTTGGAGAAGGTCCGCCTCATGTATGACATGGCGCGCCTCGCCTTCGAGACCGACTCCACCCGCGCGGTCACGCTCATGCTCGACAGCGTCAACTCGCCCGTCATCGACGTCGCGGGCACGCCCATCTCCGACGGCTACCACAACCTCTCGCACCACGGGAAGAGCGAAGGGAAGCTCAAGCAGCTCGAGGCGATCGACCGCGCGCACCTGAAACTGCTCGACCGCCTCTTCGCCGATCTCAAGGCGCGCCCCGAGGGCGACGAAACGCTGCTCGACCGCACGATGGTTCTCTACGGCAGCAATCTCGGCAACGCGAACACCCACGTCACGACGAACCTGCCCGTGATCCTCGCCGGCGGCGGTTTCCGCCACGGCCAGCACCTCGCCTTCGACCGCGAGCGCAATTACCCCCTGCCAAATCTCTACGTCTCGATGCTCCAGCGCATGGGCCTCGAAGCGGACAAGTTCGCCACCAGCACCGGCACGACGCGCGGCCTGGATTCTATCTGAACCGCGCGCCACGCCACGTCGCGCCCTTCCAGCCTTGCCTTCACGATCTTCGCCGGCACCCGCCTCGCGCCGCTACTCCCGTCGCACCCAACGCGCTCGCGCCGATCACGCCGAATCCGGGACTACTTCGACTATCACGACGTGCCACAGGAATTCACGCTGACAACGAGCCTCCAGCTTTAAGCCCGCGTGGGTTCGTCGGCCCTGGCCGGCCGAATCGTGGTCTCCCTCACTCACGTCTGCCCGAGTATTATCCTGCCTCTCGGTCAGCTCCGAGCGATTCAGCCCGATGGACAGCCCTCAAATCGTTGCGCAGTCTGTAGCACACCATGCCAAGATTCCCCCTCCTCACCGCCCTTTTCGGCTGGCCCCTGTTCGCCCTCGCCGGATCCGAGCCCATCTGGAGCGATGAATTCAACCAGCCGGTCGGCTCCGCCCCCGATCCCGCACGCTGGGCCCATGACCTCGGTGCCGGCGGCTGGGGCAACAACGAACTCCAGACTTACACCGCCGCGCGCGAAAATTCCTCCATCGTCGCCGACCCTGCGGCGCTCGACGGTCGCGCCCTTGCGATCCGCGCGTTGCGCTCGGATCCGGGCGGCTACACCTCAGCCCGGCTGAAGACCGAGAGCAAGTTCGCCGTCACCTACGGTCGCATCGAGGCGCGGATGAAACTCACGCGCGGACGCGGCGTGTGGCCGGCGTTCTGGATGCTGGGCGGGAACAAGCCCAAAGTCGGCTGGCCCACCTGCGGCGAGATCGATATCATGGAACAGTTGGGCCACGAGCCCGCCAAACTCCACGGCACGCTGCACGGCCCCGGCTACTCCGGCCAGAATGGCCTCAGCGCCGCCACCACCCTGCCGACCGGAGCGGCGTTGAGCGCCGCCTACCATGTTTACGCCGTGGATTGGTCGCCCGAAAAAATCGCGTGGTCTCTCGACGGCACCGCCTATTTCACTCTCACTCCGGCACAACTGCCCGCCGGTGCGCGCTGGGTTTTCGATGAACCGGCGTTCTTGCTGCTGAACCTAGCTGTCGGCGGCAACTGGCCCGGCAACCCCGACGTGACCACCACCTTCCCGCAGACCCTGCTCGTCGACTACGTGCGAGTCTATACATTGCCACAAGAGACCAGTAGGTAAACGACGATCATCTCGCTCCCCACATTGATTCGCTTTGGAAAACGGATCGACTTTCCCGACAATTTTCCACACATCGCCGGGGAAGATTGCTCCGTGACTGCGTTTCCCCGCCTCCATGCCTCCGCCCGATCCCGAAACCGACCGCTGGCTGTCCCAGTTTGTGCAGCCGCACGAGGCAATGCTGCGAGCCTGGCTGCAGAGCCGGTTCCCGCAGCTCGCGGACGTCGATGACATCGTGCAGGAGGCCTACGCGCGCGTGCTCGCGGCGCGCAGCCGGACGGAAGTGCGGCAGCCGAAGGCGTTCTTTTTCGCGACGGCGCGCAACCTCGCCCTCGATTATTTCCGCCGCCGGCAGATCGCGCGCGTGGAACCTTTAGGGGAGATCGACGAGTTGTGCGTCTTGGAGGACGGCGACAACGTCGCGGAGACAGTCGCCCGCAACCAGGAAATCGAACTCATGACGCAAGCCATCCAATCGCTGCCCGACCGCTGCCGCCAGGTCATGACGCTGCGCCACGTTTACGGCCTGTCGCAAAAGGCCGTCGCCGCCGAACTCGGCATCTCGGTGCGCACGGTCGAGGCGCAGGTCACCATCGGGATCAAACGCTGCACGCAATTCGTGCGGCGGCGTTGCCCATCCTGAATCCGCCGTGGACTCAACGCATCTCAACCCGGGTCGTGAGGCCGACATCGAACTCCAGGCCGCCGCCTGGCTCGCGCGAAAGGATCGCGGGCTGACGGCGTCGGAGCAGGACGAGTTTTTTCAGTGGCTGGCCGCGGACCCGCGTCATGGCGAGTGGCTCGCGCGCCACCAGCAAACCGTCCGCGGCCTGAAGCTCCTCGCGCAATGGCGGCCCGAGCACGGTGCGCGGCCGAATCCCGATTTGCTCACGCCGCCGCGGGCGCGAGGGCCGGGGCGCTGGGTTTTGCCGGTGGGCTTCGCCGCGGCGGCGGGCATCGCGCTGGCCGTGGCACTCTGGCAGCCGTGGAAACCGGACGTCGCGGTCGCGGCGCGGGCGACGCCAGCCGCGCCCGATCCGCAGATTCGGCGCAAGCTCCTCGAGGATGGTTCAACGATCGACCTCAATCGCGGTGCGGAGGTGGAGGTGCGGTTCGGCGCGGACGAACGCCGCGTGCGACTCGTGCGGGGTCAGGCGCATTTCAGCGTGCGGAAAAACCCGGCGCGCCCGTTCATCGTGCAGGCGGGGCGCGTGGAGATTCGCGCGGTGGGCACGGCGTTCGAGGTGAAACTGGCGGCGAAGTCGGTGGAGGTGCTCGTGACCGAGGGCCGGGTTGGGGTGGCGACGGAGGACGGAAGACGGAGGACGGAGGACGGAGCAGCGGCCGCTTCTTCAGTTCTCAGTCCTCTGTCCTCTGTGACTCTGATCGACGCGGGCGAGCGCGCGGTGGTTTCACTGGTCGAGCCGGGCGCGCCGCCCAAGGTCTCCACCGTGGCAGCGGACGAACTGGCGCGGCTGGTGGCCTGGCAATATCGGCAACTCGAGTTTACCGACGCACCGCTCGAACAAGTCGTGGCGGAATTCAACCGCGACAACCGGGTGAAACTGGTGGTGGACGATCCGGCGCTGGCGGCGCTGCCGATCGGCGCGACGCTGCGCTCGGACAACGTGGACGGATTTGTGCGGCTGCTGGAAACGAGTTTTCACGTGGCGGTCGAGCGCCGGAGCGATGGCGTGATCGTGCTGCGGCAGGTTTCGGCGCCACCGAAACCCCGCTGATTCTCAGGGCGGGAGGAAAATCCCTGACCTGACTGATTTCCGCCGACTCGTTGACGCCAGGGCGGAAGTTTCCTGTTACATTTGACCA